>CAJUSH010000001.1:0-78200 GCA_910589045.1 uncultured Eubacterium sp.
TGACAAAGTTCAGCATGGAACGTTAATTTCACATTTTGGTTCAAAGGAAGAAAAGCCAAAAGGAAGAAATCACAGAGAAACCGATGAACATGCATTTTTGCCCGGTAAACAAAACGAATAGTTCTGATTTGACAGAATATGGCGATAGAAAACGGAGCTTGAGAGCTGATGAGGATACCCGCTTTATACGACAGGTATAATGACAACTAAAGTTTTTCGTGTTAAGGTACGATATAGTAAAGAGAAAAGCAGATTCGGTACACGGATCTGGGAAAGGATAAGAAATGATGTTTACCACTGTTCGTAAAAGCTATCTGGATTCGAAAAATCTTTTTAGTGCACCGCTCCATCACAAAGAACGGAGCTTTAATTTTGCGTACCCGGATAAGTACAGGCTGATACGAAAAGCTGTGGGAAAAGACGAAAACCTGCCGGGATAGAGGGCAGGAGCAGACTTGGATCATAGAATTTTGAAACCGCTTATCTTGTGTGTATGCACGCGATAGGCGGTTTTTGTCGTGTCAGAAATAAGCAGGAAATTTTTTGTGTGGATTTATACACGGAAAGGAAATAAGCATGAAAGCATTAGAAATTAAAGGAAGGGTAAATACGGCTCTGTGCTACGCGAAGATTGTGGAGGATGAGGCCATTGCGCAGATTCAGCGGATGTGTGACTATGCAATGGCTGAGGGTTCAAAAATCCGCATTATGCCGGATGTGCACTCCGGGAGGGGCTGTACCATCGGAACAACTATGACGATTACGGATAAGGCAGTGCCGAATGTTGTGGGCGTAGACATCGGCTGCGGCATGTATACGGTCAGACTTGGGAAAACAGAGATCGACTTTGAAAAAGTGGATGAGGCTGCGCACTTTATCCCGTCGGGAAAAAATGTGTGGGAGGGGCGTCAGGAGCGCTTTGATCTGACTGCACTTCGGTGCTACCGGGAATTGAGGGATGCAAAAAGGCTGGAGCGTTCTCTCGGCACGCTTGGCGGCGGAAACCATTTTATTGAGATCGACGAAGCAGCGGACGGCACAAGCTATCTGGTTATCCACTCGGGCAGCCGCAATCTCGGCAAGCAGGTTGCGGAGATATATCAGGCGCTTGCGGTCAAGCTTGACAGGGGGTACGGGGATTATCTTGAGAAGCGGGATGAGCTGATCCGCACCTTCAAGGAGCAGGGCCGCAGGAGTGAGATACAGGCAGCGTTAAAGCAGCTTCACTGGCAGGTGTATGAGGGCGAGACGAGTATGCCGGAGGATTTGTGTTATTTATCCGGAAAGTATCTGGAGGACTATCTGCATGACGTGGTAATCTGCCAGACATTTGCAAAGCGGAGCCGTGAGAAGATGGCTGAAATTCTCCTGGAGCGCACCGGCATGGCAGGCGGCGAGGCATTCCACACGATTCATAATTATATTGACACGGATGAGATGATTTTGCGCAAAGGCGCCATTGCGGCGCATAAGGGAGAAAAAGTGCTGATTCCAATCAATATGAGAGACGGAAGCGTGCTCGCGGTCGGCCGGGGAAATCCGGAGTGGAATTATTCCGCACCCCATGGGGCGGGACGGCTCATGTCCAGAACGAAGGCGAAAAGCTGCCTGAGTATGGATGAATATAAAGAAACCATGAAGGGCATTTATACGACCTCCATCAATGAAAATACATTAGATGAAGCGCCGATGGCATATAAATCCCTCGAGGACATTATCGATGTGATCAGAGAGTCCGTGGATGTTGTCGATGTGATGAAGCCCAGATATAACTTTAAGGCATAGGGGCGGAGGCTGTGCACTCTGCTCCGGAATGCCGGAGCAAGGGAAACAATCATTTGTTCTTGGCAGAAGACAGCTTTGACGGTATAATAAAATTACTATGGACAAAACATTAAGCTATTACAACAGCAATGCGGAACGCTTTGTGCAGGATACGGGCAGGGTCGATTTCACTGCCATACAGGACAGATTTCTTGAGCGGCTGCCGGCCGGCGGCCGCATACTCGACTTTGGCTGCGGCTCCGGAAGGGATTCCGCTTATTTTTTCCATCGGGGGTTTTGCGTAGATGCGGTAGACGGTTCCGAGGCACTTTGCAGGCTGGCAAAAAAGCATACCGGCATCAACGTGCGTCGAATGCTATTTTCGGAGCTGGACGCGTGGGAAGCCTATGACGGAATCTGGGCGTGCGCTTCTATCCTGCATTTACCGTCAGCAGAATTAAAGGCGGTCATATGGAAGATGGTGCGCGCGCTGAAACAGGGCGGATGGCTCTACACATCCTTTAAGTACGGTGAATTTGAGGGATTGCGCAGCGAAAGATATTTTAAGGATTTTACGGAACAAGCCGCGCTGGTGTTTTTCGAGGAGGTTGAAGGGCTTGCGATCAGGGAAATGTGGCTTACCGGTGATGTGCGGCCGGGCCGGGGGGATGAAAAATGGCTGAATTTGATGCTGGAAAAAATGAATGCGGATTGACCATTGACAGGCGGTACTATAATACGCTTGACATGGAAGGGTTTTCTCATATGATGAAGGACCCGTCGTACTGCTATAAATTTTACTGGCTGGAAGCAATTGTATATTTGATCTCAGAAGGTGTGGAGGAAACGACGTTTGATACGGTAATCGACGAGATGATCTGCCATGCATGGTATTCCGTGCGCGAATTTCATATTCACTTAAGCGGGACGCAGATGGACGGGCAGATCCGGGACGGCCTGGAGCGGGCGGTTCTGATGCTGGCACAATTGAGCGGGCTTCCTGCAAATGCTTCAAAGGTAGAGATTAAAAATGCAATCCGGGAATATCAGGAACCGCTGAGGGCATATAAGGAGCAGCTGACAAACATGGTGCCTTACCGGGCACTTGCAGGATTTTTTAAACGGAGCAGTATAGCCGCGGACTGGGGAAGCGTCAAAAGACTGACTGCTTATATAGAGGGCGTCAATCGGGATGTGGTTCGGCTTCCTTATACATTGGGAACCGAGAGCAAGCTGAAGAAAAAGATCTATTTTCAGGGCCCATGGATCGAGATGATACAGGACCAGACCGTGGCGATCCTGGGATGGATTCAATATGAGAAGATGAAGTGGCTGCAAAATCAAAATCCGGAGGTGCCGGGTTTGGTATACAAGCTGGCCCCGATGGACGAAAAAATGCGTAAGCTTCAGCATGTGCGAAAGCTTTGGGAAGGGATTCTTGATTTAAGCGAGGTGCGGGATGTTTTTACGGACCGGCCGGTTGTGATGCGGCAGTATGAGGTGGATCATTTTATTCCATGGTCATTTGTTATGAATGACGAGCTGTGGAATTTGATGCCCATGGATGCGTCGTTGAATTCGTCAAAGAGCAATCGGCTGCCAAGATGGGATCCGTTTTTCGGGCGCTTCGCAAAAAATCAGTTTCTCATGTACGGCCTGATTCATGAACAGCCCGGAATCAGAAAGCTCTATGACGCCTGCTACCGGGATAATCTGCATTCCCTGTGGGCCGGGCAGGAGCTGTACCGAAAGGGCAATAACTGGGAAGTGTTTTGCGCGATTTTACAGAAAAATATGCAGCCGGTATATGATTCTGCAAAGCGCCAGGGGTATGAAATCTGGAACCGGGTATAATCCGTGGAGTACATGCAGGGTGGCGCGGTTATGAAAATCAGTGCCGCCTGGAAACTTGGACACACGCGCTTCGCCTGCAAGAAAGGAGCTGGGAGCGGGTTACGAAAATCAGTGGGAGGGGAGATTGCGGGGCTGGTGCAGGACTACAGGATCACGGTATATGACAAAGCACAGCTGGATGATTCCGTAATGGAGTGCTTTCGGAGCAATTTCCGGGTTGCGGCGAAATTCTGAAAGCAAAAAAGGCTTGGAAATGAAGATAAAGGAAGACGTGAAGGGCAGAATTAGGAATAGAGCAGGGCATAGAAAAAATGCTTGCAAATGGAAGAACACCGGAGGAGATTGACGTTATCTTGATTTTGTGGTTTCTAAATGCGAACCACAATATGTTGTAGCTTCTGGCATTTTCTACAAAAAATCTTATAAAATCTACATTTTTAGGTATCAAGTTTACTATAAGAATTTCAAAAAGTTTCTGTTCAGATATAAAGAAATCGGCAAATCGGCCGAAATATAAAGAAATCTATACATGGGTGAGGTCTGCTTTTTTTGAAGAAATTGTCAGACAATAATCCGTTTTTATATATAATTTTAGCGACAGTTTGGGTGCGGGCAGGGTGAGCCATTCCGGTAAGAAGGCTTTGCAAAGCTGCATGTAATCGTTGAACTGTCACAGCATATTCGGAAATCAAGGCCGATATCCGAATTAAAAAAACCAAGCGAAAGGATGGCGGTAATTATGTACAAGGATGTCAAAAAGAAACTTTTAGCAGTGGCGCTAACGATCTGTATGGTCATAGGCGTGGTAGAGATTGTGCCGCAGGTAAGGGCGAAAGGTCAGTACGAGATTGAATTTGAAGCGACGGATGCCGGTGATAGCTCGATAGTAGAGACATTTAGGGTAGTAGTGGACGAGACTGAGTTTACTTATGATGGGAAGCCTCATGCACCGGAGATTGTAAGTATAAGCGGCACATTGCAGCCAACATACGACAGGGATATGTTTTATCTGGAAGGACCGGAATCCATAAATCAAGGTCCTTATTCGTGTACGATTAGTCGTGGTACTAGTGACTGGAGATTTACAACACAGACAATTCAGTATGAGATTAAACCAATTCTAGTTACCAGAATTAATGCGGTACAGAATGGAACGGCAAGGCCTGCTGTGAAATATACGGGAACTACCGTGGCACCTAGCAGTGACAGCGTGACGGTAACAATAAATGACAGTATCATCTTGCAGAGCGATCAGTACAGGCTTGAAGAAAGTAGTTCGAATATCATAGGTGATGCAATCGCGCAGGTAGTTATAACCGATACAAATTATGATCAAAACGGGGTGAACCTGAATAATGGTATCGAGTATGTAATTGCATATGATTTGGCAAATTCAAATGCTAGCGCCGGTCATGTTGCTTCGCTTAGGTCGGTGAACTTAAATTATGACGGCAGTTCTGCAATCGAGGAACCGGTTGTGGATGTAAAAAATGGATCGGGTACAGTTTTTTCGATCAGTAAATCGGATTCTAAAGGTTTTCAGATTGCTTACTATAAATTAACGAAAAATGCCAGTGGAGCGATTACAGACAGGAGTTTGATAACTGGCTCATTGACTCAGGCTGGGGAATATGAAATTGAAGTAATGCCTCCAACGAGCGGTGCTCCATATGTCCAGGTTGGAAGCGATTATTATATGGGTACGTTCCGGCAGGAGTTTTTAGTTAGACGTTTGAATGCAAAGGATTCTTGGGTAGTAGAGGCAAAGGATTCGGATGGTATCTCGCATACTCTGACGGAGCCGGATGCGAATGGCTATGTACTGCGTCTAGCCTACAAGGACAGGGATTCTGACGGAAGGGTTCGTCCCAAAGACGTGACGGTAAGAGATGGCAATGGAAATATATTGAAGCTTGACATAGACTACACGATTGACTATCAAAATGATACTATGCCGGGATTGGCGACAATGCGAATTACGCCGACTAATAGCACAAATTATCAGGGAGAGGTTGATATTGATTATTACATTACAAGCACTCTCTCTATGGAAAGAACGGTTATTGTCGGGAAAGGATCCATTGGAGGAAGTGTTTCAGCAACGGACGGTAAAGCGCCAGAGATTGTCTATGACGGACAGCCGCATACCTATGATCCGATAAATTGTGAGGTATATGCAGAAGGCAGAAGTCAGAAACTTACTGTGGACAGGAATTATAAGCTCTCGGTTCAGTATCGCAGCGGAAATGGATATGTTGATGTTGATGAAACAGATCCTGAACAAATGAAAAAGCTGGCAGAGGTAGGAGAGAAGCGAATTGTAATTACGGGACTAGGTATTTATGCAGGTGAGATAGCATATCAGTCGTTCTGGATCCAACCGGTGGATCTTCGCATAGAAGCAAACTATAAGGAGTGCGAGGTGAAATTTGATCCGGCAGATGGTTATTATTATACCGGTTCTTACATTATACCAAATTTTACCTTTTATTATCGAGGCCGTGCATATGGTACAAACAGTGATCCGCAGGGGCAGTTTTCATTCCGTGTTGAGAACAACCTAAATGCCGGAGAAGCAAAATTAGTACTTACGATGCTGGGAACAAACTTCATAGGAACTTATGAAGCATCGTTTACAATTAAACCGCTTCCGTATTCTGCATTGAATATTAGTAGTGATTTTACTTACGACGGAACACCCAAGGTGCCTGTTTTCAAGATTGTACAGGGAAGTGAGATTGATTATACATTGCGGTTGGGAACTGATTATGAGTTAATTGGCTATAAACCGCGTGGATCGTCAGCAGATTGGTCAACAACAGCACCGACGGATGCCGGAAACTATGATGTCCAGATTCGGATTACAACTGATAACATTGATTGTAGGGCTGGCCAAGTTTATAATAGCGTTTTTGAAATTAAGCAATGCGACATCGCCGGCATCGGCAGTATCGCAATTGCACCTGAGTGGCTGGTTGGCGAAAACAATGAGGTCAACTGGTCCGGCGGAGCGACCGAGCCGGATATTACAGGCGTGCCGTCCTACATGAAACCGTCTGATTACGAGCTGACCTACGACAACAATACAACAGTAACAGGAAGCGGAAAACCTGCAATTTTACATGTAAAGGCAAGCGACACCAGTACAAACTTCACGGGTCAGAAGGATATCGAATTTACGATCATCAGTCGTAACATAAGCAGCGACGGGATCAACTTTGAGATTCCGAAGCCGGTGAATGCAACGCCGGATTATACGCTGAACTTAAACGTAACAGATGCAAACCGTGTCGGCAGCAGTCAGAGACTGACATTGGGAACAGAATACCGGATCAATGAGGTTTTGTGCTATAATGACAGCACAGGCAACTGGGAACCGCTGCAGACAGATGATAGCACGGCAATCAATTACTATGGCACAGGTAACAACACGATCACGGGCTTAAAGCGTGCGGGCAAATATCGCGTGACGATTGAGGGAATGAACGCGTACAAAGGCACCAGAACAGCCGCTGACGTGGAATGCGGCACGGATATTTCCGCTCATATTGTACGTATTGACAGTGCTATCAGCGGTATTACAAATTATAAGGTGCCGTACAATGGAACGGATCAGGCGCCGACCGGATTTTCCCTGCGGGAGAAGGCGGGGAATCATAATGTTGTAGAGGGCATCAGCTATGCGAACGGCGACTTTACCGTCGCATATGAGCGCACGGATACGTATGATAAGCTGCTTCAGGATGTGGGACGAATTTTTGTCGTGGCAGTCGGAAATCCGGAAAAAGGTTATTTTGGAAAAACCGAGAGTTTCTTTGGATCGGAAGGCTCCGGGTACTATTATGATATCACACCGGCAAAATGGACGACCGGAGATAACTTTGAAATTCAGATAGAGGATGTGACGTACTCTCCGCGGGAGGTGCAGACGCCTGTCATCACATTGAGGTTTAAGACCGGGGCGACGAGCAGTACGGGCGGAGCCATCTGGAAGACGCTGGAGCTGGGAACGGACTATGAAATCACGGCGACCAACGGTATTGAGTACGACGAGAGCGGCAATATCATCCTAAACAATGATTTGAAGAATGAAGGGCCGAAACAGCTCACGATTGTGGGTAAGGGCAATTATAGCGGCAACAGCAGAGCCCCCCTCTATCATGTATTAAGAAAGAATATCGCAGACAGTGATATTGAAGTAGATACGAGTGAAGTAAACTACAGCAATCTGAGAAATGTGCGGTTTCGGATTTCCCATGACGGCTATCAGCTTGTGAGGGACAAAGATTATACGCAGACGCAGAAAAATGATCCGGTTCATGGATATAATCCGATTCCGAATACGGACGGTACGCCGGGCTTCCATGTATTCTATACCCTGACCGGTATCGGAAACTATCAGGGAAAGCGTGAGGACGTAGAAGTAAAGGTGGGAATCGTTGATCTGGAGCCGGAAACCGTATGGGCGCCCAAGGACGAGGCGCAGCCGGGGCAGTTCTATGTGGACTGGAAGCAGTCGGAGCTCTTGATTACGAGTGATCAGGCGATGCTGCCGGAGACGCAGAGGACCCCCATTAACCCGACGCAGTTTGACATCATGTATAAGACCGAGACTGGTTCGATACCTCTGGAGAGGGATGTTGACTATGAGATTGTTGAAAACGGATACGGTCGGAATTATACGGCCGGTGAGGCGGACAGCAACTATGTAACGATCAAAGGAAAAGGCGGCTACAGCGGCTCGCCCAGGCTGAAGTTTAAGCTGTACACGGATATCAGCGGCGCGCAGACGGCGGAGGAGAGTTTAATTAAGAAATACGGCGATCAGGATCCGATCTGCGTCATCACAAAGACGGACTGGCTGGAAATTTATGACGGAGCGCACGGGTCGGATAAAGACCTGCTGATCTTAAATCAAATATCCATTGACGAGGCCGGTTCGATTGATCCTGATGAATATGAGCTTCGCTGGCCTACGAATTTCCATCCGGAGGATCCGGCAGTGGGAAGCTGGACCGTGCGGGTAGTAGGTACGCAGAAGGGAGCGCACTGCTACTATGGAGATATTTTAATTCCGTTCCGGGTTGTAAACGATATCAATGCGGCGGAAATCAGTGTAGGCGGATCAAATTCCATTCAGTATAAGGGACCCAATGATCCGGTTCTTGTGACTTCTCCGGGTGTTCAGTTCCGGGTGACTGCGGATGGCAGAGAGCTGCGGGAAGGCAGGGATTACGAGATTGTCGGGTATACCGGAAATGACCGAATCGGAGAGGCAACCGTTACGCTCAGAGGTATCGGAGATTACTCCGGAGAGGTAGACCATAAATTTAAAGTCGTTTATCCGATTGCTTCGCTGGTCGTATTTATGTGGGATCCGGTAAGCGGAGCCTATGTAAATCGAGGAAAGCAGAATGTGACATACGCCTATACGGGCAAAGAGGTTCAGCCGCAGATTATGCTGTACTGCCCGCTGGATTTTTCCGGTGACGCGACAACGGATGAGGAATATTTAGCAAAGTCTCCGCTGGATCCTTCCCTGTACGCCCTTGGCTATGAGAACAACATCCATGCAGGCACAGGTACGGTAGTGATCAAGGACTGCCCGTATTTTACAGGAGGAGCCGGCACGACGGAGGAAGGAGCACAGCGCGGCGTGACATTTTCGATTGTTGCGGGCAATATCGCGCCTCCGCCTGCAGGTACGGTCAGCTACACAAGCAGCATTCACGCAAACGTAGCAAATATCGTGGTTCCGTATAAGGGAGAGAGCTATACGGTAGCGGATCTGGGTATTGAGCTGAGCGATCATGGAGAGGTGCTGCAGGAGAATGTGGACTATGCGGTCTATTATGATGGCGATATGCAGAACGTATCGGGTACCAATAAGGATAACTGGCCGAGAATTACGTTTTTGGGCAAGGGAAATTATGAAGGCTCCGAACATGCGATTCGATTTGAGATTATTCAAAAGTCCATCAGTCCGGATAAGTCGTCAGACATTACGGCAAACCCGATCGTGCTGGCTTACACAGACAATGCAACCGAGCAGGCGATCATCAACCAGATGAGCATCGTGATGGGAACGCCTTCCGGAAATACAAAAAAGCTGGTAAATGGAACGGACTATGAGATTGAGAACTACTTTAACGACGCAATGTGCCATTCACCTGTTTCAGCGGCAAACGGAATGCTCCGAACCGACGGAAATACCTACTTCCCGGTTGCACAGGGCACCTATTACGCGAGAATCAGAGGTATCGGAAACTTTACGGACAGACGGACGGTCACAATCGAGATCACAAAGAAGGATCTCACAAACGACATACAGATTAACTTTATCCCGTCAGCATCCTCCGATTGTATGATCGACGGCAACGGTGAGCCGGACTGCACGTACAACGGCAGGGAGCACAAACCGGCGATTAACGTGACCTACGGGCGCAATAACATTTTGCTGAGGGAGGAGATCGACTATACGGTCAGCTATGTAAACAATGTAAATGCAGGCACCGAGGCGGAGGTCATCATCCGGATGACGCCGGGCGGAAACTATACCGGTGAGTTTTCACGCACCTTTAGCATTAAGCCGAAGAGCATTCTGCAGACTGAGGGAGGAACGATTCTTTACTCGCAGATTAACGAATCCTATCCGTTTGACCCTGCCCTGTCCGCATCGATCAAGCCGGCGATTACGGTTCGCGATTCCGAGATGAATCAGGATGCGCAGGAGCTCTCGCCGAATACGGATTACCTGATTGAGTACAAGTCGGAGAGCGCGGCGATTGAGGAAGAGGACCGGGCAAACGGCATCAATGTACCGGACTGCAGCTACGGCGGCAAGGTTGTCATTGAGATAACCGGACAGAACAACTATACCGGAACACAGAAGTTCGCATACTACATCGGTGAGAACATCGGTGATGCATATGTGCAGATCAATGGCTCGAATACGGCTTACGCTACCTATAACGGATTGAAGCAGCTCATTCCGGAATCCTCCATTCAGGTAAGGACGAACTCGAATGATGTGCCTTTAGAGCTTCCGGACGGTACAAAGCGCTACGGATATGCTTACTACAAGGGCGATCTGGAGACAATGGTTGAGAAGGAAGAGGTTGTGGATGCGGGAACCTATTACATTGCGGTAACAGGCAATCCGAGACTGGGAACCTATGCGAAGTCGACGGTCAGCAACAGCAGTGTTTACACCATCAACCCGCGGAGCATCTCCCCGTCCTACATTTTAGTATCGGGCTATGATGCAAGCTACTATTACACGGGTCAGGCCATTGAGCCGAAGGCAATCGTGGTTGAGGATACCGATCTCCCGGTAACCCTGGACAGCTATGATCCCCAGCGCCGTTCCGTAAGACTTGTAAACGGCGTAGATTACGACCTGACCTACAGCAACAATGTATCCGCAGGAAAGGCATCGATTCATGTAACCGGTAAGGGCAATTATACCGGGACACGGGATGCATACTTCAACATCGTAAGCTCCGACAGCACCGGAAACAACACCTGGGACGGAACGAGCGAGGGAACCGGAAGCCTGACGAACGGTACAACGACGATAAACGCGAGTGACATTCGCCTCGGCTTAAACAACAGTGCCTATAACTGCATGATGTACAACGGATACGAGCAGATTCCGATTGTAAGCATCAACGGTATGAACACGAATGACTTTATAATCACCGCAACAAACAACGTGGCACCCGGTATGGCGACTCTGATTATTCAGGGCAATGGCGGCAACTTCACCGGAACGATTTACAAGCCGTTTATGATTAAGGCGGATCTGAGCCGGTACGGTACCATCGCGGGTATCGCGGATCAGGTATACAGCGGCTATCAGATTACACCGTCCATCACACTGACCTGCGGCGGAAACCTGCTGACGCAGGGAACGGACTATACCGTAACCTATGCAAACAACACAAATGTCGGCAGGGCAACCGTAATGGCGCACGCGACAAGCAATTCCTACTATGTAGGAACGGCGACCGGCGGATTTAACATCAGCAACGCGGCAGGCGGCATGCAGGTGACAGGCTACGCATCCGCATACACCTACACCGGAAATGCAATCACACCGGATGTTGTTGTTACGATGAATAACCGCGTATTGAACCGCGGCACGGATTATACCGTAAGCTATGCGAACAATATCAACGTCGGAACGGCGAGCATGACTATAACCGGAATCGGAAGCTACTCCGGTACGCGCACGATCAACTTTACGATCGAGGCAAAGAACATTGAGAACTGTCTGACAACCGAGGTATCCAGCTACCAGTACAACGGAAGCACCTACACACCGGTTATTACGGTTACGGATTCCTCAACCGGAAAGACATTGGTTGCAGGTACGGATTACACGATAACTTACAGCAATAATACGAACCCCGGCACCGCACAGATCACGGTGACCGCGCTCAGCAAGAACTATACCGGAACAAAGGTGATCCCTTTCCAGATCACCTCCGCAGCAGTGAGCGGTCTGCGCACGAGCACGATCAAGAATAACAGTATCAAGCTGGCATGGAGTGCCCAGAATTATGCAGACGGATACCAGATTTGTAATTCCAAAAATCAGGTCGTTGCAACTACGAAGAAAAATAGTTATACTGTAAAGGGATTATCCTCATGCACCACATATAAGTTTAAGGTACGTTCTTATGTACAGAACGATGACGGTACAATGTCCTACGGCAGTTTCTCTACGGCAATATCCGCTAAGACGCTGCTCAACACACCGACGCTGAAGGTGAAGGCGTCCGGCGGCGGCAGGGTTACGCTGACATGGACGAAGGTATCGAAGGCGACCGGCTATGAGATTTACTACAGTACCAAGAAGAACGGAAAATATACGAAGCTTAAGACAGTTTCCAAGTCTTCAAAGCGTAAATATGTGGATAAGGGTCTGGCAAGGGGCGAGAAGTATTATTATACGATCCGCGCTTACCGCACCGCAAATGGGGTAAAGACCTACAGCAACTATAACACCATCAAGTCAGTGAAGGTGAAATAAGCCCTGTTTTTGGTGATTCGGAATTATGGAAAAAAAGAAATTCAGACTCGGCGATTACGAATTTGACGACTACAGAGAATATATAGAGGCGGAGGAAGATCTGAGAAAGATCGACCTGATTGTACAGGAGCTTGACGTGGGCGACGTTGATGTCGCCGCCCGCCTCTATACTCGTATTCGCAACAATGAGATTGTCTTTCACAGCAAGATCGGCATTAACTTTTTCATGTATTTGTCGGATATTGTGGCAAATCATTCCATGGTCATGGTGGAGGAAAAGAAGGCCGAGGAGGATTTAAAAAAGAAAAACAAAAAGCGTGCCGGAAGGTACCGCCTGGCCGGAGTGCTCTGTGTACTGGCGGCGCTTATATGCCTGGTCTATTTTACCTATATGGATTACCTGGAGGATGAGTCGGCACGGGAGATGAAACGGCTGCAGGATATGCAGAACATGACGGGACATTACATCGAGGAGGAGGCTTTTTCCGGGGAGCTTTCGAGCGAGCCGGAGCTTCCTGCTGTAGATGAAGCACCGGAGGAAGAGGAAAAGAAGCCGGCAGAAATCCCGGACCTGCTTCCGGAGTACGAGAAAATTTACGCGGAGAATGAGGATCTGGTGGGCTGGCTTACGATCGAGGGCACAAACATCAACTACCCGGTGCTCCAGTCCGATACCCAGGAGGACAGCCAGTTTTACCTGACCCACAGCTTCGCAAGGAAAAAGGACAAAAACGGATCGCTTTTTATGGATTACCGAAACGATTTTTTAGACCGTGATACGAATATCATTATATATGGCCACAATATGAAAAGCGGCGCGATGTTCGGATCTTTAAAGCAGTATTTGAATGCGGACTATCTGCAAAAGCATAAAAAGGTGCAGTTTGATACGATCTATGAGCATGGGACCTATGAGGTAATCGGAGCCTTTTTGTCGGAGGTGAGCTATCAGGATGAATACACCTTCCGCTATTACAACTTCCTGAATGCAAAGAACGAATCGGAGTTTGAGGCGTTTCGTGTGAATGTGATGCAGCTTGACGCGCAAAAAAAAGGCACGTTGGATGCCGAATATGGCGATCAGCTGTTGACTTTATCCACATGTAGTAGTTATACTGATGAGGGAAGAATGTTTATTCTTGCAAAGAAAATCAAGTAATCTGTAAACAACGGCAACCAGTGAATAATATAAGCTATGGATGGCGAGATGGGAGAGATGAAGACCATGAAGAAATTATTCAAAAAGGCTTGTCAGACTGTTTTGGCGGCAGCATTGTTAGGTATGCTGGTTCTGCCGGGGAATACGGTGCTGGCATCCCAGACAAATACGAGTACGGCAGGCTTCCAGATGAACGGTACGACAGTGACCGGGTATAATGGCAGCGGCGGCAGTATCACGATTCCCGATACGGCGACAGCGATCGCGGCGAGCGCATTTTCCGGAAAGTCAAATATTTCCGCGGTTTCGATTCCCTCTTCTGTGACGAGCATCGGGGACAGCGCGTTCGCAAACTGCACCGGCCTTACGAGCATAACCATTCCGGGAAGCGTTTCGAGCCTTGGGACCGGGGTATTTTCCGGATGTTCAAGACTTTCATCCGTTACGATGCAGGCAGCGGTAAGCTCGGTTCCGAGCAGTACGTTTTCGGGCTGCTCCGCACTTACGAGCGTGGCGATTTCTTCTTCGATCAACAGTATCGGAAGCAGCGCATTCGCAAACTGTAAGAGCCTTTCATCGATGGCGGTTCCGAGTGGTGTGACGACCATCGGAAGCGGCGCGTTCAGTGGCTGCAGCGGACTTTCCGGCATTTCGATTCCATCGAGCACCAGCAGTATTTCGACGGACGCGTTTAACGGCTGCTCTGCCCTCTCCACGATCAATGTGGCGGGCGGCAACGGGACATACGCATCGGACGGCGGCTGTCTGTACAATGCTTCCTACACAAAGCTTTTGATCTGCCCCCAGGCAAAAAGCTCCATTGCGTTGAATTCTGCAGTGAAGATTATCGGCGGCGGTGCATTTAACGGCTGCAGCCGGATCTCAACCGTGACGATTCCGAACGGTGCGACAACGATCGAGAGCGGCGCGTTTTCAAACAGCGGTGTCAAGACGATTACGATTCCCGCATCCGTGACAAGTATCGGAAGCCAGTCCTGGTCCCCGGATCTTATTTACGGCTACGCGAATTCCGAGGCGGAGAGCTATGCGGAATCCAACAATTATGTATTTTATCTTCTCGGCGGAAGCAGTGCCGGCACGGGTGACGAGTCGCAGGAGATTCAGACCGGAAATGCAAATTATGAGGATCTGGATGCCGATGAGGACGGAGACGACGAGAATCAGAACATCGAAGTCGACACCGACGGCAGCTCAAATGATCGTGGCAGCTCCGGAGGCAGCCAGTCATCATCCGGCAGCTCGAATAATCGTGGCAGCTCCGGAAGCTCCGGAAGCTCCGGAAGCTCTGGCAGCTCCGGTGCCTATGCGACAAAGACCTCGAATGTGCATCAGGCAGATGCAACACCGCAGACCGGCGACGGATTTAACCCGAAGCTTCTGATCTGTGTGGCGCTGGTTCTGATTGGATGTGCATGCTTCTTCCTGGGAAAGCGCAAGTCCGCATAAAGAACCATGTCTATCTAAAAATGAATTTTTGAATATGAAAACTTGCAGGAGCGTGTTTCTGATAAAGCCTTTTTATTGGAAACACGCTTTATTTTATTAGTTTTCTTTGAGAAATGAGGAATGTTATTGCCAAAACTTTCATTTTATAATATGATGTTGTACAGAAACGTGAAATTATATCAAAAAGGAGATTAGATAATCATGAGCTATGTTGATGAGGTACTCGAGCAAGTAAAAGCAAAAAATGCAGCCGAGCCTGAGTTTTTGCAGGCAGTCGGCGAGGTGCTGGACTCCCTGCGTCCGGTTATTGACGCAAATGAGGAGCTTTACAGAAAGAACGCTATTTTAGAGCGCATCGTAGAGCCGGACCGCCAGATCATGTTCCGTGTTCCCTGGGTGGACGACAAGGGACAGGTTCAGGTGAACAGAGGCTTCCGTGTTCAGTTCAACAATGCGATTGGACCTTACAAGGGAGGGTTGAGACTGCATCCTTCCGTAAACCTTGGTATTATCAAATTCCTGGGCTTTGAGCAGATTTTTAAAAATTCTCTGACATCGCTTCCTATCGGCGGCGGCAAGGGCGGCTCTGATTTTGACCCGAAGGGCAAATCCGACCGTGAGGTTATGGCATTCTGCCAGAGCTTTATGACCGAGCTGTGTAAGTATATCGGGGCCGACACCGATGTCCCCGCAGGTGATATCGGAACCGGTGCGCGCGAAATCGGCTTTATGTTCGGGCAGTATAAGCGCATCCGCGGCACCTACGAGGGTGTCCTGACCGGAAAGGGGCTGAGCTATGGCGGCTCCCTGGTGCGTACCGAAGCGACCGGATACGGTTTGTTATATATTACGCAGGAGCTGATCAAGTGCCATGGCGAGTCCATGGAGGGCAAGACGGTTTGTGTTTCCGGTGCCGGAAACGTTGCGATCTATGCGATTCAGAAGGCGCACCAGATGGGCGCGAAGTGTGTGACCTGTTCCGATTCTACCGGATGGATCTATGATCCCGAAGGAATCGATGTAGACCTGCTCAAAGAGGTAAAAGAGGTGAAGCGCGCGCGTCTGACCGAGTATGCCGCAGCGCGTAAGAGTGCGGAGTACCATGAGGGCCGCGGCGTATGGCAGGTAAAATGCGACATTGCTCTTCCCTGCGCAACACAGAACGAGCTGCTGATTGATGATGCGAAGCAGCTGGTTGCAAATGGCTGCAAGGCAGTATGCGAGGGCGCAAACATGCCTACTACGCTGGATGCAACAAAATACCTGCAGGAGAACGGCGTATGGTTTATCGGCGGTAAGGCTGCGAATGCGGGCGGTGTTGCTACGTCCGCACTGGAGATGAGTCAGAACTCCGAGCGTTTAAGCTGGAGCTTTGAGGAGGTAGATTCCAGACTGCAGGGCATTATGGTCAATATTTACCACAATATCGACGATGCCGCAAAGCGCTATGGTGTTGAGGGCGACTATGTTGCAGGCGCAAACATCGCAGGCTTTGAGAAGGTTGTGGAGGCAATGCTTGCACAGGGCGTAGCGTAAAACGTATAGAAGGTATAAATTACCGCCCTTTCATATCGACAAGATGTTGAGGGAAATTGAATAAAATCACCGAAATCCCTCCCCGGCATATATTATATAGAAAATATATTTCGGAGTTGCTTGATGGATTATAAGGATTACAACGATTATAGCCAGAGGGATTATTTTTTCCAAATGCAGCAAATGCGGCAGATGCAGATGCCCTTTTCGCTTATGTATCCCTACCCGGATTTATATATGAGTGAGATAGAGACCGACCGGGATTTACAGTATTTACAGCAGATGTATCCCCAGGATGCGAAGCGGATGCAGAAAAAGGTAGAAGAGGAGTGCGACCGGCTGGAATACGAGGGCAGTATGATGTACGACGAGTATCCGGACCGGGTATCCATGCTGCTGATCTGTGATCGGATTGCCGATGCCATCGCGCGGGAGGAAGCAGAAAAACAGGCGCTGGAGGAGGCCGGGGAAGCGGCGGAAATGGAAGCAGGCGAGGAAATGAATGCTATGCAGATGCGCCGTCCGGAATTTGGACCCGGAGGACAGCCGCCCTTTGATCCGGAACGCAGACCCCCGGAACACAGACCCCCCAGACCGAAGGGCCCGGGGCACAGGCCGCCCTTTGACCCCGGCAGGCGAAGCCTTTTGGAGGTGCTTTTGTACAACGAAATGTACAGGCGGCGATGCAAACAGCGCCGCGCGAGAAGATTTTGGTAAACAAACAGTTGTGATTTTTAAGAAAACGCATTACAATAGGGAGTGTCCGAATCATTTTGGACGGCTCCCTTTTTGCTTTACGCAGGTGCGCAGGGAAAGACGATGCTGCCCCGGATGCACCCGGCGCAGCGGGCAGGGGGACTATTTTTGTCGGAGACCGATCAATAGAAAACGAGGAAGAGTCTGTGAAAAAAGGAATAATAAAGATCGTGGTGCTGCTTGTGTGCTTTGTGGCGGCAGTTTTCACCTTTGGGTATTATACAAACCAAAACGGCGTGAATCTTACAACGGAGATGCGGGAGGCATCCTATCCGGTCATTTCCATGTATTATCGGGATTACCTGGTAGGTGAGCTGCACGGTTATCGGGAAGAGATGGATGTGACTACCATGCGGGAATCGGTTGTCCCGGTGCAGAAGGACCGCGCCATTACCGTGGAGGTGGATACCTTTGGCAGGGAAGTGGAGCACATCAGCTATGAGATCCGAAGCCTGGACGGGGAGCGCCTGATCGCAAACCGTGTATGTGATGATTATGAGATCATGGGCGATGTGCTGCACATGGAGCTCATACTGGAAAATTTGCTGGAGGAGAGCGAGGAGTACCAGCTGCTGTTTTTAGTCGAGAGCGGCGAAAATACAATCCGCTATTATACACGCCTGATGCAGAAGCTCGATGAGCATTTGGATGATTACCTGGAGTTTGTCAATAAGTTTCACGAGGACTCCATGGACAAGGAGAATGCGTCCCATTTGTCAACCTATCTGGAACCGGACGGCTCCGTGGACAACAACAGTCTGAACCTGGTCACCATCAATGCCAGCCTGCAGGAGGTGTCCTGGGGGGATTTTGTCTGTGACCAGCTTACAGATTCCGTGCTCACCATAGCAGAGCTCAACGACAGCTATGCGGTAATCACGCTGGACTATGTGCTGACATCTACCGGGGCGGGCGGCGAGCTGGAGTATTACAATGCGAATGAGTATTACCGCGTCAGCTACAATGCGGAGGGCAACCGCTGCTATCTGCATAATTTTGAGCGGAGGGTCAATCAGATTTTCCGGGCGGACGGTGAAATTTTTTACGATAAGTTTCTGCAATTAGGCATCAGAGATGCGGACGTGGAATATAAAAAGAGTGAGGGTGGACAAATTACCTGCTTTGTGCAGGAGGGCGAGCTTTGGAGCTACAATGAGACAAACGGCGTGCTCTACCGGATTTTCAGCTTCCGGGGCTATGAGGGCATGGACATACGGGAAAACTACGGCGCGCATGATATCCAGATCCTCAGCGTGAGCGAGGGAGGAAGCGTGGATTTTGCTGTTTACGGGTATATGAACCGCGGCGAGCATGAGGGACAGGTTGGCGTGTCGGTATGCCGCTTTGACAACGTTGCGGCAACGGTCGAGGAGGTGCTCTTCCTGGATTCAGATAAGTCCTATGGCCGTTTAAAGACGGATATGGGCGGCGTTTTGTACAAAAACGAAAAGGGGATCTTTTTCTGCATGATGGAGGGGACTATCTACCGCATCGATATTGAACAGGAGAAAGTACAGATTTTGGCTGAGGGACTCGGGAGTGAAAGCTACTGTGTCTCCGCGGATCACCGTCTGCTGGTGTGGCAGCAGGATTTTGAAAATCACGGCGACCTTACGGTTGTCAACCTTGAAAAGGAGCATAAAATTACAATTGAGGCGGGTAACGTAAATACGCTTTACCCCATCGGCTTTCTGGAGGATGATTTTGTTTATGGCATAGCAAGCGTCGATAATCCCAGGGGTGCGGACGGGACTATGCCGATGAACCGCATTGTGATCTATAATGTAACTGAGGGTGAAACCATAAAGGAATACAATAAGAAGGGCTATTATATATCCGATGTATCCATCGACGACTACGTGATTACACTGCAGCGTCTCCGGCACGTTGAGGGCGGTTATGTTGAGGCGGAGGATGATACGATCCTTAATCACGAGGGAGAGGGTATTTTGGACGACAATATCCGTCGGGCTTACGACGAGGTCAAGCAGATGCAGGTGCAGCTTGTGCTGGGCAGAGAGGCGAAGCACAAGAACTCGGGTGTCGTGACCTCGAAGGAGGTACTCCTGGAGAAGCTTTCCGTAATAAGGCTGCAGCCGGAGCACCCGTGGGAGGGCTATTACACCTATGCCAAGGGCGCCAGCCAGACCTTCCACTCAAATCTCTCGGACGCCATTGAGGAGGCGGATGAGCAGATGGGTGTCGTGGTAGACCGAAAGCTTCAGGCAGTCTGGAAACGTGCAAAACGTCTGGTCTGTCCCCCGCTGGAGCTGCCGGAGGAGCTGGATGCAGAGCATTTGGAGCAGACATACCCGGACGCAAAAAGGTATGAGCTGATTGGATGTGAGCTTTCGCAGACCCTTTATTATGTGAGTGAGGGCATCCCGGTCCAGGTAACACTGGCGGGGGGTGTGACGGAGCTGATCATCGGCTATGATTCTGCAAATATATGGGTTTTTGACCCTTCCACCAGGCTGACCTACCGCAGGACGATTGTCGAGGCAGAGCTGCAGTATAGCGCGAAAAAGAGCCGTTATACAGCGTTTCTGAGCTAAAAATTGCATAAAAAAGGTGCTTTTTTGACATATAATTCAGGCGGTTTTAACAGAAATATAAAAAGACCTTGAAAAATAGGCGTTTATAGGGTATATATAGTAAGAATAGATTGTTTAAGGGTAAAAAACGGCTATTTGGGAATAAATATCAGGAGATGTGGGAAGCTGTTAATACGTGTATAGATATATGTAGCTGCGGGGAAATAAAGCAGTTACAAATACATAGCGTATAGAGGGTATTAAGTATGAGTAATAAGGAAATAGTAATATCGGATGTAAACAGAGTATATGAAAACCCTATCGCCGAGTTGGTACAGGTTGCTTGTCAATTCGATAGTAATATCGTTTTAGAGAATGACAATCGCAAGATCAACGCCAAGAGTATCATGGGTATCATGGCATTTAATCCGACGTTGGGAATGACTGTGAATATTGTAGCTGACGGGACTGATGAAAAGGAAGCACTTGTAGCAATGGAAAAGTTTTTAGTTTGCAGCTAAAATTAAAAATCAGATCATAGGAGGACTGAGAGATGGCAAACGTAAAGGAGACTGCGGAAGCAGTAAAAACCGCAGCAGCGAAAACAATGGAAGAGACTGTGGAAGCAGTCAGGACCGTGGTGGAAGCAGCTTCGGCAAAAGCTGAAGAGTTAAAGTCGGAAGAAGCCGAAATCGAGGAAGTACCTGCTGACGAAATGAAAACCGAGAGAAAAAGGCCCGGCCGTAAGCCTGGCAGCAAGAACAAGACTACAAAAGCGAAGGAGAAGGCAGCTGTAAAGAAGGAGACAGCCGCTCCCGAGGTATATGTACAGTTTGGGGCAAGTGAGTCATCCGTACAGGCAGCTGTAGAGAAGATCCGGACTGAGTATGTTGCGCAGGGACACCGTGCATCATCCATCAAATCATTAAAGGTTTACTTAAAGCCAGAGGATAATGCAGCTTACTATGTGATCAATGATAAGGTTGCGGGAAGAGTTGATTTATTCTGATTCAGAAATATAAAAAATCCGGTTCGTGCGAACCGGATTTTTTATCGTATTTTTATCGGATCGGAAATTCGGGGAAATCGGTTCGATAAAAACAGGGATTACTCATCTGGTATTCGGTTTTAAGGTTCCTGCGCCGTAATTTTCCACGACCTTTCGGATTTTGTCGTAGGGATTTAACAGCTCGCTTACGGAGGTATCGTGGTTTAAGGTATCAATGATATAGGCGATATATTTGCTCATACCGCAGCTGATGTAGTAATCGCGGCTTAAAAGCGCCTCGGACTGATAGATCAGGTCCGTCGTAAGCAGCCGGTAAATAATGCCCTGCTCCACCGCCTCGTCAAATTTCTCAAGGCCGTTTGTGAAAAGACCGAAGGTTGCGATCACAAAAATGCGCTTTGCCTTTCGCTTTTTCAATTCCGTAGCAACATCGATCATACTCTCGCCGGAGGAAATCATATCATCAACGATAAAAACATCCTTATCCTCCACGGAAGAGCCCAGAAATTCGTGTGCGATGATGGGATTACGCCCGTCCACAATGCAGCTGTAGTCGCGGCGCTTGTAGAACATGCCCACATTGATGCCCAGCACATTCGCAAGGTAGACTGCACGGTCTGTTCCGCCCTCGTCGGGACTGATGATCATCATATGGTCATTGTCAAACACGAGGTCGTTTACGTGGTAGCACAGTGCTTTCACGAACTGATAGGCACAGGTAACGGATTCAAATCCATGCAGCGGAATCGCGTTCTGCACCCGGGGATCATGCGCCTCAAAGGTGATGATATTCTCAACACCCATATTTACCAGCTCCTGCAGGGAGAGGGCGCAGTCTAAGGATTCGCGGGAGGAGCGCCTGTGCTGGCGGCTCTCGTAGAGAAAGGGCATAATCACATTGATGCGTTTTGCCTTGCCGCTGGCGGCAGCAATAATCCGCTTTA
Source organism: uncultured Eubacterium sp. (assembly GCA_910589045.1). Lineage (GTDB taxonomy): Bacteria > Bacillota > Clostridia > Lachnospirales > Lachnospiraceae > W0P33-017. Next base: position 22,061 of record CAJUSH010000001.1, read on the forward strand.
AATCCTGATAGTGGTCGTCGGGAGACATGTGGTTGATCTGCCCGCACATCTTGTAGGTGAGGCTGTGGTTGGTGACATCCAGCATAATAAAGAGATCATCTCCGCGAATCGATTCCTTGATGGCTCCCTTGGCTTCACCGTTGCCGAATCGTGGCAGTGTGTGCTCAATGAGGTAGGTATCCCGCTGATAGCCGTTAAAGGCAACATCGTTGGGATGCAGCTGCTGTCTGGTGGAACGCCATTTTACAAGATACTGATCCACCTTCCTGCCGAGCTTTGCACTGCTCGTTAAGGTGATGAGACCAAGCTTGCCGTGGGGGATAGACTCTAATTGAATTTCTTCATTCGCCATGAATAGTTTCCTCCGTATGTACGTGTGTTTTCGTATGGATAAGTTTATTGGGTCCTTTTTTTCAGGCGAATATCTTCCCCCGTGAGCTTTAACAGCGTGTAGCTGCTGATAATGCGAGAAAAGTTTCGCTCGGAATAAGTTTCGAAGAGCTTTTCCAGATCCAGATTGCTCGAGATGATCGTGGATTTTCGGCGGAGCAGGCGCTCGTTCAGACATAAAAACAGCTGAGAAACCGAAAAGCTGTTCGTCAGCTCCGCCCCGAGATCGTCAATAATCAACAGATCACAGGTAAAGAGATCGTTCTGCTGCTGCTTTGCGCCGGCATCACCGTGAAACTTGCTCTCTTCTAATATATTAAATAATTGAAAGGATGTAAAGTACAAAACAGAATGACCGCTGTCCATCAATGCCTTTGCAATACAATTTGACAAAAAGGTTTTGCCTACACCGGTTGAACCGTAAAAAAACAGATTTCCGAAGGAGCTGTCAAACTGTCTGACGAAGCTGTGGCAGGCAGTTACTGCGAGCTTCGCATTGTCCAGCGGGCTGCGGCCCGTGGACGGATCAGGCGGTCCGTCGCTGTAATAATCAAAGGTCAGTGCGTCAAAGTTTTCAGACTCTAAGATCGTTTTTATGTTAGATTGTGTGTAGATCAGATCGATCGCCGCCTGGTTGAAGCAGTGGCAGCGTGTCTGGCCGATATATCCGGTGTCCCGGCAGTCCGGGCACTCATAGCGGGGTTTCGGCCAGTCAGGGGGGAAGCCCGCGCGTGCAAGCAGGGCGGCACGCTTTTCACGTGCCTTTTTCAGCTGGTCTTTTAAGGTATCCAGTGCCCTTTCGTCGCCCTCTAAGAGCTCCCTGGCCTGTCTGACGCTAAAGGAGGCGATAGAGTCCTCCAGCTCCTTTAGCACGGGCAGGGCGGCATAGAGGGAAGCCCTCTCATCCTCCAGGGCGAGGCGTGCGGCACGTTGTTTTTGTTCGTAGGTTCGCATGATCTGGTCATACTGACTGTTAGTTAATGCCATAGTTTAATAATTCCTTTTCCAGCTGGCTGGTGTCGTAGGAGCGCTGCGGGAAATCGTTAAAGCGGTTTTTCTTCGGCGTGCCCTCTGCCCGCCGCGGCGCTGTCTTTGCAGCCCGTTCCTGATGCAGCGCGTCCAGGGCCCGCACATCCTGCATGGTATGTACCTGATGCTTTTTCCAGTTTTTCAATATGGAATCCGCGTACTCAAAGCTTACCTGATGGATGCTTCGGATGGTGCGCTCACAGGCGGCGGAAACGATCTCCCCGTCAAAGCCGTAGCTTTTCTGCCAGGTGTCAATATAATTCTTTTCATAGGGGACGAAATCGCGCCCCTGGATGCCGAATGCCTTGCGCACGGCGCAGAGAATGCCGCTGTGGGAGCTTGCCTCCTCCTTGGCGGCAGTCACGGTCGTGATACCCGCCTTCGCCCAGGAGAGCGCAATCTTTTCCATATAATGGACGCTCTTATGATTTTTCGTCACACAGGATTCGATCAGATAATCAATAAGGTCGCCGGAAAAATTCAAGGTTTCCTTCCAGTAAAGGATGGCGTTCATCTCCGTTGCATTCAGCGGATGGCCGATGTAATGCTCAGCCACAAACAAAAGCTCCTGAATATCGGACTCGTCCTTTAAGCGGTGAAGCTCTGCCGCGCTGTAGTTTTTGCGCGGGGCGGGTGCTTCGTCGACGGGCGCTTCGGGGGAAGCCGGCCCTTCATAGGAAGCGGGCTTTTCATGGGAGGAAAGCTTTGTCTCCATGTGGGAGGGGGCCTTCGGCGCGTCTAAAAAGCAGATGCCGGTCAGTTCACTGTCGGCATCAAACTCGAGACGCAGAAGGTGCATTTTTTCCCAGTATCTGAGCGCACGGATAATATCTTTTTCCGTGTGGTCGAACTTGTCCGCCGTGTCGGAGATCGAAAAGGACATGGCGGGGTCGTTCATGCACCGCAGGAGGTACAGGTAGACCTTCACGTACTCTCCGTTGGCGTGTAGCATATATGCATCGATAAAATAGTTGGGGATAACCGTTTTCTGGTATTCATGATCCCTGTGTAGTGTAATGTCTGCCATAACCGATTCTTCTCCTCATTCAATGACCTGTTGCTCGGACATTATAGCACAATAAATCCAAAATGAGAAGCCTTGATTTTACGGAAAGCCTTTAAAATCAAGGGCTTGAAGGATTTGTGAAAAAATGTGGATAAGTGGATAAATACTTATGTAAACCGAAATGCGGTGTCATAAATCTGATGTATACGGCATATTCTGGTAAAGCCGGGGACATGTTATGTAAATGAAAATATCCACAACGAAATTGGATAACTTTTCCCCAATTCATTGTGGATAATGTGGATAACTACTGTCCTAAAAGGTGCTCGCCCACTTCAAGGATGTTTCCGGCACCCATAGTTATTAACAAATCGCCGTCGATACAATTTTTTAATAAAAATTTTTCAATTCCTTCAAAATTAGCCGCAGTGGGGACATAAAAAGCCGTGCAGCCCCGCTTTTCCAGGCGGTCTAAAATGTCCCGGGAGCTGACCCCGAGGTCGTCGGTTTCCCTGGCGGCATAGATATCCGCTAAGACAACCAAGTCCGCAAGGGAGAGCGCGTCCGCGAAATCATCGAGAAACGCCTTCGTGCGGGAGTAGGTGTGGGGCTGAAATACGCACACAATGCGCTTGTGCGGATAGTTTTTGGCAGAGAGAAGGGTCGCACGGATCTCCGTGGGATGGTGCGCATAATCATCGATGACGGTGATGCCGCCGAGCTTCCCCTTGTACTGGAAACGGCGGTCGGTTCCGGTGAAGGCGGCTAAGCCCTCCGCGATGATCTCCGGCGCGATGCCCATCTGGCGGGCGGCGGCATAGGCTGCCAGCGCATTTGAAACGTTGTGCCTGCCGGGGACGCGGAGTGCGACGGAGACAGCAGGCGAACCTTTCGTCTCCACGAGGAAGCGTGCGCAGCCAAGCTCGTCGAAGGAAAGCCCTGCTGCGCGGTAATCGAAGCCTGCGGCAAATCCGTAGGTAATGACCTTTGCTTCCAGCCCGTCCGTTAAGGCGGCGTAATCCTCAATTTCGCCGTTTATGATAACCGCACCGTCGGGGGCGGTATGAAAGATAAATTTGCGGAAGGAACGGCGCACATCCGCATAATCCTTAAAAAAGTCAAGGTGCTCTGCCTCAACGTTTAAGACGATGCTGTATTTCGGATAAAAATGTAAAAAGCTGTTCGTGTACTCACACGCCTCCGTCACAAAGTAGTCGGAGGAGCCGACGCGGATATTGCCGTCAATCGCCTTTAAAATGCCGCCTACGGAAATCGTCGGGTCCGTCTGCGCCGCGAGCAGGATGTGGGTGAGCATGGAGGTCGTGGTGGTTTTGCCGTGGGTTCCTGCCACCGCTGCGGAGCGGGCATAATTTTGCATGAGCCGGCCCAGAAACTCTGCCCTTGAGAGCATAGGCAGATTTGCGGCACGCGCCGCGGCAAACTCGGGATTATCCCCGTGGATGGCAGCCGTATAGACGACCAGGTCGATATCCTCCGTAATGTTTGCGGCCGATTGGGGGCAGAAGATGCGGGCGCCCGCCGCGGCGAGCTTTTCGGTCAGGGCGGAGGGTTTTGCATCCGAACCGGATACCGTAAATCCTTCCTTTAAGAGGATCTGCGCCAGCCCGCTCATGCTGATGCCGCCGATACCGATAAAATGTATTTTCTGCGCAGGCTGCCGGTTGTTTGAAAAGTCAATTATAAATTTGTTCATCGTGATTACCTTTTCTTTGTTTGCTTTCAATGGAATTCTGTTTATTACTATTAGTATACCATTTTTTTACAGGCATACAATCCCCGAAAAAAATGATTTTAAAAAATCGGTAGTCTGGCACATTTCGTAAAAAACAACAAAAATTGATAGAATATTGAAAAATTTTTGTTTATTTTTTCGCATTTCAATGTACAAAGCTGTAAATTCATGGTATAATATTCATATCTTATTTATGGTTCCTGAGGTGCCTGTCAGTCAGGGATTTGCTTAGGATATTATCACAGAAAACGTACTAGTTGCAAAACTAAACTATGAGCAAGAGGTGAGCAATATGATTCATAAGGAAATGATTGCCATGCTGCTTGCAGGCGGTCAGGGCAGTCGCCTTGGCGTGCTGACAGCAGATGTGGCAAAGCCCGCAGTCGCATTTGGCGGCAAATACCGTATTATCGATTTTCCGTTGAGTAACTGCATCAATTCAGGTATTGACACGGTGGGTGTCCTGACGCAGTATCAGCCCCTGCGGCTGAATACGCATATCGGTATCGGTATTGCGTGGGATCTGGATCGGAACACGGGAGGCGTTACCGTACTACCGCCCTACGAGAAGAGTGACAACAGCGAGTGGTATACCGGTACGGCAAATGCAATCTACCAGAATTTGAACTACATGGAGAGCTATAACCCGGAGTATGTATTGATTCTTTCCGGTGACCACATTTATAAGATGGACTACGAGGTGATGCTCGATTTCCATAAGGCAAATCAGGCGGACGTAACGATCGCGGTCATGCCGGTTCCCATCGAGGAGGCCAGCCGTTTCGGCGTGGTGATCGCGGATGAAAACCACCGCATCAGCGAGTTTGAGGAAAAGCCCGAGAACCCGCGGAGTAACCTGGCGTCCATGGGTATCTACATATTCAGCTGGAAGGTACTGCGGGAGGCGCTCGTGGCGTTGAAGAGCCAGAACAGCTGCGACTTCGGAAAGCACGTCATCCCGTATCTGCATGAGCGGGGAAGCCAGATGTTTGCCTACGAGTTTAACGGCTACTGGAAGGATGTGGGAACACTCAGCTCCTATTGGGAGGCAAACATGGAGCTGATCGACCTGATCCCGGAGTTTAACCTGTATGAGAAGTACTGGAAGGTATACACGAACACGGGGGCGATCCAGCCGCAGTATATTTCCCCGGATTCCGTGATCGTGAAGAGCATTATCGGTGAGGGCAGTGAGATCTACGGCGAAGTATACAGCTCCGTCATCGGGGCGAATGTCGTTATCGGAAAGGGAAGCGTGGTGCGCGGCTCCATTGTGATGCAGGGAACCATTATCGGCGAAAATGTTGTTTTGGACAAGACGATCGTCGCGGAGGACTGCCGGATCGGCAGCAACGTAAAGGTCGGCGAGGGTGAGTACGCGGACAACAGCTTTAACCCGAAGGTATACAACAGCGAGCTGGCAGTGATCGGTGAGGATTCGGTCATTCCGGACAATGTTACGATCGGGAAGAATACGGCCATCTCAGGCGTGACGCTTGCGGCTGATTATGAAAACGGTTTCTTAAAGAGCGGAGATTCTATTATAAAGGCAGGTGTGAAGGCATGAAAGCATTAGGAATTATTTTGGCCGGCGGTAATAACCAGAAGATGGATGCATTATCCCGCAAGAGGGCGATCGCGGCAATGCCTGTAGCCGGAAGCTTCCGTTGCATCGATTTTGTATTGAGCAATATGACAAACTCCCATATACAGAAGGTGGCGGTACTGTCACAGTACAATGCGCGCTCCTTAAATGAACATTTAAGTTCTTCAAAATGGTGGGATTTTGGAAGAAAGCAGGGAGGACTGTTTGTATTTACCCCCACGATCACCGCGGATAACAGCTGGTGGTACCGGGGCACCGCGGATGCCATTTACCAGAATATCGAGTGGCTGAAGCGCTGCCATGAGCCTTATGTGATCATCACAAGCGGCGACTGCGTATACAAGATCGATTACAATGAGCTGCTTGACTACCACATCGAGAAAAAAGCGGATATTACGATTGCGGTGAAGGATATGCCGGGGGATGTGGATGTGAGCCGTTTCGGTGTTGTGCGCATGAACGAGGATTCCCGCATCATGGAGTATGAGGAGAAGCCGATGGTGGCGCAGTCCAACACGATTTCGACCGGTGTATACGTTATCCGGCGCAGACAGCTCATTGAGCTTTTGGAGCAGTGCGCATCCGAGGATCGGTGGAATTTTGTAACCGATATTTTAATCCGGTATAAGGATCTGAAACGGATTTACGGCTTTAAGATGCAGGGCTACTGGAACAACATATCTACGGTTGATTCCTATTATCGGACGAATATGGATTTTCTAAAGCCTGAGATCCGGCACTATTTCTTCAAGGAGGCGCCGCGGATCTACTCGAAGATCGATGATCTTCCCCCTGCAAAGTACAATGAAGGCTCCGACGTGCGCAACTCCCTTGTGGCGAGCGGCTCCATCATCAACGGCAAGGTGGAGAACTCCATTCTCTTTAAGGAAGCCTTTATCGGCAAAAATTGTATTATTAAGAACTCGATTATCCTGAACGAAGTGTACATAGGGGATAACACACATATAGAAAATTGTATTGTGGAGAGCCGCGGCACGCTCAAGCCGAACATGTACTACTTTGGGGATGGCGAGATACAGATTGTCGTCGGCGATAATAATCGCTACGGCATATAAAATTACAAAACTACAAAGATAAGGGGGTGTTAAGGCGACATGGAAATTACGGATATACGCATCCGTAGGCTCGAGGGCAGCAACAAGATGAAGGCGGTCGTATCCATTACGATTGACGATGAATTTGTATTGCATGATATCAAGGTTGTGGACGGCGAGAAGGGTTTATTTATCGCTATGCCCAGCAAAAAGACCGCGGATGGTGAGTATCGGGACATTGCGCACCCGATTAAGACCGAGACCAGGAACCGTATCCAGGGTATGATTCTGGATCGGTATCTGCAGGAGCAGAAGCTGACCGTGGACAATGATGAAAGCAATTTATAGTTAAACAGCTTTGCCTCCGTATTGACAGGAACAGACGGAGGAGGAACAGGTCACCAAGTGGCTAGTAACGCAAACGGTCATATTTTCAGGGGTTGTCGTCAGGCAGCCCTTGAATTTTGTGCGGTTTTAGGGTAAACTGTATTGGCTGTACGCTCACAATGCGCAGGGGAAAGGGTTAAGGGTGGATGTATATGGCCGGGAGGATGCAACGGATAATTCGGAGGATAATTGCCCTGTTTAGCTTACAGAAGCGGCAGAAATCATACGGAAAAGAGGATAAAATCATGTATGTAATAGCCGGACTCGGTAACCCGGACAAAAAGTATGAGAAAACGAGGCACAATGTGGGCTTCGATGTCATAGACGTCATTGCAAAAAAATATAATGTAGAATTAACTGAGAAAAAGCACCGGGCGCTTTCCGGCAGCGGTTATATCGCAGGACAGAAGGTGCTGCTGGTGAAGCCGCAGACGTATATGAACCTGAGCGGTGAGAGCATCGCGTCGATTCTCAATTTTTATAAGCTGGATGCGGAAACGGATTTGCTTGTAATTTTTGATGATATCAGCCTCGCGCCTGGACGCATCCGTGTCCGGGGGAGAGGAAGCGCCGGAGGGCACAACGGTATAAAAAATATTATTGCGATGACGGGAACGCAGGAATTTGCCCGGATCAAGGTGGGCGTCGGGGAAAAGCCCCAGGGGCGGGATCTGGCGGATTACGTGCTGAGCCGCTTTTCAAAGGATGAGCGTGCAATGGTGGAGGATGCTTTCGTCGACGCGGCGGATGCGGCGGAGCTGATCGCCGCAGGCGACCTGGACGGGGCCATGAACAGATTTAACGGGAAAAAATAGAAACCTGGCTGAAGGATTTGCCGCGGCAGGCGGCAGAGAATAGGAAAAAATATGCAGGCATTTTTGCAGCCACTTACGGAGTGGAAGGATTATGAGGCAATCGAACGCAGGCTAAAGGATTTAAAGGGGAGCATCGAGATATCCGGGTGTATGGACGCGCAAAAGTCCCATTTGATTTACGGAATAGGGGCGCGCACATACAGCCGGCTTGTCGTCACGTTTCAGGAGCAGAAGGCGAAGGAGCTTTTTGAGGATTATCGCTTTTTTGACGAGAATGTACTCTATTTCCCGGCAAAGGACGTGCTTTTTTACCAGTCGGATCTGCGGGGGAATGCGCTGACAAGGGAGCGCTTGACGGTTCTGCAGGCGCTTTTGGAGCGGGAGCAGGTAACGATTATTACGACCTTCGACGCGCTCATGGACCATATGAGCGCACCGGCGCAGTTTCAGGCGTCCGTAAAGACCTTTGCGGCGGGAGATACCGTGAAGCTGGAACGGCTGACGGCGGAGCTGGTAGCGATGGGTTATAAGCGGGAATATCAGGTGAGCACATCCGGGCAGTTTGCAGTGCGCGGCGGCATCGTCGATATCTACCCCATGACCGCGGAGCATCCGTACCGGATGGAGCTGTGGGGTGATGAGATCGATTCGATCCGCGCCTTCGACGGGGAGAGCCAGCGATCTCTGGAGGACGGGATGGAGGATCGCTTTACGCTTTATCCGGCAAACGAATGGGTGCTTACCACGGAACAGATTAAATCAGGATTAAATCGTATAGAGGAAGAGGCGAAGGCGCTTTCAAAGACATTTTTTGACCACCAAAAAACCGAAATAGCGGCAAGAATCCGCTCTATTGCGGCGAATTTGAAGGAAGAATTGACAGAGCTTGGCGGGGCGGCGAATCTTGACTCATATCTCGGCTATTTTGTGGAGGAGCAGGCGTCCCTGCTGGATTATCTCGACCGCGGGAACACGATCTGCTTTCTGGACGAGCCGGCGCGGCTCGTGGAGCAGGGGCGCGGCGTTGAGCTGGAGTTCTCCGAGAGCATGAAGCAGCGGCTGGAGAAGGGTTACATTCTGCCAAAGCAGGCGGATGCCCTCTGCAAGGCCGAGGAGGTTATGGGACGCCTGCAGCAGTGCAGGTGTGTGGCGCTCTCGACGCTCGAACAGCGCGTGCCGCAGCTGATTGTGGAGCAGCACTACCAGCTGCCGGCGCGGACGGTGAACGCCTACAACAACAGCTTTGAGCTTTTGATCAAGGATTTAAAGCGATATAGAAAAAATAAATTTAAGATTATACTTTTATCCGGCTCCCGTACCAGGGCAAAGCGTCTGGCGGAGGATATTACAAACGAGGGTGTGACCTGCTTTTATACGGAGGATTACGGACATTCCCTGAAGGAGGGCGAGATCATGGTGCTCTACGGCAAGGTGCGCCGCGGCTATGAGTATCCGCTCCTCTCTTTTGCGGTTATCACGGAGAGTGATATCTTCGGTGCGGAGAAGAAAAAAAAGAAAAAGTATAAGCGCTACGAGGGAGAGCGCATCCGAAGCTTTGCAGATCTGCATGTGGGTGATTACGTGGTGCACGAGAACCATGGCCTGGGCATTTATCAGGGTATTGAAAAGATGGATATGGGCGGGACGACAAAGGATTACATGAAGATCACCTATGCAAAGGGCTCGAACCTCTACATTCTGGCGACCCAGCTCGACCTAATCCAGAAGTACGCCGGAAGCGATGCGAAAAAGCCGAAGCTCAACACACTCGGAACACAGGAGTGGAGCAGAACCAGGGCGCGTGTCCAGGGCGCGGTGAAGGAGATCGCAAAGGAGCTGGTGGAGCTTTATGCGGTGCGCCAGCAGAAGGAGGGCTATGTCTACGGGCCGGATACGGTCTGGCAGCGGGAGTTCGAGGAGATGTTTCCGTTTGAGGAGACGGAGGACCAGGCTGTCGCTATCGAGGAGACGAAGCATGATATGGAGAGCACGAAGATCATGGACCGGCTCATCTGCGGCGATGTGGGCTACGGAAAGACCGAGATCGCCATCCGCGCAGCGTTCAAGGCGGTACAGGAGGGCAAACAGGTCGTCTATCTCGTGCCGACTACTATTTTGGCACAGCAGCATTACAACACCTTTGCGCAGCGCATGAAGGATTTTCCGGTTACAGTCGACCTGCTCTGCCGCTTCCGAACCCCGGCCCAGCAAAAGTACACGATTCAGGAGCTGAAGCGGGGTATGGTGGATATTATCATCGGGACGCACCGGGTGCTCTCGAAGGATGTCAGCTTTAAGGATCTTGGGCTGCTTATTATTGATGAGGAGCAGCGCTTCGGTGTGACGCACAAGGAAAAGATCAAGCAGCTAAAGAACAACATTGACGTGCTGACGCTGACTGCGACACCGATTCCCCGCACGCTGCACATGAGCCTGATCGGAATACGGGACATGAGTGTTCTGGAGGAGCCTCCCATGGACCGGCTCCCCATTCAGACCTACGTGATGGAGTACAACGAGGAGCTGGTGCGGGAGGCGATCGCACGGGAGCTTGCCCGGGAAGGACAGGTTTACTATGTGTTTAACCGCGTCAATCAGATTGCGGACGTGGCGGCAAAGATTGCGGGCCTGGTGCCGGAGGCGAGTGTCGCCTTCGCCCACGGGCAGATGAAGGAGCTGGAGCTGGAGCGGATTATGTACCAGTTTATCAACGGGGAGATTGACGTGCTGGTGTCTACTACAATTATTGAAACAGGACTTGATATTTCGAATGTCAACACGATGATCATACAGGACGCGGATAATATGGGTCTGGCACAGCTCTACCAGCTGAGAGGGCGCGTAGGGCGAAGCAACCGCACCGCATATGCATTCTTTATGTACAAGCGGGACAAAATGTTAAAGGAGGTGGCGGAGAAGCGGCTGGCGGCAATCCGCGAGTTCACGGACCTTGGCAGCGGCTTTAAGATCGCCATGCGTGATCTGGAGATCCGGGGTGCCGGAAATCTGCTGGGGGCGCAGCAGCACGGCCATATGGAGGCGGTGGGCTACGACCTTTACTGTAAAATGTTAAATGAGGCGGTGAAGGAGGAGAAGGGAGAGGTCCGGGAGGCGCCCTTCGATACGACGCTGGACATTGAGGTGGATGCGTACATTCCGCCTGCCTACATCCCCAACGAGTACCAGAAGCTTGACATTTACAAGCGCATTGCGTGCGTGGAAAATGACGCGGCGGGGGACGAGATGCTTGACGAGCTCATTGACCGCTTCGGTGAGCCGCCGCGCCCGGTGCAGAATCTGTTGTTCATCGCCAGACAGAAGGCGCGCGCTCACGGCCTGTATGTGACGGAGATCACGCAGAAGGGCATGACGCTTCGGTTTGTACTCTGCGGGCAGGCACCGGTAGAGCCGCTGAAAATCCCAACGTTTGTGGAGCGCTTTGGCGGGGCCGTGATCTTTGTGCCGGATCGTGAAAATCCTTCCTTCTTATATAAGATGGATTATAACAGCAGGGAACGGATCGATGCTCTCGGGGCGGTGAAGCTGTTTCTGGAGGAAATGGATGTGCTCTACGCCCCTGCCGGGAAGCTGTAGGTGAAAGCCCCGGAGCTTTGGATTCTGTGAAAAAACAGTGAAAGTCTTGCATGATTTAGGCGGAGGTCTTATAATCAGAGAGTATTATTTGCAGATTTTTCACCGGGGCTGCAGGCATGCAGGGCAGCCCGGATAGAAGGAGGATGAAACGATGAGAAGTAAGAGACTGGCGGCGCTGGCTTTATCCGCGGTGCTGACTGCGGGCATCGGCCTGACCGGCTGCGGCAGTGCGCTTGATTATGATGCGGTGGTTGCAACGGTAAACGGGAAGGAAATCAGCCTTGGGCTGGCAAACTGTCTGGCGCAGTACACGGCCGTGACCTATGATACGTATTATATGCAGTATTTTGGCGCGGATATGTGGACGAGCGATAACGGCGGGACGACGATGACGGATTCCGTAAAGGCGAATACCCTGGAGCAGCTGGAGGAATATTATCTTCTGGAGGAGCATGCGGGTGATTACGGCGTGGAGCTGACTGCGGAGGAAATCGCGGCGATCGATGAGGCGGCTGCGCAGTTTATGGCGGATAACACCGAGGAGGGCCTGCAGGCGATGGGCGCGACGCAGGAGTATGTAAAAGAAATGCTCCGTCTTGGCACGCTGCAAAAAAAGATGCGCGATGTGATGGTGGCGGATATTGACCGGGATGTCCCGGACGAGGAGTGCGCCCAGAAAACGATCAGTTATGTGCGCATAAGTAAATCCGCGGACACCTCGGACGACGAGGAGAAGAAGTCCGAGGAGGAAGCGGCGGCGGAGGCAAAGGAGAAGGCGCAGAAAATTCTTGACGCGGCGCTGACCGGAAGCCAGGAGGATCCCCTGAAGGCTGCGGCAGAGGCAAATGATGCGAGCGTCCTGACCTGCTCCTACGGGAAAAATGATCTGGAGGAGTCGGAGGACAGCACGCCGCCGCTGGATTTGGAGGCGCTTGCGGCAGCAGATAAGCTGGAAGAGAAGGAGCTGTCAAAGAAGCTGGTCGAGACGGACAGCTATTATTATATTATCCGTATGGACAGCCTTTTTGACGAGGAGGCTACGGAGAAGGAGCGGGAATCCATCCTTTCGGTGCGGGAAAGCGAGCGGTATACGGAGCTTGTGGACGGCTATAAGGCATCGGCAGACTGGACGATCGACGAGAAGGTTTGGGAGCCGGTTAATTTCAACACGATTTATACGAGACCCCAGACTGCTTCCGGGGACGGGACAAACGCAGGTGCGTCTGATGACGGCACCGCCGGGGACGCTGCGGCGGGCGAGGACGCTGCGGACGCTGGAGATGCTGCGGCAGCCGATAAGCCCGCGGACGGCGGAGATGCTGCGGCAGCCGATAAGCCTGCGGACGGCGGAGATGCTGCGGCAGCCGATGAGCCTGCGGACGACGGAGATGCTGCGGCAGCCGATGAGCCTGCAAACGACGGGAAAGCGGAGGAATAATGCCGCTGCTGTTTCTGGCCGGGCAGTCCGCAAAAGCTGCGGACCCGGCCTGGAACAACGAATTTTATTTGAGCTGGAAAGCCGGGTGGTTTCCGGCTCTTTTTTGGAGAAATATTTATGAGAAAATTGTTTGTCTATTTAAAGGATTATAAAAAAGAATCCGTCATAGCCCCCCTTTTTAAAATGCTGGAGGCGCTTTTTGATCTGCTGGTGCCCCTTGTGGTGGCATCCATCATTAACAGGGGAATCAAGTACGGCGACAGACCCTATATCTACCGGATGTGCGGGGTGCTTATCCTTCTTGCGGCCGTGGGGCTTTTGTGTGCGCTGTGCGCCCAGTATTTTGCGGCGAAGGCTGCGGTGGGCTTTGCGGCAAAGCTGCGGTGTGCGCTGTTTTCCCATATCCAGACCCTTTCCTTCACAGAGCTGGACACCCAGGGAACCTCTGCGCTTATGAACCGGATGACAAGCGACGTGAACCAGCTGCAGAACGGTGTGAATATGGCGCTGCGTCTTTTGATGCGCTCGCCCTTTATCGTGTTCGGTGCGATGATCATGGCGTTTACGGTCAACGCGCAGGCGGCCATTATCTTTGTGGTCGTGATTCCGGTGCTTTTTGTCATCGTATTCGGCATTATTTATGTGACGCTTCCCCTTTATAAAAACGTGCAGGAGCGGCTGGATCAGGTGCTGCGCCGCACGCGGGAAAATCTGACCGGCGTGCGTGTGATCCGTGCCTTCCACCGGGAGGACGAGGAGATCGAAAGCTTTGCGGCGGACAATGAGCAGCTAAAGTGCCGGCAGCTTTTTGTGGGAAAAATTTCGGCGCTCATGAATCCTCTGACGTATGTGGCAGTCAACCTGGGCATTATCGCGCTGCTGGCAAACGGCGGCATAAGGGTGTCGGCGGGAGCGATGGAGCAGGGGGACGTGGTGGCGCTGATCGATTATATGTCGCAGATTTTGGTGGAGCTTGTGAAGCTTGCGAATACGGTGGTTCTTTTAACGCGGGCGATCGCCAGCGGCAGGCGCGTCGCGGGCGTGTTTGAGGTGCGCTCGTCCATGGAATTTCCGGAGGATTCCGGGACAGTTGCCGGGGCGCGTGTGCGGGAGGACGGGGAGATCATCGGATTTTCGCATGTGGACCTCACCTATGCGGGGGCAGGCGGCAAATCCCTCTCGGATATCAGCTTTTCGGTGAAGCGGGGAGAGACCGTCGGCATCATCGGCGGCACCGGATCGGGAAAAAGCTCGCTTGTGCAGCTGATCCCGCGCTTTTATGATGCGACGGCCGGAGAAATCCGCATTGCGGGCCGGGACGTGAAAAGCTACGATAAGGAAACGCTGCGGGATATGGTCGGCATTGTCATGCAAAAAGCCGTGCTTTTTCAGGGCACGATCCGTGAAAACCTGCTCTGGGGAAAGCCGGATGCCAAGGACGGGGAGCTGTGGCAGGCGCTCGGTGTCGCCCAGGCAAAGGAGATCGTGGAGGGCAAGGCCGCAGGGCTCTCGGAAAAGGTCGAGCAGGGCGGGCACAATCTGTCCGGCGGGCAGCGCCAGCGGCTGGCCATTGCGCGCACGCTGGTGAAGCAGCCGGAGATTTTGATTCTGGACGACAGCGCATCGGCGCTTGACTATGCGACGGAAAGCAGGCTGCGAAAGGCGGTTGCGGCGCTTGACCCGAAGCCTACGGTGTTTATCGTCTCCCAGCGCGCCGCGTCTATTTTATATGCGGACCGGATCATCGTACTGGATGAGGGTAAAATCGTGGGAACGGGCACCCATGAGGAGCTTTTGCAGAGCTGCCCGGTTTATCAGGAGATTTATGATTCACAGTTTGATGACCGCAGGCAGAAGGGAGGTGCGGGAGCATGACGGAAAAAAACGAAGGTCTGAAACGAAGAACGATAAGAAAGGTGCTCCGCTATGTGAGCAGCTATTGGTATTATCTGGCGGGCAGCATTTTGCTGGCGCTGGCGGTCGTGATCCTGACGCTGTGCGTGCCCCTTCTGACCGGAGATGCCATCGACTGCATCATCGGGGCGGGGCAGGTTGATTTTCCGGCGCTGACGCGGGTGCTGCGGCTGATTGCGGCGGTCATTGTCAGCAGCAGCATCGCGCAGTGGGCGATGGCGCGCTGCAACAACCGGCTGACTTACAGTGTGACACGCGATATACGCGACCACGCCATCAAAAAGCTGCAGCGGCTGCCGTTGAAGTATCTGGACGGACAGTCTACGGGAGATATTACCAGCCGTGTCATCTCGGATGTGGATCAGTTTGCGGACGGCCTGCTGCTGGGTTTCACACAGCTTTTTACCGGGGTGATCACGATTTTCGGAACGCTGATTTTTATGCTGCGGGAAAATGCGGGCATCGCGGTGGTCGTGATCGTGGTGACGCCCCTCTCGCTGTTCATGGCAAGCTTTATCGCAAAGCGGACGTACCATCTGTTTCAGGAGCAGGCCCGGATCCGGGGCGAGCAGACGGCGTTCATGGATGAGATGATCCAGAACCAGAAGGTGGTTCAGGCTTATGGACACGAGCAAGAGGCGCAGGAGACGTTTGATGCGATTAACGAAAGGCTGGAGGCGTGCTCGAGGAAGGCGGTTTTTTTCTCCTCGCTCACAAACCCCTGCACCCGCTTCGTCAACAATATCGTGTACGCTGCGGTGGCGGTGTTTGGTGCGCTCTCCGCGGTGGGCGGAAATCTTACGGTCGGGCAGCTGTCGTGCTTTTTGAACTATGCGAGCCAGTACACGAAGCCTTTCAACGAGATTTCCGGTGTGATCGCGGAGCTGCAGAATGCCATCGCCTGTGCCGCACGGGTGTTTGAGCTGATCGAGGAGGAGCCGGAGACCGCGGAGCATACGGACGCGGGACGGCTGGAGAACGTGAAAGGGCATGTAAAGCTGGCGCATGTATCCTTCTCCTACACGCCGCAGCAGCGGCTGATCGAGGATTTTAACCTGTGCGTAGAGCCCGGGCAGCGCATTGCCATTGTGGGGCCGACCGGATGCGGAAAGACGACGCTCATCAATCTTCTGATGCGTTTTTACGACGTGAAGGAGGGGCAGATACTTGTCGAGGATACGGACATCCGGGATGTGACCAGGGAAAGCCTGCGGGAGAGCTACGGAATGGTGCTGCAGGAAACATGGCTGCATTCGGGCACGATCCGGGAAAATATCTGCATGGGAAAGCCGGACGCCACCGAGGAGGAGGTTATTGCGGCGGCGAAGGCGAGCCATTGCCACGGCTTTATCAAACGCCTTCCCCAGGGCTATGAGACCCCCATGGGCGAGGACGGCGCGGGTCTTTCCCAGGGGCAAAAGCAGCTGCTGTGCATTGCGCGGGTCATGCTGTGCCTGCCGCCGATGCTGATTCTCGACGAGGCGACCAGCTCCATCGATACGCGCACGGAGCTTCGCATCCAGAATGCTTTTGCCACGATGATGAAGGGACGCACGAGCTTTATCGTGGCACACCGTCTCTCAACAATTCAGAGCGCAAATGTAATACTTGTGATGAAAGACGGGCATATTATTGAACAGGGAAGCCACCGGGAGCTGCTGGAGGCGGACGGCTTTTACGCGAAGCTCTACAACAGCCAGTTCGCGCACTGACGTAAGCGTAAGCCCGGATTTATACGGGTGTTTCGGCAGACTGCGAACGGGACAGGTCCCTGATGCATAAAATAACATCATAGTTTACAAATGAGCCGAAAATTGATATAATTATGTACAGTTCAGCCGTTAACGTTCAGATTATGACGAATCACTCGCTGATTTGCCGCCGGTTCGTAACGTTAAGGAGCGGGGTACACGCCCCTTAACACGGGTGATTTGAAACGGGTAGATGCAGCTGCTGACCGAAGTGAGCAGTAACGCATTACGCACACAGGCATTTGCGGTTCAGGTGTTTTTGACTTGACAAATAGCCGTGTTGCCACTATAATTACGTGGTTTGTTATGAAATTTTTTTGCAGAGGTGCAAGATGGATCAGTATATCATTAAGGGTGGAAACCCTTTAGTTGGGGAAGTGGAGATCGGCGGCGCAAAGAATGCTGCGCTTGCGATTCTTGCCGCGTCGATTATGACGGATGAAACGGTTACGATCGATAACCTTCCGGATGTCCGGGATATCAACGTTCTTCTCGGGGCGATTCAGGAGATCGGGGCGAGAGTGGACCGCGTGGATGCGCATACGGTGCGGATCAACGGGAGCAGTATCTGCGACATGAGCGTTGATTATGAATATATTAAGAAAATCCGTGCTTCCTACTATCTTTTGGGCGCACTGCTTGGCAAATATAAGAGGGCGCAGGTGGCACTGCCGGGGGGCTGCGATATCGGAAGCCGGCCCATCGACCTGCACCTAAAGGGCTTCCGCGCGCTGGGCGCGAGTGTGGAGATTCAGCACGGCCTGATCACCGCCGGCACCGACCATCTGCGGGGAACCCATATTTATCTCGACAAGGTTTCCGTGGGGGCTACCATCAATATCATGATGGCGGCAGCGATGGCGGAGGGAAAGACGATCATTGAGAATGCGGCGAAGGAGCCCCATGTCGTGGACGTGGCGAACTTCTTAAACAGCATGGGTGCGGGTATCCGCGGCGCGGGCACGGACGTCATCCGTATCGTGGGCGTGGAAAAGCTGCACAAGACCGAGTATGCGATCATCCCCGACCAGATCGAGGCCGGAACCTTTATGTTTGCGGCGGCGGCGACCCGGGGGGATATCACCGTAAAAAATGTGATCCCGAAGCACCTTGAGGCAACTACGGCGAAGCTTTTGGAGGTTGGCTGTGAGGTGGAGGAGTTTGACGACGCGGTGCGCGTGGTCTGCGCGAAGCCGATGCGGCACACCCAGGTGACGACACTGCCCTATCCCGGATTTCCTACGGATATGCAGCCGCAGATGTCCGTGATCCTGGGTATCGCGGAGGGCACGAGCACCGTGACCGAGAGCATCTTCGAGAATCGCTTCCGGTATGTAGATGAGCTTACGCGTATGGGCGCAGATATTAAGGTGGAGAGCAACATCGCAATTATTGCAGGCGTGAACAAATATACGGGCGCGCGGGTGAGCGCACCGGATCTGCGGGCAGGCGCGGCGCTTGTCATCGCGGGGCTTGCTGCTGAGGGCGTGACGATTATAGATGATATTCATTATATCGAGCGGGGTTATGAGCATTTTGAAGAAAAGCTGGCGAGCCTTGGGGCACAGATTGAGAAGGTCGGCTCCGAGAAGGAGCTGCAGAAGTTTAAGCTGAAGGTTTCGTGAGGCCGGCATAAGCAGAACAATATAAAAAAAGAATGCGTTTTTGCGCATTCTTTTTTTATATGTTAATATTTGAAAAAGCTATACGATAGACTGTATGTACAACGGCGACGCTGCAAGGTCGATGCAGGAGCCGTCGTTGAGCTGTACCAGCGGCTCGGAGAGCGCAGTCTGGTTGAGCAGGATAATCTTTGCCGCCCGCCCGTCGTTTAAGATAACACGGTTGTTCTGGTAGGTCGTGGCGATTCTCTGCAAAAACGTGAGCAGAAACTGCGTCTTATACTTGTGGAAGCCGTCGCGCTCAAACTCCCGGATGACCTGGAAGGGGCATAAGGGTGCGCGGTATTTGCGGGCTGCGGTCATGGCATCGTACACGTCGGCGATCGCGATCACCATGGAAAACTCCTCGAGTGATGCAACGGTGGCTTTCTCGGGATATCCGGTACCGTCGCAGCGCTCATGGTGCTGCAGAGCGGCCTTCTTAATGCGTGAGTCGATGCTGAGATCACGGATCAGCTCATAGCCTGCACGGGGATGCCAGCGGATCATCTCGAACTCCTCGTCCGTGAGCTTTTCCTCCTTGTTCAAAACCTCCGGCGGAATTTTCAGCTTTCCGATATCATGCAGCAGGCCGGCGAGCACAAGCTGGTCAAGATCGTGCCGGCTCCACTTGAGCCATTTGCCGAGAATACGCGAGATCATCGCAACATTTAAGGAATGGGAGTAAACGCTGTCGTCAATCGATCGAAGATTATGCAGCATATCGAAATATTGGATAACGGTCTGACCAGGGGTGATCAGGGATTTCACGCTCTGCAAAAGCGCATCGAGATCCAGGGGCTTATGGTCATTTACAAAGCCCTCCAGCTGATCCTTCAGGGTTTTTGTCGAAATCGTGGAATTTAAAGAATACTCCTGAAAGGATTTACTCCGTTTTACCTGCTGAGAGTAGGCAACCTCGTTTTTGGGTGTCGCTGGTGTCGGATTTTCTTTGACCTCCTGAGGTGCTCCCTCAGGTTTTTGTGTAGTCTGTGATATCACTTGAACCTCCTTATTTGTCGATACAAAAGGCTCCTCCGACAGGCATCAGGTGAAGCTTGTAAAACCGGACGCGGGGAATGGGCTGCTCTGTCGACCTTTACCGGCAGGAATGAGCTCCTGACCGTTTTTGTTTTAATATGATGGGGCCGGCTGTAACCAAGCCTGACCGTAAGACCTGAATACTGATTTTCTTTTTTTCTTTATATTATCTGCGTAAAAAGAAAGTTTGTCAATGAAAATCTAACCACTTTTCCTAAAATTTACAGTAATATCCGGTAAACATCTGTTGACATATGCCGATATATGGAGTATGGTAGAACCACTGGGATATATCAAATCCTGTAAAAAAATTTTTTGCTGCAATTCAGGGCAGCGAAAATACATATTGTTTTTTAATATTCCCTTATTCAGAGTGATGGAGATACATAGGATCTATGAAGTCACGGCAACCCCTGTATGGAAGGTGCCAACCTGAGCGAGCGATCGAACAATAAGAGGATTTGATATTGCAATCAGTCCGCTTATATTGTAGAAATAAGCGGATTTTTCATTTCTAAGGAGGAATAAACGATGGAAAAATTATTATTTACCTCGGAGTCGGTAACGGAGGGACATCCCGACAAGGTCTGCGACGCGGTATCCGATGCTATTCTTGATGCCTGCATGGAGGCCGATCCCATGAGCCGCGTGGCGTGTGAGACGGCATGCTGTACCGGATTTGTGCTCGTGACCGGAGAGATCACGACAAAGGCAAACCTGGATATACCGAAGCTTGTGCGTGAGACGGTCAATGAGATCGGCTACAATGACGCAAAGACAGGCTTTGACGGAAATACCTGTGCGGTTATGGTTGCACTGGATCAGCAGTCGGCAGATATCGCCATGGGCGTTGACAGGGCGCTGGAGGCAAAGAAGGGTGATCTGACAGACGAGCTCGATACCGGCGCAGGCGACCAGGGTATGATGTTTGGCTATGCGACGAACGAGACAAAGGAGTATATGCCCTATCCGATCTCGCTGGCACACAAGCTGGCGCTGCAGCTCACAAAGGTGCGCAAGGACGGCACGCTGCCCTACCTTCGTCCCGACGGAAAGTCACAGGTATCCGTAGAGTACGATGCGAACGGAAAGCCGGTGCGCCTGGAGGCGGTTGTGCTCTCCACACAGCACGACGATGACGTGACGCAGGAGCAGATCCATGAGGATATTAAAAAGTACGTATTCGATCCGGTTCTGCCCGGGGAGCTTGTGGATGATAAGACCAAGTTCTTTATCAACCCTACCGGGCGATTTGTAATCGGCGGACCGCACGGCGACGCGGGACTGACCGGACGCAAGATCATCGTAGATACATACGGCGGCTATGCACGCCACGGCGGCGGTGCTTTCTCCGGAAAGGACTGCACAAAGGTAGACCGCTCCGCGGCTTATGCGGCGCGCTATGTGGCAAAGAACGTGGTTGCGGCAGGACTTGCCGACAAGTGTGAGATCCAGCTTTCCTATGCGATCGGCGTGGCACAGCCCACCTCCGTTATGGTCGACACGTTCGGCACCGGAAAGATCGCGGATGATAAGCTTGTGGAGATCGTGCGTGAGAACTTTGATCTGCGTCCCGCAGGGATCATCCGGATGCTGGATCTGCGCAGGCCGATCTACAGGCAGACCGCAGCGTACGGCCACTTCGGAAGAACCGACCTGGATCTGCCCTGGGAGGCTCTGGACAAGGTGGACGCGCTGAAAAAATATTTAGGCTAGGACGATATGCTGCCGCCCGTTCTGGCAGCTGATAACCGGCCGCCGGTGAGCTGTTTGTTCCCGGACAGGGACTGTTAGAAAAATGTCGGTGCTTTGCGGGGCTTTTTTGGCCCGGCAGACGCCGGGTTTCTGGCAAAGTGAGGTCCTTGTCCGGAATGAGCACGCACCGGCGGCGCGGCATTTTAAGGAGATATACGACTATGAAACAGCGGACCCGGCTCCTGATCGCCTTCTGTACGATCATATTTGTCCCGATCGTTCTGGTGTGGGTGGCGTTTTGCAGCTTCCGTCATATTCAGATGAAGGAGCTGCAGGAAAATTACGGCATTGAGGCGACCGATTACACGTATCTTTTAAATACGGTACAGCTTTTAAACCGTTACACGGAGGAGGATTTTGAAGCGCTGGTGGAGATGGCAGATAAAAATCCCGAGCAGCTTGAGAATGTGGCCTACCTGCGGGAGGTGGACGATGCGCTTGCCGAAAAAAATTCGTTTCTGCTCGTGCGCAAAGGCGAGGAAATTTATTTCCTGGGCGGTGCGAAGGATTATTTTGTGCCGGAGTATCTGCCGGAATATAAGGGCGAAAACAGCATTGAGAACTGGGGCGCTTACATTGACAACGCGGATCATGCCCTGATTAAGCAGATCGATTTCCTTTTTTCGGACGGGGCCGAGGGCAGCGCCTTCATTATCAGCAATGTACAGGAAATGATACCGGAGCTCAAGGACATGATCGTCGACATGCTGATTTCGGTCGTTCTGATCCTGGTGTTTACCGCCAGCATGATGGCGATCTGGATTTACAGCAGTATGATCGGACCGATCCGGCGCCTGCAGCTGGCGACAAAAAATATCATGGAGGACAATCTTGACTTTACCATCGAGGCGGAGGCGAACGACGAGATCGGGGAGCTGTGCCAGAATTTTGAGGAGATGCGCAAGCGTCTGAAGGAATTTTCCGAGGAACGGCTGAATAATGAGCGGCAGAACCGGGAGCTGATCAGCAATATCTCCCATGATCTGAAAACGCCGCTGACTGCGGTGAGGGGTTATGTGGAGGGACTGATCGACGGGGTGGCAGACACACCGGAAAAGATGGATCATTATATTAAAACAATATATAATAAAACGAACGAAATGACCCGTCTTGTGAACGAGCTGACGCTTTATTCGCAGATTAACACAAACCGCATCCCGTATAACTTTAACAAGATCAATGTGGCGGACTACTTTAATGACTGTGCGGAGGAGCTGTCCATGGAGCTTGAGCCGAAGAATATCGGGCTTCAGTACATGAATTTTGTGACGGATGATGTTATGATTATTGCGGATCCGGAGCAGATGAGGCGCGTGATCGGCAACATCATCAACAACACGGTGAAGTATCTGGATAAGCCCCACGGGCGGATCAACCTGCGCATCAAGGATGTGGGGGACTTTATTCAGGTTGAGATTGAGGATAACGGGATCGGCATCGCGGCAAAGGATCTGCCCTACATCTTTGACCGCTTTTACCGGACGGATGCGTCGCGCAATTCCGCTACAGGCGGAAGCGGCATCGGGCTGTCCATTGTGAAAAAAATTATAGAGGACCACGGGGGAAAAATCTGGGCGACCTCAAAGGAGGGCATCGGAACGGTTATGTATTTTGTGATCCGAAAATACCAGGTGGCAGAGCCGGAGATATCGGGTGAGGAAACATAGTACCCCGGCAGGCGGAAAAACGTTACTTTTCACGGGGCAGGAATGCGCATTTACTGCGCAGTCTGTAAGAACATGATTCAGGTGTGAGGGGCGATTTTTGCGAGGCAAAACTCTGAATATCGCCCCGAATCGTTACTATGAGCGGCTCCCGAGCCGTGAATAGTAACGGAAAAACCAGGCAGCAGGGGGTTTGAAAGGGAGGCAGAAGATGAAGCGGATACTGATCATAGAGGACGAGACGTCCATTGCGGAGCTGGAGAAGGACTATCTGGAGCTGAGCAACTTCGCGGTTGAGATTGAGGAAAACGGAAAAGAGGGCTTAAAGCGGGCATTACAGGAAAATTTCGATATGTTTATTCTTGATTTAATGTTGCCGGATATGGATGGATTTGACATTTGCCGGGAGATCCGGCACGAGAAGAATGTGCCGATCCTGATGGTGTCGGCGAAGAAGGATGATATCGATAAAATCCGCGGTCTTGGTCTTGGAGCGGATGATTACATCACAAAACCGTTTTCGCCGAGCGAGCTGGTTGCGCGGGTGAAGGCGCATTTGGCACGTTATGAGACGTTGACGGCACCGGAACAGGTGAAAAGTCAGGAGATCAAGATCCGCGGCATTCGGATCGACAAGGCGGCGCGGCGCGTATGGATCAATGATGAGGAAAAAGCATTTACATCCAGAGAATTTGATCTGCTCACATTCTTGGCGGAAAATCCAAATCGGGTCTTTTCAAAAGAGGAATTATTTAGTACAATTTGGGAAATGGCACCCGAAGGAGATATTGCAACGGTTACGGTGCATATTAAGAAGATACGGGAAAAGATCGAGTATAATACAGCCAAGCCGCAGTATATTGAGACGATCTGGGGTGTCGGTTACCGGTTCAAGCTTTAGCATACAGGAGAACAGAGGATGAAAACAATACTGGTTGTGGATGATGACAAATTAAATCTGAACAGTGCGATGAAAATTTTATCACCGGCCTATAAGGTGGTTCCAATGACCTCTGGTAAAACAGCGTTAAGCTACCTCTCGAAAAATATTCCGGATTTAATTTTGCTGGATATTCTTATGCCGGAGATGGACGGCTTCGAGGTGATGAAGGAGATCCGCGCCAATCAGGCGTGGGCGGATATCCCGGTTATTTTCCTGACCGGGGACGTCAGCCCCCAGACGTGCGCGAAGGGCGGCGCGCTTGGTGTGACGGGCTTTATGGCAAAGCCTTTGGAGGCGGAGCGCATGATCTCGGGCATAGAAGCAGTGATCGGGAAGTAGCCGGAAAGTCAGGATGGAACTACCAGCCATAATTTCGTTTATGCCGCAGATACTAGGGGCATGAGTGAACGAAATCGGAACCGGGATATTTTCAAATGTTTTCAATGGATCAGACTGATAGGGATTACCCTGGGCGTGTATGTGACGATGGAGTATGTACTGCCGGTGGTATTCCCTTTTTGTATGGGCCTTATCGTGGCAATGCTGCTTTTTCCCCTGCGGAAATGGCTGGAGCGCAGGCTGCACGTCAAGCGGGAGCTTGCGGGCTTTCTGGCGCTGTTTACGGGGATCTGCATAGTGCTTCTGATTGCTTTCGGCGTGGGCTATCTCCTGTTTTCCTGCGGGAGCTACGCCGGCAGGTGCGGGCTGCCGGACCTTATGCTCTCCCGGGGGCGTATCATCTGGGATACATGCTGTGACCGCCTGCACGATATGACGGGCCGCTGGGTGATGGAGCCGGAGGATTACACGGTGCTTGTGCACACGATGCAGGAGCGCAGCTTCCGGTTTGACCCGGGCACGTTTGCCGCAAACTGGAAGGATGTAAGCGGTCAGACACTGAAAACCCTGGCGTGCATTTTGGTGGCGGTTGTGAGCGGTCTGCTCATGCTGAACGAGTTCGAGGAGCTGAAGGAAAACCTTAGGAATGCATTGGGCGGTCTGTTTCACGAGGGCTTTGGGCTGAAGGTGCGCGAGGCGGGCTGGATGTACGTGAAGGCACAGGGCATCATCATGCTGACGATTACCTGCCTGTGCGTGCTTGGCCTGCTGGCGGCAGGGGAGCGCTACTGGCTCGTCGTCGGTGCGGCGATCGGCATCTGCGACGCGCTGCCGTTTCTTGGGACGGGCATCTGCTTTTTGCCCTGGGCGCTGTGGCGGCTGTTAAACGGGCGCTACGTGACGGCGGTGTGGTTTGTGGCGCTTTATTTTATAACGAGCTTTACGAGACAGACAATGGAGCCGAAGCTCATCGGAAAGCGGATCGGCGTGCCGCCCCTTGCCGTGCTCATCAGCGTTTATATCGGCGTTAAGGTGTTTTCAAGGGCAGGGTTTTTACTGGGGCCGATCAGTGCGTTTTTGATCTGGCAGATTTATAACGATACCACAGCAAAGGAGGATATGCATGCGAATGACACAGGCGCAAATCGAGCCGATGATCCGGTTTGAGGATGAAGCAGTGCTGGTTGTCCATAAGCCGCCGTTTCTGGCGGTTGAGACAAAAAATCCGAGGCAGCAGGATCTGGTAAGCCTGCTGAAAAACCGCAGTGCCATGCACGCCGCGGCGCCGTATGTCGGGCTTGTCCACCGGTTAGACCAGCCGGTGGAGGGCCTTTTGGTGCTGGCGAAAACCCCCGGGGCGGCGCGGACGCTTAGCGCCGGGCTCGCAGGGGGAGGCTTTACGAAGGAGTATCTTGCGGTTGTGCATGGGGTGATGCCGGAGACGGGGACACTCGTACATACGCTTAAGAAGGACGGGAGGAGAAACTGCTCGCGGGTCGTCTGCGCGGGGATGCCCGGCGGGAAGGAGGCGCGGCTTTCCTATGAGCGGCTTGCGGTGAAGGACGAAAAAAGCCTGCTTTTGATCCGGCTGGATACGGGCAGGCATCATCAGATCCGCGTGCAGCTTGCGGCGTCCGGGCATCCGCTCTGCGGCGATGAAAAGTACGGCGCGCGGGCGGCGGAAATCAAAGGGAGTGTGCGTCTCGTGGCGGATGGCATACAAAAAATTCCCCCTGCACTCTGCAGCTTTTGTCTCGCCTTTGTGCACCCAAAAAGGGGTGTGCGGATGGAATTTTGCGAAAAACCCGCGGGTGCGGGCTTCTCACTGTTTCCCGGAGAGATTGAAAGTTGGATTGCAGAGTACAGGGAGAATAATTCAAATATTATATGATCATTTAATTATATTAAATTGTGGTCAGATCGTGATCAGATCATAGTCATTTGTGCCGAGCCCGATCTTTACCGCATGGGAAATGCAGGACTTCCACTCGGTGTCGGGATGGGTCATGAAGAAATGGTCATGCCCCTCGTGATTGCCCATATGTTCTATGTTTTCCCCGAGGATACTCTCCGCGATCGGTGTCTGCGCGTTGCATAAATCTGCACAAGCCTGATCCAGTGCGACCGGGTCGAAGGAGGCGAGCATACCCACATTCGGGATGATCGGGATGTCATTTTCCGCATGGCAGTCGCAGTTGGGCGATACATCGCAGATCAGGGATACGTGGAAGCAGGGGCGGTTCTGGCAGACCGCGAGGGAGTATTCCGCTATCCGGTAATTTAACATCGCGATGGAATCGCTGAAATCCGCCTTGATGGCATCCTTCGGGCAGACTGCAAGGCAGCGTCCGCAGCCGACGCATTTGTCGTGGTCGATGGCCGCTTTGCCGTCGGTGATGACGGGAGCGCCGTGTGCACAGATGCTTTTGCAGGCACCGCAGCCGACACATGCCTCGCGGTCTGCGACGCTGGGCTTGCCTTCACAGTGCTGCTCCATTTTTCCGGCGCGGGAGCCGCTTCCCATACCGATGTTTTTGAGTGCTCCGCCGAAGCCTGCCATCTCATGCCCCTTAAAGTGGGTCAGGGAGATGAATACATCGGCATCCATGATGGCGTGGCCGATCTTTGCGCGCTTCACATAATCGCCATTCACCGGAACCTCCACCTCGTCCGTGCCCTTTAAGCCGTCTGCGATGAGCACATGGCAGCCGGTCTGCAGGGGCGAAAAGCCGTTGATATAGGCGGTATCAAGATGGTCGAGAGCGTTCTTGCGGCTGCCTACATAGAGGGTGTTGCAGTCGGTGAGAAAGGGCCTGCCGCCGAGCTCCTTCACGTAATCCGCTACTACCTTCGCGTAGTTGGGCCGCAGGAAGGAGAGGTTGCCGTACTCACCGAAATGGATTTTGATGGCGGTGTATTTATCCTGAAAATCGATCTGCTCAAAGCCGGCGGTTTTCATGAGCCGGTGGAGCTTCTGCAAAAGATTTTCGTGTCCGGTTGCCTTGAATGTCGTAAAGTATACATTTGCTTTTTCCATTGGGATCGTCCTCCTTTAAATTTAAACATATCATACAAGCATAAAGTCATGTTTGATTCTACATGATTTCCGGCGTCCCGTCCAGTGCCGGACGGACAAAAAGGTTGACAATCCGCGTGATAAGGTTATAAAATAGGCACAATGTAAAATGAAATTGTTGATAGAGGAGAAGCATGATGGCTAAGGAGAAAAAATTAGTAGAACAGATTACGTCCATGGACGAAGATTTCGCCCAGTGGTATACCGATGTGGTGAAGAAGGCGGAGCTGATCGATTACTCATCGGTGAAGGGCTGTATGATCATCAAGCCTGCGGGCTATGCGATCTGGGAGAACATTCAAAAGGAGCTGGATCGCCGCTTCAAGGAGACGGGAGTGGAAAATGTATACATGCCGCTGTTTATTCCCGAGAGCCTTTTGCAGAAGGAGAAGGATCATGTGGAAGGCTTTGCACCGGAGGTTGCGTGGGTGACCCACGGCGGGATACAGCCCCTGCAGGAGCGGCTGTGCGTGCGCCCCACGTCCGAGACACTCTTCTGTGATTTTTATAAAAACCTGATTCAATCTTACCGCGATCTGCCGAAAAACTACAACCAGTGGTGCTCGGTGGTCCGCTGGGAGAAGGAGACAAGACCCTTCCTGCGTTCCCGTGAATTTTTGTGGCAGGAGGGGCATACGATTCATGCCACCGCGGAGGAGGCAAAGGAGCGCACCCTTCAGATGCTTAACATCTACGCGGAATTTGTCGAGGAGGTACTGGCGATTCCGGTGATCAGGGGACAGAAAACCGAAAAGGAGAAGTTCGCGGGAGCGAGGGCTACCTATACCATCGAGGCGCTCATGCACGACGGAAAGGCGTTGCAGTCCGGAACGAGCCACAATTTCGGCGACGGCTTCGCAAAGGCGTTTGATATCACATACGCTGACCGGAACAATCAGCTTGTGCACCCGCACCAGACATCCTGGGGACTTTCCACCCGTATCATCGGTGCACTCATTATGGTGCACGGGGACGATTCCGGCCTTGTGCTCCCGCCCCGCATCGCACCGGTGCAGGTGATGATCGTTCCGATCCGCCAGCAGAGCGGGGGTGTTTTGGAGAAGGCGCAGGAGGTGCTCGCCGCATTAAAGGCAAACGGCATCAGCGCGAGACTGGACGATTCCGACAAATCTCCGGGCTGGAAATTTGCGGAGCAGGAGATGCGGGGCATTCCCGTCCGCATTGAGCTTGGACCGAAGGATATTGAGACGGGCCAGTGCGTGGCAGTCCGCCGCGACACGAGGGAGAAGCTGACGTTTTCTTTAGAAGAGGCGGCAGAAAAGCTTCCCGGGCTGCTGGAAACGATCCAGCGGGATATGTTCGCGCGCGCAAAGGCACACCGGGATGCGCATATTACCGATATTACGACCTATGGCGCATTCAAGGATGCGGTTGAGAACAAGCCTGGCTTTATCCGCGCGATGTGGTGCGGCGATCAGGCGTGCGAGGAAAAGATTAAGGAAGAGACGACGGCGACCTCGCGCTGCATGCCGTTTGAGCAGGAAACACTCTCGGATGTATGCGTCTGCTGTGGAAAACCGGCAAAGAAGCTTGTTTTCTGGGGAAAAGCATACTAAATTAAATTTAAATATAATTGTGTCTGGCAAAGGCCGGGCGCGAAAATCCTGTGGATTGCCGCGGCCCTGGACAATTATTTGTGTAATTTTAGAAACAGAAGGAGCGTCTATGATCATCGAGTTACCGGAGCACGTAACATATATTCTGCACACCCTGGCCGTTCATGGGTATGAGGGCTATGCGGTCGGCGGGTGTGTACGGGATGCGCTGCTCGGGCGGCAGCCCCAGGACTGGGATATTACCACGAATGCGGCGCCGGCTCAGGTCAAGGCGCTCTTTCGCCGCTGTGTCGACACGGGACTGCAGCACGGTACGGTTACGGTTATGCTGGACCATACGGGCTACGAGGTGACAACCTACCGGATTGACGGCGTTTACGAGGACGGCAGGCATCCGAAGGAGGTAAGCTTTACCGCGAGCCTTGCGGAGGATTTAAAGCGGCGGGATTTCACGATCAATGCGATGGCCTACAATGAGACGGACGGCCTGGTGGATCTTTTTGACGGAGCGGGGGATTTGAAGCGCGGCGTGATCCGCTGTGTGGGCGTGCCCGAACAGCGCTTCACGGAGGATGCCCTGCGGATGATGCGGGCGGTGCGCTTTTCGGCACAGCTGGGGTTTGCGATTGAAAGGTCGACCCTTGCAGCGGTGTGTGCGTTGGCTCCATCGATACAAAAAATCAGTGCAGAGCGTATTCAGATGGAGCTTTTAAAGACGATAACCTCCGCGCATCCGATGGATGTGCGGTTGTTTTATGAAACGGGGCTGAGCCGGTATTTTCTGCCGGAGCTGGATGCGATGATGGAGACGGAGCAGAACAATCCCCACCACTGCTACAGCGTTGGGGAGCATGCGCTGCATAGCCTTGCGCTGGTGGAGCCGGAAAAGGTGCTGCGGCTTGCGATGCTGCTGCACGATGTGGCAAAGCCTGCCTGCCAAACGAGGGATGAGGAGGGCGTCGATCACTTTCACGGGCATCCGCAGCTGGGTGCGCAGATGGCGCGGCATATCCTGCGCCGTCTCAAGCTGGACAATGATACGATCGCCCGGGTGTGCGCGCTCGTGTGCTGGCACGATGATAACCCGCCCCTGACCGCAAGAAATGTGCGGCGGGCCATCTGCCGGATCGGCGAATCACAGTACCCGGACATTTTTTTGGTGAAACGCGCGGATATTGGGGCACAGAGCGATTATAAAAAAACGGAAAAATTCCGCTATGTGGACGAATACGAGGCAATTTATCGAGATATTATCGCAAAGAAGGACTGCCTTGACGTGAAAAGCCTGGCGGTGAACGGTGCGGATCTGCTGGCGGCAGGCGTGCCGCAGGGCAGACAGATTGGTGAATATTTGCACAGGCTTCTGGAGCTTGTCATTGAAGAGCCGTCGTGCAACACGAAAGAATTTCTGATAGGCCAGGTTGAAATATGGCGCGGGCCGGCGTAAATATGGAATAAAACGAACAGCCCCTTCATAGGATGGAAAGGACACAAAAAGTGTGTGGTGTCACTTTATTTTATCTTATGGAGGGGTTTCCTATGTATTATCGAGCAGAGCAGATTCTAAGTGCATATCCCAGGGAATTTACAGGAAATACAAAGGGCCGGGGGTCCATTTTGTGTACGGACAGTGAGGGAATCTATCTGCTGAAGGAATATAACGGCTCCCTGCGCCGTCTGGAGGTATTGGAGGGCGTACTGGGGCATTTAAAGCAGCATGGATTTCTGGCGGAGGAGCTTGTGCGCACGCGGGATGGAGAGCTGCGCTACCAGGATGTGGACGGCACCTCGTATTTTCTGCGGAAAACCTTTCAGGGGCGGGAGTGCGATACGAGAAACCAGGATGAAATCTTATATGTGATCAGACACATGGCAAAGCTGCACGTCCTGCTTTCGGACTATGGGAAGCAGCCGTCCGATGCGGGAGGGGGCAGCGCTCCCGGCGTTGTACTGCCGGACGGTGCGTGGGACGGCGCGGCAGACGAGGGGAAAACCGCGCTCTCTCTTGCGGGAAAGCACACCCGGGAGCTGAAAAAGGTGAAAAACTATGTGCGGAACAAAAAGAAGAAAAACGACTTTGAAAGCGAATTTCTGCGGGGCTATGACCACTATATGGAGCAGGCCGTGCGGGTGCTTGAGCTGGAGGAGAAATATCCGCTGCCGGAGTACGCCGCGCAGCTCTGCCATGGGGATTTTAACCAGCACAACCTTCTTTTTACAAGGGAAGGGCTGGCACTTGTAGGCTTTGAAAAGCTGCGCTACGATCTGTGCGTCTGCGACCTGACAAACTTTATGCGCAAAATTCTGGAAAAGCATAACTGGAACGGCGGACTTGGCATGGACATGGTGATGGCGTACAATACGGTGCGCACGCTGGAGGACTGGGAGCTGCGGCGGCTTTACATAAAGCTTCTGTACCCGGAAAAGTTCTGGAAGCTTGTCAACCATTATTACAATGCGAGAAAGACGTGGGTTTCAGGACAGAGCATTGAAAAGCTGGTACGGCTCTTTTCACAGGAGCAGAAGCGGGAAGAGTTTTTATCCATGTTGTTTTATCTCATAAAATAGTATATAATAGGGAGCATGAGCAGACATATTTTACAGATGATTATGACAATTGGCTGTGTGCTGCTGCTTGCGGGCTGCGGCAGCAGCGACGGCGACCGGATTTCCATGGATCACTACCCAAGTGCCGCCCGGGATGAGAGCGGGGCAGAAGAGCTGGATTTGGAGGAGGAGATCGAGACCTCGCGGGCGACGGGTGAAGAGATTTACGTGGTTACAAGCGTGGATACCGAGCAGTGCCTGATCGGCCTTGGCAAAACGGATTCACCGCGAACGGTTCAATATGGCTATACGGATGCGACCCAGATTTTCGATCATTACGGACAGTTTATGTCCGCGGAGCGGCTGATGCCGGGGCGGGCAGTGACTATCGGGGAGCTGGATTCGGAGTCAAAGCTTACGACGGTGCAGCTCGCGAAGGAGGCGTGGTATCAGGAAAACATTACGCGTTTTTCCGTGGATACGTCTATCGGTATGCTGACAATCGGGGATACGAAGTACAGCTTTGACCGTTATCTGCGGGTTTTTTCCGATGACCGGGAAGTCTCGATCATGCAGATCAAGGAGGGCGATACCATCAGCGTGCAGGGGCTTGACAAGCAGATTCTTGCGGTGCAGGTTACCCGGGGGCACGGCACCATCGCACTGATCAACACGGGGCTGTTTGAGGGCGGCTGGATCAGCCTTGGCACAAAGATTTATGCGAAGGTGACGCCGAACATGAGACTGGAGGTGCCCGAGGGGACGTACGAGCTTTCCGTGGCAAACGACGGTTACGGCGACAGCAGGCAGATAGAGGTGGAGCGCTCACAGGTGACGACGGTTGACCTGGAGGAATATAAGGGAGCAGGGCCGAAGCTTTGTCAGGTGACCTTTGAGGTGAACGTGGAGGGTGCCCTTCTCTATATCAACGGAGAGCCGGTTGACTATGACGGACCGGTGGAGCTGCGCTACGGCATCCATCGCCTGACCGTGATCGCGGACGGGTTCGAGACGTGGGAACGGCAGCTGGTCATCCATTCGGAGGAGACGACGATCCAGATCGGGGAGCCGGAGCTTTCCGGAGACGAGGAGGACGAGACGGAGGACGACGAAGCGGACGACGAGAAGGACGAGAAGGATAATAAAAAAGATAAGACCGGAAAAAAGTCGAACGGGAGCAAGGGGACTTCCGACGATGATGACACCGACGAGGGTGAGACAGTCACGAGCGAGGAGAAGGGGACAAGCTACAGTGACGTGAAGGACAGCAGCAGCGGAAATTACGGCGATTATGTGGATACGATCGTGGATCTCATCGAGTCCCTGGTCGGGCTGAATAACTAAAGGGTACACAGACTGCGGGTGCAGTTTGAAATACAATCAAAATTTAATTTAAGGCAATCAGGAGGAAAACTATGGACTACAAGGTAATGTATGAGCAATGGCTGAACAATCCTTACTTCGATGAGGAGACCCGGACACAGCTAAAGGCGATTGCGGGGGATGAAAAGGAAATCGAGGATCGTTTTTACATGGATCTGGAATTCGGTACGGCAGGTCTGCGCGGCGTGATCGGAGCGGGGACAAACCGTATGAATATTTACACGGTGCGCAAGGCCACACAGGGTCTGGCAAACTATATTTGCAGTGTCGGCGGAGCAAAGAAGGGGGTTGCCATTGCTTTTGATTCCCGCCATATGTCACCGGAGTTTGCGGATGAGGCTGCGCTTTGCCTGGCGGCAAACGGCATCAAGGCGTACGTGTTCGAGAGCCTGCGTCCGACACCGGAGCTGTCCTACGCGGTGCGCAGGCTGGGCTGTATCGCGGGCATCAATATAACCGCCAGCCATAATCCTCCGGAATACAACGGATATAAGGTTTACTGGGAGGATGGCGCGCAGATCACGCCGCCTCATGACAGCGGTATCATGGATGAGGTAAAGAAGGTGACCGATTACGCGGCGGTAAAGACGATGGACAAGGATGCGGCAGTCTCCGCGGGGCTTTATCAGCAGATCGGCGCGGACATTGACGATCCCTACATAGCGGAGCTGAAGAGTCTTGTGCTGCATCAGGACAGCATCGATGCGGTGAAGGATGACCTGACCATCGTTTACACTCCCCTCCACGGAACCGGTAATCTTCCGGTGCGCCGTGTCTTAAAGGAGCTTGGCTTTACGAAGGTTTATGTAGTCCCCGAGCAGGAGAAGCCCGATGGGGATTTCCCGACGGTCAGCTATCCGAATCCGGAGACCGAGGAAGCGTTCCAGCTGGGACTGAAGCTCGGAAAAGAAGTAAATGCAGATTTAATTCTTGCCACAGACCCGGATGCGGATCGTCTCGGCGTGTATGTAAAGGATTCAAGGACCGGTGAGTACCACTCCCTGACCGGAAATATGTCCGGATGCCTGATCGGTGATTATGTGATCGGCCAGCGCAAAGCGCGCGACGGAAAGCTGCCGGAGGACGGCGCGTTTATCAAGTCCATCGTGTCCACGAATATGGCGGATGCCATCGCAAAGGATTACGGCATTGCGCTGATCGAGGTGCTTACGGGCTTTAAGTTTATCGGTCAGCAGATCTTAAAGTTTGAGAATGAGGGCAAGGGCACGTATCTGTTCGGCATGGAGGAGAGCTACGGCTGTCTGACCGGAACTTATGCGAGAGATAAGGATGCGGTTGTTGCGTCCATGACCTTATGCGAGGCGGCCGCTTATTACAAGACGAAACATATGACGCTGTGGGATGCGATGCTCGCGATGTACGAGCGCTACGGCTATTACAAGGACCATGTGGAGTCCATCACGCTCAAGGGAATTGAAGGGCTTGCGAAGATCCAGGAGATCATGGATACGCTGCGCGCCGATGCGCCGAAGGAGATCGGCGGCTACAAGGTGACGGCTGTTCGGGACTACAAGGCGGATACGATCACCGATATGGAAAGCGGTGCGGTAAAGCCCACGGGACTCCCTGCTTCCAATGTGCTCTATTATGAGCTGACAGATGACGCGTGGGTATGTGTACGTCCCTCCGGGACCGAGCCGAAGGTAAAATTTTATCTCGGCGTTAAGGGTGATTCCCTGGAGGATGCGGATGCGAAATCCGTGGATCTTGGAGAAAAGGTTTTGGCGATGATCCGGAAAATGCTCTAATTGTTTTTGGAAAAATAGGGAAATCAACTTGACAACCCCCTAAAAACCAAGTATAAATATATGCGTAGGTAATTCGGAGGAAATCGAAGTACCGACGAAACCTTGATTAAGAACAGAAATCCACAGGAGGAACAAATACTATGAATAAGTTGGAGTTAGTGTCAGCAATGGCTGATAAGACAGGACTTTCGAAGAAGGACGCAGAAGCTGCTTTAAAGGCTTTTACAGATGTAGTTGCAGAAGAGTTAAAGAAAGGCGAGAAAATCCAGTTAGTAGGCTTCGGTACTTTTGAGGTGTCCGAGCGTGCGGCCAGAACCGGCAGAAATCCTCAGACCGGTAAGGAGATGACCATTCCTGCATCTAAGGCTCCGAAATTTAAAGCCGGCAAGGCTTTAAAGGATAGTGTAAACGCTTAATTCGCAGTAATAAACAGATGATACGGCGGGCTTCTTTCAGACTAAAGAAAAGAAGTCCGCTTCTTTATGCAAAAAGAGGCAAAAGCGGATTTGCCGCAGCCGCACGCGGTCCGCGAAGCCGGCAGGGCAGCCTTTGTCCGGCTATATGATGGAGGTAAGTAAGAGCATGAGATTAGATAAGTTTTTAAAGGTGTCCCGTCTGATCAAGCGCCGCACGGTGGCAAATGAGGCGTGCGATGCGGGACGGGTCACGGTAAACGGAAAGGTGGCAAAGGCATCCTTGAATGTCAGGGAGGGCGACGTCATTGAGATCCAGTTTGGAACAAAGACGGTGAAGGTACGTGTAAAGGCAATTGCGCAGACAACGAAGAAGGAGGAGGCTGCGGAGCTGTTTGAATATCTGTAGGCGTGCCGGATACCCGCCGGCGGCTGAATGGCCGGGCACCCTGATTTGCCATTGTCATGGCATATTCGTCCAACCCTTCGCATATAGATTATATGTACAACATGTGAGAAGGAGGCGCGGGCACATGGAAGAAAAGATGGCGACACATACGCACAGGGTGCTGATGAATAACCGACAGACCGGAAATTTCAGCGGGGTGCTGGATGTTCTTTCGTTTGACGTGAGCGAAATATTGCTGGAGACCGAGCAGGGGATGCTTTTGATCAAGGGAAAGGATCTGCATGTCAATCGGCTGACGCTTGAAAAGGGCGAGGTGGATATCGCCGGAAAGATCGATTCGCTCTCCTATTCGGACGTCTCAAACGGGCATAAGGCCGAGTCCCTGCTGGGACGTATTTTCCGCTGATGCAGGTGCGGATGGTAAGCGCCGGCATCTACGAGGAGCTGGCACTGATGTGTTTCTTTTTCCTGCTTGGTATTTTTCTGACGGCGTGCTATGATGTACTGCGCATTTTCCGCGGGCTGATTCCCCACGGCAGGCTGATGGTCAACCTGGAGGATCTGATCTACTGGATTTATGTGGCGGTTGTCATTTTTGTCATGCTTTACGAGAAAAACGACGGACAGCTGAGGGGCTATGTGTTTGGCAGCCTGCTTGCGGGTATGGCTGTTTACGGCTTCACGTTCAGCCGGATCTGTGTGCCGCCGATCATTGCATTTTTGCGCCGCGTGTTCGGTTTTTTGCTGGGACCGGTGCGAAAATTTCTGCGTTTTGTACAGGCTGAGGGTAAAAAGGGGGAGGCCGCATGCGAAAAAGTATGGACATGTCAGAAAAAACGGTTGAAAAAGATGTGGAAACTAGTTAAAATGGGCATATATAAACTCTAAGGACACAAGGAAGTGATTGGATGAGCAGAGGAAGAGGAAAACAGAACCGGTTGGCGAAGCTGAGTATCAGCTGTATGGTTTGTCTGTTGGTTGCCTTAATGTCGACACAGATCGTTAAGCTGTACAACAAAAATCAGGAGTTGATTGAGCGGGAGAGCGTCTTTGAGCAGAGAAAGCTTGAGGAGGAGGCTCGAAGCAAGGAGCTGGAAGCTTTGGAAAAAAGTGTGGACTCCAAGGAGTACATCGAAAAGGAGGCTCATCGCTACGGTCTTTTTTATGACGATGAGATTATTTATCGTGAAAAGAAGTAGCGTGTTATGTAAAGAGGTTCAAATAAATGAAGTGCCTATAATCGATTCGAATCGGGATTTGAAGG
This sequence comes from uncultured Eubacterium sp., assembly GCA_910589045.1. Classification (GTDB taxonomy): domain Bacteria; phylum Bacillota; class Clostridia; order Lachnospirales; family Lachnospiraceae; genus W0P33-017. Next base: position 58,640 of record CAJUSH010000001.1, read on the forward strand.
AGCGTTTTGACGAACGATTTTTCAAATCCCATATTTTTTTTGACAAATATCACTGACAGATTTTCATATAATGACCTTCGCAAATGTTTTCGCCTGGACGGCGCTGCCTGTGGATGATGCGGGCGGGAGCCGGAACGGTACAAGCTTTTATGTGGAGGTGGGCAACCATGAAAAAAGAACGTTACAGACAAATCCTGATCGCGTTGATCGGAGCACTGATGTGCCGAATCGGGGTCGGCGGCTATTTTCCGTTGATACCGGCATATTATGCGGCGGCGCTGCTGCGGGAGGAGGGACGGGCGCTGCTCGGCGGCATGATGTTTTTCGGGATGGCGTTCAGTCTGCCGGTCATGGACACGGTGCGCTATACGCTTGGGATGCTGATTGTTTATCTGGTCGTGCGGATCTGTGAGTGGATCGACCACAAATGCCTGATCGTCACGGCGGCGGTCTCGTCCGCGGTTATCACGGTTTCTCTGAGCATCTGCGGCGACCTGCTGACAAAGAGTATACAAAACGATCTGCCGCTGAAGCTGATGGAGGGAATTATCTGCTTTGCGGGTGTGTATGTATTTTCCCGCATTTTGTACTGGCTTCCGCTGCTTGTGGAGCGGGTGCCGGACGGGGAGTTTGCGCGGGGGACCGATGAAAACCGGCTGATGGGCTATGCCGATTCCTTCGGGGAGCTGGCGCAGCTTTTCTCCGGATTGAAAATGCAGAAGAAGGATTTTACCTCCGAGGAGATGGGCCGGATACATAATGAGATCACCGGGCACATCTGCGGGGACTGCGCCCAGTGCGCGCTCTGCTGGGACAAGCCGGATGCACCGATGTATAAGGCCCTGGCGGGATACCTCACCGATATTTATCAGGCGGGCAAGGCGGGAAAGGAACCAAGGGAGGAGCTGCAGAATCACTGCATTCGCAGTGAGGCCCTGGCGATGGAGGCGACGCGGGTATTCGAGCGGGCAAGGCTGAATCTTTCCTGGTATAACCGGCTGCTGGAAAATCGTGCCATCATCGCGGAGCAGATGGAGGCGATGGCATATATTATGGAGGACTGCACGAAGGATGCCATCGATCTGACGAAAAAGGAGCGCCCGGCGCTGACGACGCTGCGCTTCCTGGCGAAGGAGCAGGGGATTCTCCTGCAGAACGTCCGCCTGCTGGAGAAGAAAAACGGGCGTATCACACTCTCCATGGAAGCGCATTCCAAGCAGGGGAACTGCATTTCGGTGCGGGATCTGACGAAGGTGGTGGAGCGGGCGCTGGATCTGGATATGGTTTTGCACCGGGATTCCAAATCCCTCATCGGCAAGCTGCCCGGACCCTTCATTTACGAGGAGGATACGCTCTATCACAGCACCTACGGTGTGGCGCGGCTTATCAAGGACGGCGCGGCGGTGTCCGGTGATAATTTTTCCTATACGGAAAACCACGACGGGCAGGCGGTGCTCATGCTCTCGGACGGGATGGGCTCCGGAAGCAGCGCCTGTAAGGAGAGCGAACTGGTGCTGGAGCTAATGGAGCGGTTTTTGGAGGCTGGTTTTTCCAAGGAGACGGGACTGCGGATGCTGAATGCCGCATGCGTGCTCCACAACCAGGAGGATTCCTACTCTACGATGGATATCTGCGAGGTGGATCTGTATCAGGGGGACGTGTCGTTTTACAAGATCGGCGCGGCGGCGGCGTTTATCAAACGGGGATCGGAGGTTGAATGCATTCCCTGCGCAAATCTTCCGGTGGGCGCGCAGATGCAGGCGGGGATCGAGACGAGCAGGTCGCATGTGACGGGCGGTGATTATGTGGTGCTCATGACGGACGGTGCACTGGAGCATCTGCATGTGCCCTCTCCCGAGCAGACGATGTGCGAGATTCTGGAGACCGTTCAGTCCTCCAATCCGAATGAGATGGCAAAGGAAGTGCTGGAGCGGGTGACGCTCTTTACCGGGGGCAAGGTAAAGGATGACATGACCGTGCTGGTGGCGGGCATCTGGGAGAAATAGGGACGGGAAATTATGACGGAGAAATTTTTACAAAAGATTGCATTATATATAGAAGAAAACGAGATGATTCTGTCGAAGGATGTTGTCTTTGCGGGTGTTTCCGGCGGTGCGGACTCCATGTGTCTGCTGGCGGTGCTGCTTGCATATCAGAGACGGGTGGATTTTGCGCTGCATGTCGTTCATGTGGAGCACGGCATCCGCGGAGCAGAGAGCCTGATGGATGCGGCATATGTGGAGCAGTTTTGCAGAGAGCGGGGTGTTCCCTGTGAGGTCGTCCATGTGGATGCCGCAGGCTATGCGCGGGCACAGCATCTATCCGTGGAGGAGGCGGCGCGTATTCTGCGGCACGAAGCGTTTCGCCGCTTTGCGGCACAGGCAGGGGGTGCGGACCGGCAGGAAGAAGCAGAGATCGGAGGAATGCCGGATGAGGGCGGGCACCCCCGCCGGAGTGCGGAGGCAGTCGGGCAGGCGGTACGGGAACCCGCCGGCGCGCATGTGCGAATTGCCGTGGCGCATCACCGGGAGGATCAGGCGGAAACGGTGCTGTGGCAGATGATCCGGGGCAGTGACGTGCGGGGGCTTGGGGGTATGCATCCGAAGCGGGGAGCGGTGATCCGGCCGCTGCTTGGCGTGACCCGGGGGGAGATCGAGGATTATTTAAACGCCTCAGGTATTCCCTGGCGTGAGGACTGCACAAATGCATCGGCAGACTACACGCGAAACCGTATCCGCAGAGAGGTTCTGCCGGTGCTCGGGGAGCTGAATGCGCAGGCTGTCCGGCATATATTTGAGACGGCGGGACGGCTGCGGGAAACCGAGGATTTTCTGCGGGAGCAGACGGAGCTTTCGTATGAGCGTTTTGTAGAGCCTGCGCCGGAGGGCGGGCTGCTGCTGCGGGAGGCGCTCACGCAGACGCATCCGCTTCTTTTGCGGCGGGTGATTTACCGCGCGCTGTGTGCGTGCCTCGGGCAGGAAAAGGATATCGGCGGGGAGCATGTGCGTCTGCTGGAAGGCTTATTCTCCCTTCAGGTGGGGCGTGTCCTGCAGCTGCCCTGCAAAGGAAGGGCACAGCGTGTCTACGGGGGCGTGCGCCTTTACAGGGCAGCTTTTGGGGCTGCTGGACAGGGGGCTGCTTTTGCGGGGGAAGTCGGGGAAAATGTGCCGTTTTTGCCGGAGCAGGTGCGTATGGAGGTGCTGGAACACTTTGATCTTACTGAAATTTCCAAAAAGAAGTATACGAAATGGTTCAATTATGATAAAATAAAAGATAATGTGCAGATCCGGCACCGCCGCAGCGGGGATTACCTCGTCATTGACGGGGAGGGTCATCGGCAGAAGCTGTCGCGTTATCTGGTCAATGAGAAGATTCCCCGGGAGGAGCGTGAGCATTTGCTGGTTGTGGCGGATGGGGCGCATGTTATGTGGGTTATCGGCCATCGGATCAGCGATTATTACAAGGTGGATAAAGACACGAAAAGGGTGTTGAAAGTACAGTTAAGCGGAGGAAAAGAATATGAGTGAAACGGTTCGTGAATTGATTTCTGAGGCAGACGTGAATGCAAAAATCGCGGAGCTTGGCAGAAGTATCAGCGAGGACTATGCGGGCGAGAGCGTATTTTTGCTGTGTATCCTCAAGGGCGGCGTGTTTTTTACGACCGAGCTGGCAAAGCGTATCAGCGTCCCGGTGTCCCTGGATTTTATGTCTGTGTCCAGCTACGGCGCGCAGACCGAATCATCGGGCGTGGTTCGGATCGTGAAGGATCTGGATACCTCGATCGAGGGGAAAAATGTGCTTGTGGTGGAGGATATTATCGATACCGGCCGCACGCTGGCATATCTTTTGGACAATTTAAAGCAGCGCAATCCCAGATCCCTGAAGCTGTGCGCGCTGCTGGATAAGCCGGAGCGGCGTGTGACGGAGGTTGCCGTGGATTACAGCGGCTTTCAGATTCCCGATGAGTTTGTGGTGGGATATGGAATGGACTACGATCAGAAATATAGAAATCTTCCCTATATTGGAGTAGTAGAGTTTGAGTAACCGTTCACAGCCGGGAAAATCCGCAGGATTTTCGGACCCGGATGCGAGGGGTTAGAGAAAAAAGGGAAGCGAAGGAGGTTTATTTTGAAACGAAATTACCGAGGAGCCCTGCTCTACATTGTGTTGATCCTTGTTGTGATCTTCCTCTGGTTCATTTTTGGAACGGGCAGCGGCAGCACCAGTGACTATAATATATCGATTTTTGAGCAGGATTTGGATGCGTCAAAGGTGGTGACTGTCAACGTGCAGCCCAGCCGGGATATACCGACCGGAACCGTGACCGTGACCCTGTCCGATTCGACGCAGAAGAGCTTTCATGTGTTTGATACGCAGAGTGTCATCGAGCTGATGGAGGAGTACCGCTTTACGAACTATGCAATGCAGAAGGTGCCCTCTGAGAGCTGGCTGACCTCGCTGCTTCCGCTTTTACTTGTGTTTGCGGCGATGTTTATTCTCTTTACGATCATGAACAACCAGGCGGGCGGCGGCGGAAACGCCCAGATGATGAATTTCGGCAAGAGCCGTGCGCGTATGAGCACGGAGAGCGATAAAAAGCTGGGCTTTCACAGTGTTGCGGGTCTCAAGGAGGAAAAGGAGGAGCTGGAGGAGATCGTGGATTTCCTGCGGGCACCGGGAAAATATACGAAGCTCGGTGCGCGTATTCCAAAGGGCGTACTGCTGGTGGGCCCTCCCGGAACCGGAAAAACACTGCTGGCAAAAGCGGTGGCAGGCGAGGCGGGCGTGCCGTTCTTCAGCATTTCCGGCTCTGATTTTGTGGAGATGTTTGTAGGTGTGGGAGCATCCCGTGTGCGGGATCTGTTTGCGGATGCGAAGCGCAATGCACCCTGTATCGTTTTTATCGATGAGATCGATGCGGTGGCGCGACGCCGCGGAACCGGTATGGGCGGCGGACATGACGAGCGGGAGCAGACCTTAAACCAGCTGTTGGTGGAGATGGACGGGTTTGGCGTCAACGAGGGTATTATCGTGATGGCGGCGACAAACCGTGTGGATATTCTTGACCCGGCGATCATGCGTCCCGGCCGTTTTGACCGCAAGGTGACGGTCGGCAGGCCGGATGTGGCGGGCAGGAACGAGATTTTGAAGGTACACGCGAAAAACAAGCCGCTGGCGGAGGATATCGATCTGGAGCAGATTGCGCAGACGACCGCAGGCTTTACCGGCGCGGACCTGGAAAATCTGCTCAACGAGTCCGCGATCCTGGCGGCGAAGAAAAACCGCGGTTTTCTTGTGCAGGATGATATAAAGGAGGCCTTCGTAAAGGTCGGGATCGGTCCCGAGAAAAAGAGCAAGGTCATCTCCGACAAGGAAAAGCGCATCACGGCGTTCCACGAGGCGGGACATGCGATTCTGTTCCATGTGCTTCCGGATGTGGGGCCGGTGTACACCGTGTCCGTCATTCCTACCGGAAGCGGTGCGGCGGGCTACACGATGCCGCTGCCCGAGAAGGATGAAATGTTTAACTCGAAAAAGAAAATGCTTCAGGAGATCATCGTCGATCTCGGCGGACGCGTGGCGGAGGAGCTGGTGTTTGATGATATCACGACAGGGGCTTCGCAGGATATCAAGCAGGCGACCGCGATGGCAAAGGCGATGGTCACAAAATACGGTATGTCCGAGCGGGTCGGCCTTATCAATTACGACAATGACGAGGACGAGGTATTTATCGGCCGCGACCTGGCACACACAAGAGGCTATGGTGAGAGTGTTGCAAGCTCCATCGACGAGGAGATCAAGCGTATCATCGACGAGTGCTACGCCAGGGCGAAGGAGATCATTCTGGAAAACCGCGGCGTGCTGGACGCATGCGCGGAGCTGCTGATCAAAAAGGAAAAGATCTCGCGGGATGAATTTGAAGCACTGTTTAGCTGTTAAAGTTTTTGCCGGGAGGATGCGTGAAAGCAGAGCATTTTTTTCGGATTTATTCGAAAACGGGGCAGAAATTGTGCAATATGGAGAAGAGGTTTGTCGGTGTGTGGCAAAGAGCGGTGTAAAAATGCACAAAAACAGAGTGTGATTTTTGTAAACTTTGTGCACACTTCTCTGATGAACCATGCTATTATAATTAACGTAAAAACCCCCAATACATTATATGGTTTTTGCTACACCCCATAGTAAAAATACCTTCTCCTAAAAAGACAGCGACTTACGTCCTGTCTTTTTTACTTTATATGCACAGCATATGCGCGGAAGGAATGCTGACCGAAGCGCTGTGCGGCAGGCAGGAATACGTTCCCTGACCGGATAAAAGCGGCAGATCAATCGAAGGAGATTATCAATGAGAGAATATACGGCATATGAAATGAACCGCAAAATGGAATATATGATGCAGATGCGCCCCGTGCTGAAAAAGCGAGGGCTGTTTTCGGACGGAACGGCAGATTACCGCATCCCGGCAGAGCCGGAGGTGGGGGAGACCGTGATCATCCGTTTCCGTGCAGCGGTCAACAATGTGGATATCGTCTGGCTTCGGAGTGATGAACGGCGCCATGCGATGCGAAAAACCGAGACGGAGGACGGCTTTGACTATTTTAGTGTGCAGATTCCGCTGGGCAGCGAGAAGTTTTATTACTATTTTGAGGTGTGCAGCGGCCTGATGCACTGTTATTATGACCGCTGCGGCGTTACGCGGACGCACCGTAGCGAATATGAATTTTGTATTCAGCCGGGCTTCCATACGCCGGAGTGGGCGAAGGGCGCGGTGATGTATCAGATTCTCGTGGACCGATTTTACAACGGTGACCCGAGCAATGACGTGGAGGACGACGAATATTTTTATATCCGGCACGGCAGCCGTAAGATGAAGGACTGGAATCAGGTGCCTTCCAGCTTTTCCGTGGCGGAGTTTTACGGCGGCGATCTGGAGGGGGTGCGGAAAAAGCTGGATTATCTGGCGGATCTGGGGGTCGAGGCGATCTATTTTAACCCGCTGTTTGTGTCTCCCTCGAACCACAAATACGACAGCCAGGATTATGATTATATTGACCCGCATTACGGGCGGATCATCACGGACGGCGGTGAATGTCTTGCTCACGGTGACCGGGATAACCGCAAGGCGACCAAATACCAAAAGCGCGTGACCTCCCTGACGAACCTGGAGGCGAGCAACGCACTGTTTATCCAGCTGGTCGGGGAGGCCCATGCCAGGGGAATCCGTGTGATTCTGGACGGGGTGTTCAATCACTGCGGCTCCTTCCACAAGTGGATGGACCGGGAGGAGATCTATTGTCAGAATCCTTCTTATAAAAAAGGCGCCTACATTGACAAGGAAAGCGTTTATCGGAATTATTTCCAGTTTCAGGATCAGGGCGCATGGCCTTATAACACAACCTACGAGGGCTGGTGGGGGCATGACACACTGCCAAAGCTCAATTATGAGGGGTCGAAGGAGCTGTACCAGTATATTTTAGATATCGGTAAAAAGTGGGTTTCACCGCCCTTTAACGCGGACGGCTGGCGTCTGGATGTGGCAGCGGACCTGGGGCACAGCGAGGAATTTAACCATACATTCTGGAGGGATTTCAGACAGGCTGTCAAGAGCGCAAAACCGGACGCGATCATTCTGGCGGAGCATTATGGTGATGCGGCGGGCTGGCTGCAGGGCGACCAGTGGGACACGATTATGAACTACAGCGCGTTTATGGAGCCGGTGACATGGTTTCTCACCGGTATGGAGAAGCATTCCGACAGCTTTGAGCAGGAGCAGCTGGGCAATGCGCGCCGTTTTGGGGACGCAATGAATCATTTTATGACGAATTTTCTTACGCCCTCTTTGCTCTGTTCGATGAACCAGCTGTCCAACCACGATCATTCCAGATTTCTGACGCGGACCAACCACCGTGTGGGACGTGTGGACCAGCTGGGCGCGCAGGCTGCCGGCGAGGGGGTCAGCAGGCCGGTTTTCCGGGAGGCGGTGGTGATGCTTCTGACATGGCCGGGGGCACCGACCCTCTATTACGGGGATGAGGCGGGCGTATGCGGGTTTACTGACCCCGACAACCGCAGAACCTATCCCTGGGATAACCCTGATCATGAGCTGATCGCATTTCACCGGGAGGCGATCGCAATTCACAAGCACTCGGAGGCGCTGCGAAAGGGCTCTCTGAAAATGCTTTCGGGGGATTACCAATATCTGGCATACGGGCGGTTTACGAGGGAGGAGCAGATGATTGTGCTCATCAACAATGATGACCGCTCCCGCAGGGTGAAGCAATCCGTCTGGGCGGCGGGCATGCCGCGGAATTGTGAGATGAACCGGCTGCTGATCACATCGGACGAGGGCTTTTCTACGGTGCCTATCCGCTATCCGGTGAAGGAGGGAAGGCTGGAGGTGCTGCTTCCTGCGCATGCGGCGGCGATTTTCAGACGGCTTTAACACGCGCCCGGGAGTACTCCGGCAGTGTCCCGGCACGGAAAATCTTATTGAAACAAAGCGGTTCGTGTGCTATAATGGGAGCACTTAACGGGGATTTTCTACAGGGAAACAAAAGAGAGGTAAGCCATGAAAAGGAAGAAAAAGCTGAAAAGTATTTTTTTGAGAAATCTGCTGCTTGGACTGCTCGCGCCGGTGATTTTAGTGATGGTGTTTCTGGCGATCCGGATTTTTAAGGATGTGCGTTCCGACAAGGAATCGACCTACTCTATGATGGCACAGATGCTCTGTGATACGATCAACGAGGAGGTACATAAATACAGCTCCATTGTGGAGACGCTGGCGGATAATGAGCGGATCATCTCCATGGAGCCGGACGGGGCGGAGGCTTATTTGAACACCATTATATCCGAGAGCGGAGATGTGTGGTCCCATTTCCTGATCACGGACAGCGAGGGCACCGAGATCGCGCACACGGACGGTGTCGAGAACCGGGGTGTTTCCATCGCGGACCGGGAATATTACATGGGACCCTGGCAGAATGAGCAGACCGTTGTCTGCGAGCCTACCTTTTCAAAGAGTACGGGGCGCAGGATCCTGGCCATCGGGACACCGGTTTTTAACGGAACCGAGAAGATTGGCGTGCTCGTGGGCTTTGTGCGGCTGGAGTATATATCGGAGGTTTTAAACGATTACAAAATTACGGATAACAGCTATATCTTTATGTTAAACTCGGACGGCTCGGTTTCGGCGCATCCCGACGAGACGGTCGTGCTGCAGCAGAACTGGTATCAGCCGGAGTCGGGGGATACGGTTTCTGCGGAAGCGATTGCGGGGATGAGCCCCGGGAAGAAAAATGCCATTGCGGCGATGGTTGCCGGGGAGAGCGGGATTGAACAGGGAAAGAAGGAGACCTTTGTTTATACACCGGTAGGAATCCGGGGTATGTCCCTGTGTATCGTTGCACCGCTGTCGGAGGCATACCGGATTGCGGTTGTTGTTTTGGTGATTCTCGCTGTGGCGACTGTGCTGATGCTCATTTTGGGTGTTGGTATGTCTGTGTTTATGGCGAAGGGCATCACGGCACCGTTTTCGTGGATACAGCGCGAGGCGAACAAGCTCGCAGGCGGCAATACGCATATGGAGGATTACACGGGGAGTTATGCATCCACGCTGGAGGTTTCGCATGTAAAGGAAGCGATGCTGCAGATGGCGGAAAGCCTGGAAAGTGTATTTTCGAAGATCGATGTGGAGTCCGAGCATATGACGAACGCGGTCGATCAGATTACGACGTATGTGAAGGATTCCAGTGACGGGGCGAACGATACGTCCGCGACGATGGAGGAGCTGGCGGCAAGCATGCAGGAGGTTTCCGCGACTACGGACGAGGTAAATTCCGCGACGGAGCGCAATTCCCAGGATATTACCTTTATCACGGAGGAGTGTGAGCAGGGCGTTACCTTTGCGAAGGAATGCCAGCAGCGTGCGCGCGAGAGCGAGCACACGGCGAACGAGGGGCGCAAGTCTACCGATGCGATGGTTTCCGAGATTCGTGCCATGCTCTTAGAGTCCATTGAGAACAGCAAAAAGGTGGAGGATATCAAGGCGCTGACCGCGGATATTCTCAGCATCGCATCACAGACGAATCTTCTGGCGCTGAACGCTTCCATCGAGGCGGCGAGAGCCGGTGAGGCAGGCAGAGGCTTTGCGGTCGTTGCGGAGGAGATTCGGGAGCTTGCGGAGCGTTCCCGCAGCTCGGCAAATAACATTCAGGCGATCAGTACTACGGTTGTTGCAGCCGTCGAGGATCTTGCCAAGGATGCAAGCTCCATGCTGGATTTTATCGACAAGACGGTTCTTGCGGATTACGGACAGTTTGCGGAGGTTACGAGACAGTACCGGGAGGATTCCGGCTATCTGGAGCAGATCCTGACCGAGTTTGCGGAAAAGGCGATGACGCTGCGGGGCTCTATGGAAAATATGAAGGACAGCATGAACGGCATCGCGGGCGCGGTGGAAGAGAGCGCAAAGGGTGTTGTCGGTGTGGCTGAGCTGACCACCGAGCTGGTGGGTAATCTGGGCAGCATCACAACCAGCGTTTCCGAAAATTCAAGAATCGCGGCGGAGCTGCGTGAGGAAGTAAAGAAGTTCCGAGGGTAGGCGATACATCCCGGAGATGGTGAATGCGCTGATTGGGTGCGTTATTTCAAATAAAAAAGAGGCTGTCGGAAAATAAATAGCCCAAAACAGGGGGCGATGTGATTCATACGAATCACATCGCCCCCTGAAAATTTTTCAAAAAAGAAAAAAAGATGGCTGACGACGATCCGGTCTGTACTCAGAAAAAAGCGATGGAGGATTTCGATTTTTTCAGGCCTGCCGGTGCGCGCTATCGGGCGACTTTTCATAATTGGTTCAAAAACCTGCCAATTATATCCGATTGGGGGAATTTCATTGACAAGGATTCACAGAATTGTCAAAATAATTTGTGTAAATATGAGACAAATGGGACTGTTTCCTTTAAATGATATGTCAGAAGTGCACAAAAATAATCAGATGAAAGGGATATACAGAAACGATGCAAAAGAATCTGTTGGAGTATATTGAACATACGGTGAAAGAGGTTCCCGATAAAATCGCCTTTGCGGATGAAGTGACGGCGCTGAGCTTCCGGCAGTTTTATGAGGGAATGCGTTCGATTGGAAGTGAGCTTGCACGGATGGGCTTTAAGAAGGAGCCGGTATTGATTTTTATGGACAAGAGTCCGTATGCAATACAGGCGCTTTTCGGGGCTGTCTGCGCAGGCTGTTTTTATGTTCCGCTGGACGGCGAGATGCCGCTTATGCGTATGGAGCTGATTTTGCAAAATACGGGTGCGCGGGTCATGATCTGTGATGCGCATAATCTGAAAAAGGCAAACGCGCTCGACTTTTCGGGTGAAATTTTTCTGGCGTCGGATTTGCGAAAAAAGGAGGAGGATGCGGCGCTGCTGGATGAAATACGCGCTGCATCCATCGACACGGATCCGGTCTATGTGCTGTTCACGTCCGGTTCCACAGGTGTGCCGAAGGGTGTCGTGGGACACCATCGGGGCGTCATCGACTATTTGGACCAGCTTTCGGAGGTGATGGGGTTTTCAAGGGAAACGATATTCGGAAACCAGACACCCCTCTACTTTGATGCCAGCATGAAGGATATTTATTCAACGCTGAAGCTTGGGGCTACGACGTGGCTGATCCCAAAGCAGCTGTTTTCCTTTCCGCTGCGGCTGGTCGAATATCTGAATGCACATGAGATCAATACGATCTGCTGGGTCGTTTCCGCACTGACGATGATCTCCTCCTTCGGGACATTTGACGAGCTGATACCGGAAACCGTGCATACCATCGGATTTGGCAGTGAGGTCTTTCCGGTGGGTCAGTTTCAGGTGTGGAGGAGGGCGCTGCCCGGTGCCAGGTTTGTGAACCTCTACGGACCGACCGAGACAACCGGTGTGTGCTGCTATTATAAGGTTGAGCGGGAGCCTGCGGAGGGAGAGGTCATCCCCATTGGGCATCCGTTTTCCAATACGCGCATTCTTCTGCTCAAGGAGGACGGAAGTGAGGCGGAAGCAGGCGGGCAGGGTGAGATCTGTATTTGCGGAACCTGTCTCACCCACGGGTATTATAACAATCCCGAGCGGACGCGGGAGGTGTTTGTTCAAAATCCGCTGAACCGAAGCTATCCGCAGATGATCTATAAGACGGGTGATATGGGATATCTGAATGATAAGGGGGAGCTGGTGTTTCTCTCCCGGAAGGATTACCAGATCAAGCACATGGGACACCGGATCGAGCTGGGTGAGATTGATGCAAATGCTTGTGCGATTGCGGGTGTCCGGCAGGCGTGCTGTATTTACTGCCGGGATGATGGCAGGCTTGTACTGTTTTACGCCGGAACGGTGAACCAGGCGGAGCTGATGCGGGCATTAAAAACAAAGCTTCCGCGCTATATGCTGCCAAACAGAGTGATCCCCATGGAACGGCTGCCCCTGACGGCGACGGGAAAGCTGGACCGGAAGGAGATGGAAGCGCTTTACGGGGAAAAAGGGCTGCGGGAGAGGAGAGAAAGATCATGAATATACGAGAGACGATTTTGGAGATTTTGCTGGGACTGCATCCGGATGTGGACTTCGAAAAGGAAACGGCACTGGTTACGGATCAGATTCTGGATTCCTTTGATCTGGTGAGTCTGGTGTCGGAGCTTGGCGGTGAATTTGATGTGAAGATCACGGCAAAGGATTTCGTGGAGAAAAACTTTAACTCGCTGGACGCGCTGGCGGCGCTTGTTGCGCGTCTCCAGGAGGAATAAGGAAAAGATTATGCTGTTTACATCATCGGAATTTTTGCTGTTTCTCGCCATCTGCGTGCTGCTCTATTATGTGCTGCCGGGGCGTATGCAATGGATGCTATTGCTTGCCGCAAGCTATGTATTCTATTTTTTTGCGGGGAGATTTTACCCTGTTTTTATCTTTGTGACGGCAGGCGTCACCTATGGGGCGGCGCGTCTGATCGAGGAGGGCCGCGAAAGGCAGGGCCGTTATCTCAGGGAGCACACAGGGGAATTTGCTTCCCGGGAGGCGAAAAGGGCATACCGCATGCGGGGCGAAAAAAGGCGCAGGCGTATCCTGCTCGCCGGAATGCTTGGCATGCTGTTGCTGCTGGGCGTATTTAAGTACGCGGATTTTGTCGTGGAAAATGTGAATCATGTGCTGGATGCAGCGGGAAGCGGACGGACGATCGGATACCCCGGGCTGGTTTTGCCGATGGGAATCTCCTTCTATGTGTTTCAGTCTATCGGGTATTTGCTGGATGTTTACTGGGAAAAGACAGAGGCGCAGAAAAATTTCCTGAAATATATGCTCTTTATCTCGTTTTTTCCACAGCTCGTCCAGGGACCCATCAGCCGTTATGCGGATTTGTCGCAAACCTTGTATGGGGTGCATTCCTTTGATAAAAAGAAGATTTCCTTCGGAATGCAGCGGATACTGTGGGGATATTTCAAAAAGCTGGTAGTTGCCGACACGATTCTGACGGCGGTGGAGACGCTGGTGAGTGATGACTATTACAGTGGTGCGTGGGTGCTTATCGTGATGGCTTTTTATGGCATCGAGCTTTATGCCGATTTTACCGGAGGCATTGATATCACCATCGGCATTGCGCAGATGTTCGGCATTGAGCTGCAGGAAAATTTTATCCGCCCCTACTTTTCAAAAAATATTACGGAATACTGGCGCAGGTGGCATATTTCAATGGGAACCTGGTTTCGCGACTATGTGTTTTATCCCTTAAGCATATCGCCGGGGCTTGGCAGGCTGAGCGGATGGTGCAGAAGGCATCTGGCAAAAGGCGCCGCGAAGCGCGTTCCGGTGTATGCGGCGACACTGGTGACCTGGCTGGCCACCGGTATCTGGCACGGGGCGAGCTGGAATTTTGTCGTCTGGGGTGTTTTAAACGGCGTTGTTATTCTCATATCCGGAGAGCTGAAGCCACTGTATGAAAAGTTCCACAAACAGTTTCCGCGGCTGGGCGGGACATGGGGATTTCGGGCTTTTCAGATTATGCGGACGTTTCTGCTGATGAGTGCCCTGCGCTTGTTTGACTGCTACGGGGACGTGGGGCTGACGCTGCGGATGTTTTTCGGTATGTTCCGGGAATTTCATATCTCCGTGCTTACGGCGGAGGAATTTGTATACCTGGGGCCTGGGGCGGCAGCGTATGGGATTGTGGCAGCCGGAGTGCTGCTCATGCTTGCCGTGAGCATGGCGGGCAGAAACGGGAGCGTGAGGGAAAGGCTGGCCGGGCAGCCTTATGTGCTGCGCTTTGGCGCATGGACGGCGCTGCTGTTTGCGGTGCTGCTGTTTGGCTCCTATGGTGTGGGATATGACCCGGCACAGTTTATCTATAACCGGTTTTAGCAATAGCCTGCGCAAAAACGGCAGGATTTTGAGCTTGGCCTGCCCGGGTCAGGGAGGAGGACGGCGTTGAAAAAGACGGTACGGGTGGTTTGGTCCGCTGCGGTTGTGGCCGCGTTGTTTTTGGGGCTGCAGCGGCTGGTGGAGCCTAAATATGCGGATGATATCATAGAGGGCGGATTTACCGCGGAATATTACAGGGAAGAGCTGGAGCATCAAATATTGATGGTGGGGGACTGCGAGCTGTATGAAAATTTCAGTCCGATTGTGATGTGGGAAAATTACGGCATTACGAGCTATATCCGGGGGAGTGCGCAGCAGCTTGCCTGGCAGTCCTATTATCTGCTGGAGGATGCGCTGAGCTATGAGACGCCGGAGGTTGTTGTATTTAATGTGCTGGAGCTGATCTATGATGAGCCGCAGCATGAGGAGTACAACCGCATGACGTTGGACGGCATGCGCTGGAGCAAAAGCAAATGGGAAGCAATCCGGGCATCCATGACAGCAGGGGAGCGCATGCTGGATTACCTGTTTCCGTTTTTCCGTTATCACAGCCGGATTACGGAGCTGACCAGGAGCGATTTTGACTATTATTTTCAGGATAAGACACGCACGACGGCCGGCTATTATATGCGTGTGGATGCAGCGCCCTATGAGGAGGGTATCTGGGAGGAAGAGGAGCCGGAGGATTTCACCTTCGGGGCAAATGCGATGGGCTATCTCGACCGAATCCGCGAGCTGTGTGAAAAAAAAGGCATCCGCCTCTTGCTGGTGAAGGCGCCGAGCATGTCGCCGCTGTGGTATGACGAATGGGAGGAGCAGGTTTTGGCCTATGCACAGACCTATGATCTGGACTATATCAATTTTTTAGAGCTCATTGACGAGATTGGAATCGATTTTGATACGGATACCTACGACGAAGGGCTCCACATGAATCTCTCCGGCGCGGAGAAATGCGGGGATTATCTGGGGCGCTGGCTGTCTGAGCATTACGGGATGACAGATTTGCGGGAGGATAAAGCGGTCTGTGCGGATTGGGAGAAAAAAACTTTGTTTTACGAAGCAATGAAGCAGGCGCAGTATGAGGAGCTGGAGACTTATGGCGAAATCGTGAGCTTTTAACAGGCCGCGAACGCCCTGCGGGTACGGATTCGGTTGGGCCGGTGCAATCTTACCGGGGCAGATGCCAAAAGGACTGCATCAATCATAAATATTTTAAATTTTTAGGAGGATGAAACATGAAGAACATGGTAAAGAAACTGACATTGGGTGTATTGGTTTGTGTGATGCTGGCGACCGCTTTTATGCCGCTTAACGTGCAGGCAAAATCAAAGGGCTACGGGTTTAAATATTCCGGTAAGACCTACTATATGGACGACAAAGCGGACAAGCTGCTGGAGAAGCTGGGGGATTATGAGAAGCGCTCAAAGAAAAAGAGCTGTGCCTATGACGGTGAGGACATTACCTACACATATAAAAACCTGAAGGTAAAGACCTACAGCAACAGGCGGGGCGGCCAGGAGTACATTCAGAGCATTATGTTCCGGACGGATAAGGTGCAGACCGCGGAGGGCATTAAAATCGGCAGCGATGAGGATGACGTGAAGGATGCTTACAACAAGCGGGCAAAGGCGGTTGCAGGCAGATATACGTTTAAAAAGGGAAAAATGAGTCTGGTGATTACGGTGAAAAATGAGAAGGTTACGGCGGTTTCCTATATTGCAGGTGTCTGATTTCCGCGCGCAGGAAGCCGGGCGGTTTCTGACACGGTGAAAATCAGATTTTCGGTATATGGAAGCAGAATTGTGCAGATTTGCATTTATGCATGAAGTAAATGGAGTTTTGCGGATTTGTATTTGTGCATGTAGTAAATGAAGTTTTGCAGGGAAGAGGGGTTTGTGATGGGCATGCGATGGAAAACAGGGATGATGTTGCTTTTGGCCGCACTGGTGCTGTGGATATTTTCGCCCACGGCAGCGCACGCGGCGGACTATGAGCTGAAAATTGGGAAGCGGCTGGATATCGGCTTGGGCGGTGCGGTATACAAAAGCTCGGACAAAAGCGTGGCATATGTAGATAAAGAAGGGCATGTGACTGCGAAAAAAGAGGGGACGGCGACGATCACCACAAAGTCGGGGGAGCTGGAAACGGACTGTGTGGTGCGCGTAAAAAAGGATGCGAAAAAGCCCTCACTCATAGTTGCCGCGGACGAGATACGAATTTTGTCTGAAAAGCTGGTGCTCGTGGATGAGGATGAGGAGGCGGGGCTGTTTACCTATAAGGTTAAGGTCAGGCTGAGAAATACGAGCAGCCATGCGGTATCCTCGGTGTATCTTGTGGCAGGCGCAGGCCAGAAGACCTGCAGCTTTTACATAAAGAACCTGGAGGGCGGCGGGGAAAAGACCTTTACAAAATCCGTCACGCTCAGGCAGGATGAGGCGGAGCTTTCCCTCGTCCGCATACGGGTTCGTACCGGAGGGATGTACCATACGTGCAATTATGAGACGGGAAATGCCATCTACGAGTATGCGACGGAGGACACAACCGCGCCGAAGATTACCGGATTTGTAGGCAAAAACAGCTATAACGGCAGCATTCCGTACCAGACGGTATTTAAAGGCAAGGAGGATTCCTATGATTTTTTCAAATATGTCAAGGCAGTGGACGACCGTGATGCGAAGGTAGATTTCCGTGTTGATACGAGCAAGGTTGATTTTTCCAAAAAGGGAACGTACACGATTACATACACGGCGGTGGACAGCGCAGGAAACAAGGCAAAGGCGAAGGCCAAAATAGCGGTGCGGACGAACGATTCCTACGACAAGCTGGCGGATGAGGTGCTGCGGGCAATCATCCGGCCGGACTGGTCCGACCAGAGAAAGGTGACGGCCATCTACAATTACGCCCACGGGCACATTTCCTACACCGGAACGTCCGACAAGAGCAGCTGGGAGCGGGAGGCGGTGCGCGGCATACAAAACGGCAGGGGCGACTGCTTCACCTACTATTCGGTCGTGCGCCTGCTGCTCACCCGCTGCGGCATTCCAAATCTGCAGGTGAACCGGGTGCGGGGACACGGACGCCACTGGTGGAACATGGCTTATGTGGGAACCGGCTTTTACCATGTAGATGCATGTCCAAGGCGCTCCGGCGGAAAGCTGTGCCTGCTGACGGATGCGCAGCTGAAGGCGTACTCCGCGAACCGGGGCAATCATTCGCATATCTGGGATTATGCGGGGAAGCCGAAGAGTGCGACGAAGGTGATTGCGTATTATTAAAGATGAAAAGTTTATTTCTTTCAGAAATAATTACATAATGATGGGAGGCAGTTATGAGAGGTGTAAAGAGAATAGTGGTATTTTTATTAATGGCGGCAATTATCTTTAGTTCAGACAGTGTCGCAATGGCGGCAAATACGGTTGTGCCAAGTTCAGAGAAGGAAAAGGTAATTAAGATATCATCGGTAAAAAAGCTCCTGAAAGTAGCGGACGATCTGTCTGCAAATTATCAGCTTACAAAGGATCTGGATTTATCGGATGCAGAATGGGAGGCGCTTGGCAGCAAGGATAAGCCGTTTACGGGAAGTTTTGATGGAGACGGACATACGATATCGAACATGCACATGGAGCTTGCGGAATCAGAGGATTCGTTTGTGGGCTTGTTTGGTGTGACAGAAGGGGCGTGGATTACGAATGTGGCGCTGGAAAATGTAGAAATCTCCGGTATGGAAACAGAAGGGATTTATGCTGGGGCAGTCGCCGGTAAAATGACGAACAGTGTGATAGAGAATTGCTATGCTTCGGGCAAGATCTTTATTGCGGACACAACGGTTTATACGGTCGGCGGGCTGGCAGGCGCAATATTTTGGAGTAATAGGGTATCTGGGGCAGAGTGTCGCATGGTAATGTGTGTTGCGGATATGGAGATTTCTGTAGATGAGAATGGCCACGGGGAAGTGGGAGAGCTGCTCGGCTATGTGCAGGATGAAGTAGAGCTGGAAAATAGCTACAGTTATCGGGAGGATTATGCGCTGACTGGTGTAAACGCGAAAGAAAATTCAAACTGTAAAATCCTTTCTGATGGCGTGAGGGAAAAAGAGCTTTTGGAAAGGGATACAAGTGCTGATATAGAAAAAGAGGAACTCGGGAAAACAAGTGCTGACATAAAAGAGGGAAAAGCGGAAGCGGTTGCAGATAGGAAAGAAAAAGGTTTAAGTGAGATCAACGATAAATCAGGTTTATTACGGGACAATCAGAAGACAACACTGAAAAGTGCGGAAAAAACGATCAAAGCCTCAGCTAAGGCGAGTTCTGGTGAATTGATCTCTGCGGATGGACTTTATAATTATACATTGGATGGCGATAATGCGACGGTTTCCAAATATAATGGGGATGCGAATCGTATCACTTTGCCGAGGGCAATCGATGGTCATTCTGTGACGGGCATAGGGGATTATGCATTTGACGGATGTGAAGATTTAACAGATATTTCACTGCCGGAAAGCTTAGTATCTATAGGTTGCTACGCATTTCGTGACACAAAAATTAAAAGTATAACAATTCCAAAAAATGTCAGAAGTTCTGGCCACAGTGGTACTTCTCGAAACGGAGCACTGGCGGGGGCAACGAGCCTGAACACGGTGGTCTTTGAGGATGGGATAAAAAAGATACCGGATTACATCTGTGGAAGCGAGCATTCCAGCAGCTACATCACAAAAGTAGTAATACCAGATTCGGTAACTGAGATAGGTCAGTATGCATTTTATAAATGTACCAGTTTGCCGGAAGTAGATATACCAAAAGAAGTATCAAGCATAGGATGGTATGCATTTAAAGGTTGTACGAGTCTGACGGGAATAATCATGCATTATAATGATACGTTGATCAATACGGGGACGGAAGGGACGCAGCCGTTTCGGGTAACGATCGGGAACTCTGCGTTTTCCGGATGCAGCGAGCTAACGAATGTAGACCTGAGCGAGAATGTCACATCAATCGGGGATTATGCATTTTCCGAGTGTAAAAAGCTGGAATCCCTTATTCTGCCGGAGAGTCTAACACATATGGGCTGTGGTATGATAAGCGGGACATGGGTCAACAGCATAACAATTCCGAAGAATGTCAGAAGTTCTGGCCACAGTGGTACTTCTCGAAACGGAGCACTGGCGGGGG
>CAJUSH010000001.1:78300-87400 GCA_910589045.1 uncultured Eubacterium sp.
CAAAAGTAGTAATACCAGATTCGGTAACTGAGATAGGTCAGTATGCATTTTATAACTGCAAAAACATAACCATCTACGGCTACCAGAACTCCTACGCCGAAACCTACGCGAACGAAAACAACATCCCTTTCATGGTTGTCGGGGTTTCAGAGACGGCTACGGCGACAGATGTTTACAAGAAGTTCAAATCCAACTTTAAGATCGAAGGAACAAAGCTGGAAGGTGATAAAATTTATGGTCCGGAAATTACGGTTGCAGGCAAGACGTTTCATGTATTTGCAGTAGATGCAAATCTGGAAATGAGTCTGGGTGATACTATACAAGCTGTAGTGGATACGGACAAAAAGAGAATCGAAGTGTTGCTTGGGTTTGAAAACTATAGCGGTTCGGCGGAGATGGCTGGATATGTAAATGAGACGAACTACTGGAGCCAGTCGTATCAACAGGTAAAGGATCTATATCAGAATGTTAGCGGAAAAAAGGTTGATTCAACAAAATTATGGAATAAGTTCAGCGCAGTGCGAGGAAAGCTACGGAAGGTAGATGCATCCCTTGGTCTGAATGCCAGCGCTTCGATTGCAGGATATATGGAATTTAGTTACGCATCCGGCGAATTTGTATTTAACGAGGGCGGCGCTGTATTGTTTGCATCTCTTGGAACTGAGGTTGAAGTCAAGTTTCCTCCCTGTTCTGCTTTTTATGCAACATTGGGATTTCAGGGAGACTTAGAAGGCGGCATTCGTCTGGCGCGACAGAAAGATAGCACCTGGCATCCGATTATGAATGCAGGAGTAGACCTCACATTAACATTTGGAGTTGGAGCTGGAAGCAAAAAAATAAAAACATATGCAGAGGGAGGCATACAAGGTAAACTGGAATTAGATGTAAAAGTTCCTGCAGCAAATCTTTCGGAAGCATTGATGGCAAGGCTTGCGGCATCACTTTATTTTGACAGCAAAGTATTTGGCTTTGATGGTCCAAGCTATGGGCCGGAAGAATTTGCATCTGTGCAGTTATATCCGAGGACAAACCGGAGCCAGAGTCTGTTTGACGGAAAAGATCTGCTTGATTTTGACCTGGAAACAGCAACACTGTCAAAACGCGGTCATGCGAATTCGCTGTATGCTGCTCGTTCCGGTGACAGCGGAAATGCATTTAACCAGTCGGGAATCTATGAATACTGCGTGCCACAGCTCGCGGAGTTAAATGATGGGACAAGGCTTTTGGTGTGGGTTGATGACAATGGCGAAAAGTCGGGAATCAATAAAACATCCTTGATGTATGCAGTGTATGATGGCAAAATATGGAGCAGTCCGATGGCGGTGGCGGAGACCGGCAGCGCAGATAATTATCCGGTAATTTTCTCAGACGGAGAAAAGGTGCAGGTTGTATGGCAGAAAGCGGCAAAATTATCGGACGAAAATTCGTTGCCGGAATTGCTGGAGACAGTGGAATTGTATTCAGCTGTCTATGCGGATGGCGCATTTGGAGAAGTAGAACCGATCACGTCTGCAAACAAAAAATATGAGATGCTGCAGAGCGTGGCGGTATTCGGCTCTGAGGTAGCGGTCGTATGGGTGGAAAATTCAGAAAACAATCCGTTCCAGACCGAAGGGACGAACAGCATTAAAATGCGCCAGAAGATAAACGGAAGCTGGACAGAGAGTACAGTTGTAACTAATCTGCCGAATGTAGACAATCTGAGAGTTGCTTATATCGGCGGAAAGCTCGTTGTTTCCTATGAGACAAATGAAAATTCAGCAGAAAAGATACATCTGATATACAACGGAAAAACGAAAACAATCAACGGGTTTAACGCTGACATAGAAGCAGGACTTCTCTATTATCAGACGGAGCAGAGCGTAAAAACCTACGATGTTCTGGGTGATTCGACAGAAACGATATTTTCCGGCGTGCTGTCTGACATCACCGTATTAGATGACGGAATACATAAAAACATAGTGACTACGGAATATGATGGGTATTGCAGTGAGTTGGTTCTTTATCGGTTTGACCGGACGACGGGGTTTTGGTCGGATGCCATTAAATTGACAGATGAAGGAAAATATATTCGTGATTATTCCGCGGTCATGGATGCGGACGGGAATATTCAGGCGGCAGTAAATCTGGTAGATGTAAATAAGGACTCTGACTGGATTTATGGAGCGGCGGAGCTCCGCGTGTTTGGATGTACTGGAATGAAGGATCTGATTATCGGACGCTTTGTAGCGTATAATACGGAATGTGTACAGCCGGGCACAGCCTTGCCGCTTACGTTTGAAGTTACAAATAACGGTACGGAAGCTGTGTCGGAGATTCAGGTAGAATTATTGGATCAAAACGATCACGTGATTCAGTCGGGCAATGCAGCCTGTGCGGTGACTCCGGGTGATACGGTTGAAGTTAGCTATAATTATGAGGTTCCCGTTGCATTGACAAAGCATACGGTTAAAGTCAGGGTATCCCAGCAGGGAGAGACAAAGCTGTCAGATAATACGGTGGCTACAGAGTTGGGATATGCGGATATTATTATTTCAAATATACATCTAAATGGAACAAACAGTAATGCGAAGCTGATAGGTATCGTGAGCAATATCGGGTATGAGGACGCCGCGGATGTTAAAGCATATGTCTATGCAGACAGTGTGACGGAAGGAGAGCTATTGGGAGAGGTAGCGCTGGGGAAGGTGGTAAAACAGGGCAGCGCATCCTTTGAGGTATCCGTTCCGAGTGAGAATTTGACAGTAGATATCAGCGAAGAAGGGAAGGCACTTTATGCAAAGGTCGAGACCTCTTCTGTTGAGGCAAGTGAAGGAAATAATCAGGGGATGTATCTGGTAAAGGCATCTTCAAAGGAACCGATTGCCATGAACTATCATGAAGTATCTCTGAAAAGGGGTGAAACACTTCAACTGGAAGCGACATACAGCGAGTTGGTTGATCTGTCTGCGCAGACAGTATCATGGTCTGTGGACGATGCATCGGTTGTATCGGTAAATGATGGAATGCTTACGGCAAATAGCGCGGGAACGGCGACGGTTACGGCTAACGCAGGAGGTCGGGAGGCGACGTGCAAGGTGACTGTCTATGATGTGGCTCCTGTTATGGGTATCTATTTGTCAGAGGCGTCCGTTACAGTTGAAAAGGGAAGTACAAAGCGGTTGTCTGCACAGGTGCTTCCGACTGACGCAGTTAATCAGGACATTACATGGGAATCCGGTGATCAGTCGGTTGCGACCGTGAACAAATCCGGTGTAGTTACGGGAATTTCTGCGGGGACGACAGAGATTACGGCTTATTCAAAAGACGGTGGATTTCCGGCTGTCTGTAAAGTAACCGTGACCCAAAGCGAGAAAGGGACATTTACAGCGAGCTTCCAGAGCGGTGATGGAGGCAGCGGCAGCCGTCCGAACAGTATTACAGAGCAGGCGGAAACGGAATTTAAGCTTCCGAAAAATACGTTTACAAACGGTTCGGCACAGTTTTTAGGGTGGAGTGACGGAGAAACGGTTTATGAGGCAGGTACATCGTACCGAATGCCATATCATAATGTAGTATTTACCGCAGTATGGAGTAGAAAAGAATCTGAATTCAAAAAAATACAGGGGATTACGCTAAGTATGTCTCAGGCAGTAACGTCGGATGGAAAAACGGTACAGTTGACTGCAACTGTGAAGCCGGATGATGCGGAAAATAAGAAATTAAAATGGACTTCCGACAACGAATCCGTAGCCACCGTAGACAGCAACGGGTTAGTCACAGCAGTCGGTGAGGGCAAAGCAACAATCACAGCAAGCAGTACCGACGGCAGCAACATCAGCGCGTCCTGTGTGATATCTGTCACGAAGCAGTCGGGAGGAAGTGGTTCCTCAACCCCGACACCCCCGACGAATCCGGGCACGCCGACAAATCCGAACGTACCGACAACCCCGGGCACCCCGACGAATCCGTCAACACCCACCAACCCGGGCACCCCGACAAATCCGTCGCAACCGGGTGACAGCAGCCTGGAGACATCGCTTTTATACTATATTGTCAAATTTGACGCAAACGGCGGCAAGAATTTGAGCCGCAAAACGATGACGCTTTTAAATGACGACAACCTTGGAATTTTGCCGAAAACGACACGAAAGAATTATACGTTTAAGGGCTGGTATACGCAGAAAACAGGTGGTAAGAAAGTAACGAAGAACACGGTATTAAACGCAGCCACGACCTTATATGCGCAGTGGACAAAGGTGACAAAGCCGGCGCAGGTGCTGTCAACCTCACTTGAGGTTTCAAAGAAGGGGCAGCTTACGGTCAGCGTGAAAAAGGTGAAGGGTGCAACGGGATATGAGATTGCTTATTCCACAAATAAGAAATTCCCGGCATCCGCTACGAAAAAGGTGCGGATGACTGCATTGAAAAAAACGCTGAAAAATTTGAAGTCAGGAAAAACCTATTATGTGAAGATACGTGCTTACAAAACGGATTCGAGCGGCAACCGGGTTTATGGAGCTTACAGTTTGGCAAACAGTATAGAGATACTGTAGCGATCATATTGATATTGTCACATGTGTTATGATTTGAAACATACTGAAGAAAAGAGGAGTGCCCATGTTAAGAAAATTAAAAACAGTAGTTATCATGATGTTATGTGTTATATTAGTGCTGCCATTATCAACGCAGACTATTCAGGCGAAAAATGTAAGCAAGAAATCGATAACGGTAACACTGAACGAAAATAATCCATCCAAAAAGTATGACTTTAAGTTTAAAAAGGGCGCAAAGGTTGCGGTGAAAGTAAAGGTTCTCAGTGTATCCGGAAAAGCAGAGGAAAAAGAGATATGCTTTGCTTACATTGGTACGAATGAGGGAAAAGGCTCATTATTTTATGATCTGAAAACGAGTAAGCTCAAAAAAAATAAATCTTTCACGTCAAACGAGCTGGTTTATTATCCTTGTGAATGGGGAGATGTTACTTTTGAATTGCCAAAAGGGATTGAATCGATGAAATTGAAGGTTACGTTTACTTCTACGGATGGAAAAGAAATGATTAAATCTGTAAAAAAGGCATAGTAGAGGAGCTGTAGTATAAAAAATCATAACACATGTGGAAATTTAATGTAAGATAAATTTAGCCTTGAAACGGATTGTCGGAGATTATCGCGCAGAAATAATATTCCGGTGAAGCAGAGTTAAAAAACGGAGGAATGCAAAAATGAAAATTATAAAAAAAGTGGCGGCGGGGATATTAGGCATAGTGCTCTGCACAGTTCTTTCTTCAGGCGCTGTTTTCGCAGAGGAAGAGGGTGGTGCGGCGCTTGCGATCCGACAGGAAGTAGACATGTCAAGCTGCAGGCAGGGAGATGTGATAACACTGAGCATCTATCTGAAAGGAAGTAATGAGACATGGGAAATTTCAGATTTCAAAGGCATTTTAGAATATGACAACAGCCTTTTTTCCCTCGGACAGGCAGATGTCCTGCCAGCTGCAGGCGGTCAGGTCAGTAAAAAAACATTTGATTTGTCGTCCTGTGAGTTCAGCGTTACCTATGACTCCGATATCACGGTTTCAAATAATGTCCCGGTTGTGCAGTTAAAGCTGCATGTCAATGAAAAGGCGACAACGGGAAAGACGACTGTTTGTGTTACATATCTGGAATGGCAGGCATCTGACGGAACGGGAAAAAGCGAGGTCGAGCACCGGGTTCCCTCATCCATTACAATTTCCGAGGCAGAAAAGCCGGTGGCTGCGGGGGATGTGAATCTGGACGGC
The DNA here is from genome assembly GCA_910589045.1 of uncultured Eubacterium sp. GTDB lineage: Bacteria > Bacillota > Clostridia > Lachnospirales > Lachnospiraceae > W0P33-017. The sequence goes on from CAJUSH010000001.1 coordinate 84,062, forward strand.
AAGGTCACATTGACGGACGTAAAATACATTATGCAGTACTGCAACGGAGTTAAAACATTAAACAGTGAGCAGAAAACAAATGCGGATGTAAACGGAGACGGCAAGGTTACGCTGGCAGATGCGAAGCTGATCATGAAGTACTGTAATAACGAAATCAGTAATTTTTAGAAGAGGAGGGCAATGAGATGAAGAAAAAATTTTTTGCGGTTCTGGTGATGGTATGTGCATATTTTATAAGCACGGTACAACCGGTGCTGGCAGATGGTGCACCGCGGTTGTCGGCAAGTGCGGATGCGGCGAAGGCGGATCAGGGAGAGACGGTGAAGGTGAAAGTCAACTTAAGCAATAACCCGAAAATTTCGACATTCGGGATGTCACTGAGCTATGATGCGGATGCATTTGAGTACAGGGATTGCAGCTGGAGCAGCTCCATCGGCGGAAATAACATGAAGATGGCATCAGACGCAGACGGGAGCGTGAGTTTATCGCTCGTGTGTGATGAAAATTACGGCGTAGACGGAACGGTGGCAACTCTTAGCTTCCGGGCAAAAAAGGACAACGCTGCCGTTGACATGAATATAAGCCTGCGGGAGATGACGGACAAGAATCTGGATGATGTGACAAACTGCAAGGTGTCAAAAACTGTGGGAGTGCCAAAGGCCGCAGAAAAAAATGGGGCAGAGAAGAATGCTTCTGAAAAAACAGAGAAAAGGGAGGCAGAGACATCGAAGGAAACGTCGGGCGTAAAAACCACCGCACAGAAACCGAAGGAGGGGACGAAGGTAAAAAGCGCGGCTGTGTCAAAAACAACCAGTACGTCCTCCGGAACGGATGAGAGCTACAAGACCGGCGTGCTGGCAGGAGAGGATCTGCTCTTTGTCATTGCAGCCGTATGCGGATTGGCGGCATTTGCCGTTTGGAACGAGAGGAGGAAAGGAACCTGGAGCTGACTTGAAGGAGGGGGAATAGCCTATGAGGAAACAAATCATGGCAGGCATATTGGTGCTGGCGATGGTTGGAATGGCGGCAGGCAGCAGTACCGGGGCGTAGAAGCTGATATGTGTTAAAAATGGTTAATAGATTCACATGTGTTATGTATTCACTTCATGTTTACACAAAAGAAAAGAGGAAAATATATGCAAAAAAAATTAAAGTTAATGGCAGCTGCCGTGTTATGCTTTTTACTGGTACTCTCCATACCCGGGCAGATCGTACATGCAAAGACAGAGAGCAAGAAGTCGGTGACGCTTACGCTGACCGAAGAAAAGGCACATCGCACATGCAGTTTTTCGTGCAAAAAAGGCGCAAAGGTGAAAATAACGGTAAAGGTTCTCAGCGTATCCGGAAAGGCAAATGACAAAAAGGTATATTTTGCAGGTGTCCGTTCGGATGAGGAGGGATTTGAAGGGCCGGTATTTCCTGATGTAAAAACAAATCAGTTTAGGAAGAATAAGACATTTACTTCAACGCAGTTTGTTGATTATCCCTGCAGATCAGGAATTATCTATTTTTCCCTGCCTGAAGGAATGGAAAAAATGAAAATAAAAGTTACATTTTCTTCTGTTGAGGGAAAGAAAGTAGTGAAGTCTTTAAAGAAGGTGGATTAGATTTAGCTAAAGCCGGAACATGAAACAACATAGCACATGTGAATATTTTAGAAGGGTAAGAATGCCGGCAATATTTTTTCTATATTACGAATAAGCGGAAAAAGAGGGGTTATATGAATCAATGTAAAAATAGATGCTGCATAGCACTGCTTGCACTTTTGCTGGTGTGTTTTGCAGTTCCACCAATAGAGACATCGGCAGCGGAAAAGCAGGGGACATGGACAACCTATAAGGAAGAGCAGTACTACACGTCAGATGATCTGGATGTATTGACTAAGTATATGAGCGAGCAGGTGTCTGAGTATGCGCAGACAATTAGGATATGCTATGAAAGTGACGATACATCTGCATTTAAAACTGTTAAGGTCCAGGATAATGGAGAGGAATATGAGTATACGCCTGTCTGGAGCATGATTTATGCACAGGATGATGCACTTAACTTAAATGATGGGATTGTTCCCCGCTATACGACAACAGGAGGTGTATGGGCAAGTACAAAGGTGTCCAGTGGGGGTATTTTAATAAAAACATATTATACGTTTACAATTGGATACCGGCAGACAAAAGAGCAGATGACCAATGCAAATAATAAAATCAGAGAAGTTGTGAATCATGAATTGAAGATAGGGAAATCTTCCGGGAAAACGGATTACCAGAAAGTGAAAGCGATTCATGATTATATTTGCAGATCGGTTTCGTATGATGATTCGTATTCAAACTACACAGAATATTTTGGATTATTTGAGCCATATCAGTTTGTATGTCAGGGGTATGCGCTTCTGTTTGATAAAATGTGCGAGGAGGCAGGTGTAGCCTCTTATATTATGAGTGGTATGGGGTATCCAAACGGCAGCCAAAAGGGAGAAGGACATGGCTGGAATTTTGTTAAAATTGATGATAAATGGTATTTTATAGATGTCACCTGGGATGATGGTGAAAATAAAACTGAAAAAAATTATTATCACAAATATTTTTTATGCGGCAAAGATGAATTTTTAAAGAGTCATAAGCCGGAACCATTTTTTTATGGAAAATATAAATATCCGAACTTTTGTGTTTGCCCGAGCTATGAGGTGTTGGATTTTGCCTCCGAAAAATATCGTTTAACAATTTCTTTTGACAGCATGGGCGGCAGTGTGGTTGAAAGCCTGAAAAGTGATGTTGAAGGCACGATCGATCAAATGCCGGAGAGTCCGGTACGGCAGGGATATACGTTTGATGGCTGGTATTCAAATCCGGATGGAACAGGTGACGCATTGACTTCAAGTACGCGCATGGGTGACAATATCACCTATTATGCGAAATGGATTCCGGATTCTTCCGTATCATACACGGTTTCGTTTGATAATCAGGATGGCAGTGATATATTTTCACAGGAAGTAGCAGAAAGTGGAGTGCTTGGGAGCCTGCCGACGCCGAGCAGAGAAGGATACACATTCATAGGGTGGTATACGCAGGCAAGCGGCGGAGAAAAAATCACAGGAAATGAAGTGATCACAGGAAATGTTACATACTATGCGCAGTGGAGCAAGGATGTAGTAAACTACACGGTAAGCTTTGACGCGCAGGGAGGAAGCGCCGTACCGTCGCAGACGGTAGCTGAGAACGGAAAGCTGGGGACATTGCCGAGTACGGGCAGGTCAGGGTATACCTTTACAGGGTGGTATACGCAGGCAGGCGGCGGAGAAAAAATCACAGGAAATGAAGTGATCACAGGAAATGTTACATACTA
>CAJUSH010000001.1:87500-165854 GCA_910589045.1 uncultured Eubacterium sp.
TAGCTGAGAACGGAAAGCTGGGGACATTGCCGAGTACGGGCAGGTCAGGGTATACCTTTACAGGGTGGTATACGCAGGCAGGCGGCGGAAGTAAAGTGACGGGAAATGAGGAGATCACGGGAGACGTTACCTATTATGCGCAGTGGAGCAGAAATACACAGAATAATCAAAATGTGTATACGGTTTCTTTTGATGCACAGGGCGGTAGTCCTGTTGCGGTGCAGACCGTAACGGAAAATGGGATTGTGCCGTACATTCCTGCCACTTATAGGGCTGGCTACATTTTTATGGGCTGGTATACAAATGTCAACGGTTATGGAAGCCAGCTAACAAGTACAACTATTATTACGAATCATACGATTTATTATGCATATTGGCTGACTGCATCCAGTACCAACAATACAGGGAATGTGATCAGTAATGCAGCAAATACGAATGAGGCAATTGTATTGGTAGGCAATGGCAATGACGGTGAATATGTTCAGATAAATGTACAGGTAGGCCTGTATGACGCACTACAAAGTTATTATCCCTGTAAACCCGGATATGAATTTAAGGGCTGGTATATGGATGTGAATTTTACGCAGCCGGTAACGAAAGATTCCGGGCTTTCTAATGGCATGAAAATCTATGCAAAATGGGAGAAAATTTATAACTGGAAGCTAAATAAGAAAAAGGCAACCTTAACGGTTGGCAAGACAACGACATTAAAGGTTACAGGACTTGCTAACAGCAAGGTGACGTGGAAATCCCTGAATCCTAAAATTGCGACTGTTTCTGCAAACGGAAAGGTGAAGGCAAAGAAGGCAGGAAAGGTTAAAATCATTGCAATTACGAAGGACGGCTCCGTTATGGGCTGTACGGTTGTTGTGAAAAAGAAAAAATAGACAAGCCGTTAATTTGAGAAATCCCCCAACCATAAAGCGAAATGGTGGGGGATTTTTGTGCAACAGTGAAGCCAAAAGCCAAACAGTTACCATTTTTGTGGAAAAACAGGAAAATCATGTTGACAAATTTCAGGGCAGCGTGCAAAATCATTTATAAAGATATGATTAAAACATTAACAGCATACTTACCATGTAAACGAAAACAATTTGTGCCGCAGAAAGGAGTTCTACTATGAATAAAAAGAAGATTTTTGTGTCATTGGTTGCTTTTGTAATGATTTGTTTTTTGGCGCATCCGGTGGAAACGCCGGCGGCAGAAGGAACCGGTACCTGGACAGAGTATAACGGGGCGCAGTATTATACCTCGGATGACCTGCACGTTCTGGCGCAGTATATGAGCGAGCAGACATCCGAATATGAACCGCTCGTGCGCATATGCTATGAGGGCGGCGATTTATCTGCATTTCAGAATGTGTCCCTGGGAGGAAGGAGCTATCAGCTGTTTTGGAATATGGTATATGCAATTGACGATGCCGATAATTTGAATGATGGCTTTACTCTGCGCTATACGCGCAGCAGCTTCAGCTACAGCTGGCAGCCGGCGGACGGAAGGTTTTACCTGGATTTCAGTATCGGATATTGCGAGACGAAGGAGCAGATGCTCCAGGCAAATGAGAGGATCAAAGAGGTTGTCAATAAAGAGCTGAAAATCGGAAAGACCTCCGGTAAAACGGATTACCAGAAGGTTAAGGCGATCCACGATTTCATTTGCGATACGGTAACGTATGATAATTATTCATCGAATTACCGTGCGGAATATTATGGCTTATTTGAGCCGTACCGGTTTGTGTGTCAGGGGTATACGGTTCTATTTGATAAAATGTGTGAGGAAGCAGGTGTCACGTCCTATATCATGAGCGGCACCGGGGATGACGGCCGGGGCAATTGGGGCTCCCATGCGTGGAATTTTGTAAAAATAGAAGAAAACTGGTATTTTATTGATGTTACGTGGGATGATGCGTATTGGGATGCAGGAAAGCAGTATACACAAAAATATCCCTATTTCCTGCTGGATGAAGCGCAGTTTATGAAGGAGCATAGTCCGGAAGCGTTTTTCAGCGGAAAAGAAGTCTATCCCGCGATCTGCGTGTCACCGGGCTATCAGGTTTTAAATTTTGCATCGGAAAAATTTCAATTGACCGTCTCCTTTGACAGTCAGGGCGGAAGCGCGGTTGAAAGCCGCAAGCGCGGAATCGAGGCAAAAATAGGCACGCTGCCGGAGGCGCCGGAGAGACGTGGATACACGTTTGAGGGCTGGTATCCGGACCCGGAAGGGACGGGTGAAAGGCTGACCGAGGATACGAGAATCTATGATCATATGACGTATTATGCAAAATGGGGCAGAAATTCAATCGCAGCTTACACCGTAAGCTTCGACGCGCAGGGAGGAAGCGCCGTAGCTTCCATAGTAATAGAAGAAAACGATGTGCCGGGAAGCCTGCCGACGCCCACGAGGGAGGGCTATACATTTTTAGGCTGGTATACGTCCCCGAGCGGAGGAGAAGCGGTAACGGGAAATGAAAAAGTCACGGAGGATATAACCTATTACGCACAGTGGAGGAAAGACACAAAAACTTACACCGTAAGCTTCGACGCGCAGGGAGGAGCGGCGGTAGCGTCCCGGACGGTAGCGGAAGGAGAAAGTGTAGGTACGCTGCCGACGCCTGGAAGAGAGGGCTATACATTTACGGGCTGGTATACGCAGGCCGACGGCGGAAACAAAATTACGGGAAATGAAGTGATCACGGAAAACGTTACCTATTACGCGCAGTGGAGCAAAAATATTGTAAACTACATCGTAACGTTTAACCCGCAGGGCGGAAGTGAGGTGCCGCCGCAGACGGTAGCGGAAAACGGAAGCGTAGGAAGCTTGCCGTATACAGGCAGGGACGGCTTCACGTTTACCGGCTGGTATACGGCCGCAAACGGAGGAACCCGGGTGACGGGAAGTGAAGTGATCATGGGAAACGTGACCTACTACGCGCAGTGGAGCAAAAATATTATAAGCTATACGGTAAGCTTTGACGCGCAGGGCGGAGAACCCGTAGCGTCCCGGACGGTAGCGGAAAACGGAAGCATCGGACTTTTGCAGGCAACGAGCAGGAGCGGCTATATATTTCTGGGCTGGTACACGGCAGCAAGCGGTGGAGTGAGAGTAACGGGAAGTGAAGTCATTACAGGAGATGTGACCCTTTACGCACAGTGGAGCCAGCTGCCCGTAAGCTATACCGTAACCTTTGATGCGCAGGGCGGAACGGCCGTACCGTCGCGGACGTGCGGGGCAAATGAAAGCATCGGACTTTTGCCGGAAACAAGCAGAAGCGGCTGCACCTTTCTGGGCTGGTACACGGCGGCGAGCGGCGGCAGCAGGGTTACGGGAAGCGAAGTGATCACGGGAGATGTGACCTATTATGCGCAGTGGGCCGGGATTACGCAGACCCGCCCAAATGTATATACGGTTACATTTGATGCGCAGGGCGGCAACCCGGTTGCGCCGCAGACGGTAACGGAAAATGGCAGGCTGTCATATATCCCCGGTACATATAGAGACGGCTACATTTTTATGGGCTGGTATACGGGCATCAGCGGTTATGGAAGCCAGCTCACAGGTGCAACCACAATTACGAACCATACGGTTTACTATGCGTATTGGCTGGCCGTATCCTTCACCAACAATACGGGCAGCGTAGTAAATAACACGGCAAATACGAATGGAGCAGTGGTATGGCTCGGTGATGAGGGAGCATATATACAGGTAAACGCACAGGTAGGCCTGTACGAATCCCTGCAGGGCTATTATCCCGGCAAAGCAGGGTACAATTTTAAGGGCTGGTATTTGGATGCGGGCCTGACACAGCCGGTCACAAAGGATACCGGGCTTTCGAACGGCATGAAAATCTATGCCAGGTGGGAAAAAATCAATAACTGGAAGCTCAACAAAAAGAAGGCAGTCTTAACGGTCGGCAAGACAATTACATTAAAAATTGCAGGTCTTTCCAACAGCAAGATTACATGGAAGTCCATGAATCCGAAGCTTGCATCCGTCTCCGCGAAGGGAAAGGTGAAGGCCAAGAAGGCCGGAACGGTGAAAATTGTTGCAATTACGGAGGACGGCTCCGTTATGAGCTGTAAGGTTATAGTGAAAAAGAAGAAATAGACAATGGGGCCGGCAGAACCGAAAAGGAGCATTGCGCATATGACGATCAAACGAATCAACGGAGAGTTCTCCGTATGTAAGCTGCGGGATTATTCCGAGGTGGATTTAAATGCAAAATACTGCTTTGTCGGAAAAACAGACGAGGAGCATTCGCTGGTCTGTCTGACGACAGATGTGCCGGAGCATGTGCTTGAACGTGAGGACGGCTGGCGGGCATTTCGGATTGAGGGTGTGCTGGATTTTTCACTCATAGGAATACTCGCGCGCATATCGGGGCTTCTGGCGGAGCAGAGCATCGGGATTTTTGTTGTTTCGACCTATCAGACGGATTATATTTTAACAAAAAAGGAGCAGTTTGAAAGAGCATTGGAAGTGCTTTCCCGTGCGGGGTATGCGCTGATGAGATAAAAATGGAATGATGGAGGAGCACCTCCGGTTATTTTAATTGCAGGCGCATCCCACACGGGCAAGACTGCATTTGGACAGCGGCTGTCGGAAGCATATCAATATCCGTATTTTTCAATGGATCATTTGATCCGCAGCGGAAATATTCAGCTGACACCGCTGAGCGATGATGAGGCCCTGACGGCTTCCTATTCCCTCAGCGTGCCTGCAATCTGCTGCACGCCGAACAGCAGCAGACAGATACCGATAAAAATGCCGAGCATCGAGATGATCATGCCGGGGCGTATGAAGATGACAATGGCTACAAGGATGAGCAGTGCGCCATTGATCATCTGTGTATTGTAGTTGTTAATGTGCATGGAAATATCGGCCTGCAGTCGACGCAGGTTGGATGCCACGAGCAGACGGATGACGCCGAGCGTCGCGATCCATGCCGCGAAAATGTAAATGATGAAAGTGCCGACCAGCGCCTGGAAAAAATTGCTGATAATGAGTGCGGCGCCAAACAGCAGTGAAATCACGGCACCAATCAGTTCATAATTTTCCGCAAAGCCCAGCGACTTCCGCTCCTGCCAGATGCCGATCTTGCTGATCGCATGGACGATCATGAAAATGCCCACAATCCAGGCCATAACCGTGACCGTGGCAGATGGGGAAACAATACAGTAAATGCCGGCAACCGACAGTGCGGCACCGATTACAAGTCTTATCATCTTATATGCGTTCATCTCAAACTCCTTTCAAAACACCGTTTCTTGACGGCCAACAGGTTTGTGGTATAATATGAGCACTTAGCGAGGTATTATCGAGCTTAGTGCGAAACCACTTCTAAATTATAGTATAGCCTAAAACTGTCAAATTGAAAAGGATGGAACGACGAATGAGGAATGATTTTTTACCGATTAACGAGGAACATGCGGGATCAGGGGACAATCCGTTGTTCATGGTGCCGGCAGTAGATAAAAGTATATTTGATCAGGCGATGAAGCTGGCGGGAACCGTGGTGGATTACCGGGAGCTGCGCATGATGTACAGCTGTGCGATCAAGGAGGTACGGACAAAATTTGATGTATTAAATTCCGAGTTTAATGTGCGCTATCAGCGCAATCCGATTGCGTCCATCACCTCACGTTTAAAGAGCAGCGCGAGCATTATGGAAAAGCTGCACAAGCTGAATATGTCGTTTTCCGTGGACCACGTCAACGAGAACCTGCATGACGTGGCGGGCATCCGGGTGATCTGCCACTACATAGACGACATTTACCGGCTGGCGCAGGCGTTGGCAAAGCAGGACGATATCACGGTTTTAAACTTCAAGGATTACATTAAAAATCCGAAGCCAAACGGTTACCGGAGCTATCACATGATTGTGAGTGTCCCGGTCTTTTTCTCCGATCAGACGCGGGAGATGAAGGTGGAGGTGCAGATCCGCACGATTGCAATGGATTTCTGGGCGAGCCTGGAGCACCAGCTGAAATATAAAAAGGAGCTGCCTGACCAGCAGCATATCGTGGAGAAGTTGACGCAGTGTGCGACGCAGATTGCGGAGGTGGATGCGCAGATGCTGGAAATCCGGCAGCAGATCGAGCAGGCGGAGGACGAGCCGACGGAGGAGGATCTGCTCTTTGAAAAGCTGCGGCGCATTGATATGGTCTGATGACAGGAGGTATTTATGGATGACAGAGGGGCGGTTATTTGCCGGATACGGGAAGCGCTTTTTTCGATGAAGGATGAGGGTTATCAGAAATTTCAAAGCAAGCTGATTCCAAATATCGAGTCTGACAGGGTCATCGGTGTGCGGACACCCGAGCTGCGGAAGTATGCAAAGCAGCTTGGAAAGACGGAGGATGCGGACATTTTTCTGGCGGAGCTTCCCCACCATTATTATGAAGAAAATAATCTGCACGGATTTCTGCTGGAGCAGATCAAGGATTATGATACGTGCATCGCGGCGTGGAACCGCTTTCTGCCCTATGTGGACAACTGGGCGACATGTGATATGCCATCGCCGAAGGTATTTAAAGTGCACCTTCCGGAGCTTCTCACGCAAATCCGGTGCTGGATGAATTCCGGTGAGACGTACACGGTGCGCTTCGGAATCGGGATGCTTATGCGGTATTATCTCGAGGATGAAACCTTTTCGCCGGAGTATCCGGACTGGGTGGCGGCGGTGCGCTCACAGGAGTACTACATCAATATGATGGTGGCGTGGTATTTTGCGACAGCGCTGGCGAAGCAGTGGGAGCATGTGATTTTCTGTATAGAAGAGCAGAGACTCTCGCCGTGGTGTCACGCAAAGGCCATTCAAAAGGCGGTGGAGAGCAGCCGTATTACGCCGGAGCAGAAAAACTATCTGCGGGGACTGCGCCGGAAATAGAAACGGGCAGCCGCAAAACAATATTTACAAGTTTAGACAATCATGTTAAGATTGTCTCTAGCAGAAAAACAATAGGAGGATATGTGTAATGAAAGAAACAACTATTTCAGAAAGCATCATTTATATAGGCGCTGACGACAAGACGCTTGACTTGTTTGAAAGTCAGTATCTCGTGCCGAACGGAGTCTCTTATAATTCGTATGTCATTTTAGATGAAAAGATCGCGGTTATGGATACGGTCGATGCCCGGGCAACGGAAGAATGGTTTAAAAACCTGGAGGGCGCGCTTGCGGGACGCACACCGGATTATCTGATCGTTTCGCATATGGAGCCTGACCATGCGGCAAACATTGCTAAGGCTGCGGAAAAATATCCGGACATGCAGATCGTGGCAAACGCAAAGACTTTCCCGATGATGAAGCAGTTCTTCGGCACGGATTTTGCAGGGCGCAGCGTGACAGTCGCAGAAGGGGATACGCTCCCGCTCGGCAGCCATACGCTGAGCTTTATCATGGCGCCCATGGTACATTGGCCGGAGGTTATGATTACTTACGAGTCCAGCGAGAAGGTGCTCTTTTCCGCGGACGGCTTCGGTAAATTCGGCGCCCTTGACACCGAGGAGGACTGGGCGTGTGAGGCGCGCCGCTATTACTTTAATATTGTAGGAAAATACGGTGCTTCTGTGCAGGCGTTGCTGAAGAAGGCGGCAGCACTGGATATTCAGATGATCTGCCCGCTTCACGGTCCGATCTTAAAGGAGAATTTAAGCTACTATATTGATAAGTACCAGACCTGGAGCAGCTATGCGCCGGAGGATCAGGGAATCTTTGTTGCATCCGCATCCATCCACGGAAATACAAAGGCCGCGGCCGAAAAGCTGGTGGAAAAGCTGAAGGCAAAGACCGACTTGAAGGTGGCCTTTACAGACCTGACGAGGGACGATATGGCGGAGGCTGTAGAGGATGCGTTCCGCTATGACCGCCTGGTTGTATGCTGCCCGACCTACGATGCGGGACTGTTTCCGGTTATGGAGGACTTCCTTCATCACCTGAAGGCGAAGGCTTACCAGAAGCGCACCGTTGGTTTTGTGGAGAATGGTACATGGGCGCCTACGGCCGGAAAGCAGATGCGCGCCGCATTTGAGGGCATGAAGGAGATCCGGCTTTTAGACCCCACCGTGACAATCCGTTCAACCCTGAATGCAGCTTCCGAAGCACAGATGGATGCTTTGGTAGAAGCACTTTTAGACGCATAAGCTTTTGCAGCAGACCGGAGCCGGGAAAAACCCGGCTCTGAATTGTTAAAATGTCAGAAAACTATAAAGTTTTTTAAAAAATATCCGATAAATATGATAACAGAGACAAAGAATTCTTGTAACTGCGGTGCCGGTAAGCAGTCGGGCAGTCAAAAAGTCTCTTTCACATACATGATTAAGTAGATGCATCGAAAATTTAAAAGGAAAGAAGGTGGCCATCGCAAAATACGACAAAGGTTATCAGAGGATCGTTCCCGTCGGGGCGATTACAAGAATCCAGTATTTCCCACAGAGGGGTCAGCAAAACCGGCAGGAGGAGAAGAAGGAGCAGTCCTTCCACATGGTCTTCCAGATGAAATTAAATGAGACCCCGATGGACGAGAACCAGAGCTTTCAGGCATACTGCTAAAGGAAAGTAACGATCTGCACAGTTACGAAAGGAGTACAAAGGAAACATGAATCAGACAATTGAATGCGAGTAAAGGCGCCGTGTTGATACAGATATGTACGATGCGGCGTCTTTCGTTATTCCTGCGGACAATGAGGAAAAACAGGGATTTGCTGCGCAGTACCGGACACGGAGCGAACAGTAACGCTTCGGGTTACTTTTCACGGGGCAGGACTGCGCATTTACTGCGCAGTCCGTAAGAACATGATTCAGGTGTGAGGGGCGATTTTTGCGAAGCAAAACTCTGAATATCGCCCCGAATCGTTACTATGAGCGGCTCTCGAGCCGTGAATAGTAACCGCTTCGGTAACATTCTTTGTGCGGGGAGCGTGAATTTCACTTGTGTAAATGCGGCGGGGGTTGTATAATGCATGAGGATAGAAACCGCGAAAAGCGCGGAAATCAGGATAGATAAAGGAGAAAAACGATGGAAAAAGTGAGAACAAGGTTCGCCCCCAGCCCCACCGGGAGGATGCATGTCGGAAATTTGCGCACGGCGCTCTACACGTATCTGATCGCGAAGCATGAGGGCGGGGATTTCATTTTGCGAATAGAGGATACCGACCAGGAGCGCTTTTTTGAGGAAGCGCTTAAGATCATTTACCGCACGCTCGATGCAACCGGATTAAAGCATGATGAAGGACCGGACAAGGACGGCGGGGTGGGCCCGTACGTGCAGAGCGAGCGCTGTCAGAGCGGTCTGTATATGGAATATGCGAAGCAGCTTATCGAAAAGGGGGCTGCTTACTACTGCTTCTGCGACAAGGAGCGCATCGACTCCCTGCGCAGGGAGGTGGCTGGCAAGGAGATTATGATGTATGACAAGCATTGCCTGCATTTGTCCAGGGAGGAAATCGCGGCAAACCTGGCGGCGGGAAAGCCCTTTGTCATCCGTGCCAATATGCCGACGGAGGGAACGACCACGTTCCACGATGAGATTTACGGCGATATTTCCGCGCCCAACGAGGAGATGGACGACATGATCCTCATCAAATCCGACGGCTATCCAACCTACAATTTTGCAAATGTTGTAGATGACCATCTCATGGGAATTACGCATGTGATCCGCGGGTGTGAGTACCTCTCCTCCGCGCCGAAATATACGATTCTGTACAAGGCATTCGGCTGGGAGGAGCCGAAATACATCCACTGTCCGCTGATCGTCAACGAGGAGCATCAGAAGCTTTCAAAGCGCAGCGGACACAGCTCGTACGAGGATCTGATCGAGCAGGGCTTTTTGTCCGAGGCAGTTGTGAATTTTGTTGCGCTGCTCGGCTGGAGCCCCAGCGATAATCAGGAGATTTTTACGCTGGAGGAGCTGGTAAAGGCGTTTGACTACAGGCATATCAGCAAGTCTCCCGCCGTATTTGATATGGTGAAATTAAAGTGGATGAACGGCGAGTATTTCAAGGCGATGGATGAGGAGCGGTTTTTTGCGATGGCAGAGCCGGTCATCCGGGAGGTCGTATCAAAGGACTATGATCTGCGCAGGATTGCGAAAATGGTAAAGACGCGCATCGAGGTATTGCCGGATATCAGGGAGCACATTGATTTCTTTGAGGCGGTTGCAGATTACGATGTCGCCATGTACACGCACAAAAAAATGAAGACCAACGCACAGACCTCACTGGAGGTTTTAACAGACCTTCTTCCGAAGCTGGAGGTGCAGGAGGATTACAGCAATGACGCGCTCTATGCCCTGCTGTCTGCATATGTGGCGGAAAAGGGCGTGAAAAACGGTTATGTGATGTGGCCGATTCGCACGGCGGTATCCGGCAAGCAGATGACGCCCGGCGGCGCCACCGAGCTGATGGAGGTGCTGGGCAGGGAGGAGACGGTTTCCCGCATCCGGGCAGCGATCGAAAAGCTTACGGACGGACAGATGAGTTAAGGTGCGGGGAGACAAAAAGGAGGCAAGAGTTGCCGATCGGTGTGATTACAAATGTGCTGGCGGTCGTTGCGGGCGGTATCATCGGGACGCTCGTCGGGCCGCGGCTGAGCGATCGTCTGAAAGACGGTCTGAACACGATTTTTGGCGCGTGTGCCATGACCATGGGTATCAGCTCGATTGTGCTGATGGAAAATATGCCGGCGGTGATCCTTTCGGTGATCGCCGGTACGTGTCTTGGCCTGGTGCTCCGTCTGGGGGAGCGCATCAGTACCGGAGCGATGTATATGCAGCGCGGGATCAGCCGTCTGATGGGGGAAAAGATGAACGCCGGCCCGGGGGCTGACAGGGAAGCGTATGAGAGGACGCTGATCACGGTGATTGTGTTGTTTTGCACCAGCGGGACGGGTATTTACGGAAGTATCGTCTCGGGCATGACGGGGGATCACAGCGTTTTGCTGGCAAAGTCCATCCTGGATCTTCCTACCGCCCTGATCTTTGCCTGCGCGCTGGGCGGCGTGGTGAGCTTTATCGCAATTCCCCAGGCAGTCATTTTTCTGCTGCTGTTTTTTCTGGCGGGAGTGATTTATCCCTTCTGCAGTCCTGCCATGATCAATGATTTTAAGGCGTGCGGCGGTGTTCTTTTGCTGGCCACGGGCTTTCGCATGATCAGGGTGAAGGAATTTCCCATTGCGGATATGATACCGGCGATGATCCTTGTCATGCCCCTTTCGCATATGTGGACAACCTTCATTTTGCCCCTTGTGGCGGGATAAGTAAGATGAAACAATGAACGCACTGCGGCGGGAGGGGATATGCCGCAGTGACCCGCCGCAGGCAATTCCTGCGGCAGGATTTTTTCAGCGCTCCGTCGGGGACTGCCCGGCGGCTGCTTTTAACTGCTTTTTATTTTCGTACATCAGCTCGTCCGCCCGGCAGCGGGTCTGGTCCAGGTTGATATCACGCGAGCTTTCATATTTTGCGTAGCCGGAGGCGATCTGCATGTGGATCTTTCCGGAATGCCTGTTGTAGGCAGCCTCTTCCTCGCGCAGCGCATCGATCAGTGCACAGATCTCTTTTTCTGATGTATTTTCCATTATAATACAAAATTCATCGCCGCCGATGCGGTATACATTCCCGTAATCCCCGAATATTTTCTTGATCAGCGCGGCAGAGTCTGTCAGATAGCGGTCGCCCTCCATGTGGCCTAAGGTGTCGTTGCATTTTTTCAGGTTGTTCAGGTCGAACATGATCAGGTAGGTATTGTTGATGGCGAAGTCCTTTCGTATCGCATCGTTGTAGGCGTTCCGGTTGAAGCACTGGGTGAGGATATCCTTTTCGGCAAGCTCCTTGTAGATCTCGGCTTTGCGTATCTCCTCGATTTTGTCGAAGGCATCGGAGCTGATTTCCAGGCCGAGAATGATAATGTAAACGAGGAGCCCGAGCATGCCGTAAACCTGCATGTTGTCTATTTTTTTGTAGTAGGCGTACAGCTCAAAGCCGATGGAAACAGCAACTACTATAAGCCCGGCGGCATTGAGCATGAGACTGCGCTTCGTCCGTTTCTGGCACCGGTTGCGGATTACATTAAATAAAAGATAAAATAAATCACAGACGAGAAGGGCATGCACAAGGATTACGGTCTGCTTAAAGTCGGCGATGTGAAGCGCCTGAAGGAGCGACATGAGCGTCATGCCGCCGAATCCGAACCATGCGAGCGCCCTGACGAACCGATGGCTTTTGGCACTGTTGTACTGGTTTAGAAAGAGCATGAAGGTCACGCCCATGAGCATCAGTATCACATACGTCAGATAGGAGGCAAATGCCCTGTTCCCGAACAGAATCATGACAAAGCGCTCTTCCGTAAACGCCCATGCTCCCATGAGAAGTACGAGAATGCCCATGTATAGCAGCTCCTTTGCCACATGGGTCCGCAGGCAGAACAGCAGCCAGTAGATGATCATGAGCATGCCTACCAGAATGAGCAGAACGCAGATGCCGACGGAAAGAAAGGACGAGTGAACCATTTCGCGTATAATGTCCACACCGTTTCCCTGATAAAAAACGTGTTCGTTATCTGCACCGGAGGAATAAGACGCTCTGATTGTGGCTGTAACGACCGCAGTACCGTGGGGAATGCTCATAAGATTCCAGACGGCGCCTGTAGTATGGCCAAAGATCGTGTTGGATTTCTGGCGCGCATAGATCAGCTCGCCGTCCGCCCGCACTTCAACCTCCTGATGGTTTGTGTAAAACATCAGGTAGCAGTCCGACCGGTTCGGGTCCACCGTGAAGGTGTAAAGCTGTGTGCCGTCTGCCGCCGTCTCCTGGCTGTCGGGGGAAATGCGTGTGTATGAGCCCTTCTCCGTCGGATAATAGATGTTATCCCTGACGCAGAAGCCGGCAATGACAAGCAATGCAAGGTGGACACACAGGAATATGGTATATACATGCTGGAGGGTTAATTTTTTCTTCATCTTCTGTCTCCGGATTTGTTCTCAATATCAGGAAATATTTTCGGGAATCCTGCAGGCAGGATCCGGTTTAAAGGTTTACCTAAAATATATCATAAATTGCATGAATACGAAAGAGAAAATAGGTTGTTTTCTGTTATTTACAGAGGTATAATAGGATGTGTAAATTCTATCGAAAGGTGGGAGCGAAGGATGAAGGAAAAAAGAGCAGCAATTTGGAAACGTATACTGGCAGTCGTGCTGACGGTCGCACTGCTCCCGGTTGGGGGCGTGCAGACGACCAGGGCGGCGGAGACAGTGAGTATACAGGTGGAGTACAGACAGGGCGACACGCAGACACTGGCGAATCTGGTAAACGTATACCGGCAGGGTCAGATCGCCGCAGGGGCGGCTACGTCGAGCGCCATAACGCTCCGGTACGACTATGATTTAGAAGCCGCGGCTATGCAGCGGGCGGCGGAGGCGGCGCTGGTGTGCAGCAGCCAGAGAAGGCCGGACGGCAGCAGCGTCCTGACGGCATACGGCCGCAGCGGCGTCTGTGTGGAGAGCGTCGGGACGGGAACTGCAGAGCAGGTAATCGGTGCCTGGAGAAGTACAGCCGGTGACCGTGCAAATATGATCAACGGCAGCTGTCAGGCGATCGGTGTCGGACATGTCGTTTATAACGGGCATGATTACTGGGTAGCGGCATTTTCCGATACATACAACAATGCGGGTCAGCAGCCGCCGGGGAACGGGGAAAAGCAGATCACCGTGAGTGCGGTCCAGCAGAAACGGGTGGACACCGGCCTGGCGTCCGCAGTAAATTTAAATGTGGGCGATACGGTAAGCTTCGCAAACGCGAAGGCGTCTGTCCAGATAGAGGGGCATTTGCCGAACGGCGAGTTTTGCCCGCTTGCAGGCGGCACACCTGTCGGCACATCGAGCAATACCAGCATTGTCTCTGTCAACGGTACCACGATCAAGGGGGAAAAGCCGGGCAAGGCGGTCGTTACGATTTCCTGCGGCGGGCAGACGGCCAACGTTGAGGTAACCGTCCAGCAGGCAAGGCTCACGATCGATACGATTCCCAACCAGAACTACACGGGCCGAGCGATCACGCCGTCGATCACCGTGCGCCGGGGAAATACGGTGCTTCGGCTGACTACGGATTATACGGTAAGCTATGAGAACAATATCAACGTCGGAAGGGCAACCGTACAGGTGACCGGTCAGGGTGCCTATGCAGGCAGCACCGGGACCGCTACCTTCCAGATCGTTACGCCGACGGTGGCGAATGCGACGATAACGGCCATTCCGGATCAGGTCTTCACGGGAAATCCGGTTTATCCGAACATTACGGTGTACGACAACAACCGTCTGCTGATGCAGGGTGTGGATTATACCGTGTCTTATATGAACAACACAAATATGGGAATGGCGACCGTAACAATCACAGGGATGGGCGTTTATACCGGGACAAAGACAGCGAGCTTCCGCATTACGGGTCCGAATCTCTATTCGGCGACCATCGATGCGATTCCGGATCAGCTTTATACCGGGTCAAACATTACACCTGCGGTTACGGTTCGGCTGAACAACCTGATTTTGGTGCCGAATGTCGATTATTACGCGAGCTACAGCAATAACCGGAACGTGGGGACGGCAACGGTCACGATTACCGGCAGGGGCAGCTACAGCGGTTCGCGGACGACAACCTTCCGGATCATTGACCGGAATCTCAGCTACGCAACCATAAGCAATATTCCGAACCAGCGTTATACCGGAAGTGAGGTTCGCCCGGACGTTACGGTGACACTCGGGGGAACGGTGCTCCGGCAGAATGTGGATTATACGTTAAGCTACCAGAACAACCGCCAGCCCGGAACGGCAACGGTGATTGCCACCGGGACGGGCAGCTACAAGGGCAGCAAGAGTGCCACATTTAAAATTGCACAGGCGACGCTTTCGTCCGCAACCGTAAAGGTGTCGAACCAGACCTATAACGGGGAAGAGAAGGAGCCGAATGTGACCGTCCGCCTCAGCGGAGATGTGCTTGAGGAGGGCGAGGACTACGAGGTAACATACAAGAATAATACAAAGCCGGGCAAGGCGACCGTGACGATTACCGGAACGGGCTACTACAGCGGGACAAAGAAAGCAACCTTTGTTATCAAGCCGAAAAAACAGAAGCTTAAGAGTGCCAAGGCGAAGGGAAGGAGCGCATCGCTTGCCTGGACAAAGGATGCCAATGCAAAGGGCTATGAGATTTACCGTTCCAAAAAGAAATCGTCGGGCTACAGCCGGATCGGAACATTCTCAACCAACAAGACGACAGCCTGCAGGAACACGAATCTGGCGAAAGGCACCTATTACTATAAGGTCCGCAGCTATATCCTGGTGGGCGGCAAAAAATATTACGGTGCGTTCAGCAACATCAAAAAGGTGACGATCCGATAAGCGTGCATCTGAAATCGAAGAGGCCGAAGGGAGATCCCTTCGGCCCTTGTCTTTTACCCCGCGATTGGCGTCCCGCGGGTTTTGCCTGAAAAAAATATCGTTTCGTCCGTTGACAACGGCTCCTGTCAGTGCTATAATAAGTTCTGTTCGTAGAACGAAGGAAAAGGAATATTGTTTTTTGCGGGTGTAGTTCAATGGTAGAACACCAGCCTTCCAAGCTGGATACGTGGGTTCGATTCCCATCACCCGCTTTTTTCATACGCAAATATCATGAAGGAGACAGATTATGAAAACTGCAATTGTGACGGATTCAAATGCCGGAATCTCTCAGGCAAAGGCGGGCAAGTACGGAATTTATGTGCTGCCGATGCCGTTTTATGTGGACGGTGAGCTTTATTTCGAGGATCGGACGATGACGCACGAGGAGTTTTACCTGCGTCAGCAGGCGGGCTCCAAAATATACAGCTCCCAGCCTGCCCCGGCGGATGTGATGGAGCTGTGGGATCGGGTGCTGGAGGAAAATGACGAGCTGCTGTATATTCCGATGTCCAGCGGGCTGTCCGGTTCGTGTGCCACTGCACAGGCGATGGCTCAGGACTATGGCGGAAAGGTGCTGGTGGCGGATATCGGGCGTGTCACCGTGACCCAGAAGGCCGCTGTGCTCGAAGCAAGAAAGCGGGCGCTGGCGGGCGAAAGCGCGGCCCGGATTTTGAAGGAGCTGGTCTACGCAAAAAATGACTGTATTATTTATCTGACGGTGGAGGATTTGAAGTACTTAAAGCAGGGAGGGCGTATCTCTGCTTCCGCTGCGGCGATCGGAAGCCTTTTGAACATCAAGCCGATTCTTTGTCTGGAGGACGAGAAGGTGGAGGCAGTGGGAAAGGTACGGGGAGAAAAGCAGGTGCGAAGGAGGATCATACAATGTCTGGAGGAAAGCCTGCTAAACAAGTTCCATACGGATGATATGAGCCAGTTTTATCTGGCCGCTGCCGCGAGTATGCCTGAGGAGGATGCCCGGGCGTGGAAGGCACAGCTGGAGGAAAGATTTGGCGTGCGCTGCAGTATGTCTCCCATTCCATTAAGTCTGGGCTGCCATCTGGGGCACGGCACTTACGGGGCGGCGCTGATCAGGCGGATGTAGGGCAGCAGTAACAGGAAACGCATCCTTTGCGGACACGGTCCGTGAAAAATAGGAGGGAGAGAGCATTATGCAATGGACAAGAGCAGAGTTAAAGGAACGGGCAAAGTTCAGCGTCAGGTCGTTCTACTGGTATTCGGTGCTGGTGGCACTTATTCTGGCATTCATAGGCGGGGATCTGGGCAGAAGGAGCCACGATAATGCCGAGATTAGCTATACGGGAAATGATGTCGCAGATGCGCTCGGAGACATTTTCATAGGGCCGCTTGGATTGTTCTTCGGTCTTGCGATGATCACGATTTTCATAATGGTGGTTGCGGGGATTGTGCTGTCGATCTTTGTGTTCCAGCCGCTGGAGGTCGGATGCAAAAAATATTTTCTGGAGGCGAGCGAGGGGCGCTCCTGGCTTGGAAATATGAGCTATGCCTTTAAAAACGGCTATGCAAATGTCGTAGCCTCCATGCTTCTGATGAACGTATTTATTTTTTTGTGGGGACTTCTTCTGATCATCCCCGGAATTTATAAGAGCTACGAGTACCGGATGATCCCGTACCTTCTGGCGGAGGATTCAAACTTAAGCTTTTCCGAGGCAAAGCGCCTTTCCAGTGAGATGATGTATGGCGAAAAGTGGGATACGTTCGTGCTCGACCTGTCGTTTATTCTCTGGAATTTTTTGTCCGCCCTCACCTGGGGGCTGGTGGGAATATTCTGGGTAAATCCTTACATTCAGTACACGAATGTGGAGCTGTATAAGGTACTTCGAACGAAGGTGCCCGGCCCCTACTATACCGGAAATAACGAGTGGTAGACGGTTAAGAAAATTGGAACAGAGTGGTTGGAATGTGAATTGTATGCGCATGGCAGAAGCCATGAGGTGCAGCTCCATCCGGGAAATCTGCAGCAAACGCCGCCCTTCGTCCGCTTTTATATTATAGAAAGCGGACGAGGGCGGCGTTTTTGCGCGTAAATGGGCATCAGGGAATGCCCCAAAGCCCGCGGGACAATGCAGGCCATGTATAGCGTGCGCCCGCGGCAAGACCCGCGTCTGCGATATGCCGGAGCTTTTCGGGCTGCCCGAGCAAAAGGCGCAGGCGCTCGCACGCCGCGGGAAGCTCTGAGACATCATAGAAAACCAGCTCCGCTTCATCCGTAAATTCCCGCAAAAGCAGCCTGGACGGATCGGTGGCCGCGACGGAGCCGTTCAGCAGCGCGGAAAAAACGCGGTCGTGAAAGCCGGCCTTAAATTCCGGCATGAGATTGAGCGTGATGCGGCTGTGTGCCATGAGGGAAAAGCTTTCGGTGAAGGGGACCGCCGGATGAACGGTGACGGTGCTCCCGGCGGGGAGACGAAGCTTTTCCCAGTCCGCGCCGAAAAGATGCAGGGGAAGGCGTGCCTGATCCGCGGCGAGAACGAGCGCACGGCGACGGAAGGCCCGCACATAGGTGTCCGCTAAAAAGCAGCTCTGCACGAACAGGGGCATGGACTCGGGCAGGTAGGAGTCAAGCGCATCGCCAAGGTCGAAAATGGCGCCTTCGATGGTCTTTTGCGGATGCGTTAGCAGCTCCTCAATCAACAGGCGCAGATCTGCCCGGATGAAGGAGGGGAGCTGGCGGATCGCCGCACCGATTTCGTCCGGATCGGTGTAGGTTCCGGAAAAAAGCACAGGTATCTCCCGTTCGCAAATGGGAAGTACATGCGCTGTGCCAGGAGATCCGGTGGCAGCCCACAGTCCGGTGCTTTTTATGTGGGGATAATACGCGGCGACATAGGCGGCGTGGTTTTCATCCAGGCAGCGCACATGATAGTTTTTCAGCCTGCATTTTAACGAGTCGTGGTGATAGAGGGGATGATCGAGCAATAGATTAAAGAAGGGAGCGTCGATTTCATCCAGAAAATAGCCGCCCTCCTCCGTCGTGATTCTGGGTGCGCCGCAGTTGCAGCCGATCACGGCGTCAAAATGTGCTCCCGCAAGCTGACCGAGCTGCTCCGGCGGCTGTTCGGCGGCGGAAAAGATGACGACTTCATCACCCCGGGCGCGCAGGAGGCGCTCGATCTGGTCGGTGAAATAGGTGTAAGAGCCGTAGCAGACCTGCTGCAGCTGTAAAATCAGGTATTTTTTTAATTTTTTCATGGATGCGACCCCTTTGAATTGAGTTTCTTTTACGTATATATTTAATATAGTACCATTTGGTGGCAAGGGCGGCAAGACCTGACAGAAAAGGATCGGAAATTGGAATGTTAGTTACTTTTCACGGAGTGAACAGCAACCGTAAGACGAACACACGTTGCGTTGACTTTCGCGCTTTTTTTCGATAGACTTACGGCAGGCAATGCGCTGTGCGCACGAAAGAGGGAAGGTAACAGGGAAACAGTGAGATTTACAGGAGGATTTATGAGCGGATACATACGAAAGTTTTTGGCAGCCGGATTATGTTTTGCAACGGCAACACTGTGTATGCCTGCGCAGCTCACCTATGCGGTGAATGCGAAGGAGACAGACACGCCGGGGATCACGGCCGGAGCGGCTGCTTTGGACGGATCAGGAACGGCGGTCGGGGCGGCTGCTTCGGGCGAACCGGAAACAGCGGCCGGGGCGGCTGCTTCGGGTGAACCGGGAACAGCGGTCAGGGCGGCTGGTTCGGAGGACGCGGGCGCAGCGCCCGAGGAGATTAGCATTACGGACGATACGGTCGCGGTGCCAACAGTGCTCAGCGCGCCGGTGCTCACGGCTGAGTCGGTGGGCTATAACTCGGCGAAGCTTGTGTGGAATGCGGTGGAGAACGGGGTCAGCTACGAGCTGCAGCAGTCGGCGGACAAGAAAAATTATACGACGCTTGTCACACTCACGTCGGGGCAGGAGCTGAGTTATCATGCGCAGGATCTGTATACGGGGACAAATACATTTTTTCGTGTGATCGTTACGGGAGCTTCCGGTGCGAAGGCAATATCCGCACGGTTGAAGGTGAAGCCGGCGATGACGGCACCTGCGGTTACAAAAATGGAGCCAAACGGCTCAAATAAAGTGGATCTGGCGTGGACGGCTGTCGAGGGCGCGGATTTTTACCGTGTCTACCGCAGCAAGACACAGACCGGCGGCTATACCAGGGTAAAGACCGTGTATGAAACCAGTTATACGAACACGGTTCCGGCTGTGGGTACTTACTATTATAAAATTATGCCGATGCGCTATAATCCGGACGGCAAAAAGGTGCGCGGAAAATGCTCCGCACCCCAGAGCGTGAAGCTGCAGACGGATGCACCGACTATTACATCGGTTACAAATTCGGCGGGCAACTCGCTTACCGTGGCCTGGAGCGCGGTGAAGAATGCGGCGGGCTACGCGGTTTACCGCAGCCTGGAAAAGAGCAGCGGCTACAAGCTCGTGAAGGAGCTGGATAAAAATACTCTCACATGGACGGACACGGCTGTGGAGGCGGGAACGATCTATTATTATAAGGTAAGCGCTGCCCTGTCGGCAGGCGGTACATACGGAACAAAATCCGCGGCGAAATCCAAGTGGACGGTCTCGGATGCGCCGGGTGATCTGAAGGCGGTACAGGACGGCGGCGGCAACGTGAAGCTGAGCTGGACAGCGACGAAGGGGACGACCTCATACACGATCTACCGTGCACAGGGGGGCGGCGACTATGCGCAGATCGCCATCAAGGTGACGGGCACTTCCTACACCGACAGCGGCCTGATTGCCGGGGAGAGCTATTCCTACCAGATTGAAGCAGTGCACGGCTCCCTTGTGAGCGAGCGGAGCAAGGCGGTGACGGTTACCCTGGGTGAGCTAAAGGTAAACACCCGCACGCTTTACCTCGGGCCTGGTGTGTCCAGGAAACTAACGGCTGCAAGCGAGATCTCCGGCGGGGTTACATGGACCAGTGAGGACCCTTCCGTTGCAACGGTGGACGGGGACGGAACGGTGACGGGCGTGGCTGCCGGAAAGACGACTGTATATGCGGAGATCGAAGGTGTCACGGCACCCGTGACGGTTACGGTGACGGACTGCAGAATCAACGGCATTGATGTGTCCAAGTGGCAGCAGGCCATTGACTGGAAAACAGTGAAGGCTTCCGGCATCCAGTTTGTGATGCTGCGGGCGACTTACGGAACGTCCGTCGATAACCAGTTTGAGACCTATTACAGCGGTGCAACGCAGCAGGGGATCAAGGTGGGAGTTTACTGCTATACCCGGGCGAAGAACGTGGAGGAGGGTATTGCGGAGGCGGAGTATCTGATCAAGCTTCTGGACGGCAGAAAGCTGGACTATCCGGTTGCCCTGGATCTGGAGGATGAGCTGCAGATCAAAAATATGAACAAGGCGGCGCGCACGGAGCTGATTTTGGAATATAAGCGGATCGTGGAGGAGGCAGGCTATCAGTTTGTCGTCTACTCGAATTTGAACTGGCTGACAAATTATATTGATCAGAGCAAGCTGGAGGAGGAGAACGTAGATATCTGGATCGCGCGCTACCGCACCCAGAGCCTTGGCCACGGCTATGACGGCGGAGGTGACGTGACGATGTGGCAGTATTCCAGCACCGGACAGGTGGACGGCATTCTGGACGCTTACGGGCGGTATATCAATGTAGATTTGGATGTAAGCTATGAGGACTATTGATGCGCAGATGCAGATGAAAAAAAAACAGCCAATCGGTGTGTTTGACTCCGGTGTGGGCGGTATCAGCGTCTTAAAGGAGCTGAAAAAGATCATGCCCAATGAGAACTATATCTATCTGGGGGATTCAAGGAATGCACCCTACGGCACGAAAACGCTGGAGGAGGTGCGCCGGCTGACGTTCCACAATGCAAGGCTTTTGCTGCAGGAGGGGGCGAAGGGGCTGGTGGTGGCGTGCAACACGGCCACCAGCGCCGCGGTGCGCCTTATGCGCAGCATGTATCCCGATTTACCCATCGTAGGTATTGAGCCTGCGCTCAAGCCCGCCGCTCTGCAGAAGGAGCATCCGCGGGTGCTTGTCATGGCGACGCCCATGACGGTGGGGCAGGAAAAGTTTACACAGCTCATGATGCGCTATGAAAAAAAGGCGGATATTTACCCGCTGCCCTGCCCGGGGCTGATGGAATTTATCGAGGCGGGGGATTTGGACAGCGGACGGCTTAGGGATTTTTTGAAGGAGCTCTTAGCGCCCTATCTCGACAAGCATCTGGATTCGGTAGTGCTGGGCTGTACCCACTATCCCTTTGCGCGGCGGATGATTCAGGAGATTGTGGGGGATGACGTGACGATTTTTGACGGCGGCGGCGGCACGGCGCGGGAGATGAAGCGGCGCCTGGCGGCGGCAGAGCTTTTAAGCCCTTCAGCGGAGAGCGGCTGGGTGAAATTTGAGAACAGCCTGGCAACCCTGGAGGAGCTTGCCTTATGCCGGCGGCTGCTGGAGAGAGAATAATTGGATGGGAGCGGTTCGGGCGCCTGCTGCGGGAACCGCAAAACACAGGGAAGAAAAACAGCTACGGACAGGAGATATTTTATGTGTAAGAGGAAGAATTTAGGCGGCTTATTATCCGGAGTGCTTGCATTGGCGCTTGCGGTGACGGCGCCGCTTGAGGGAGCGATGATTTTTGCATCCGGCGCGCAGACAGATGCGCAGGCCGGGGCAGAGACAAAAAACGGAAGGATCGACTTTGTGGCGGAAGAGATTTCGCGGGTCGTCTCGGAGGGCGGCGGCGCATCTTTCCGCAGCATCACGGCGTCTTTGCGGCAGTATGAGGCTGACTGCTACAGCAGCGATTACTATTACAGCAAGCTTCCCGCAAAGGAGCAGCTGCTCTATGAGCGGTTGGATGCGGCCTGCGGGGAGCTGCTCACTGGCACGGGAAACGCAGCGACCTATGAGGTCAACAGCGGCGGCAAGACGGTGACGAGGCGTGGGACAAAAACAGTGAGCACACTGGGGCTGACCCAGGATCAGGTCAAGAAGGTGCAGAGCCTGTTTGTCTACGCAAACCCCCAGTACTATTTTTTAAACACGATTTTATTTACGACGAACAAAAACACATGTGCACTTGGCATTTATGATACATTTGCCTCGGGCAGCGACCGGGCGGCGGCTACCGAGGATGTATTTGACCGGCTGGGGGATCTGCAGGCGCAGGTAAAAACCGGCGGAAGTCTCTATGAGACGGACAGCCGGATTCACGACCTGCTGTGTGCCTATCTGATCTATTTAAGCGACGGGGACGCACTGAGAGATTATACGGACCCGTACTATACACAGTCCATTTACGGTGCGCTCATGGACGGCGATACGGTGTGCGCGGGCTATACGAAGCTGTATGTGGCACTGGCAAATTATTTCGGCATTGACTGTATTGCGGTCACGAGCGATGCCCATGCATGGAATCAGGTGCGCTACGGCGACCACTGGTACATCGTTGATCTGACCTGGGATGATACGACGAACAGTAAAAATTATTCCTATCTCAGCCGGCAGCAGATGATGGCGAAGGATCAGGACAGCGACCATGTGGAGAAGAGCTTCTATAGGAATATTCTGCCGGCAGCGGATGCAGAATTTTCAAACAGCTTAAAGACGATGAAGGGACTGGAACAGCCGCAGGTGCAGGTGAGCGATACGGCGACGGGACTGACGATTACGATGGAGTCCGGCGAGGGCGATATTTACTATACCCTGGACGGGACGAAGCCCACAGCCTCGGATCTGTATACGGAACCGATTGTGCTCACGGACGGCGGCACGTATATTGTGACGGCGGTTGCGGCGCGTGAGGGAATGCTGGAAAGCGCTTATGAGATTTTCCCGGTGCGCATTGCAGGGGGAGGTGTGACTATTTCCCTCGCTGAAAATGTTTCCGGCAAAAAGATTAAGGTACAGTACAAAACAAATAAGAGCTTTGAGGGCTATGAGGTGAGCTATGCCTCAAAGAAGGATTTCCGGAATCAGAAATCCGCGAAGGTGGCGGGAACTGCCGTGACGATCAGCGGGCTGAAAAAGGGAACAACCTACTACATCCGTGTGCGCGGCTATAAGAAGGACGTTTATGGAAATTATTTTTATACGCCCTATTCCAAGACGAAAAAGGTAAAGGTTACAAAATAACCGGACATGGCAAAATCAAAAAAGGATAAACTGAAAAAACTGAAAAGGAAACGGTTTTGGCCGTCGGTTGTCGTATTTTTGCTGTTCACATCCGTATGTACGGGCATCGTCATCCTGGCGGTGGATTTATTTTCCACCTATATCATGGGAACAAAGTTTACCAACTTCTATACGCAGGCCACGAATCTGAGCATGTTCGTGGAACGGCGCATAGAGCAGGGGGAGGACATCGCTGACGTGGTGGGACGTCTGGAGGAATACAACCGGGAACCTATCGAGATGTATGTGACGGACGCGTGGGGACGGGAAGCGGCCTTAATCGGAAAAAACAGACCGAGACTGGACCAGGTGCTGGAATGGTCCTTCGGGGAGGAGCTGTTTATCATCCTCCCGGATAACACCTGGAGCTATGGGGTGCAGGAGGCAGCGGATATTTTGAATCTGCCCCTTGCCCGGCTGGCGGGCAATGCCTTTCGGGAAATGTCCTGGCGAGACCCGGGCAGACGCAGCCTGTGGCTGCAGGATACGATCCTGGAGCAGAGCTTCTGGATGCGCATCCCGACAGTGACGGAGGATTACCGCTTTTATATGCTGTGCAGGCTGCAGATTCAGAGACAGGACATCATCTATGCGATGCTGCTGGGCGGGATAGCGATTGTCATGATGCTCATCCCTCTCGTTTTCCTGTTTGTCAATGCGGTGGCAAACATTCATATGCAGCGGGAGGTCACAAAGCTTCTGTACATGGATGCCGTGACGCTTGGCCGCAACTGGCTTTATTTCCAGGGCGCCGCGGGAAAAATGCTTGGCCGTATCTTAAACGGGCGAAAGGCATATGCGATGATCAATCTGCATATGGAGCGCTACGCAAATTATATATCGTGCTATGGGAGCAGACAGGGGGAGGAGCTGTTGGAGTGCATGGACAGCTTCCTTCGTGCGCGTATGGGGCGCTTTGAGCTTTTCGGACATTACGGAAGCGCCGATTTCGGCTTGCTCTTCCGGTGCGAGGGCACGAATGCTGAGGCGTGGAAAGCGTACTGTCACCGCAGGCTGCGCTCCCTCATGGCGGAGCTGGCAGGCCTGCAGCCGGAGCGCAAGCTCCACTTCCATGCAGGTGTGTGCATGGTTCCGCCGGTTGCTGCGGAAAAGGGAAACCGCCTTGGCAGACGCCGCGAGGTAGACGTTGATCAGCTGTTCAGCTATGCCAACACCGCGCAGAGCGCGAGCCACAATGAGGCGGAGCAGATTTTCTTTTTTGACGAGACGATGCTGGCGGACCAGAGCTGGGAGCTGTGGGTAGAGAACAATATGGACGCGGCGCTGGCGGCGGGAGAGTTTCAGGTTTATTTACAGCCCAAGTACAGCCCTGCGGATGAGCGGCTGGTGGGCGCGGAGGCGCTGGTGCGCTGGAACAGTCCCGAGAAGGGGCTGATCCAGCCGTCGCGTTTTATCCCGATTTTTGAGGAAAACGGATTTATTACGAAGCTGGATGATTTTATGATCGCGCAGGTGTCAAAGCTCCTTGCGGAGTGGACGGTGCAGGGAAAACGGATGGTTCCGGTTTCCGTCAACGTTTCACGGGCGCATTTTGCGCTGGAGGGGCTGGCGGAGCACATCAGCCAGCTTGTGGACAGCTACGGGCCCAGGCATGAGCTGCTGGAGCTGGAGGTGACGGAGAGCGCCTTCTTTGACGATAAGGAGATTCTCATCAGCACGGTAAAGCAGCTGAAGGTATATGGCTTTTCGATTTCCATGGATGATTTCGGCGCGGGCTATTCGTCGCTGAATTCTCTGAAGGATATCCCGCTTGACGTGTTAAAGCTTGACGGTGAATTTTTCCGCGGAAGTGACGAGAGCGGGCGGGGCGCCGTCATCGTGGAGGAGGCCATCCGCCTGGCGCGCGAGCTGAACATGCGCGTGGTAGCGGAGGGGGTCGAGCGCCGGGAGCAGGTGGATTTTCTGGCGTGCCTTGGCTGCGACATGATTCAGGGCTTTTATTATGCAAAGCCCATGCCGGTGGAGGAATTTGAAGCCCGGGCCGCCCGGGATTGCTGAGGAGGAAGCGGATGCATACATTTTTAATTGCATTACAATATGTTGGACTTCTGGTGCTCTTTGCGACGATCATCCATGTGCTCAGCCAGAACGTGTCCAGGCAGCAGCAGATCATGTTTATTCTTCTGGTGTCGCTGCTGGCTAATTTTGTGGGCTATCTGTTTGAGCTGACGGCGCAGACAAAGCAGGAGGCGATCCGGGCAGTTCAGTTTACATACTTCGGCAAGCCCTTTGTGGTGCTCATGATGTTCCTGTTTATCATGGAATACTGCCGTATCAGGCTGCCGCGGGTTTTGGTTATCGTTCTGACCGCATTTCATCTGTGCAATACGCTTCTGGTGCTTACCTGCGAGCATCAGAGCCTTTATTATACCAGCATTGAATATGTGAAGGGCGGGCTTTTTCCCCACCTTGAGATGGGGCACGGGCCGATGTATCTCGTTTACAATGCGGTGGCGATGGTGTATCTGCTGATTATGTTCTTCGTGTGTATCCGGCGTTATCTGGTGGTCAAAAGCGAGCTGCAGCGCAAGCAGGTCATCAAGCTCACCGTCATTATGGTCGTTATGTTTACGGGCCTGCTGCTGTTTATATCCGGCGTTACCGAAGGCTATGACACGACACTTCCTGCGTTTTTGATCAGCACGCTTATTCTGGCATCGGCGCTGTTTAAGGATCAGCTCTTAAACGTGCTCTCCATGGCAAAGGACATGGCGGCGGATGAGCAGACGGATGCCCTCATCGTGCTCGACAGCGATAACCAGCTGATCTACCACAACAAAAAGGCGGAGAAGCTCTTCGATTTCACGCTGCCCTCAAGCTATGCCGCGATCTGGGATGAGCTGGACAGCTGCATCGTTGACAACGAGAATCTGGAGCGTGATCACCGGATGTACGAGGTGTACAGCCGGCTGCTCACGGAGGGAAGCACCTACTTTGGAAAGCTGTATATCCTGAACGATATTACCGAAAGCTATTATTACATCAAGAACGCCGAGGAGCAGGCGAAGCTCATGAAGGCGCTCAAGCAGCAGGCGGAGGAGGCAAATCAGGCAAAATCCGCCTTTGTCTCGAACATGTCCCATGAAATCCGCACGCCCATGAACGCCATCGTGGGCATGACAGAGATTTTGCTGCGGGAGAACCTTCCGGCACAGGATGTTGGCTACCTGCAGAACATCAAAAATTCGGGTAATGCACTGCTTGGCATTATCAACGATATCCTGGACTTTTCCAAGATCGAGTCCGGAAAGCTGGAGCTGGTGGACGCATCCTACGAGCCGATGTCCATGCTGAGTGATCTGGGGATGATCTTTCTCACCCGCGTGGGGGAAAAGCATGTGGAGCTGCTCTTTGATATTGATGCAGAGCTGCCCAACCGCCTGTACGGGGACGCGCTGCGCATCCGTCAGATCATTATCAACATTGTAAACAATGCCATCAAGTTTACCGACAGCGGATTTGTACGCCTTAGTATTGCCGTGGAAAAAATGACAAACGAGGACATTGAGCTGTTCGTTTCCATCAAGGACAGCGGCCAGGGCATCCGCGAGGAGGATATCGGCAGGCTTTTCGCCTCCTTTTCGCAGGTTGACAGCAAAAAGAACCACAACAAGGAGGGCACGGGGCTGGGGCTTTCCATCTCCAGGCAGCTCGTAGAGCTGATGGGCGGCACGATCGGCGTGCGCAGTACCTACGGTGAGGGGAGCGAGTTCTATTTTAACATCCATCAGAAGCGTGAAGGAGAGGAGCCGGCGGCGGCTTTGCGGGAGAAACATATGGTGCATGTGGGCGGAAGCTTCGCATCCGTGCTTTTGGAAGAACAGCTTGCGCGGCTGTGCGGACAGTTCGGCGTCGTTTTGGAGAAGAACGCGTCGGACGGCCTGCCGGAGCGTGAGGTAGATTTTTTCTTTCTGGATGCACAGACGCAGAAAGCACTTGCCGGGGTTCTCGCGGACAGGCGCGGAGATCTCGGTGAGATCTGTGTGCTGCTGAACCCGCTGCTTGAGGAATGCGTGTTACCGGATGCAAAAAAGGTCAACAAGCCTCTGTATACACTCAACTTTTGCCAGATATTAAATCATGAATCGATAACGGATAAGACGGAGGGCGAGGAGTATGTAAGCTTTTGTGCACCGGAGGCGAGCATTCTTATCGTAGACGACAACGAGATGAACCTGAAGGTGGCGACGGGGCTTTTGGAGCCGCTGCACATGCAGATCGACACGGCGGACAGCGGCAAGCGGGCACTGCAGATGGTTCAGCAAAAGCAGTACCATATTATTTTTATGGACCATATGATGCCTGTGATGGACGGAATCGAGACGACCGAGCGCATCCGGGCGCTGGACGGCACGTATTATAAAAACGTACCGATCATCGCGCTGACCGCAAACGCCCTCATGGATGCGCGGGAAAAATTCCAGGCGGCGGGCATGGACGATTTTGTGGCAAAGCCTATTGAGATGCGGGACATCTGCAGCAAGATCAAGAGCTGGCTGCCAAGGGGCCTGGTAAAGCACGGGGCCGCGGCGCAGGAAGCAGAGATCCGTCCTGCGGGGGAGGTGTCATCAGACCAGGCGGATGCCGGTGCTTCGGCGGAGGCAAAAGCCGGACGGAAGGAAGCGGACTGGGATACGCAGATGAATCTTGGCGGTATTGACAGAGCCGAAGGGATTCGCTGCTGCGGCACCGAAAAGCTCTGGCGGGAGCTGCTGGGAGATTTCTACAAGGTGATTGACGCGAAGGCGAAGAAGATCGAGGAATGCGTTGCAGAAAAATTGATTCGTGATTATACAATTGAGGTTCATGCACTGAAAAATACGGCGCGGATGATTGGAGATCGGGAACTGTCCGAATGGTTCCACCGCATGGAGGACTGCGGAAACGCGGGGGATGCGGAGACGATCGAGCGGGAGACACCTGCACTGCTTGCGGCGTACCGCGCCTACAAGCCGCTGCTGGAGCCTTTCGCGAGACAGCAGAATGAGGCGCTGGAGAGCCGTGCCCCGGAGGAGCTTCGGGAAATTTTGCAGAGGCTGCACGACGCGGCGGATACCTTCGACCTGGATACGGTGGACGCGGCGATGAAGGAACTGGAGTGCTGCCGGATGCCTCAGGCCTGCCAGGAGGGCTTTGAGAAGCTGCGGGCATATGTGGCGGACGTGGCGCTGATGGAGGTTTTAGAGCTGACCGACGAGCTGTGCCAGTTACTGCTCACTTCGTGACCGGCAACGTGCGAGTTACTTTTCACAGGGCAGGAATGCGCATTTACTGCGCAGTCCGTAAGAACATGATTCAGGTGTGAGGGGCGATTTTTGCGAAGCAAAACTCTGAATATCGCCCCGAATCGTTACTATGAGCGGCTCCCGAGCCGTGAATAGTAACACGTGCGAAAAGTAACTGAAACGTAACGTTGTGCGCCCTGCTTGCGTAATCGTCCAAAATGGAATACAATAGATTCAGGTAAAATGGATTTAGTCAGGAGGGAACGGGAATGGAGACGACAACGGTTAAAAGGATGCTCATCATCACGGAGACGCAGGGCTATCTTATGCTGAGCCTCAAGGAAAAGCTTGAGGAGGAGGGCTACATAGTCACGATTGTCAAGGCGGACATTGACGAGATCAGTAAAATGCAGGAAAAGCTCAGCGTTGTGCTGATCTACGGTGACGAGACGCTGGCCGAGAAAACGCAGGCGCTGATCTACATCAAGGATCAGGCGGCGGAGATGGATGTTCCGGTGTTTGCAACGGGCAGCAGGGAGGAGCTTGCGGATATCGAGGCATTGGTGGGCGCGCAGACGATTCGCCAGAAATTTGTCCGCCCGATCAACGTCAATGAGCTGGTATCTGCGATTGATACGTATGTAGAGAAGTTTGGCGGGGATAATAAAAAGAAAATACTTGTGGTGGATGACTCCGGTGCGATGCTGCGCAATGTCAAGGGCTGGCTGGAGGATCACTATCAGGTCATCCTCGCAAATTCCGGTGCGATGGCGATCAAATATCTGGCGATGAACCGTCCGGACCTGGTGCTGCTGGACTATGAGATGCCGATCGTGGACGGCAGGCAGGTGCTGGAGATGATCCGCGCTGAGAAGGAGTTCTCGGATATGCCGGTTATTTTCCTGACGGGCAAGGACGACAAGGAGAGCGTGATGCAGGTCATGGCGTTAAAGCCGGCGGGCTATCTGCTTAAAACACTGGAGCCTGCGATGATCGTGCAGGCAGTGGATGACTTTTTTGAGCGGCAGAAGGGCTTAAAGCATGTATAAAAATATTGCCGTGTTCGCCTTCAGCGCACAGGGGATCATAACGGGTGAACGGATCAGGGAAGCATTGGAAAAGCCGGGCGGCGACGTGGGAGCGTGGGCGCCTGCCCGCCTTGCCTCCCGCGGCTGGATGGGCTTTTCCACTCTTGCAAAGGAGCTGGAAGAGCTTTTTTTGAAAATGGATGCATTTGTTTTTGTGGGTGCGGCGGGGATCGCCGTGCGCGCCGTGGCGCCCTTTATCAGGGATAAGCTGCATGATCCGGCGGTTGTCGTGGTGGATGAGCTGGGACGGTTTGTCATTCCGGTTTTGAGCGGGCATGCGGGCGGTGCGAATGAGCTGGCGCGCAGGCTCGGCGCGGCACTTGAGGCCCTGCCGGTTATCACCACGGCGACCGATCTTCACGACGTGTTTTCCGTGGATACCTTTGCGCGCAGGCAGGGCTTATCCATCGTAGAAAAGGACGAGATCAAGCACCTTTCGGGGGCTTTGCTTGCGGGGGAGCCGATCGGAGCGCTCACACCGGAATGCGGTTTTTTAATTTCGCCTTACCCGGTGGGAAAACCCTTTGAGCATACGCTGCATCTCGTGCCCCAGGATCTTGTTGTAGGCATGGGATGCAAAAAGGGTGTGCCGGAGGATGTGCTGGCGGGCTTTTTGACCGGGGTGTTTGAGCGGGAGGGCTGGTCGCTGCACCGGATTCGTGCGATCGCCTCCGTCGATGCAAAGCGGGAGGAGCCGGGGCTGACTGCCCTCGCACGCCGGCTGCATGTCCCGTTTCTGACCTATGCGGGGGATCTGCTGGCAGCGCAGCAGGGAGATTTTTCATCGTCAGAGTTTGTGCGGGGCACGGTGGGCGTGGACAATGTTTGTGAGCGCAGTGCGCTGTGCGCGGCTGTTGAGGAGGGCTGGCTTCCGGCGGGGAGCCGCTTTGAGGATTTCTGCCGTCTGGGAAAGGAGAAGGGCGGGGGGATGACGTTGGCCGTGCTTGCAATCTGCAGGAAAACGTGCTAGTGTGGCATAAAAGAGTGCAAAACTGTTATTGATAAAGGAGATCATCATGGAAGAACAAAGGGCTTTGACCGAGGAGGAAGAAAAAGAGATCAGGCGCAGGAGGCGTGCGCTGAAAAAGAAGCGTATGGAGAAAAAGAAGGCGCAGGAACAGAAGCGGATGCGTGCGCTGCTCGACGACGAGGCGAAGCCGGAGCTTGTGGAAACCCCTGGGCAGCGGCAGCAGCGGCTCTACGCAAGAGCGCAGAAAAAGATGAGCTTTGCGCCGCATATGTACCGCAGGGAGGATCAGGCAGACATGTACCGCCAGGCGGCGGAGCTGTTTCGCGAGACGGGGGAGTATGAGGATGCAGAGGAGCTGCTCAAAGTATGCCGGAAAAAGGCAAAAAAGCACCGGACGCTCTATATCGAGGAGACATATGCGCGCATAAACGAGCAGCTTGCGGGGGCGAAAACACGCGTGGACTGTCAAAAATTGAGGGAAAATATCGAAGCAATCGCGGATTATAAGGATATGGAGGAAATGCGCCGCTCGTGTGATGCTTTGGAGCAGCGCCTGTTGAAAAAAGAGCGGATTGAAAAATTTTTAAAAATTTTTCTGTCAGCTGTAGTACTTTTGGTGCTCGTTGCCGTTATAATATACGTAGAAGAATCTATTTATTTTTTATAATAAAGCAAGAATATGATGGAAACGTGAAAGTTTTGTCATTTCTGTAACATGACTGACAAAACGGTGTCTTTATAAGCATAGGCAGCATACATTTTCATCAAAATGTTTCTGTAATACAATAAAGAAAGAGGGAAAAAGGAAAGAGCGATGGAACAGAACAGGGAAGCGGCGAAGGAAGCCGCAAAACAGGTATCCGGCACGCCTCCGGGAAAAAAGAAAAGCGGCATGGCAAAGGCGGTGTGCGTGCTGGCAGTGCTGGCGTTCATCTGCGCAGTAGGAGCCTCCGTCGGTATGAACGTTGTCCTGATTGGAGAGATGCGCGCGCAGAAGGAGCAGGGCGCGAAGATGAGCCGGTTTATCGATGATGAGCGGGCGCGTCAGGCAAAGGAAGCCGAGAAGGAGAGCAGCTATCAGGAGGACGGCTATGTGGTCATGGGCCAGTATGAGATCCGGAGCACGAAGGAGATTTCCGATGCATATGTAAAGAGCGATCCGTCGGGCCTAAGCGGTGAGGACAAAGAGACTTATGACATGGCGGCGAAGGTGCTGGAGGAGATCATCAGGGACGGCATGAACAGCTATGAGAAGGAGCTGGCGATTTACGAGTGGATGCTTGAAAATCTCGGGGCGGGCCGCGGCCATGTGATCGCGATGCCGGGACAGAGCAGTGCGTGCTTTACGCCCCATGACGTGCTGAAAAATAAGAGTGCCGTGTGCGTCGGCTATGCGACGACGTTTCGCCTGCTGGCAAACATGGTGGGGCTGGAGGTACATATCGTTCACAACGAATCCCATTCCTGGGACATGGTAAAGCTGGACGACGGCGAGTGGTATCAGCTGGACATCTGGGCGGACGGCGCCATGCCCTACCGGAATTTTAATGTGACCGACGAGGTGATGCGTGCCAGAAACGAGTGGGACGGCTCGGCATTGCCGGAGGCGAAGGGGACGAAGTATTCCTATGCGGTACAGAACGCAAAGCCGTTAAAGTCGCTGGAAGATCTGCCGAAAAAAATCAAGAAAGCGATCGATAACAAAAAGGATGCGCTGTTTTTTAAGCTTCCGCGGGCACTCACCGAGGAGGAACGAAACGTAGCGGATCAGATGATGAGCCTGATCACACAGGCAATATCTACTCTGCCGGAGGGCGGTGAAATGGATATTACCGGAAACTGGGTTCCGAACGGTGAGGATGATAACCATGTACTGGCCATATATTTTCATCGTTTTTCCGGAGACAGTACAGTTGAAAATGACCTGTCGCCGGAGAAGGCAAAAGAGCTTGTAAAGCTGATCAATGAGGTCTTCGGTACGACTCTGACAGACTCGGGCACATCAGGCGGGGAGAAAGCTGTACCCTTCGCAGAGAGTGCGGGCGGCGGCACAGTGACGCTCGACGCGAATGGGAACGAGACGTATTTCATGGTTGATGAAAACGGAGACAAGATTTTTGCAGCAGGATGATGAATGTGTAATCAGAATATAATTTCTGATAGATGTTAGAAGGAAGGAAAGAGCAATGGAAGAGAACAGGGAACAGAACAGAGAAGCGGTCGTGCAGGCATCCGGCGTACCGGCGCCTGCGAAGAAAAAAAGCGCAATGGCGCGAAAGGTGGCATTTGCGCTTACTGCGGTCGTGCTGCTGGGCGGAGTAGGAACCTCCGTCGGTATGAACGTGGTGCTGATGGACGAGATGCGCGCCCAGAAGGAGCAGAGCGTGAAGATGAGCCAGTTTATCGATGATGAGCGGGCACGTCAGGCAAAGGAGGCGGAGCAGGAGAGCACCTATCAGGAGGACGGCTTCAAGGTCATGGATCAGTACGAGATCCGGAGCACAAAAGAGATTTCCGACGCATATTTAAAGAGCGATCCGTCAGGCCTAAGCAGCGAGGATAAAAAGACGTACGATATGGCGTCCAAGCTGCTCGGCGAGATCATCCGGGATAACATGACGGATTATGAGAAGGAGCTGGCGATTTATGAGTGGATGGTGGACAATATCGGGCACGGCAGCGGACATGTGATCGCGATGCCGGGGCAGAGCAGCGAATGCTATACGCCCCACGATGTGCTCGCAAACAAAAATGCCGTGTGCGTGGGCTATGCGACGACATTCCGCCTGCTTGCAAACATGGTGGGACTGGATGTGCATATCGTACATAATGAATATCATTCCTGGGATATGGTGAAGCTGGATGACGGCGAGTGGTATCAGCTGGATGTATATTCCGATGCGGGCGGCGTCAGATACCGGAACTTTAACATGACCGACGAGACGGCGCGCAACGGACATGAGTGGGACGGCTCGGCCCTGCCGGAGGCAAAGGGCACAAAATATTCCTATGCGGTCCAGAATGCGAAGGAGCTGAAGGATTTAAATGATCTTCCCAAAAAGATCAAGAATGCTCTTGATAAAAAGCAGGATCACCTGTTCTTCAAGTTCCCGAAGGCGCTCACCGAGGAGGAGCTTACACTTGCGGATCAGATGATGAACTATATTGTGCAGGCGATATACATGCTGCCGGAGGGCGGAAGTCTGGATGTCAGCGGTATGTGGATCCCCAACGGCGTGGACGACAATAACATTCTGGCAATCTATATCAACGATTACTCGAACAGCGAAAACAGCGGCGCGGGTGACCTGCCGTCGGAGAAGCTTTCCGAGCTTGTGAAGAAGATCAACGAAATTTTCGGCTCGGCACTGCCGGATCCGTCTGAGACCGGTGGAGCAGGCACTGTGCCGGAACCGCCCGCAGACGGTAGCGATAAGG
Source organism: uncultured Eubacterium sp. (assembly GCA_910589045.1). Taxonomy (GTDB): domain Bacteria; phylum Bacillota; class Clostridia; order Lachnospirales; family Lachnospiraceae; genus W0P33-017. The sequence goes on from CAJUSH010000001.1 coordinate 121,896, forward strand.
TGGAGACAGTCACCAAGATCGATGAGAACGGCAGTCAGACAACGTGGACGATCGATGCGAACGGAAATAAAGAAAAGCTCGGCTTCGAGGCGTAGATGGCAGAAAGGGAAGAGGATAAAAGAGGATGAAACGTTTTTGTAAGGCAATCGCGGTCTGCCTGTGCGGGGCGCTGCTTAGCTTCACGGCAGGCTGCGGCGGTGAAAAGGAGCCTGTGGACGTACAGGATGCGCAGGCTGTGGATATGGATGAGCTGCGGGAAGCGATGCTCGCGGCGGACACGACGCTGCCGGAGATGAAATTGTCCACGAGCGAGGATGAAAAGGGTGAGCTGAATTTTACCGTGTTTTCGGATTTTGATTACGGGCGGGTGCAGTCCTATTTTTACGCCTATGCGGCGGAGGGCGGCCCCCAGGAGATCGCGGTGGTGGAGCTGAAGGAGGACGGGGATGCCGCCGCGCTCATGAATACGCTGCAGGATCATCTTGAGCTGCGCAGGGGAGCGCTGGGAGAGTATGCGCCGGATCAGCTTGCGATGGTGGAGCATGCGGTTATCAAACAGTATGGCCGCTACGTCGCGATGATCATCGCGGAAAAGAGCGGGCTTGTGCAGCAGGCACTGGGCGATCTGATGTGAGCCGTTCCGAAAAAAGCAATCCGCAGGATTTTTGAGACGGATATTGGACGGTTACGGAGATATTGAAACAGGAAGAGGATAAAAGAATGGTATTCAGCAGTATGATTTTTCTGTGCGCCTTTTTGCCGGTGGTTTTGCTCGTATATTTTTTGATCCCAAAGCAGTCACGCAATCTGTGGCTGCTTTTGGCGAGTTTGTTTTTCTATGCGTGGGGCGAGCCGCGCTACATCCTTATCATGCTGTTTTCGACTGTTTTCGACTATTGCAACGGCCGGGCGATCGAGGCGGCTGATGCGCGGGGAAAGCATGATTCGCTGGGACGTGCCGTTCTGGCACTGTCCGTGGCCGGGAACCTGGGAATTTTGTGCTTTTTTAAATACACGGATTTTGTGCTGGGGACCGTGAATACGCTGGCGGGGACACAGCTTGGGCTTTTGCAGCTGGCGCTTCCGATCGGCATCTCGTTTTACACGTTTCAGACGATGTCGTACACCATCGACGTGTACCGGGGCGAGACAAAGGCACAGCACAATATCATTTCCTTCGGCATGTATGTGTGTCTGTTTCCGCAGCTTATCGCAGGACCGATCGTCCGCTACAAGGATGTGCAAAGAGAAGTGGATGCGCGGGAAACAACTGCGGAGGGCACGGCGCGGGGGCTGCAGCGTTTTCTGCTGGGGCTTGCGAAGAAGGTATTGTTTGCGAACCAGATTGGCGCGCTCTGGGATTATATACAGGGGCTTGGCGGTTCGGATATGAGCACGGCGATGGCGTGGCTGGGAGCACTGGCCTTTACGTTCCAGATTTACTTTGATTTTTCAGGCTATTCGGATATGGCGATCGGCCTTGGGGAAATTTTTGGGTTTCATTTTCCGGAAAACTTCGACCATCCCTATGAGTCGCGCAGCATCACGGAGTTCTGGCGCCGGTGGCATATGACGCTTGGCACCTGGTTTCGGGAGTATCTTTACATTCCCCTGGGCGGCAACCGCAGGGGGCTTCCCCGACAGGTGTTCAACCTGTTTGCCGTATGGTTTCTGACCGGCTTATGGCACGGGGCAGGATGGAATTTTATTTTGTGGGGGCTGTATTATTTTGTGCTCCTCATGCTGGAAAAGTGTGTGCTTTTGCGGGTGCTGGAGCGGATACCGAAGCTTTTGCAGCATCTCTACACGATGTTTTTTGTGGTCGTGGGCTGGGTGATCTTTGCGTGCGATGACATGCAGCTGCTGCCCGGTTATTTGAAGGCGATGTTTTTTATGGGAACGGAGCCGGGAAACCGGCTGGCGCTCTTCGAATGGGATATTTATGCGCCGTTTCTGTGCATTTTGCTGTTTGCATCGACGACGCTTCCGGTGCGTATCTCGAAGAAGCTTTTTGCGGAACCGCAGAGACAGCCGTTTTTGATGGGATATACGCTGGTGCTTTTTGTGCTCTCTCTGGCGTTTCTCGTGAGCGGGAGCTACAATCCGTTTTTGTATTTTAGATTTTAACGGCCGGACGTTATCTGTGGGAGCTTACAGCCCATCGGAGCGAAGCCGTTACGGCAGGAGATATCAGGATATGGAACAAAACAAACCGAAAAAGCAAAACAAGCAAAAAAGGGAGCGCAGCGGGCCGGAGCGCCTGGCGCGTATGTATGCGGGTATTGTGATTGGCGCGCTCGCCCTCGGGGGTGTGCTGCTTCTGGTGCTGCCGCAAAAGAAGTATTCGCCGTCCGAGAACCGGTATCTGACAAAGCGGCCAAAGATCACGGCGGAGGGGATTTTTTCCGGCGAGGTACAGCGGGATCTGACAGAGGCGGCCAGCGACCAGTTTCCGCTGCGCGACCGGTGGATGCAGATTGCGACGACAAGCCAGTTTTTGCTGTTCCACCGGGAAATTAACGGTGTCTATATCGGAAGGGACCATACGCTCTTTAATAAGGTGACGGACAGTGATCTCTCCGAGAAAAATTACCGTGCAAATCTGGGCTATGTCACGGCGATGGCGGCGGAGACGACCGGGGATGTGTCGGTGATGCTTGTCCCGAGTCCCGCAACGCTGCAGCAGGAGAAGCTGCCGACCCACGGCGTCATATACGACAGCGAGCCGTACGAGACGCTCGGGGTCTCGCTGTGCGAGGCGGACAGTGTGCGTTTTGTGCAGACCGGCGGGGAGCTGGCGCGGCATTTGAGAAAAAATGAAAAGCTTTATTTTTCTACGGACCATCACTGGACGACAAACGGGGCATATATCGGCGCGTCGGTCTATCTTGGCGCGCAGGACCGAAGCATCGCACCACAGGCGGATTTTGGTGTGGAGACGGTGCGGGAGGACTTTTACGGAACGATCTACTCAAAGGTGGCGGGGCTTGGGCTGATCCGGCCGGAGGCGCTTGCGCTGCCGTGTGCACTGCCGGAGGGGCTGACGATAGAGACGGACGGCCCGCCTGCGGATGCGCCTGGCGTGAACGGAGAAAAGTCGATGCCGAAGCTGACCGGCATCTACGACGAGAGCAAGCTGGACGGGAAGGATAAATATGCGGTTTATTTCGGGGGAAATTACGGGCGGCTGACGATTAAAAATCCGTCTGCGGGAGAGGGCGGCTCTCTGCTGATGTTCAAGGATTCCTTTGCAAACAGCATGGTTCCGTATTTGCTGGATAATTATGCGCAGATTACGATGATCGATCTGCGCTACTACAACGAATCCGTTCCCGCGCTGGTATCGGAAGGCTGGGATGAGATACTGATTTGCTATGAGATGAGTAATTTTATAAACGACCGGAACCTGGTAAAGCTGATCCGGTAGCATGCAGGGAGATTGCACGGGGCGGCAATCTCCCGCTTTTTATCGTATGATGGCGTTTCACGAGCGCATAATTCAAATTTGAGACGTGTAAGTGTGCATTGCGGATTACAGGCCGTTCTTTTATAATCAGGCGTATGAAAGGAACAGGCAATGTGTTCCGGGACAGAAAAATAATTTTATTTTTGTGTAGTATTTTGAACGAAGCCTTCGTTTGGTTTGATGTAAGTACCTCAAAACAGCCGCGGTGATAACCACGGCGGGATGCGCGCAGGGGAGAAAGCAGATGTTACTATTTTTATCCATGTTGGATACGCCGGAGGAGCAGAGTAAGTTTACAAGGCTCTATGAAACATACCGTTACCTTTTGTGGTATGTGGCAAAGGATATTTTAAAAGATAAGGATCTGGCGGAGGACGCGGTGCAGGAAGCATATCTGACATTAACGCGGCACATGGATCAGGTGGAGGAGGTGGACAGCCCGCGGACAAAGCGGTTTCTGGTGACAATCACGAAGAGCAGGGCGATCGATATCCTGAGGCGGGAGCGGCGCATGGACATGACGGAGTTTGCGGATGCGCTTGGTGATGCGCAGGACAACGATACGCTTGACGCATATCTGGCAGTGGAGCGTTATGAGCAGATCGTGGCGGCGATCCGCAGTCTGGATGAGAATTACCGGATCGTGCTCGAATGCCGTTATCTGCACGAGATGACGGAACGGGAGACAGCCGAGGCGCTTGACCTGCCGCAAAAGACCGTGAATGTCCGTATTTGGCGGGCCAGAAAAAAATTACAACAGGTGCTTTCGGAATATAGGGAGGCATAGCATGAGTCTGAATATAAATGGTGAACGTCTGCTGGCGGAGGCGCTGGCAGATGCGATGGAGCGGGATCTGGCAAATGTGCCCGAACAAGAACAGCTCAAAAAGCAGCATCGCTTTTCAAAAAAATTTGTAAGAAGGATGAAACGAATAGAAGCAGAAGCCGATGCGCCAGGCAGAGCAAAAGCAGGGGAGAACGTGCCGGACAAAGCAGGGAATCCGGTCGGGAGTTCAAAAGGGCGACGGACGGACTTTGCGGCTTTGGGCAGAAAAGCAGGACGCTTTGGCGCAGCGGCGGCAGCGCTTGTATGTATCGCAGGACTTACGGCATTTTTGGGCGTGATGGGCAGAATAGGTACTTCGGAGGGTTATGACACAGATATGGCTGCGGATGAAAAGGCAGCAGGGGCGAACCAGGAGACCGCGGATGTCCCGGCAGATGATGCGGATATCTCCTCAGAGAATGGGGGAGATGCCGGGGCTGGTGATAGGGCGGATGCCCCGGCAGACGCGCCTGCCGATTTTGAGGAGCGTGCAGACTTCGCGGGGGAGCCTGCGGTACCCGGCTGGCAGGAGCGGCTTCTGGAAGAGAGCAGGAAAGCGGACGAACTGATCCTGTGGTATCTGAAGGACGTGTATGACGGGGGCAGTTTTGTGCTGGAATCGGAGCTGGCGGACAGCAAAAAAACGAATGACCCGGCTGCCCGGACGGTGCGCGCAAGCCAGATCTACGAGGTTTATTATGAGGAGAGCGCGGATGCATGGGTGCGTGTTTACCATACGGATCGCAGTATGAGCGAATGTGAGCGGGATGTAATCTGGGGGGAAGAGTACAATATGCGGGAGCTGAATATGACAAAACCGGGCACCTATCGCGTAGTGCGTCAGGTCAACAGCTATCGGCAGGTGCTGGAGCTGACGCTGGAGACGGCGGAATTTGACGAGTGTACGGATGGGCTTGTTTCCGGGAAGGGGATTGGTGAGCGGTAATCTGACCGGTACCCTGGACACAATAGCAGAAAAGGAGGAGAAATATGAAGAAGAGAATGTATGTAATGCTGCTGGCACTTTCCATGGCATTGTCCCTGGGCGCGTGCGGTGCGGCGGCGGGCGGTCAGGCCTATGATGCTGCGGCTGCGGATGAGAACGGATTTTCCGAGATGAAGGAGGAGATTGCCGATGCGGATATCGCAGAGGACGATTATGCAGCAGATGACTCGGGGGATGCCCCTGCGGACAATACGACGCAGGAACGGGACCTGAAAGATGCGGCCGATGCCGAACATATGAAAGAGAGCAGCGAAAAGATCATTTACACCTATAATTATTCGGTGGAGACGAAAACGTTTGAGGAGCTGATGCAGCATGTACAGCAGCGTGTGGATGAGTACGGCGGCTATATAGAAAGCTCCGAGATCAACGGCAATCCCGAGATGAACATCAGGCGTTATGCGCAGATGATTATCCGCGTTCCGGCGGAAAAGATGCATGAGTTTCTGGAAATGGTGACGAGCAAATCCAATGTAACCTATTCCAGCACCTCATCGGAAAATGTAACCCTCAGCTATGTGGATATGCAAAGCCATGTGGAGGCGCTGAAGACGGAGCAGAAGAGCCTGATGGATATGCTCGAGCATGCGGATACGATCGAGGCCATTATCGCGATTCAGAGTCAGCTGACAAATGTGCGCTATGAGCTGGAGTCCTATGAGTCCCAGCTAAGGATATATGACAACCGCATCAATTATTCGACGCTGTATCTGGATATCAACGAGGTGGACCGGGAGAGCAGTGTCGCCACAAAGCTAAGCTACGGCGAGGAGATCAGTCAGGGAATCTCCAACACGATGTACGATCTGGGGCAGGGTCTGCGCGACCTCTCCATCTGGTTCCTTGTCAATCTGCCGATTCTGCTGCTTCTGGCAGTACTCCTTGTCATTGCGTTCTTCATCGGGCGTGCGCTTGTAAAACGCAGCGCCAAAAGAAAGGCGAGGGGAGCAGCCGGAGTCTGGACCTCTGGCACGGATGAAAATCAAAAGAAGAAGGAAGCGAACGGGAAGGAAGCGAACGAGAAGGAAGCGTCCGGGGAGAAGAACTGATTGCGAAGGGAATCGCTGTTTTGGGCGGAACGATTGTTAAAATCGCCCCTCACACCTGAATCATGTTCTTACGGACTGCGCAGTAAATGCGTATTCCTGCCCCATGCAAAGTAACCATAGATACCAAAACTTTCATGCAAATCAGGCGTGGCACTTGCGGCTATCCTCATTCCTGTGGTATAATACGAGCACTTGGCGAGGTTTTTGCGAGCCTCCCTGCACGGCAGAACTGCCGTGCAGGGTCTTTGAAGGAGACGCGGTACAAAAGAGCGAATGATTAAGAAGGAGGAAAAAGCAATGTTACAAAAAATGAAGCGTTTGCTGGCAGCCGCATGTGTGTTTGCTCTGGTAGCAAGTGTGCTTCCGACGGTTCCGGTTAAGGCAGCAGTACCGAAGTTCAAAAAAACAAATTCCGTTCTGTATGAGAACGGGGCCGGCAATGGAAAGTATACGTATACGCTGCAGAATCTTACAAAGGGACAGATTGTGAAGTGGAGCGTGTCAGGTGAGGGAAAGGCATATGCGAGCGTAAAAAAAGCAAGCAAGACTGCCGCGAAGAGCACCATGGCAAATATTATTACCGTGAATACCAATGGAAAGACTGCCGCGAAGGATAAGAAGATCACCCTGACTGCAAAGGTATATTCCAAAACAGGAAAGCTGCAGTATACGGTTTCCACCTCGGCAAAGATCGGGGTCAAGCCCACAAAGCTGACGATTAAAGCGCCGAAGGAGGCGGACGGGCTGCTCACCGTGGGTGCGAGCTATGCGTTCAGCTACAAGCTGACCCCGGTGAATGCTACGAGCACAAATAAGTGGAGCGTGACCGGGGAGGACGGAAAGGACTATTCCTCATATATGAGCAGCGCAGGCGTTTTTAAGCCCTTAAAGGCCGGAACCTACACGATCAAGGCTTCCGCGATGATTGGAACAAAGGCACTCCAGACGGCGTCGATCGTGGTGGAGGTTGCGGACTACATCGTAAGTGCGAAGCAGACCGCAGCGAACAAGATCGAGGTCACTTATTCCGGCGACGTGCGGGGCGTTATGGAGGTCGATGATTTTACCGTGACAAATGCGGCGGGTGCGGGCATTCTTGCGAAGAGCATGGATTTTTCCGAGGACGGCAAGAGCATGACGATCACGATGTATGCAAATTTTAAGGACGGCGTGAGCTATTCCGTCACCGACGGTATGACGACGAAGGAGTTTAAGGCGAGCGTGGGTGTTCCGGTAAAGCTGGAAATACTCACCTACCAGTCGACGGTTGGCAAGGAGACGGCCATCGAGTATGCGATTTACGATAAGAATGGCATTGACGTCTCGAATGTCTATGATGGCAAGATCCAATACGAAGCGGAGGTGACGAACGGTTATCTCACCGACGAGAACAAGCTGATCATGAAAACGGTGGGTAAGACGGCTACGGTTACGCTGAAATATACAAGCAAGTCGGACAGCAGCCTTGTACTGACCGATACGGACGTGATCACCTGCGTGGCTGCGGTTGCGTCGGAGCAGACGAATTTCACGCTGACGACGTCGACTGCTGCGCCGGATTATTCGGCAGTGACCTACAAGGATAACCGCAAGGCAGCTATCGGGACGACCTACTATGCATACTTCCGGGCGCTGGACATGGACGGAAGCGAAATCAAGTACAGCTCGCTTTCCTATGAATCCTCGGATCCGGATACGCTTATCATAAATTCGGCGGGAAAGGTTACGCCGATCAAAAACGGCACCGTTAAGATTATCGTTACCGCTGCCTATGCGGGCGAAACCTATACATACAGCTATGACGTGACGATCACGGAGGCCGCTTATCTGAACAGCATTAAGCTGAGCACCGACCGGGTGAATATGTCAAACGTATACAACCCGGAGTATTACCAGTACATAGATGTGACTGCTACCGACCAGTACGGCGAGGAATTTTTGCTGGAGGGGGAGACTGCAAGCATCACGGACAACAACAACAGCTTTTACAAAGCAAATATTGCGACGTATGATACGGCGAACAACCGGATTTCGCTGCGCTCCTCCAATATTGCGAGCGGCACCTACTCCTACACACTGACGCTGACCTGCGGCGGAAAGAAGGCAACGGCAGGCTTTACGGTTGTCGTATCCTCGGTGCCGGTGACCGGAGAGACGACCTATGAGATCGAGATAGACAAAAAGAGTGCGGATTTGTCACTGGGTAAGGATATTGTCGGAAATCAGTATGTGACCGTGCGCTTGGCGCAGTACCGGGGCGGTGTATTTGTCAGCTATACAAGCTTTTCCTCCGCGACCGTTACAAAGGGCGGCAATTATTATTCGACGGATCTGACTGCGGGGGGAACGTCAGCGGTGCAGAACCTGGCTGCCTCCAACCGTCTGTATTTGCAGATACTCAGTATTAACGCCGGTGTATGCCGTAAGGCGGAGACAGGCACGTATACGATATCCCTGCAGTATTATTCGACGGCTGACAGGGGCTACAAGACGCTGACGACCACGCTGACGCTGACGGATACCCAGGATATGCCGGATGTGCGCATTGACCGGACAACCGCGACAAAGAGCTGCGGAACTGCTCTGGAGCTGGCACAGAACTGCTTAAGCCTTGACAACGGCACCATTTCGGAGTGCGTTGTGACCGGCGAGTCAGAGCCGGGCTCAAAGGTGCTTTTGAAGGCGGGCGACCAGATCAATATCCGTTCCGTTACCGTTGTTACAACGTACAAAATAGCGGACGGGCAGGATGTGACCGTGACGTATACGATATCAATCGGGAAAACACTGACAAATGGATAGCAGCGCCTGAAAATAATGACTGCACTGCGGTGAAATGGAAATACAGCATAAAAAAAGAATCCTGCAAACAGGATTCTTTTTTTAACGGAGAGTATGGGATTCGAACCCACGTGCCCCTCTAAAAGGACAACTGCATTTCGAGTGCAGCTCGTTATGACCACTTCGATAACTCTCCGTATGATGTAACATCCTAATAATAGCGCAAAAGCTGCGGAAAATCAAGAACTGTATTGCAGATTTCCGCAGGGCCTGTGGCTTTTAATGATGAAACCGCATCAGTTGTCATCTGTGAGATAGCGCATACGGTGTTCGTCGTTTTTGTTTCCCTTTATAGCGAAATAGGAGACGTCCTTGCTGCCGTTGAGCGCGCGCATGCACTCCGTACAGAGCGTACCGAAGGTGATCTGTGCACCGCAGCGAGCGCACTCGGTGCTGGTCACCTTGTTTTCCTCGGTGGCATATTCAATGCGGCCCTCCTTGATCCATTTACGCACCCTGCTCTGTGAAATGCCGAATACCTCCGCAAGCTCAAATTCAGTTACCTTATGGGCGCGTATGTATTCGCGGATTTCCTTGAACAGTGCTTCCTCCTCACAGTTCGGACAGTATTCCTTTTCATAATCTGCGGGCAGCGGTCTGCTGCATACAATACAGGATTTGTAATTTGCAAATTCTTTGTCACGACTCATCGGATTTCCTCCTTACATTTATTTCAGATTTCTTTTCCATATATGTTTGCTTGTGCCATCAGACAAATTGTGTTAGAATAGACAAAGTTATGATAAAAATGTACCAAAACAGTTACACTATTATATCGGAAGAGGAAAAAAATAAATGACAGTACAACTGTTTTTTTCGCAATTGTTTCGCAATCAGGTGTTGATGAGCGGCATAGCAGGCTGGTTTGCGGCACAATTCAGCAAAACCGTAATCTATGCGCTGCTCAATCATAAGCTGGATATCAGCCGTTTCTGGGGAGACGGCGGGATGCCGTCGGCACATTCCGCGACCGTCAGCTGTATGGCGGTAACGGCAGGGATTGTGTTCGGCGTGTCGTCGTTTCCGTTTGCAATCTGTGTGATGCTGGCGTTCATCACAATGCGCGACGCCATGGGCGTGCGCCTTGAGACGGGCAAGCAGGCACGGATGCTCAACGAGATGCTGCAGCTTTTTTCAAAAGATAATCCGGGGCTGCCGGAGGAGCGCTTAAAGGAATTTGTCGGGCACACTCCCGTGCAGGTTCTCGCCGGATGCATCGTGGGATGCGTCATGGCAGTTCTGTTGAATTTTCTGTATTTATAACCCGTAATCTTTGCCGATCTCCACACCAAGTGCGCGTATATGCCCCTTTAAGGTATAGGTGGTGACGGTAACCTTAAGCTGTACCGAGCTGCACGCAACGGGGGTAAATATAATGTAGTTATTATCCCCTTTGCGGAACGGCAGCGACATGGAGGATTCATCCTTTTCCTTCAGCGTATCGGCATTGATCTGCTTTCTTCCGTTTCCGGAGCTGCCCTTGATTAAAACCTTCGCCTCATTCTGGTCTGCGAGGGATGCGCCGATGACATCAATTTTGATATGGGCACGGACATCCTTGTCGGCTTCGAATTTCCACTGGGCGAGAGAGTTTCCCGAGAGCGTGAAGCTCTGGGATGCCGAGCGGCTGTAGATGCCGTCCTCGCCGTGGATAAAGATGTAGCCGCTGATTCCGGCTGCCGCAACAAATGCAATTGCAAGTATAATTGCTACAATCTTTTTCATTTCAATCCCTCCAAATGTAAATTTGAAAGCCCGGGGGCCGCAACAATGCTGCAGCTATCGGCGGCTCTGACAGGCAAGTGCAGCCTCCACAAAGCCGCTGAAGAGCGGATGCGGGCGGTTCGGCCGGGATTTCAGCTCCGGGTGCGCCTGTGTCGCCACAAACCATGGATGGTCCGGCTGCTCGATCATCTCAACGATCCGTCCGTCGGGGGAAATCCCGCACAGGCTCATGCCGTTTTGCGTCAAGACGGCGCGGAAATCATTGTTTACCTCGTAGCGATGACGGTGCCGCTCGTGGATGATATCGGTCTCGTAGAGACGGCGGGCCAAGGAGCGTTCGCTCAGCTGGCACGGATAGGAGCCGAGACGCAGCGTGCCCCCGATATCGCCGTCTGCATCCTGGTCGGGCATAAGCGCGATGACCGGGTGTGCCGTCTGCGGGTCAAGCTCGATGCTGTGGGCATCGTGTATGCCGCACACGTTTTTGGCAAATTCAATGATGGCAACCTGCATGCCCAGACACAGCCCAAGATAAGGGATCCTGTTTTCCCGGGCATAGCGGCAGGCGATGATCATGCCCTCGACGCCGCGGGTGCCGAAGCCCCCGGGTACAAGGATGCCGCTTACGTCCCCGAGCATTTCCTTCACATTATCGTCCGTCACAAGCTCGGAGTCCACCCATTTGATGTTGACCGTGGAGCGGCTTGCGATACCGCCGTGCTTCAATGCCTCCACAACGGAGATGTAGGCGTCGTGGAGCTGTGTGTATTTTCCAACGAGTGCGACGGTGACATCCTTGTCGGGATGGCGCAGTGCGTCAACCATATCGATCCAGTCGTTGAGATCCGGCTCGGGACATTCCAGATGCAGGCACTCACAGGCCACCTTTGCGAGATTCTCCTTTTCCATGGCAAGGGGCGCTTCGTATAGATACTCCACGTCGAGGTTTTGCAGGACGTGGGATCCGGGCACATTACAGAAAAGCGCGATCTTATCCTTTAATCCCTGGTCAAGCTCGTGCTCGCTGCGGCAGACGATAACATCCGGCTGGATACCCATGCCCTGCAGCTCCTTGACCGATGCCTGTGTGGGCTTTGTCTTGAGCTCGCCGGAGGCGCTGATGTAGGGGATCAGCGTCACGTGGATGAGCATGGCGTTCTCCCGGCCCACCTCGTGCTGAAACTGGCGGATGGACTCTAAAAACGGCTGGCTCTCGATGTCGCCTACGGTGCCGCCTACCTCAATGATGGCAATATGTGTGTCATCAGAGGTGAAATTTCTATAAAATCTGCTTTTAATTTCGTTTGTCACATGGGGAATTACCTGGACGGTTCCGCCGCCATAATCGCCGCGGCGTTCCTTCTGCAGTACGGACCAGTAGATTTTTCCGGTTGTAACATTTGAATTTTTGGTTAAACTCTCATCAATAAAACGCTCGTAATGTCCCAGGTCGAGATCCGTCTCGGCTCCGTCGTCCGTGACGAAAACCTCTCCGTGCTGGATCGGGTTCATCGTTCCGGGATCGATATTGATGTAGGGATCAAATTTCTGCATAGTTACTGTGTAGCCCCGCGCCTTGAGCAGACGTCCGAGGGATGCGGCAGTAATACCCTTGCCGAGACCGGAAACAACGCCACCGGTGACAAATACATATTTTACGGGCATGATACGTTCCTCCTGAGTAATTTGTAAAATTGCGGTTTGTCCGGAGCCGGACACAAATCGTCTGTCAATTGTCCGGGCTCTGAGCAATTATTTACATTATACATCCCGCAGAAAAAGAAATCTACCGGAATCTGAAAGAATTTTCACAAATATTTTAGAAAATGTTTAGAAAAACAGGGAAACTATATATTGAAATCAAAGGGGTTTGCTCTTATAATGTTAAGAAGTGCTTTAACACAAGTTAAGAAACAGAAAGTTGGTACATGTATGGAAAACAGCAATTTCGGAGGCGGAAACGGCAATCCGAATAACAGCAATCACGGCAATAACAATAACGGCGGGGGCGGAAATAACAACGGCTCCCGCAACAACCGCAACGGCCAGATGGTCATGATGTTCGTGCTGATCACACTGGTTGCGCTGCTTTTTATGAGTCTCATCAGCAAGTGGCAGACGCAGATGACGGCGAAGGAGATTACTTACACCGAGTTTATGGAGATGGTGGAAAAGGGCGAGGTGGAGAGCGTCGAGCTGAACGCCCAGCAGATCGATATCACGCCGAAGAAGGCCAATGACGAGGTGCTCACGAGTACCTACTACACCGGATATGTGGGTGATGATGACCTGATCCCTATTTTAAAGGAAGCGAAGGTTTCCATCAAGGGCGAGATACCCGACAATACCGCGGGCTGGATCTATAATATTGTAAGCTTCCTGCTTCCGCTGGTGCTGCTCTGGGCGCTGATGGCGTTCCTCATGAAGCGCATGGGCGGTTCCATGAGCGTGGGGAAAAGTACGGCGAAGATTTATGTGGAAAAGAAAACAGGTGTTACCTTTAAGGATGTAGCGGGGCAGGACGAGGCGAAGGAGTCCCTGCAGGAGGTCGTGGATTTCCTGCACAATCCGAAAAAATATACGCAGATCGGTGCGAAGCTGCCAAAGGGAGCACTGCTTGTAGGCCCTCCCGGAACCGGAAAGACCCTGCTCGCAAAGGCGGTGGCCGGAGAAGCGGGTGTGCCGTTCTTCTCTCTGGCAGGCTCCGATTTTGTGGAGATGTTTGTGGGTGTCGGCGCTTCCCGTGTGCGGGATCTGTTTAAGGAGGCGCAGAAGCAGGCGCCGTGTATCATTTTTATCGACGAGATCGATGCCATCGGAAAGAGCCGTGATACCCGCTACGGCGGCAACGACGAGCGGGAGCAGACGCTAAACCAGCTCCTTGCGGAGATGGACGGCTTTGATACATCCAAGGGACTGCTCATACTGGCGGCGACCAACCGGCCCGAGGTGCTTGATAAGGCGCTGCTGCGTCCGGGGCGCTTTGACCGCCGGATTATCGTAGATAAGCCCGACCAGAAGGGCCGCCTGGAAACGCTGCGCGTGCACTCCAAGGATGTAAAGATGGACGAATCGGTGGATCTGGAGGCGATCGCCCTGGCATCCGCGGGACTGGTAGGCTCCGACCTCGCCAATATTATCAATGAGGCGGCTATCAACGCGGTGAAGCACAGCCGCGCCTTTGTCAACCAGAGCGATCTGTTCGAAGCGTTCGAGATCGTGGCAGTGGGCGGCAAGGAAAAGAAGGACCGCACGATGAGTGACCAGGAGCGCAAGATCGTGGCATACCACGAGGTGGGTCATGCGATGGTTGCGGCATTGCAGAAAAATACCGAGCCGGTGCAGAAGATCACAATCGTGCCCCGGACGATGGGTGCGCTCGGCTATACGCTGCAGACGCCGGAGGAGGAGAAGTTCTTACAGACGAAGGAGGAGCTGATCGCCAAGATCAACACGTATATGGCGGGCCGTGCCGCGGAGGAGCTTGTATTCCATTCTGCCACGAGCGGAGCCGCCAACGATATCGAGATGGCGACGCGCATTGCCCGCGCCATGGTGACGCAGTACGGCATGTCGGATGAGTTTGGCATGATGAGCCTGGAGTCCGTGGAGAACCGCTACCTGGATGGTCGTCCGGTCTTAAACTGCGGCGAGGAGACGGCGGCGCAGATTGATAAGGTCATCCAGCGGATGATCAAGACCGCTTATGCGGACGCAATCCGGATGCTGGAGGAAAACCGTGAGATTCTGGACCGCATTTCCGATCATCTCTACGACAAGGAGACGATCACCGGCAAGGAGTTTATGAAGATCTTCCGGGAGATGAAGGGACTGCCTGAGCCGGACGGCGACAAGGAGGCGGCTGGCGAAGGCGGGAGAGACGAGAAGCCTGTCGAGACGCAGGTTGCTGACGTGATCTACGTGGGACCGTCGGATGCGTGCGATATCGCGGCACCGCAGACGGAAACCGATGCGGCGGATTGTATGACGCCGCAGGCAGACGAGAAGGATGAAGGCAATGGCATTTGACTTTGAAGAGGAGCTGGCAAAGCTTCCGGGCAAGCCCGGTGTTTATCTGATGCACGATGAAAGGGACGCCATCATCTATATTGGAAAAGCGCGCTCCCTGCGCCATCGCGTGCGGCAGTATTTTCAGGCGAGCCACCATGAGGGCATAAAAAAAGACCGCATGGTACAGCAGATCGCCCGGTTCGAGTACATCGTGACGGATTCGGAGCTGGAGGCGCTGGTGCTGGAGTGCAATCTGATCAAAGAGCACCGGCCCAAATATAATACGATGCTTACGGACGACAAGACGTATCCATATATAAAAGTGACGCTGGGGGAGCAGTTCCCCAGGGTCCTTTTTTCGCGTCAGCTAAAAAAGGACAGATCTGCCTATTTCGGGCCTTATACGAGCGCGGGCGCGGTGAAGGATACCATCGGCCTGATTCACAAGCTCTATCAGGTGCGCACCTGCAACCGGAGCCTGCCGAGAGATATCGGCGCGGAGCGCGCCTGTCTGAACTACCACATTCACCAGTGCCAGGCGCCCTGCCAGGGTTATGTGTCGGCGGAGGAGTACCGGAAGCAGATCGACGGCGTCCTGGACTTTTTGAACGGGCGTTACCAGCCTGTTCTGCAGATGCTCGAGCAGAAGATGTCGGAGTGCGCCGGGCGTATGGATTTTGAGAAGGCCGCAGAATACCGGGATCTGCTAAGCAGCGTGAAGCAGATTGCGCAGAAGCAGAAAATCACCCATGCCGACGGGGAGGATCGGGATATTTTAGCGATGGCGTGCGATGACCGGGACGCGGTGGTGCAGATTTTTTTTATTCGCGAGGGACGGATGATTGGACGGGATCATTTTTATCTGCGCATTGTGAACGAGGATGAGCCGGCGCAGATCCTTTCCTCTTTTCTCAAGCAGTTTTATGCGGGCACGCCCTACATTCCCCGGGAGCTGATGCTGCAGACGGATATTGCGGAGCGCTCTGTGATCGAGGAATGGCTTACAAAAAAGAAGGGACAGCGGGTGTATCTGCGGGTGCCGAAGCGTGGGGCGAAGGAGAAGCTTGTGGAGCTTGCCGAGAAAAATGCCATGATCGTGCTGACGCAGGACCGGGAGAAGATCAAGCGGGAGGAGGGCCGTACGATTGGGGCGGTGAAGGAGCTTGCCGACCTGCTCTCGCTGCCAAGGGACGAGATCCGTCGGCTGGAGGCCTACGATATCTCCAACACCAATGGCTTTGAGTCTGTCGGCTCGATGGTCGTCTATGAGAAGGGGAAGCCCAGCCGCAGCGATTACCGGAAGTTCAAGCTGCGCACCGTGTCGGGACCGGACGATTACGCGTCGATGCACGAGGTGCTGACGCGCCGCTTTGCCCACGGTATAAAGGAGCGTGAGGAGCGCAGGGAGCGGGAGCTGGACGAGACGTACGGCAGCTTTACGCGCTTCCCGGATCTGATTCTCATGGACGGCGGAAGGGGGCAGGTGAACGTGGCGCTGCAGGTGCTGGAGGAGCTGCAGCTGCATATTCCGGTCTGCGGTATGGTAAAGGATGATAATCACCGCACGAGAGGGTTATACTATAATAACGTGGAGCTTCCCATCGACCGTCACAGTGAGGCATTCCGGCTCATCACGCGCATTCAGGACGAGGCACACCGGTTTGCCATCGAATACCACCGTTCGCTGCGCAGCAAGGAGCAGGTGCACTCCGTCATGGATGATATACCGGGCATCGGCCCGGCGCGCCGCAAGGCGCTGATGCGGAAATTTTTATCGATGGATGCGATCCGCGCGGCAAGCGTGGAGGAGCTTGCGTCGGCGGAGGCCATGAACGAACGTGCGGCACAGGCGGTGTACGACTTTTTTCACAGCGGTTGACTTTCACCTGCGCGTGACTTAAAGTAAAGGGTAGATATAATAAAAAGAAATTTTTACAACGCACGAGGAGGAACGAACATGACACAAAAGGAAGTATCCGTCGCAAAGCTTGCGCGTCTGCTGGAGTTTAAAAATTTTACCGAGGAGGTGGACCTGCGGGAGAAAAAGGTCTGTGTATCCGAGATTAACCGCCCGGCACTTCAGCTTCACGGCTATTTTGAGCATTTCGCCGAGGGGCGGGTGCAGATTATCGGCATGGTGGAATTTGCCTATCTGCAGCAGGTGGCTAAGGAAAAGAAAAAGGAAGCCTACGATATGTTTATGAGCTTCGATATCCCCTGTGTTGTATTTTGCCGCGGCTTCCAGCCGGACGATGATTTTCTGGAGGCGGCAACCCGCCACAATGTAGCGGTACTGGGAACCGAGCGGGCAACCTCCTCCGTGACCGCGGAGCTGATCCGCACCCTGAACGAGGAGCTGGCGCCCTGCATTACGATCCACGGTGTGCTGGTGGACGTTTACGGCGAGGGCCTGCTGATCATGGGGGAGAGCGGTATCGGAAAAAGTGAGGCTGCGCTGGAGCTGATCCGGCGGGGACACCGCCTTGTGACCGACGATGCGGTGGAGATCAAGCGCATTGACGAGGCGACGCTCATCGGCACCTCGCCGGCGGTTACGCGCCACTTTATCGAGCTGCGGGGCATCGGCATCATTGATGTGAAGTCGCTTTACGGCGTGGAGTGCGTGAAGGATAAACAGCAGATTGACCTGGTCATTAAGCTGGAGGACTGGCATAAGGATAAAGAGTACGACCGGCTTGGCATGGACCAGGAGTACACCGAGTTTTTGGGAAATAAGGTGGTCTGCCACTCGCTTCCGATCCGCCCCGGGCGGAATCTCGCGGTCATCTGTGAGACGGCGGCGGTCAACCACAGACAGAAGAAGATGGGCTACAACGCGGCGCAGGAGCTGTACCGCCGCGTGCAGGCAAAGTTGAGCAAGGGTGAAAATCCCGATGAGGATGCAGAGTAAGCGGCACAGGGTGTCAGGGCCGCAGGCTCTGACGGCACATGGACTGCCTGTGAGGGCAAAAACAGCCGAAACTAAGGAATGCGGGTGACGGCAAAACAGCCGGAACCAAGGAAGGCCGGCGATGACGGCAAAAACAGCCGGAACTAAGGAATGCGGGTGACGGCAAAACAGCCGGAACCAAGGAAGGCCGGCGGTGAGGGCAAAAACAGCCGGAACCAAGGAATGCGGGTGACGGCAAAAATAGTCAGAAATGAGGAGATGGATGTAAATGGAACGCAATAAAGCCTGGGATGCATATCCCGGAGAAAAGAAAAAAGAGGTATTAGATTTTGCGGAGGAATACCGCAGATTTTTATCGGAAAACAAGACGGAGCGCGCGTGTATAAAAACCTTCGAGGCGAAGGCAAAAAAAGCGGGCTTTGTGGGATTAAACGACGCGGTGAAGGCCGGGCGTACCCTGATGGCGGGGGACCGGCTCTATTATAACCACATGGGGAAATCCATGGTGATGTTTGTCATCGGCGAGGAGCCTATGAGCAGCGGCATGAATATTCTCGGTGCGCATATCGATTCGCCTAGGCTGGATTTAAAGCAGAACCCTCTCTATGAGGATATGGATCTTGCGATGCTCGACACCCATTATTACGGCGGTGTAAAAAAATACCAGTGGGTGACGCTTCCCCTTGCGCTGCACGGCGTTGTGGCGAAAAAGGACGGCAGCGTGGTGGAGATTAACATCGGCGACAAGCCCGGAGACCCGGTGGTGGGCGTGAGCGATCTGCTCATCCACCTCGCATCCGAGCAGCTGGAGAAAAAGGGGAATAAGGTGATCGAGGGTGAGAACCTTGACGTGCTCATCGGCAGCCAGCCCGCCGACAAAAAGGAGGATGGGGAAAAAGAGGAAAAGGACCGCACGAAGGCGCACATCCTGGCACTGCTCAAGGAGACGTACGATATCGGGGAGGAGGATTTTCTTTCCGCGGAGATCGAGGTCGTGCCCGCGGGAGAGGCAAGGGATTACGGCCTCGACCGCAGTATGATCATGGGCTACGGACACGACGACCGCGTGTGCGCATATCCTTCCTTCGAGGCAATTTTACAGATGCAGAAGCCCAGGCGCACCAGCGTGTGCCTGCTCGTGGACAAGGAGGAGATCGGCAGCGTGGGAGCAACCGGCATGCAGTCCAGATTTTTTGAGAATGCGGTGGCGGAGGTGCTTGCCCTGTGCGGCAGCTACAGTGATCTGATGCTGCGGCGTGCACTGCAAAATTCCAGAATGCTCTCCTCGGATGTGAGTGCGGCGTACGATCCCAACTACCCTTCTGTAACGGAAAAGAAAAACGGGGCATATTTTGGCAGGGGAATCGTATTTAATAAATATACGGGTTCCCGCGGAAAGTCCGGATCGAATGACGCAAATGCGGAGTATATGGCGAGGCTGCGGCGTATATTTGACGAGAACAAGGTCGCCTTTCAGACATCGGAGCTTGGAAAGGTGGATCAGGGAGGCGGCGGTACCATCGCCTATATTCTGGCGAATTACGGCATGGAGGTCATCGACAGCGGCGTTGCCGTCATGAACATGCATGCGCCGTGGGAGATCATCAGCAAGGTGGATCTGTACGAGGCATACAGGGGCTATGTGGCATTTTTAAAGGAAGCATAGGTTTGGAGATCGATGGATAGAGACAGACAACAATTTGAGCGGGAGCTGGGGGCGCTTCTCGGCGAAACGCAGATCAGACGGGAGGAACCGATGAGCCGCCACACGACATTTCGTGTGGGTGGTGCGGCGGAGTACTTCTTAATGCCGGATTTGCAACAAACACCAGAGCTGGTAGCGCTGTGCAAACGCTGTGAAATGCCGCTTGTGATTATAGGAAACGGCAGTAATATTCTTGTATCTGACGCAGGAATACGAGGAGCTGTAATCGAGATGGGAAGCAATGCGTCAGCTATTGATGTGAAAGAAAACCGTCTTTATGTACAGGCGGGAACGCTGTTATCCGAAGCGGCAAACACTGCTGCGCGGCAAAAATTAGCAGGACTGGAGTTCGCGGCGGGCATTCCGGGCTCCCTGGGCGGCGCGGTTGTGATGAACGCGGGCGCCTACGGCGGGGAGATGAAGGACGTTTTGCAGCGTGTGCGTGTCCTGACAAAAAGCGGACAGGTGGAGCTTCGGGAGGCCGGGGAGCTGGAGCTTTCCTACCGGCACAGCCGCATGATGCGGGAGGGGGAGCTTGTTCTGGAGGCGGAGCTCTCTCTGACACCCGGCGACGAGGCGGAGATCCGGGGGCGCATGGAGGAGCTGAAGAAGAAGCGCGTCGCAAAGCAGCCCCTGGAATACCCCAGCGCGGGGAGCACGTTTAAAAGGCCGCCGGGTTATTTTGCGGGGAAGCTCATCGAGGAAGCAGGACTTCGGGGCTTTTGCGTGGGCGCCGCACAGGTGTCCGAGAAGCACTGCGGCTTTGTCATCAACCGCGGAGGCGCGTGTGCGTCGGACATTTTGGAACTGATGCGCCGTGTGCGCGCCCGCGTGAAGGAGACGAGCGGCGTGGAGCTGGAGCCGGAGGTGCGGCTGCTTGGGTTTGCGCCGGGCGAGGGGCTTGTGTGAAGCACGGGGCCCTCGGGGCCAAGCGGGGATTTCAGGCGCCCCCGGATATCCGGTAAGTCTGGAACGAATTGATAGGAGGCGGGAGCATGAAGTGTGTGATTTTGACAGGAATGTCAGGCTCCGGGAAGAGCACGGCGCTGAAAATGATTGAGGATATGGGGTATTTCTGCGTCGGAAATCTGCCGATTTCCCTGGTGGAGAGCGTTGTGCAGCTTGCAGAGAATGATCCGGAGCTGGATAAAATCGCTATTAACGTGGACGTGAGGAGCGGACAGAATATCGGGGACTTAAACGGTGTGCTGGATCACCTAAAGGAGCACAAAAAGAGCTTCGAGCTGCTTTTTCTGGAGTGCGAGGACTCGGTTATTATCAAGCGTTATAAGGAGACACGCCGCAGCCATCCTCTGGCGGAGGGGGAGCGGGTGGACAAGGGCATCGCGGCGGAGCGCGCGCTGGTGGAGTCGCTGAAGCGGCGGGCGGACTATATTCTTGACACGAGCCAGCTTTTGACGCGGGAGCTGCAGGCGGAGCTGAAAAAAATCTTCGTCAGCAACCAGGATTACAACAATCTTTACATTACCGTGCTCTCCTTCGGCTTTAAATACGGGATTCCGACGGATGCGGATCTGGTGTTTGACGTGCGCTTTCTGCCGAACCCCTACTATGTGGAGGAGCTTCGTCCCCTGACTGGCCTGGATGCGCCCATTCAGGATTTTGTCAGGGCGTCTGCGCAGTATCACACGTTTTTAGACAAGCTGGAGGATATGATTCAATTCTTAATTCCAAATTATATAAGTGAAGGAAAGAACCAATTGGTCATCGGTATCGGGTGTACGGGCGGAAAACACCGTTCGGTGACGCTGGCGGAGGGGCTTTATGGGCGTTTGAGTGCGCAAAAGGACTACGGGCTGCGCATCGAGCACCGGGATATTGAGCGGGATGCCCACAGGGGAAAATAGAGGGCTGCCGGTTTTGGCGAGAGCGGGAATTTTAGGAGAGGAATATGTCATTTTCCAGTGAGGTAAAGGCGGAGCTGGCAAAGCAACTGGACGGGAAGCGGCACTGCCGGATGGCGGAGCTGGCAGCGCTGACGGAGTTTCGCGCGGACGGCGGCCCGGCGCTTGAAAAAAAAGAGCTGCTGACAAGGAGACTCTTTGGAGCTGTTTCGCAGGAGGAAACGATAACGGAGTCTTCGAGTAATGAAAAACAAGAGGAACGTGCAACGGAAATTTCCGCGTTAATATCGCATGGTGCGGAAAAAATGTGCTGCAAACGAGCGTATCTGCGGGGTGCGTTCCTAGCGTCCGGCTCCATCAGCAACCCGGAAAAGTCGTATCATTTTGAGATCGTGTGCCAGAGCCCCGCACAGGCGGCGCATTTGCAGAAGCTCTATAAGGAATTTGAGCTGGACGCAAAGATCGTCCGGCGTAAAAAATATTACATCGTCTATATCAAGGAGGGGGCGCAGATCGTGGATGCCCTGAATGTGATGGGCGCGCATGTGGCGCTGATGAACCTTGAAAATGTGCGGATTCTGAAGGAGATGCGGGGCTCGGTGAACCGTATTGTCAACTGCGAGACTGCTAACATCGGCAAGGTGGTGGGTGCGGCCTGCCGCCAGATCGAGGATATCCGTTTTATTGAGAGCAGGGCAGGTCTTGCAACGCTTCCGCCTGCGCTGCGGGAAATGGCGCTTTTACGGCTGAATTACCCGGACAGCTCCCTGGCGGAGCTTGGGGAGCTGTGCGACCCGCCCATCGGGAAATCGGGTGTGAACCACCGCCTGCGCAAGCTCTCCGAAACGGCAGGAAAGCTGCAGCAGCAATAAAAAGGGAGGGATAGGATGAAGCTGTTATTTGTGTACAATCCGCATTCCGGGGTCGGGAAAGTTCGGTCACAGCTCTCGGATATTTTGGAGATCATGGTGCGCGCGGGGTATGAGGTGCGCGTGCATCCGACGCAGGAGCGGGGCGATGCGACCCGCCGGGTGGCAGCGGACGCGCATGCATACGACCTCATCGTCTGCTGCGGCGGGGACGGTACGCTGGACGAAACGGTTACGGGGCTAATGCAAAACCGGGTCAGTGTGCCGCTTGGCTACATTCCGGCGGGCAGCACAAATGATTTTGCGGTATCGCTGGGACTGCCGAAGGATATGAAACGGGCGGCACAGATCGCCGTGGGCGGAAGCGTTTTTCCCTGCGACGTCGGCTGCTTCGGGGACGATTATTTTGTGTACATCGCAGCCTTCGGCCTGTTTACGGACGTGTCCTACCAGACAAGCCAGGAATTGAAAAACGTGCTCGGACATGCCGCGTATCTGCTGGAGGGCGCAAAGCGCATCGGCAGTCATCCAAGCTATCGGATGTGTGTGGAGTATGCGCAGGAGCGCATCGAGGGAGAATTTATTTTCGGAATGGTGACCAATTCCGTCTCGGTCGGGGGATTTAAGGGCATGACCGGGAAGGATGTTGCGCTCGACGATGGCCTGTTCGAGGTGACGCTGATCAAAACGCCCCGCAATGCGGCGGAGCTGAATGAAATTATTGCCTGCCTGACCAACCTGCGCTCGGAGTCCGACCGGATTTATTCCTTTAAGACCGACGAGCTGCGCATTTCGCCTTATCAGGCGATCCCCTGGACGCTGGACGGGGAGTTCGGGGGTGAGCAGACGCAGATCACGATCAAAAGCATGCACCGGGCGCTGAATATCCGGGTGGAGCCGTAGGCGTTACTTTTTCTTTACAATTTTCGGCGTTCGTGCTATATTTATCTCAAAGTGTGTGTGGATGGCGCGTGCCGTTCACAACTATATAGAAAATGGAGGAATTACTATGTTAGTATCTGCAAAAGAGATGTTGGAAAAGGCAAAAGCCGGACATTACGCAGTCGGCCAGTTTAACATCAACAACCTGGAGTGGACAAAGGCGATCCTTTTGACCGCACAGGAGCTGAACTCACCGGTCATTCTCGGTGTATCCGAGGGCGCAGGAAAGTATATGACCGGCTTTAAAACCGTTGCCGCTATGGTAAAGGCGATGGATGAGGAGCTTAACATTACGGTTCCCGTAGCACTCCATCTGGATCACGGTACCTATGAAGGCTGCTATAAGTGTATCAAGGCAGGTTTTACCTCTATCATGTTTGATGGCTCCCATTATCCCATTGAGGAGAACATTGCAAAGACAAGCGAGCTGGTAAATGTTTCCCATGCCCTTGGTCTGTCCATCGAGGCGGAGGTCGGCTCCATCGGCGGCGAAGAGGACGGCGTTGTGGGAATGGGCGAGTGTGCAGATCCCGACGAGTGCAAGGCTGTCGCTGACCTTGGTGTTGATATGCTTGCGGCAGGTATCGGAAACATTCATGGAAAATATCCGGAAAACTGGGCTGGCTTAAGCTTCGATACGCTTGATGCGATTCAGCAGAAGACCGGCGCGATGCCCCTCGTACTGCACGGCGGCACCGGAATTCCCGAGGATATGATCAAGAAAGCCATTGATCTTGGTGTTTCCAAGATCAACGTGAACACGGAGTGCCAGTTATCCTTTGCAGATGCGACACGTAAATACATCGAGGCTGGCAAGGACCAGGAAGGCAAGGGATTTGATCCCCGCAAGCTCTTAGCACCGGGAACCGATGCGATCAAGGCGACCGTTAAGGAGAAAATGGAGCTGTTCGGTTCCGTAGGAAAGGCTTAATGGAAACGGCTTAAGAAAGTTAAGTATTTAAGAAAAAGTGGAAAAAACTAAAATTTGCTATTGCTTTTTTGAGAAAATAGGAGTATTTTAGTTGGCAGAGAAGCGAACGAGGGTGTTCCGGATGGGGCGCACCCTCGTTTCTTTGTTATAAGCAGGAAATTCCTGTGAATTTCCTGCCCGGCAAATAACGATGCGCATACGTGCAAGGGGTATGGGCCGCCGAAGCGGCTGCACGCGGCGCTGCAAAGCAGAAAGGGGAGAAAAGTTATATGATTGAAAAAGAAAAATTCAGCGTATCGGAGATTTTCGGCGAAAATGTATTTAATGATGCCGTCATGCAGGAGCGGCTGCCGAAAAAAACATACAAAAGGCTGCGCGAGGTGATTGAG
Organism: uncultured Eubacterium sp.; assembly: GCA_910589045.1. GTDB lineage: Bacteria > Bacillota > Clostridia > Lachnospirales > Lachnospiraceae > W0P33-017. The sequence continues at coordinate 146,432 of CAJUSH010000001.1, forward strand.
GGCGGACATGAGCTTGATTCTGCTACCGCGGATGTGGTTGCGCACGAGATGAAGGAGTGGGCCATCGAGCAGGGCGCGACCCACTACACCCACTGGTTTCAGCCGCTGACCGGCGTAACGGCCGAAAAGCATGATTCCTTTATCACTGCACCTATGGATAACGGCAAGGTGCTCATGAGCTTTTCGGGCAAGGAGCTCATCAAGGGCGAGCCGGATGCCTCCTCCTTCCCCTCGGGCGGCCTGCGGGCGACGTTTGAGGCCCGGGGCTATACGGCATGGGACTGCACCTCCCCCGCGTTTGTGCGCCATGATGCGGCGGGTGCAACGCTTTGTATCCCGACGGCGTTTTGCTCCTATACCGGGGAGGCGCTTGATCAGAAAACACCGCTGCTTCGATCCATGGAGGCGGTGGATAAGCAGTCGCTCCGCCTGCTCCGCCTGTTTGGGAATACGACCTCCACAAAGGTCACACCCTCGGTGGGTGCGGAGCAGGAATACTTCATCGTTGATCGGGAGAAATACCTCAGGAGAAAGGACCTGATTTTCACCGGGCGCACGCTCTTTGGCGCAATGCCGCCCAAGGGACAGGAGATGGAGGACCATTATTTCGGTGCGATCCGTGAGCGCATCGGCGCATATATGAGGGACGTCAATAAGGAGCTCTGGAAGCTGGGCGTTTCCGCGAAAACGCAGCACAACGAGGTCGCGCCTGCACAGCACGAGCTGGCTCCGATCTACGCAGAGTGCAACGTGGCTACCGACCACAACCAGCTTATCATGGAGACGTTAAAGAAGGTGGCAGGGCGCCACGGCCTGCAGTGCCTCCTTCATGAAAAGCCCTTTGCAGGCGTGAACGGCTCCGGTAAGCACAACAACTGGTCCATTACGACCGATGACGGCATCAACCTGTTAGACCCCGGTGTAACACCCCACGAAAATATTCAGTTTTTGCTGATTTTGACCTGTATTCTGAAGGCGGTAGACGAGCACGCGGATCTGCTGCGCGCGTCTGCGGCGGATGTGGGAAACGACCACAGACTTGGTGCAAACGAGGCGCCGCCTGCGATTTTGTCCGTATTTCTCGGCGAGCAGCTGGAGGATGTGATCACGCAGCTGATCAGCACCGGAAACGCGACGCACAGCCTAAAGGGCGAGATGCTGGAAACCGGTGTCAGGACGCTGCCCGACTTTATGCGCGACGCGACCGACCGCAACCGTACATCACCCTTTGCCTTTACCGGAAACAAGTTTGAGTTCCGTATGGTCGGCTCCCAGGCTTCGATTGCGCAGCCGAATGTTGTGCTGAACACCATCGTTGCGGAGGCGTTTGCGGAGGCGTGCGATGTTTTGGAGCAGGCAGAAAACTTTGAGGATGCGGTGCATGACCTTATCAAGAAATATGCGACGGAGCATCAGCGCATTATCTTCAACGGAAACGGCTATTCCGACGAGTGGGTGGCAGAGTCAGAAAAGCGCGGCCTTCCGAACATCCGGTCCATGGTGGATGCGATTCCGTCCTATGCTACCGAAAAGTCCGTGGCACTGTTTGAGAAGTTCGGCGTATTTACAAGGGTTGAGCTGGAATCCCGCGTGGAGATCGAGTATGAGACCTACGCAAAGATGATCAATATTGAGGCCCGGGCGATGATCGATGTGGCGAGCAAGCAGATCATTCCGGCAGTCATCCGCTATACAACGAATCTGGCGAACTCCATCAACGCGGTCAAGGCGGCCGGTGCGGCGGATATTTCCGTTCAGACCGAGCTTCTGTGCGAGACATCGGATTATTTGTCGGAGGTGAAGGTTGCGCTTGCAAGGCTGATCGACGCTGCCGATGCGGGCAGCGGGATGGACGAGGGCCGGGAACAGGCTGTTTTCTACAGGGACGAGGTGAAGGCGGCGATGGATGCGCTGCGCGCTCCGGTTGACAGGTTGGAAATGATCGTTGACAAGGAGCTGTGGCCGATGCCTTCCTACGGAGATTTGATTTTCGAGGTCTAAGCCTTTTATATGCCTGGCGAATCGAAAGATTTGCATTTATCTAATCTTCTTTAAAGTATAGAAGCGCTCCTCTGGCTGCTGTCAGGGGAGCGCTTCGTTATGGGGTTTTCTATAATCCGGATATAATATTTAAAGTTTTACCTTTAAAAAATCAGTACCTTTCCCTCCAGCACGGCATACATCACCTCGTCGCCGGGATTTTGCAGTGCCTGTCCGAAGGTTCCCTGGGTAATATCGTTTTGCACGGCGGCGAGCTTCTCGACGGGAACCATCGCACGGATGCGTACCTGGTCGGTATATTCCGTGTCCAGAAGAGGGATATCGGCCGAGGCAAGTATGTGCTGGATTTTTCCAAGCCCGGTATAGTCCGTGTCGATGGTAAGCGCCCGCCCGCGCCTTCGTTCGATGATGACGGAATTTGCCAGCCCTGCCTGGACGGATTTTTGATAGGCGCGCACCAGGCCGCCAGTGCCAAGCAAAGTGCCCCCAAAGTAGCGCGTCACGACGACTGCGGTGTTGTGGATATCCTCCCGCAGAAGCACATCAAGCATGGGGCGTCCGGCAGTACCGGAGGGCTCGCCGTCGTCGCTGCAGCGGGTGTTTTCATGCTTTTCGCCGATAGTAAATGCCGTGCAGTTGTGCCGCGCGTCCCAATATTCCTTTTTGATCCGGTTAAAAAAGGCGATGGCCTCCTCCTCGCAGGCGACCGGACAGACGGTTGCGATAAAACGGGATTTTTTCTCTTCAATTTCTCCTGTGCCGCCCTGGTAGACGGTCTTGCATACGATATCATTCATAGGTAAAAGTATATCATTTTCGTGTAAAGTTTACAACAGGAATAAAAGATGCTATAATACTTCCGTATGTAAGCTGCACTCCGGATGGGGATGCGATCCGTCCGGGCTGTGCACAGGGACTGAAAATGCAAAATACAGGAGGCAGACGATGAACTATGGGAAAGAGGGAGCCAGGAAGCGTGCGAAGAAGGTTGCCGCCAGATCTCCCAGGGTTTTGCGGAAGTTCAAAGTAATATGCTATAAACTGGCGCTGATCGGTATTTTTGCGCTGGCTGTGGGGGTGGCGTTTACCGGATTCGGCGTGTACAAGGGAATTATCGACTCATCACCTGCCATCGAGGCGATGGACGTCATACCAACGGGATTTTTGTCGACGGTGCTTGACACCGAGGGCAATACGACAGCAACCCTTGTGGCATCGGGTGCGAACCGCGTGTATGTGACGATCGATGAGATCCCGGAGGATCTGCAGCATGCGTTTGTGGCGATTGAGGACGAGCGCTTTTACCAGCACAACGGCATTGATGTGAAGGGCATTATCCGTGCGGGTGTGAAGGGCATTTTGTCGGGCAGGTTTTCCCAGGGGGCGTCCACGATCACCCAGCAGCTGCTGAAAAATAACGTGTTTACCACCTGGACGACGGATAAGGGCTTTGCGAAGGTTGTGCGCAAGCTTCAGGAGCAGTACCTGGCGGTCGTACTGGAAAAAAAGGTAAATGACAAGGACTGGATTCTGGAAAATTATTTAAACACCGTAAATCTGGGACAAAATTCCCTTGGTGTGCAGGCGGCAGCGATGCGCTACTTTAATAAGGATGTGTCGGAGCTGACCCTTTCCGAGTGCGCGGTCATTGCCGGCATTACGAAAAGCCCGGAGAGCTTAAATCCCATCAGCCATCCCGAGCGGAATGCCGAGCGGCGTGAGGATGTGCTTGAGAAGATGGAGGAGCAGGGATACATCTCGAAGGAGCAGATGGAAGAGGCTCTGGCGGATAATGTTTACAAGCGCATCAAGAAGGTAAACACGAAAAAGACCGAGCAGAGCGCGCATATCAACTCCTATTTTGTGGACGAGCTGACAAATCAGGTAATTGAGGATTTGCAGACGATTAAGGGCTATACGGAGGCGGAGGCCTACAAGGCGCTCTATAACAGCGGCCTTACAATTTTCTCCACGCAGGACCCGGCGATTCAGGCGATCTGCGACGAAGAGATCAATAATCTGGAAAATTATCCCTCGGCGCCGCAGGTGTCCTTTAATTATCGCCTGACAGTGCAGAAAGCCGACGGCAGCGTTGCAAATTACGATGAGCACACGATGCTGGCATATTATCAGTCCGCAAATAAGGATTACGATATCAATTTCGCATCCGAGGAGGAGGCGTGGGCTGCAATCGAGGCATACAAGGAAGAGATTATGGAGCCGGGCGATGTGATCGTGGAGGGCGGCGAGTATGTGAACTATACGCTTCAGCCCCAGACGGCGCTGACGATTATCGACCAGAGCACCGGGGAGGTCAAGGCGATTGTGGGAGGCCGGGGCGAGAAGGTGGCAAACCGTACCTTAAACCGTGCGACGGATTCGGTCCGTCAGCCGGGTTCTACCTTTAAGGTGCTGGCGGCCTATGCGCCTGCGCTGGACGGCGCCGGTATGACGCTTGCATCGGTGGAGGATGATGCGCCCTATGAGTACGCGAACGGCACCTCCCTTCGAAACTACGATAAGCGGTATCGCGGATTTACGGATTTTCGCACGGCGATTACCTATTCCATCAACGTTGTGACGGTTAAATGCCTGACGGATATTGGTATCGACAATGGCTATTCCTATCTGGAGGATTTCGGATTTACGACGCTGGTTGACAGTGACCGCGTACAGTCCCTGGCTCTGGGCGGGCTGACCAAGGGAGTGACAAATTTGGAGCTGACGGCGGCTTATGCGGCGATCGCAAATCAGGGTGAGTATATCAAGCCCCGTTTTTATACGAAAATCCTTGATCATAACGGTGATGTGCTCATTGATAATACGCCGCAGACCAATCAGGTCATCAAGGATACTACGGCATGGCTTTTGACGGACGCAATGAAGGATGTACTCACGATCGGAACCGGTAAAATCTGCAATTTTGAAGGCATGACGCTTGCGGGGAAGAGCGGAACGACGACGAAAGACAGGGATGCGCTTTTCGCGGGCTTTTCTCCTTATTACAGCTGTGTGGTCTGGGGCGGTTTTGACGATAACACGCCCCAGACCGGCGGGACAAGCTATGCGAAGCTGATCTGGAAGGCGGTTATGCAGCGCCTGCATGAAAATCTGCCGGATAAGGATTTTGTGAAGCCGGACGGCATCATAGAGTGCAGCGTCTGCAAAAAATCGGGGAAGCTGGCAAAGGAGGGCCTCTGCGATTGCGATCCCCGGGGCTCACAGGTGCAGACGGAATATTTTGCGGTGGGTACGGAGCCTACCGAGTACTGTGATACGCATGTGGCGATTACCGTGTGCGCGGCATCGGGCTATCCGGCAAGTCCCTTCTGTCCGGAAGGGAGTCTGAAGACGACCGCATATATCAGCGGAGGATCGCCGGGAACGGAGGATGCGCCTTATCTGCTTCCTTCTAATCTCAGTTCAGATACGTGCCCGGTTCATTCGTCAAAGCCCATCGAGCCGATCGATATTACCGGCGATACCGGAAATGATGAAGAGGACCCGCCGGAAGAGATTGACGGAGACGGGGAGAGCGGGGACCCGTCGGATTCCCATGAGGGATTAGACGACGCCGATCAGACGCTGATCTACCCGGAGGATATTTCGGATTAGGGGAAGGTGGTTGCGGGTTTACGTCAACCCCGGCACGGATACCCCCGGCACGGATACCCCCGGTACCGATAACCCTGGCAATGCCGGCTCCTCGGGGGGCAGCTCCCTAAAAGAGAACTGCCCCAAAGCGTTTGTTGTGTTACCCTTCCGGCTGAAATCCTCCCACAAGCAGACCATCGTCCGCAGCGTCAATGGCCTTTGTGAATTGATAGCCTTGCCGCATCAAAGCAAGCTGTTGTTCCCATGTTGCATACAGAGCGTCAACATCGGCTTGTGTCCATTCACGGCAAACATACTCATCGTCTGTGTTTTTGTACCAAAAGGATTTGTCTCCGCTGTCTGCAAGCTGCTGATAGTATGCGCGTTCTTGCTCCATCCGGCTTTCAAATTCATCGACCTGCCAAAATTTGGGCGGGTTGGCCGTCTTGCCTCCCGGTGCCAAGTCGGTTCGTACATCCACATTACCAGTTGCGGGATTTGGTGAAGTGTTGGTCGCATTTGCCGCAAAAGCTAACCCGCTAATGGACAAAAGCAAGATGACGGCAAGCGCTGCCCCCCAAAAGGATCGGTTTGTGTTTCATAGTGCTACCTCCATGTTTTGATTTCACTCGTTTTTTGAGTGTATCGGCATGATAGCACCCCTATATGAAACCCATATAAAACGTATGTGAAAATAAAAGTTTTTGTAGATAGTCATAGCGATATTGTAAAGCGCATACCATCTGGCTCTTTCATGGGATAAAAGGAATATGACAAATGAAGATAATTCAAAATAGATGCTACAATATATAGGCCAAGACCATTTCCGCCGTCCTTTCTATTTCGGGCATAATCTGGACGGTAAAAAGGTTCAAAGATTTTCTTTAGGTGATCTGACGGTATCGGCAAACACTCATTTTCTATAATCAAATCACGGCCATCAATATAAACAGATATTGTTCCTCCGGAAATAGTGTAAGCAACAGCATTTGCCAAAATATTTGAAATGGCTTTTGAGAACATTTTCGGAGGTAAGCAAATTGCGTATATTCGTCTTTAATAGCTGTGAGCATAAGAATAGGAACGGAGCTTTTTTTGCGGATTTCATGTAACACGCTAAGTCCTGTCATTGTGGGGAGCATAATATCGAGGACAACAAGATCAATCTTCCGTTGAGCCGCCATCATAGACCGAAAAAGTGTTGTGTCCGGCAGATTTTAGATATTCGCAGATCGCGGCAGGAAAAAAGCGGAGGCTGTCCAGGCAAAAGGCCGCTGAAATGGTGGACATTTCAACGGTCTATCTTATCAACATTGAGAATAACCACATCATACCGGCGCTGCCAGTTATAATACGGCTCATTCAAATTTTCAATCTCCCCGCCGCAAAGTATTTCAACCAGCTTATCGCAGGGGAGGAACACGACCGGTGCCAGCGCATCAGCGGCAAGGTGTTTATATCTGTTCTCCCGAAAATTGGGGTAACTCTTTAAATGAGCCGGATTCCGTAACCGTGAAGCCGAAGGCTGAATCGTTTTTTGTAAAATTTCTTCAAAAAATGTATTGACAAATCGCAGACAAGCATATATAATAATTTTTGTTGTGAAGCGCTATCGCCAAATGGTAAGGCAACGGACTCTGACTCCGTCATTTCCAGGTTCGAGCCCTGGTAGCGCTGGCGGGGCACCCGAGTGAACGGGTGCCTTTTTTTTGTCGTGTGAAGCCTGAACAATCAAGGGTCTGGAGAGTTTTTGGGATTCGCGGGCAGGCGTTTCTTCTGTTACTTTTCAGGGGGCACCTTTGCTGCGGCTGTGTATTCTTGAAATACAAAGGCATTTATGTTACGATGGGCGTGGATAAATATTTGTTTGAACAATTACAATTAAATTTGCATTCGCATGGAGGTGAGGTGAAAATATGCTGTATCATTACACGGATTTTGTGGCGTTTGACGGCATTATCCGGTGTGCGGAGCTGAGACTGAATAATATTTTGAATATGAACGATGCCTCCGAGATGAGATTTTTTATGAACGGCATATGCCGCGCCGTCATGGAGCGGCTGTGCGCAAGCGGGAAGGAGGGGCAGAGCCGGGCGATCGAGGAATATTTTCGGCAGGAGCTGGAAGAAGAATTTCGCTATTCGGCGTATGCGGCCTGCTTTTCCAAATACAGGGATGACGCAGCGCAGTGGGAGCGCTACGGACATCTGGGGCAGGGCGTCTGCATTGCCTTCCATGAAAATCTGATGCAGAAAATGACGGGCGGGGCCGTTTCGCTGCAGACCGTATATTATCAGAAGGATATGCGGGAGCATTGGCTGGTGGAGGAATTTTACAAAATGATGATGGAGGAGCGGCCGTTTTCGGAAATGCGCCAGAGACTGCGGGAGACGATGAACGAAGCCTGGGTACAGTCCGCGGCTTTTAAGCATCCTTCGTTTGCCAGGGAGAAGGAGCGCCGTCTGGTGATCTCCCCGTTCATACTGAATGAATTTGCCGTGGAGCCGAGATACCACGTATCGGCGGGGCGGATTAAGAAGTACTATCCACTGGATTTGAACCGGATGTGCGGAAGGATGGGGCTGCATATGTCGGAATTGATCGGGGAAATTATTATCGGCCCCACCTCCTCGCAATCGATGCCGATTTTGCAGGATTATCTTGTTGACTGCGGGCTGAATGTACTGAAAAACAAGATCAGTATGTCGGACTGCCCGTTTCGCAAGCCGACCTCTTAGGCGGAAATGAAAATCTTAACAGAGACAGAAAGGGGATTATAATGAAGAGACTGGGAATTTTAGGCAACGGCTTTCTGGCGGGTATTGTCGTGGAAGCCGCGGAGAAGGGCATGCTGGCGGACTATGAGCTTGTAGGTATTCTCGGGCGCAGCGAAGAAAAGACAAAGGCGCTGGCGGAGAGGGCGGGCTGCAGGGCGTGCTTTACCATCGAAGCGCTTTTGGAGCAAAAGCCCGACTATGTGGCGGAAGCGGCAAGTGTTGCGGCGGTGCGGGACTATGCCGAGGTGCTTTTATCCAACGGGGCAGATCTGGCGGTGCTCTCCATCGGGGCGTTTGCGGACGAAGCATTTTACCGGCGCACTGCAAAAACGGCGGCGGAAAACGGCACAAGGGTACATATTGCCTCCGGTGCCATCGGCGGCTTTGATGTGCTGCGGACGGTAGCGCTGATGGGGGAGGCGCGTGTGGGCTTTGAGACGCAAAAGGGGCCGGCATCGCTGCAGAATACACCGCTGTTTCAGGAGTCGCTTATGACGGACAGCGAGGAAACGCGGGTATTTGAAGGGACGGCGAAAGAGGCGATCGCGCTGCTTCCCACAAAGGTAAACGTGGCGGTGGCGGCGGCACTGGCGAGTGTGGGGCCGGAAAACGAGCGCGTCGGGATTACGAGCGTGCCCGGTTTTGTCGGAGACGACCACCGGATAACGGCAGAAATCGACGGTGTGAAGGCAGTCGTTGACATTTATTCTTCAACGAGCGCCATCGCAGGCTGGAGTCTTGTAGCGCTCCTGCAAAACCTGGCGGCACCCATTGCATTTTAAGCGCTAAAGGAGCCTGGCATGGAATGACAAACGCATGCCGGGGCATGGAATCGGACAGGAACGGAGGTAAGGAATGTTTCGAAAATTAGTGGCAATCGAGCCGGTGCGCATGGTCGCATCCGGTATGGAGGAACTGAAAAAATATGCGAAGGAGGTCATCACATACGATGACATTCCGGCAGACGACGCTCAGATCGTGCGGCGCATCGGGGATGCGGACGCCGTGCTCGTGTGCTATACGTCGCGTATTACGGGAGAGACCCTGGCGCAGTGCCCCCAGGTGAAGTATGTGGGTATGTGCTGCAGCCTGTATTCCGAGGAAAGCGCAAACGTAGATATCGCCTACGCGCGGGCGCACGGCATTGACGTGCGGGGCATCCGGGATTACGGCGACCGGGGCGTGGTGGAGTTCGTGCTCTGTGAGCTGGTGCGTTTCCTGCACGGCTACGACCGACCGATGTGGCGGGAGCAGCCGCTGGAGATCACAAATTTGAAAGCGGGCGTGATCGGGCTTGGCGTTTCCGGCGGCATGGTTGCGGAGGCGCTGCAGTTTATGGGAGCCGAGGTGAGCTACTACAGCCGCAGCAGAAAACCGGAGCGGGAGCAGGAAGGCCTTATCTACCGAAATCTTCACGAGCTGCTGGCGCACTGCGACGTGGTGTTTACCTGCCTGAACAAAAATGTCATTTTGCTGGGTGAAAAGGAATTTGAGGTGTTCGGCGACGGGAAGCTGCTGTTCAACACGTCGATCGGGCCGTCCCACGAGGTTCCCGCACTGAAAAGCTGGCTTGCGAAGGGGACAAACTGGTTTATCTGTGATACGGCAGGTGCGGTGGGCTTTGGGGCGCTCGCGGCAGACGCACATGTCATCTGTCCGGATACGTCCGCAGGAATGACCGCGCAGGCGTATGAGCTTTTGACGAAAAAGGTGCTGGAGAATATTGAGGATTATTTGCACGGAGCCAATGCTGATTGAAAAGCCAAAGCAGCGTACGAAATGCGCTTTCCTTTCCGGCGAAAGAGTGATACAATAACTTCATTAAGGACATCGATCCATATTCAGGAGGAACAAAAGCTATGAGAGTTAAAAAATGTAAGGCGGCGCTGGCACTGGCACTGGCGCTGGCAATTGCAGTGTCGGCGCCTGCGGCAGCGCTTTCCACACCGGCCGTAGTGGCTGAGGCGGCAGCAGCCGTAAAGCTGAGCGTGACAAAAAAGACATTAAATGTCGGAAAGAGCTTTACGCTGAAGCTCAAAAACGCGAGCGGCAAGGTGACGTGGAAGTCCAGCAAAAAGTCAGTGGCCACCGTCACCTCAAAGGGGAAGGTAAAGGCTGTTGCGGCGGGAACCGCAACGATTACCGCCACGAACAAGAAAAAGACTTATAAGTGCAGGGTTACAGTTAAAGATCCGAGTGCCATGAAGAGCGTGAAGGTGGGTCCGGTGAAGCTGACCTATCCGGGCAGCTTTGTGACGGATGTCGCGGAGCTGGACGGTAATTATGTATGGGTAGCGGTGGATTCCAAAAAAGCAGAAGCATTGACCCAGGCGCTGACCGTAAAGCTGCAGTATACGGGTGAGGAGGCCTATGATTATGACACGATGCTGGGCATGTACGAGGGACAGATCTCCGTGGAGACAATGAAAGCCAACTATGAAATACTCGGGATTGAGGCGGAGATCACAAATTATGAGCTTTCCTTCTATGAGAGCAAGCTTGGAAAGGCGATCCGTGTGACCTATCATGTGAGTCTGGAAGCGGAAGGCGGGAAAACCGAGGAGGACGCGGCTATTTACCTGATCGGTGTAAATGATTATATTCTTGAGTTAGACGCTGAGGCGGTAAACGGGGGCAAGTTTGAAACCGTAGACGGCTATGCAAAGAATCTGCTGGATACGATGGTAGTTTTATAAGCAGGAAGAGCTGCATAAAAATAAGCAGTCCCGGATGGGGCTGCTTATTTTGCCGGATTAAGAAATGCTCGTGTTTTGCAGTGTTAATATCCGAGCGCTTCGCCGACCAGGATGACATGAATCCGATCGGCGGTGCCGCTTCTGCGCGTGATGACGGTCTGGCTGCAGATACAGTCCGGTGAGAGACAGTCGTGACAGACGCCGGTCGCCGCACAGGGGGTCTGCTTGCCAAGGCGGATGCAGTTCGGCGGGGTTGCTACATTGTGGACTCTGCGCACGGCGTCCGCTACGGTGGGAACAACCTTATTCATGCCGACGACGAGCACCACCTTCCGGGGACCGTAGATGAGCGCCGCCACACGGTTCCCGGTGCCGTCTATATTCACAAGCTCCCCGTCCAGCGTGATCGCGTTGGAGCTCATAAAATATACGTCACTGTTTAAGGCGTCGTGGTAGATCCGGCTGGTTTCCTCGGGGGTTTTCGCCTTGCTGCGGTCTAACAGGCGGATATCCGTGCGGCTTTGCAGCATATCCTTTATGCCGCATTCGGACAGCGACATGGAGCCGCCGAAGGCGACGCATGCGCCGTCAAAAAGCAGCTCGCCGGCCTGCTTTACGGCGGCGGAGCAGTCCGGGCAGTAGCAGCCCTTCATGTTTCTTTTCTCCAGTGCTTTTATAATGGTGGAAGCCTGGATTTCGTAGGTATTCTTTAATACATCAGACATAGCTTGTTCCTCCTTTTATGGTGAGGGCGTCAAACACCCGTTTTTTTGCATAAATCCGCACAGCAGCATTGGCCGCAGTGGGGTGCAGTGCGCGCCGTGCAGACGTCCCGCCCGTGCCAGACGAGCCGATGGCAGAAATCGCTGCCCTCCTGGGGCGGGATGAGCTTCCAGAGCTCCATCTCCACCTTTTTCGGATCCTTGATACCGTCCACAAGGCCCATGCGGTTCACGAGCCGGATACAGTGGGTGTCGGTCACGATCGCGGGCTTGCCAAATACGTCGCCCATGATGAGGTTGGCGCTTTTTCTGCCGACACCGGGCAGGGAGAGCAGGGCGTCAAAATCGTCCGGCACCTTTCCGCCGAAATCGTCGCGCAGGCGCTTCATGCAGGCGCTGATATCCCGCGCCTTGCTGTGGCCGAGGCCGCAGGGCTTGACGATGGCCTCGATATCGGAAACTTCTGCCTCGGCGAGTGCTTCGACAGACGGATATTTTTCGTAGAGTCCTGCTACGACGACGTTGACCCTGGCATCCGTGCACTGCGCCGCGAGCCGGACACTGACCAGAAGCTTCCACGCCTCGTTGTAGTCAAGGGTGCAGTCCGCGTCGGGATATGCCTGTTTTAAACGGTCAATGAGCGCAAGCGCCCGCTCTTTTTTTCTCATTTGCGTACACCTCATTTCTGGAAAATCTATGGCTTTGCGGCACAGGGCCGATGTGAAAGCCGGTTCTTTCATCGTAACACAAATTTGCCGAATCCGCAATAAATGGGTTGGATTGCTTTCGGAGTGACTGCGAATTGCTTAGAGCGGTTGTTTTGTAAGCCCGCTAACAGAAACTTCCAGTAGATGGAAGGAAAATTTTGTATTAAAATAAGCTAGAAGCATCCATTTTTCCGGGTGTGGAGAGACCTGTGGTATGAAGTGCGATCGGGGTATTTTACATGAAGAAAAAAGCGGTGAAATTTGTGGCGGCGGCGGTAGTGACAATCGTGGTGGTTTATGTTATATTTATCTATTATCTGGTGAGTGCATGTCTGGTGCCGTCATTTATGGAAAAGCTGGATGCGTTTGCGGAGATTACGGCGAAGGGCTACTCACAGCAGGTACATACATCGGATATCAGTGAAAACCGGAAAGCGATGATCGGGGCGACCAATGAATGGCTCGCGCAGGCGCAGGGCCAGAAGCTGAAAAAGCAGACCGCGGACGGATACGAGCTGGTCGCGACGGAGTTTTTTGCGAAGGAGGAGAGTCACAAATGGGTGCTGCTGCTTCACGGCTATACCGGCTGGAAGGAGGAGCTGTACCCGTTTGCTTACTGGTATTATGAGCAGGGCTATCACGTCCTCGTGCCGGATCTGCGGGCGCAGGGTGAGAGCGGGGGAGACTTTATCGGCATGGGCTGGACGGACAGCGCCGACTGCGGGCTTTGGCTCGACTATATTCTCTCCCGGGACAAGGAGGCGGATATCGTGCTGCACGGGCAGTCGATGGGCGCTTCCACGGCGCTTATTATGAGCGGAACTGAGCTGCAGAGGACACTGGGGGAAGCGGGTGCGCATATCCGGGCGGTGATTTCCGACTGTGCCTACACGGATGCGTATGAAATGTTCGGGGACAAGATCACGGAGTGGTTCGGGCTTCCGCCGTTTCCGTTTGTGGACAGTGCCTGTTTGATGCTGCGCCTGCGGGGCGGATATGACCTGCGGAAGGCATCGGCGCTCGACGGGGTGAAAACGAGCCGGGTTCCGACGCTTTTTATCCACGGGAAAAACGATGCGCTCATCGACGTGGGGATGGCATATGAATTGTACGATGCGGCGGCCTGTGAGAAGGAGCTTCTGATCGTGGAGGGCGCAGGGCATGCGCAGTCCCAGGACAAGGACCCGGAGGGCTATTACGGCGCGATCTTGCAGTTTCTCGGGACATACGGCATGTGAGGCCGCTTTTGCCCGTGAGTGAGGTATCCGTATAAATTTTGTGAAGGGCAGGGATAACATGAGTGCGATAAGTGCACAGGATAAGCAGGCGGAGCTTGGCTATAAGCCGATCACCGGGCTGATGGTGCGGATGGCAGTGCCGGGTATCATCGCCCAGGTGATCAACATATTATACAGTATTATCGACCGCATTTATATCGGGCATATTCCCGGCGTGGGGGCGGATGCCCTGACGGGTGTGGGGCTGACCTTCCCCATCATCACCTTTGTGTCGGCATTTGCGATGATCGTGGGAGCCGGAGGCGCGCCCTTGGCCGCGATTGCGCTCGGCAAGAAGGACCGGGGCGAGGCGGAGAAAATTTTAGGGACCGGCGTGTTTCTGCTCGCCTGCTTTGCGGCGGGCATCATGGTTGTTTTTTATCTGTGGAAGCGGCCCCTGCTTCGCATGTTCGGGGCGAGCGATGCTACCATCGGCTATTCCGACGCCTACATCAGCATCTATCTCATCGGGACGATCTCGGTGCTTTTGTATATGGGCTTAAATCAATATATCATCGCGCAGGGGAAATCCGTTACGGCTATGTTTTCGGTGGGAATCGGCGCGGTGTTAAACCTGATCCTGGATCCGGTTTTTATTTTTGTGTTCGGACTTGGCGTGCAGGGTGCGGCGATTGCCACGGTTCTTTCACAGACGGCGAGTGCGCTGTGGGTCGTGCGGACGCTCACCAATAAAAATGCGTCCCTGACGCTGCGCCCCGCGCTTATCCGCCCGAGGAAAAAGGAGATACAAGAGATCACAGCCCTGGGCGTTTCCCCCTTTATCATGTCCTCTACGGAGAGCCTGATCAGCATTGTTATTAACCGCGGCCTGTCCATGTACGGAGGGGATCTCTACGTCGGCTCGTTTACGATTATCCAGAGCATCATGCAAATGATTTCCGCTCCGGTGCAGGGTTTTACCCAGGGCGTACAGCCTATTATCAGCTACAACTACGGTGCAGGTCAGTATGAACGGGTTCGGAGCACCTACCGGCGCATGATCGGGACGACATTCCTCTTTGTACTGCTGGCGACGCTCTCGACGATCCTGTTTCCAACGGTGTTTGCGGGCATGTTTACGAACGAGGCGCCGCTGATTACGCTGGTCGGGCAGGTGATGCCGGTGTTTATGCTCGGCATGCTGGTGTTCGGACTGCAGAACGGGATCCAGCCCACGTTTGTGGCGCTGGGGCAGGCAAAGATTTCGCTGTTTATCGCTGTGCTGCGCAAGATTATTCTTCTGATTCCGCTGGCGATTATCCTGCCGCACCGCTTTGGCGTAATGGGTGTGTATTACGCGGAGCCGATTTCCGACACGCTCTCGGCGGCAACCGCGACGACGCTGTTTTTGGTGAATATCAACCGGATTTTGCGCAGACAGGCCGTGGATGCGCAGGCGCCGGACAACGGGGAAGCCTAAGGCGCTCCGGAGTAAAGATAAAGAGAGGAATGACCTGTGGGATATGTTGAACAGGATCTGGTGAGGATCGCCAGACGGGAAAATAATACAAAAAGAAGCTATCTGGTCGTGAATCCGCTGCAGGGAAAGCATATTCCGGTTAGCCCGAAGCGGGCGCTGAAGCTGTTTGCGGATCTGGCGGATACGATTCGGAATGCGTATGCGGGGGAGCGTCTGCTTCTCATCGGGTTTGCGGAGACGGCAACTGCCATCGGCGCGCAGGCGGCGGTTTCCCTGGGGACGGATTATATCCAGACGACAAGGGAGATGCTTGCGGATGCAGAGTATCTGTATTTTTCGGAGGAGCACAGCCATGCCGTGGAGCAGAAGCTTGTAAAGGATGATCTGGACCGGGCCGTTGGCGGCGGGGTCAACCGCATCATTTTTGTAGAGGATGAGGTCACCACCGGGAAAACCATTCAAAATATTGTGGAAATCCTCAAAAACGAATATCCGGGGAAATTAAGGTTTTCCGTGGCATCACTGCTCAACGGCATGTCAAAGGAGCGGGTGGAGCAATACGGGCGGATGGGAATTTCCCTGCACTATTTAGTGAAAACGGATCACGGCTCCTACGGGGAACGGGCGAAAGCCTTCGCGGGGGACGGCAGCTATCATGCGTGCATGCGGGGGGAAGCAGTGGAGCCGCAGAGACTGCGGGTAAAAGGCCGGATGGATGCGCGAAGGCTTGTGAAGGCGGCTGATTATGAACGGGCCTGTGCGCATTTGTGGGCGTGCGTCCGGGAATACGCGGGGCCGGTGACAGGCGAACGGATTCTGGTCGTGGGTACGGAGGAGTTTATGTACCCGGCAATGTATGTCGGGGCAGGGCTTGAAGCTGCCGGGAATACCGTGCTTTGCCACGCAACGACCCGAAGCCCGATTGCGGTCAGCACGGAGGAGGACTATCCGCTCCACAGCCGCTATGAGCTGGCGAGCCTGTATGACGGTGAAAGAAGGACGTTTTTATATGATATCGGTGCATATGACAGGGTGCTTGTTCTGACGGATGCCCCGGAAGGGGAGGAAAGCGGGGAGCAGATGCTGATGCGTGCACTGTATACGAAAAATAAGCATGTGACGTTTGTAAGGTGGTGTTGAGATGAGAAGCTCTTATTCTGAAAATGACGTGATTCTTCTCCTGAAGGATATCACGGGGCTGGTGGAGCCGCTGCCGGCAAAGGTGCGGGAAAAGCTGATTCAGGCGGGGAGACATTACAGTGAGATGCTGCCGGTTGAATACGTGCCAACCGAGGCCTATATGAAGGTGTATCAGGAATCGCTTCAAACCTTTGCCGCACCCGTTGCAAATGCGATCGGCAATCTTGCGGATCGCATCATGGAGCAGAGGGGACGGGACGTTGTGCTTATCTCCCTGGCCCGGGCCGGTATTCCGATCGGTATTTTGCTCAAACGATATATGGAGAAAAAATTTCATCTGTCACTGCCCCATTATTCCATTTCGATTATCCGGGGCCGGGGTATTGACGGCAATGCCATGCGGTATCTGCTGGATCGGTATGAGCCGGGGCAGCTCCTCTTTGTGGACGGCTGGATTGGTAAGGGCGCCATATGGAATGAATTAAAAAAAGATATTGCCGCCTATGAGGGGGTTTCGCCGGATATTGCGGTTGTGGCCGATCCTGCGAATGTGACGCAGCTGTGCGGAACCCATGAGGATATTCTTATCCCAAGCGCCTGCCTCAACAGCACGGTGTCCGGCCTGATCAGCAGAACGTTTCTGCGAAGCGACGTGATCGGCGCGGGGGATTTTCACGGAGCCGTCTATTATGGGGAATTAAAGGATGCAGACCTCTCCTACGGGTTTATTGATGCTATAGAGCGAAGCTTTTGTATGGAAAATGTCAGGGATGAAAGCGTGACCGCGGGACAGGGCATGGACGAGGTGCTGGAAATCGGCCGGGTGCTTGGCGTTGACGATATCAACCTCATTAAGCCGGGCATCGGCGAGGCGACGCGGGTGCTGCTTCGGAGAGTTCCGTGGAAAATTCTCGTTGACGCGAGATATCAAAAGGATCCGCAGCTGCATCATCTGCTGCAGCTCGCACAGGAAAAGCATGTGCCGGTAGAGTGCTATCCGATGAGACATTATAAATGCTGCGGAATCATTCAAAAATTAGCGGATGCGTAGAACGCGTCATTTGTCCGCTTTGATACCGAACTTCTGTGCGAGATACAAGATCTGCCGCGCCCAGTTGCTGTGGGTTTTGTATTCGTTCATCCGTTCTTTGGAAGGGCTGCCAGAAACATAAGTATTTGTGCTTTGGTCCCAGCCCAGAATCGCCTTTGCGTCTGCAAAGTCACGTTCTGAAATTCTGTAAGCCTCATTCACCACAGAAATCTGATTTGGATGGATGACGGTCTTTCCGGTAAAGCCGCAGAGTTTGTCATCCTGTATTTCCTGCAGTAATCCCTCCTGCCAGCCGGTGCCGGAATAATATTCCCAGACAGGGCCGGAAATGACATAGTCCATGCCGTATACTGTGATAATGTCCGAAAAGATGGATGCGACCGGGGTGATTTTGTGTATGGACTCGCAGGAGTGGCGACGGAAGCCGAATCTGTGGCAGAGATCATTCCCGCCCACCCGGATGCTTAGGACCTGCGGTTCGATTTTGGATAACCGGTCCCGGAGGTCATATAAAATATCAAACCTTGTGCGCAGATCGATGATGGAGGCGCTCTCGTAGATCGGCATCATATAAAGCTCCTTTGCCGCCGTTTCGGTTGCCTTTATGAAGGCTTCTATGTATGCGTCGGCATTTGACAGGGCAAACTTCGGTATAATGTAGCCGGAAACGATCTGTATGCTTTCCCCAAACGCGGTTGTTAAACGGGTGATCTGTTCGGGGTTTCGCACCCTTATGAATATTTTCGGCAGATAAAAGGGCTTTGTCTGCCTGCTTCGGTAAATCCGGCAGACAGAGTCGGCCAGGATCTGCTCGGCCTCCTCCACGAAGCGGTCGTTGATGGTGTCCTCGAGGCAGAGGGCAAGGGAAAATTTTGTGCCGAAGGCTTCTGTTGTAATTGAATCCACGATGCTTTTTTTGTTGGCCGGGCAGTAGAGCAGTGCGCCGACGCCGTAGTAGCGTATGTCGTTTTTCAATTTCAGTTATCCTCTCCTTGAATTTTGCTGCGGTGCGGATAAACGCACGAGATTTATTATAGCATACCCGTTTTAAAATGGCTATTACCTTTTGTTCAAATTGCTTCTTTGGTCTGTTTCTGCTATACTGGAACAAACAGGAAAAGGTGGTGCGTGGTGATGGAAAGGGTCACGTATAGGCATAATATCATGGAGGTGGGCTCCCTCGAGCAGTTTTTCAGCATTCGGGGCGGCTTCAACAACCGGACAAAGGATGTATATTTCATAAGGGCGCTGGGAGAGTGCGCGGGCTACCCGGAGCAGGTCGCCGCGGCGGAAGGGCGTATGGCGGGGGAGATGTCCCTGGGAAGGCTGTGCTATACCAGAATCAGCGGTCTTGCCAATATCGTGCAGGAGGAGCAGATCCGGAAATACAAGGCCGTTTACGACGGCTGGCGGCAAAGCGGGAGCATTGCGCTGGAATATATCGTCCAGAATGAAGCTTTGAACCGCACGGTTTCGGATGCGCTCACAAGGACGGAAGCGCTCTATCGGGAGGACGGCGCAGGACGCACGGATTCCATGGTGAAAAATTTCGGAATCAAGCTGCTGTTCTGGATGGACGGGAGCATCGGGCCGTTTTTCGGAACATGGAGTGAAAAAGCATGCATGAAAATTGCGCTGGAGAACGTGGCAAAGGAGCAGGAATATTTATTCGGCTACTTTTTAACCCTGCTTGGGTGTGACGTTCTGCTTTTGGAAAACAGGGAGGATGTAAAGGTATCGGATGCGCTGAAAGCGCTCTCTAAGGAGATGACGCTCGGGAATTTCGGAACAACGGGGCTTTTGCCTTATGTGCAGGCAGCTTCTCCCGCACATGCCGGAGGAAGCGCAGGCGCAGGGGAAAGCGGACAGCCGCGGGTGGTGATTCCCGCACACGCCGGAAGGAGCACAGGTGCGCAGGAGCATGCGCAGCCGCGGGTGGTAATTCCCGCACATGCCGGAAGAAGCGCAGGCGCAGGGGAAAGTGGACAGCCGCGGGTGGTGATTCCCGCACACGCCGGAAGGAGCACAGGTGCGCAGG
>CAJUSH010000001.1:165954-211080 GCA_910589045.1 uncultured Eubacterium sp.
AGCATGCGCAGTCGCGGGTGGTAATTCCCGCACATGCCGGAAGAAGCACGGGCGTGCAGGAGCATGCGCAGTCTCAGGCCGTGGTTCCGACGCATGCCGAAAGAGGTGCAGGGAAAAGCGGACAACCCCGGGTTGTCATTCCTGTGCGCGCGGGGAGAGAAAGATCCGGGCAGACGGCAGAACCGGGGCACCACGCGGCGGGTATATCGCAGACGGAGCGGGAAAGAGGCTCGGTGCCTGCCGGCGTAAGCGCCGCAGGAAGGCGGGAAGAGAAAACGTTTGAGCAGCTGGCGCAGATGGCATCGTCCATCGTCATGATCGCGGACCATGACCGGGACGGAGAGGTGGTGGGCACCGGCTCGGGCATAATGATCGGGCAGAAGGGCTACATACTCACAAATCATCATGTGATTGCCGCAGGATGCTCTTATTCCGTGAGAATCGAGGATGACGAGGAGATTTATTATACGGATGAGATCATCAAGTATAACCATGTGCTGGATCTGGCGGTGATCCGGATTCAGAGAAGGCTCAGCCCCCTGGCCATTTATGACGGAAGGGAGAAGCTGGCGAGAGGGCAGAAGGTGGTAGCCATCGGAAGCCCGCTGGGGCTGTTCAATTCCGTTTCCGACGGCATCATTTCGGGCTTCCGCAATATCAGCCAAACCGACATGATCCAGTTTACCGCGCCCATTTCACCGGGAAGCTCCGGCGGGGCGGTCTTAAATATGTACGGGGAGGTTATAGGAATCAGCACCGCAGGCTTTGACAGCGGACAGAACATCAACCTCGCCGTAGGCTACGAATCGATCCGGATGTTTGCACGGGGCTTTTTCGACGAGTAAGGTAATGGCTGCCGGTCACGGAGTGAACAGTAGCAGCAATGCTTAAAAAGGACGATTTTTTCACACAAATGCCTTGAAATGTGGGTATGATTGTAGTACACTTTTATGCAGAATTGATAAGTTTCAAGGTCCTTATATAGGTTTAAATGGCAAAAAGCTACAATGTTAGAACAGATTGAACGCAAAAAGATGCAGAGCCTTTCTGATTATTTTGTCCCCCTTAGCGGCAGGCAGAATCAGGGGGTATATTTTTGCCGGATTAACGGCTACTCGGTTGAAATCGAGGATTTTATAAAAAAATATTACGATGCGGCAAGGAAAACCGGAGTCGTCATCGAGGGGAAGATTCCCAATCCGGACGATAAAAACCTCGCGTATTACGCCGAGATTATGGGGATGGAATTTCAGCTGACCCCGGAGTTTATCACGGACGGCTTAAAGCGATGGCTTCCCCGGATGAATGATTTTCAAAACAGACAGGTTGCCGCATCGATTTATGATGCGCTGATTTCCATGCAGCGGTCAGGAAAAACGCAGAACATGCTGAAAAATCTGTATATCAAGCTTTTGTGCTGGCTGTACTATAAATTCGAATGCGTGATAAACCGGCTGGGAGCGGATGACGTCCCCAAAATACTTTATGAGGGCACTGTCAGTCAGTATGAGCTGATGCTTCTGTCGATTTTGTCAAATGCCGGATGTGACATTGTCCTGCTCCAGTATGAGGGGGATGCGCAGTATTTGAAGCTTGACCGGGAATCGCGCCTTTCCGATGCACTGGAGGAAGGGGAGCCGGGGGCATTTCCGGAAGGCTTTTGTCTCAGGATGCTGCGCGAGGGTATGCAGGAGGAAGCAAACCGGCAGCGGCTCTACGGCACACGTCCCTCGGTCAGCCGCTGTACAAATGCGTGGATGGAGGGAAATATTCTTGCCGATATCCGTAAGAGCGTCCTGCAAAGAGGCGCGGATGAACGGTTTTACTATAATCTTTTTTGCAGAATGAACGGGGTGGAGGATAAGCTTACCTACGTCAACGAGCTGCTCCTGCTGCAGCAGGAGCTAAAGGGCGCAAAGCGGCGGGTTGTCATCGTGAGCGGCGAGCTTCCAAAGCCTACACCTGACGAGATCAACGCTGTAAAGCGGGGCAATTATGCAAAACCGGAGGATCTGATCCTGGATTTGTCCGGAAATATCACATACGCCGCCGATGCGCAGCTGCAGCGCATGCTAAAGCAGGCGTTTGTGGATGTCATGCTGGCGGAGGAAAAAAAGGCAGACGGTAACCTGAACCGGCTGACGACCCGGGGTGTTTATCTGCTGTGCTGGCTGAAACGGTATCAGTCGCGGCTGTTTTCCGGCTGGAGAATGCCGCAGATCGGGTGCTTTCTTTATATGGGCGGCTGCAAAAACGGCAAGGAAGCGATGTTTATGAGCTTTCTGGGAAGGCTTCCCGTGGACGTATTGATTTTGTGTCCGAATCTGAACACGGTGTGCTGTCTGAAGGATCCGCTGCTGTACGAGGTGAACTACGAAGAGAGCCTTTCGCTGAGCAGATATCCGGAGGAGGATTCGCAGGTTCAGATGGGGACAGCCGCATACCATGCGGAGCGGGAGCTGGATACGCTGATGTATCAGGATTCCGGCATGTACCGCAACCAGCAGTACGGGCGGGCGAATGTGATCGTTTTGCAGACCATGTACGAGGAGATCAAAATACTGTGGGATCAGGAATTAAAGTATCGGCCTGGCTTTGGCACGGTCGACGGCGTGGTCAATATTCCGGTTCTGTTTGCAAAGGTGTCCGGCGTAAAGGATGGGGCGGCGGCTTCGTACTGGGCCTCGATCCGGGAGCTGATCACCTGTGATACGCTGGTGGTCAGGCATATGCCCTACATCCGCAGCGAAGCCCCGAATCCGATGAAGCCCTTTGCCGTCGGATTTTTAAAAAACGGAAGGCTTTTGCGCGATGAGATCAAAAATCATCCCCGCTATCCTTACGGGATACTGCGGGAGGAGGTTCAGGATATGATGCTCGAGCGGCTTCAGGGGATGCTCGACCGGAGGCTCATCAAGGGAATCGGGGAGAACGGTATGGAGTACACGGTGATCGCCCAGATACTCAATCTGCCGGGCGATATCGTGCGTATGCTGCAAAGGTTTGATTTTACGAAGAAAAATCCCAAGCTGATTTATATTAACACGTCGGAAGCCATTCTTTCGCCGGAGGATTCCATACTTACTGTTTTTCTGAATCTGATGGGCTTTGACATTCTTTTTTTTGTACCGACAGGGTATCGGAGCATAGAAAAATATTTTCAGAACAGTCCGATGGAGGAGCACCAGATCGGGGAGTACCTGTACGATCTGCAGGTTCCGGACATGAGGAGCTTTACATTAAACGGGACGCGCCCGTCGTGGCGTGATAAAATTTTTAAGAGAGGTAACTGATATGGGACTTGATTTCAGCAGGACGGCTTCGGCGCAGGCGGCAGCTGCTCCGGAGGCGAAAAACGAAATTGCCGTTGTGGAGGCGTATGACATTGCCGCCGACCGGGAGAAAATGAATGCGCAGCTCGTGAATTCCGAGGAGGTGGACCGCATCGTCAGCACGATTGAGATCTACAATATGGATACGATCGTATCCTTCGGCGCCGAGGTGGCGGAGGAGATCTCAAAGGCGTCCGACGTTGTGCTGGGCAGCATGAACATGTCGCAGCTGGACGATACGAACGTTATGCTGAAGGCACTGGCAAAGATCATGGATCAGTTTGACATAGAGGAGATTAAGGATGACCCGGGGCTGTTCGAAAAGCTGTTCGGCGGCATGAAAAAGCAGCTGGATAAGCTTCTTGCCAAGTATCATACGATGGGCGAGGAGGTCGACAAGATTTACGTTCAGCTCAGGGGCTATGAGTCGGAGATCCGCCAGTCGAACAAAAAGCTGGCAATGATGTTCGAGTCAAACGTAAATTATTACCATGAGCTTGTAAAGTATATACTGGCCGGCGAGCAGGCGTGCGCAGAGATCGAGGCGTACATTGCACAGCGGCAGCAGGATATGGAGACTACGGGTGATTCGTCCATCCAGTTTGAGCTGACCAGCCTTAATCAGGCGCTGGCGATGATGGAGCAGAGAACCCAGGATCTTCGGATCGCGGAGAATATCGCGATGCAGTCCATCCCCATGATCAAGACGATGGAGTTCAGCAACTACAATCTGGTCAGAAAGATCAACTCCGCCTTTATCGTTACGCTGCCCGTGTTTAAACAGGCGCTGGCACAGGCGATTTTGCTGAAGAGACAGAAAATTCAGGCGGAGTCCATGGCGGAGCTGGACCGCAGGACAAATGAGATGCTCATCAAGAATGCGCAGAATAACATGGAGGTTTCCAAGTCGACGGCACGGCTTGCATCGGGAAGCTCCGTTTCGATCGAGACACTGGAGACAACCTGGCGGACGATTACGAGCGGAATCGAGGAGACGCGGAGAATCGAGACGGATGCGCGCAGGAAGCGCGTGGAGGACCAGGCAAGGCTCGAGGCGATTAAGGCGGATTTCGAGAGACAGTACCACATGCCGCCGGCAAATAGATAGTGAGTGTTCGTTCAAAAATTTGTTATAAAATCATATGAAGGAGGGTAATATAATGCCAATCAGTTTAGCAAAGGGACAAAAGGTTGATCTAACGAAGGGGAATCCCTCACTCAAGAACATTATGGTGGGTCTTGGATGGGATGTGAACGCATTTGATTCCGGGGCGGATTTTGATCTGGATGCCGCGGCTTTCATGCTCGGTGCAGACGGAAAATGTCCCACGGAGAAGGAATTTGTATTCTACGGAAACCTGGCGCATCCCAGCGGTGCGGTCAAGCACATGGGCGATAACCTGACGGGAGCGGGCGACGGAGACGACGAGCAGATTCAGGTGGATCTCTCAAAGGTTCCTGCCAGCATCGAAAAAATTGCGTTTACGGTTACGATCTATGACTCGGATGTCAGGCGCCAGAACTTTGGCCAGGTGTCAAACTCGTTTATCCGGCTTGTGGATGAGTCGACCGGGACGGAGCTGATCCGGTATGACCTGGGCGAGGACTTTTCCATTGAGACAGCGGTAGTTGTCGGGGAGCTGTACCGCAACAACGGCGAGTGGAAGTTTAATGCGATCGGAAGCGGATTCCAGGGCGGCCTGGCGGCGCTTTGCGGTCATTACGGTATTCAGGTAGCATAAGCGGGAGGAGGCTTTTTCATGCCGGTAAGTTTAAAAAAGGGTCAGAAGGTGAGTCTGACAAAAGGAAATCCCGGGTTGACACATGTGGTGGTAGGACTCGGATGGGACGTTAATGCATATGACACCGGCGGCGATTTCGACCTTGACGGTGCGGCATTTTTGCTGACGGATTCCGGGCGGGTTTCGGACGCGAAGGATTTTGTGTTTTACGGCAATCTGAATCACCCCTCGGGATCGGTTTTGCACATGGGTGATAACCTGACAGGAGCGGGCGACGGGGATGACGAGCAGATTCGGGTGGATTTGACGAAGGTGCCTGCAAGCGTCACAAGGATTGCGTTTACCGTGACGATCTACGAGGCAGAGACGCGGCACCAGAATTTCGGACAGGTGAGCAATGCATTCGTGCGGATTTATAATGAAGCGACCGGGGAAGAGCTGCTGCGGTATGATCTGGGCGAGGATTTTTCGATCGAAACAGCGGCCGTATTCGGCGAGCTTTATAAAAACGGAGACGAGTGGAAGTTTAACGCCATCGGAAGCGGATATCAGGGTGGTTTGGCCGCCCTGTGCAATAACTATGGCGTGGATGTAGAATAAGAAGGAGAATAACATGGCTATCAGTTTACAGAAAGGGCAGAAGGTGAACCTGTCCAAGGACAATGCAGGCCTGGACCGGATCGTTGTGGGTCTTGGCTGGGATGAGGTGCAGCAGAGGCGGGGGCTTTTTGCGCCGAAGCCCCAGGCGATCGACTGCGATGCCTCTGCGATCATGCTCCGGGGCGGAAAGCTTCTTGACAAGGATGACGTGGTTTATTTCGGGAATCTGCGTCACCGTTCCGGGACGGTTCAGCACATGGGCGACAATCTGACGGGAGCAGGCGAGGGAGACGACGAGCAGATCATCATTGATCTTTCTTCCGTTCCGGCGGAGTACGACCGGATCGTGATTGTTGTCAATATTTATCAGGCGGTGCAGAGAGGACAGCACTTCGGGATGATCCGGAATGCGTTTATCCGGCTGGTGGATGCCAGAAACAACAAGGAAATGTGCAAGTACGATCTGACGGAAAATTATTCCGGCATGACCGCCATGATTTTTGGTGAGGTTTACCGGCATCAGGGCGAGTGGAAGTTCAGCGCGATCGGCCAGGGTACGAACGACCCCGGTCTGGGCGAGCTTACCGCCAGATATATTTAATAAATGGAAATATAATCTAAGGGGGACTATTTCGGTAGTAGTTCCCCTGCTTTTTTCGAAGAACCAGGAGGAAAACAGGAAAATATGGGTGCGATAGATAAGGAAAAGCTCATGCGAGGATTATCGGATTCCCAGGTGAGTGAGAGCAAGAGCAAATATGGAACCAATGAGCTGGCAAAAAGGGAGACGGAGTCGTTATGGTCGATGTTCATTGGTGCATTTGACGATATATGGATTAAGGTTTTATGTGCGGCGCTGGTGCTGAAAATAGCGCTGGCGGTTCTGGGTGCCTTTGTCCCGGCGCTCGCGGGCGAGAACGATATCGTGGAAATCGTGAGTATTATTCTCGCCATCGGTCTGGCAACGGGTTTCAGCACACTGTCCGAGTACCGCAATACGTCCCGTAGTGAGGCACTCCAGGAGGAGTACAACAAGACCTTTGCCAAGGTTATGCGGGGCGGGAAGCTCTTGAACATTCCCACGAGTGAGATCGTGAAGGGGGATACGATCCTGGTTCAGGCCGGGGATAAGATTCCGGCAGACGGCCTTCTTTTTGAGGGGAATATCAAGGTATCCCAGGCCGCATTAAACGGAGAGTCAAGGGACGAGACAAAATCGCCCGTATCGGATATGGCGGATGCGGAGTCGACGGATTACGCGTCTGCGGGCAAAATCTTTATGGGCTCCGTCGTAACCTCCGGTGAGGGATATATGGTTGCGACCGTCATCGGCGATGCCTCCGAGCTTGGAAAGATCAACAAGGCATTGACGGACGATGACGGGGAGGAGCGCAAGGATACCTCCAGCCTAAAGCTTGAGGTGGTTGCGGCAGGCATCGGAAAGCTGGGTGTATCGGCGGCTGCCATAGCGGGTATTTTGCATGTGGCTTTAACCCTGCTGCGGGCAGATACCGCCATCTCGGCCGTGTTTGTTTTGCTTCTGGTTGCAGAGGCCGTTATGCTGATGGCATCCATTGTCATCATGGCCGTGCCCGAGGGTCTGCCGATGATGAACAGCCTGGTGCAGTCGATGAATACGGAATCCATGTACAAGAAAAGCATTCTTGTAAGCCATAAAGCGGCTTTTTCCGATTCGGCCTATATGAATGTACTTTTCAGCGATAAGACCGGTACGATTACCCAGGGAAACCTGTCGCTGGTCGAGTTTATTACCGGTGAGGGGACGGTGGTGGATTCCGTCCGCAACAATGAGTTTATGGAGGCGATTACGCTCAATAACCTGGCGAAGGTTTCGGAGGGGAAGGCAATCGGCAGCAACAACATGGACCGCGCACTTTTGACCTATGCGCTGCAAAACGGCTACAGCGCCGCACAGGGCAATGCCGATAAGGTGGCGGAGATCAGCGGCTTTGACTCCGAGAAGAAATGTGCCACCGTGACCCTGAAGGACAAGACCGTGTACTGGAAGGGTGCAACCGAAAACATTCTGGATCAGGTGACGCACTATGCGCTTTCGGACGGCGGGGAGAAGGCGTTTACCGCTGCCGACAAAAAAGCGGTTGAGGAGCAGATGCTTGCGCAGGCAAAGCGGACGATGAAGCTGCTATCGGTGGCGAAAATCCAGGGGGAGCGGACTGTGCTTCTGGCGGTACTGTGCCTGCGTGATAACGTGCGGGCAGATGCCGTGGAAACGGTGGAGATACTGAACCATGCGGGCATCCAGGTCGTTATGGTTACCGGTGACGCGGAGGAGACTGCGGTTGCAATCGCCAGGGAGGCCGGCATTTTAAAGGATGAAAAGAAGGATGTGGTGCTGACCCATGAGCAGCTTGAGCAGATGAGCGACGAGGAGCTTAAACGGGTTCTTCCGGGCCTTCGGGTTGTCAGCAGGGCGAAGCCCCTCGACAAAAAGCGGCTGGTTTCCATTTCCCAGCAGCTTGACAATGTATGCGGTATGACCGGTGACGGCGTAAACGACGCCCCGGCCCTCAAGCAGGCGGATATCGGCTTTGCCATGGGGGACGGAACCGCGGTTGCGCAGGAGGCCGGCGACGTTGTTATTTTGAACAACAGTCTGACCTCGATCAAGGACTGCGTGCTCAACAGCCGGACGATGGCGAAGTCGGTAGGAAAATTCCTTATTTTCCAGCTCACCGTAAATATCAGTACGCTTCTGATGAATATCATTGCGCCTGTGCTCGGATGGACGGAGCCGTTTTCCATTGTACAGATCCTCTGGATCAATCTCATCATGGATACCCTTGCGGCGATGGCATTCGGCGGGGAGCCGATTCTGGACCGTTACATGGAGGATCAGCCCGCAAAGCGGACGGATAATATTTTAACGACGTATATCAAGTCTGCAATCGGTACAAGCTCCGTGTTCATTACCCTTGGCTCCATTCTGATTCTTGAGAATATAGCGGGAATCACCAGCTTTGTCACACCGGCGGACTGCGCGGACCCGGAATTGTATAAAAAGACGTTTATGTTTGCGTTTTTTATCTATTCGATTATTTTTAACAGCTTAAATACAAGGTCGGAGCGGTTTCAGATATTTGAGCATATTCAGGAGAACAAAAATTTTGTGCTCGTGATGGGAGCCATTTTCATCCTGCAGACTGTTATCATCGAGGTGGGCGGAAGCGTATTTAATACCACGATGCTGAACGCACAGGCGCTGCTCGTTTCGATGGCGCTGGCGGTTCTGATCATTCCGGTGGACCTGGTAAGAAAAGCGATTGTAAAAAAATAGATGTGCCGCGGCAGAGGACCTGTTTTTTGAAACGCAGAAAGGCAGATTGTATTTATGGCAGTGCTGTATACCGATTTGGACAATACGATCATCTATTCGTATAAGCATGATATCGGCCCGCGCAAAAAACAGGTCGAGCTGTATCAGGGAAGGGAGATTTCGTTCGTTACGGAAAAAACGTATGAGCTGCTCAGGGAGCTGAAAAATCACATCCGGATCATTCCCACGTCAACGCGGACCGTGGAGCAGTATGGGCGGATTGATCTGGGGCTTGGCACCTTTCCGTACGCGCTGGTCTGTAACGGCGGAATCCTGCTTCGCGGCGGACGGCGGGACGAGGCGTGGTACCGGGAGTCCCTCAGGCTGACGGCGGACAGCCGGGATACGCTGCAGCGGGCGCTCGAATTGCTGGAAAGGGATGCAAGGCGAAGCTTTGCGCTTCGGTTTATCGAGGATTTATTTGTCTTTACGAAGTGCGATGAGCCGGAGGCTGTGGCGGACGGCCTGAGGCAGCAATTGGATCTGCGCATGGTAGATGTGCTCTGTAACGGCACGAAGCTGTACGTCATACCGAAGGCACTCAGCAAAGGGGCTGCGCTCAGGCGGATGAAGGAATATCTGGAGGATGCGTTTGTCGTCGCCGCGGGGGACAGCGCCTTTGATATTTCCATGCTGCGGGAGGCGGATCTGAGATTTGCACCCGGTGGCTTTCAGGCTCGTTACGACATCGGGTTTGCGGTGGAGGAGACAGGGCGGGATGCCCTGTTTTCGGATGCATTTCTTGAAAGGCTTTTGCATATTTTATTAGCTGCGGGAGGAAACGAACCATGATTCAAATACCGATGAAATCCGCAGGCCCCCTGACAAAGCAAACG
The DNA here is from genome assembly GCA_910589045.1 of uncultured Eubacterium sp. Classification (GTDB taxonomy): domain Bacteria; phylum Bacillota; class Clostridia; order Lachnospirales; family Lachnospiraceae; genus W0P33-017. The sequence continues at coordinate 175,820 of CAJUSH010000001.1, forward strand.
GTTTTATCCGTGAACCGGCAGTACATACAGGGCGCCAGGACTTCTGAAAATATCGGCTCTATCAATGACAGACCCGGAAACGGCGGATGCGGAAGCGGCAGACCCGGAAATGTGGAATACGGAAGCGGCAGGCCCGGAAATGTGGAATACGGAAGCGGCAGACCCGGAAATGTGGGATACCAGAATGACAGATCCGGAAACGAAAGCTATGCCGGAAATAATAACGGGGCCGTGAGTCCGGCGTGCGGGGAGCACAAGGCCCCTCCGCTGCAAAGGCCTGCGCGAAAGGGACAGAAGGTAGCGCTTGAGGCGGTAGGTCCCCAATCGAAAATTTCCGCACGGCTTGGCTGGAACGTCACAAATGCCGCCTGCGACGTGGATGTTTCCGCATTTTTGCTCGGTGAAAACGGAAAGGTCCTCGGTGATACGTGGTTTGTTTTTTACGGGCAGGAAGGAAGCCCCGACGGCAGCACCCGATTTTCGGCCGGACAGGGCGCTGACCGGGAAATGATCGCGATTGATTTTGCAAGGCTGCATGCAGGAGTAAACAAGATTGTATTTGTGCTGACGATTAACGAGGCGCTGGAAAAGAGACTGAATTTCAGCATGATCCGGGATGCCTATGTCCGGATTATGGATGAGAGGACCGGCACGGAGCTGGTAAGCTTTCAAATGGATGAGTATTATGCGAACGTAACGTCCATGATGATCGGGGAGCTTTACCGGTATCACGGTTCATGGAAATTCAACGCCATCGGAAACGGTGTTGCGAGGGATCTTGCCGGCTTGTGTGAATTATACGGCGTGCAGGTAATTTAGAGGGGAGAATCACATGCTTCAATTTGAAACAATCAATGAGCTGACACTGAAGGTGACCTGCTCGGGAAATGACGTCCTTTTTGCGAAGGCGGGGGCGTTTATCGCCGGAGAAAACGCAGGTGCGAAAAACTATAAATTTGAAAAGGTTCTGCTGGGACCCCAGAACAATGTGGGGCAGGCGCTGCTTGGGCAGATCGTGCGGCGGGTTACCGGCGAAAATTTTCCGCTTATGAAGGTAAATCTCAATGGGGATTCCGTTACATATTATGCAAATTACGGGCAGCATGTTGTGATCTATCATCTGGAGCCGGGTGAAACGGTTTCCGTGGAATCGGAAAATATTCTGGCATTTACGCAGGACTGCGATTACAGCGTGAGGTTTATAGGGGTAGGCGTGCTATCTCAGAAGGGGCTTGCCACCTCCACGCTGACTGCCAGAGGCAGCAATGCATACGTGGCCGTTTTGTCGGACGGCAACCCGATTGTCGTCAGCAACGTGAATGCGTATAACACCATATCCGTAGACCCGGACGCAGTCATCTGCTGGATCGGCAACGGACCGTGCGACCCGCAGGTGACGGCGGATGTTTCCTGGAAAACCTTCATCGGCCAGACCTCCGGGGAGTCGTACCAGTTTGAGTGGCATTCCGGTGCGGGTGTTACCGTGATTCTTCAGCCGTCGGAGCGAAAGGGCGGAATAAAGCTTTCAATGGATTAAGGATGCTGAGAAAAAGCAATAAAAAAGGACTGCGGGCATACCAGAATTCCGTGCGCAGTCCTTGTATGTTAAAGTGTGATATGCTGTTTCATCGCCTCAAAGCTTTCCTTGCTGATGACATGCTCGATCTTACAGGCATCCTCGGCGGCTGTTTTTTCGGGTACGCCGAGACTCACCAGATAAGAAGTCAAAAACTCGTGCCGCTCGTAGATCATCTCCGCGATGGCACGACCCTCGTCCGTGAGATAGATGAACCCGGCATCCGTCACGGTAATATGTTTTTTCTCCCGGAGATTTTTCATGGCGATGCTGACGCTGGATTTTTTATAATTCAGCTCGTTGGCAATATCCACGGAGCGCACGACCGGAAGCCGTTTGCTCAGAATCAGGATTGTTTCCAGATAGTTTTCGGCTGATTCGTTTACTACAAGACCCATCTATAAGCCCCCTCCATTTTCTTACTGTATCCCGCGCCCGGCCTGCATCTGCAGGTGAACAGGTATTACCCGCGCCCGGCCTGCATCCGCAGGTGGACAGATACTACCCGCATCAGGCCCGAAAACACCTCGCCAAACGCGCATATGATACTATGTCATGAACCCTATATTTCGCCAAGTGCTCGTATTATACCATATCTTTCCAAAAAAGACAAATGCGGTTTGAAAATAGTTTGCGGCATAAAATTTCAAAAAGTTATTGACAACTAACTGGCAGAAGTATATACTAACTATCGAAAAGGATATTGAAATGTGAAATGCAAAAGCCTGCGGGTGTCTGTGCCCCGTATCGTTTGGCATCGGACCGCGGGACAGCGAAATAGGGAAAGGAGATAAATCATGCCCCTGACAATGGCAAAGCAAGGAGAGTCGAACACGATTAAGCGGGTTGGCGGAAAAAACGACACAAAGAAGTTTTTAGAGAATTTAGGTTTTGTGGTTGGCGGTGCGGTGACTGTCGTATCTGCCATTGGCGGTAATCTGATCGTGAATGTGAAGGATTCCAGGGTTGCACTCGGAAAGGATATGGCGAATAAGATTTTAGTCTAGCGGGCCGTCCGGGCGATTGCGGCAGGACATGATGCAGATTTTTCGTTACTTTTACGGCTCGGGAGCCGCTCATAGTAACGGTTTTTCCAAAATAAGAATGGAGGAGTGATATGGGTACCTTAAAGGATGTGAAGGTCGGGTCAACGGTACGGGTAGTGAAGCTGAACGGCGAAGGTCCGGTGAAGAGAAGAATTATGGATATGGGAATCACGAAGGGCGTCGAGGTCTATGTGCGCAAGGTAGCACCCCTGGGAGATCCGGTGGAGGTGAGCGTGCGCGGCTATGAGCTGTCGCTGCGCAAGGCCGATGCGGAGATGGTCGACGTGCAGTGAAGGGACTGCGTCGGGCGAAGATGATCGGCGTGCAGTGAAGGGCTGCATCGGGCGAAGATGGTTGACGTGCAGTGAAGGGACTGCGTCGGGCGAAGATGATCGGCGTGCAGTGAAGGGCTGCGTCGGGAGGAGATGACTGGCGTGCAGTGAAGGGACTGCGTCGGACGGACAGGATGGCGGGTAAAGCGGTTCGGAAACGGACTTTTCTTTTTTACAATGAGTTAGTTGATGCTAATAAAAAGAAGCCTGTGCAAACCACTGCCCCAACATATTGTACGAGAAAAGAAATGTTAAATGTTACATAGAAAGGAAAATGATTATGGCAGTAAAAATTGCGCTTGCCGGAAATCCAAACTCCGGCAAGACAACATTATTCAATGCACTGACCGGCTCCAACCAGTTTGTGGGAAACTGGCCGGGGGTTACGGTGGAAAAGAAGGAGGGAAAGCTCAAAGGCCACAAGGATGTGGTCATCATGGACCTTCCGGGTATCTACTCTCTTTCCCCCTATACGCTGGAGGAGGTCGTAGCGCGTAATTATTTGATCGGCGAGCGGCCGGATGCGATTTTGAATATCGTGGACGGAACAAACCTGGAGCGTAATCTATATTTAACGACGCAGCTTTTGGAACTGGGCATTCCGATGGTAATCGCTGTCAACATGGCAGACATTATGGCAAAAAACGGCGATAAGCTCCAGGCTGCCGAATTGTCAAAGCAGCTGGGCTGTGAGGTGCTGGAAATCTCCGCACTGAAGGGAACCGGCGTCCAGAAGGCCGCGGAAAAAGCGGTCGCCCTGGCGGCGGAAAAGGCGTCGGCTCCCGCGCCTGTTGCCTTTGATGCGACGATTGAGGCGGCTATAAACGGTGTCGGTGCAAAGCTTTCCGGGGTGCCGGAGGCACAGAAGCGCTTCTTTGCGATCAAGCTGCTGGAGCGTGACGATAAGATCGGTCAAAATTTAAGCAGTGTCCCTTCTGTGGATGTGGAAATCGAGAAAATGGAGCGTGCCATGGACGACGATGCGGAGAGCATTATTACAAACGCGCGCTACGAGTATATTTCATCCATTATCAGTAAATGTATTACCAGGGCAGGCGCGAAGGAGGCGCTGACGGTTTCCGACAAGATTGACCGGATCGTGACAAACCGGATTCTGGCGCTGCCGATTTTCGTAGTGATTATGTTTGTGGTATACTATGTATCGGTGTCCACCGTCGGCGCTTTTGTGACGGACTGGACGAACGATGTGCTTTTCGGGGAAATCATTCCCCCGGCCGTTGAAGCCGGACTCGAGGCGGTCGGCTGTGCCGACTGGCTGATGGGCTTGATTCTTGACGGTATTGTTGCAGGCGTGGGAGCCGTGCTTGGCTTCGTGCCCCAGATGCTGGTGCTGTTTCTTTTTCTGGCATTTCTGGAGGCCTGCGGCTACATGGCGCGTGTCGCATTTATCATGGACCGTATTTTCCGCAAGTTCGGGCTGTCGGGAAAATCCTTTATCCCGATGCTCATCGGCTCCGGCTGCGGCGTGCCCGGTGTCATGGCATCCCGTACCATCGAGAGTGACCGTGACCGCAAGATGACGATTATGACAACGACCTTTATTCCCTGCGGTGCAAAGCTGCCGATTATCGCGATGATCGCGGGTGCGTTTTTCGGAAATTCCGGCTGGGTCGCATGGAGTGCATGGCTCATCGGTATCGCGGCAATCGTCTGCTCCGGTATTATTCTGAAGAAAACAAGGATGTTTGCGGGCGATCCGGCTCCGTTTGTCATGGAGCTTCCCGCCTACCATATGCCTACTGTCGGGAACGTCCTGCGCTCCATGTGGGAGCGCGGCTGGTCCTTCATTAAAAAGGCGGGCACGATCATCCTGCTCTCCACGATTGTACTGTGGTTTTTGATGAGCTTCGGCTGGATTGACGGAAGCTTCGGCATGCTGGAGGCAGAGCAATTGGATGCCAGCATTCTGGCAAAGCTCGGAAGCGCGATTGGCTGGATTTTTGCGCCCCTGGGCTGGACACAGGCCGGACAGGGCTGGCGGATGGCAGTTGCGGCGGTAACCGGTCTGATTGCGAAAGAAAATGTGGTTGCGACGTTTGGCATGCTCTTTGGCTTTGCCGAGGTCGCAGAGGACGGCGCGGAGATCTGGGGAGAGCTTTCAAGCGTGATGACTCCCGTCGCAGCCTACGGATTTATGGTGTTTAATCTGCTGTGCGCTCCCTGCTTTGCGGCGATGGGCGCGATCAAGCGGGAGATGAACAATACAAAATGGTTCTGGTTTGCGATTGGCTATCAGTGTATTCTTGCATATATTGTTGCGATGTGCATTTACCAGATCGGAACCGTATTTACAACCGGTGCATTCGGGATCGGAACGATCGCTGCGGTGCTGTTTGTCATCGCATTCATCTATCTTCTGGTACGCCCCTATAAGGTGAGCGACCGCCTGGAGACAAACGTGAAGGCTGCAAGAGCAAAATAATGTGGTATGATAGGAACATCCGGCTAGGAATCAGCGGGATTGGCAGGCAATACCCGAAATACCCGGGTATCTGACGAACGCGGGCTGAAGGCCGGACAGGAAATTCATGTATACTGTATCACCACAGGAAAGAAGGAGGGAATCACAGATGGGAACATTTATCGTATTGGTTGGCCTGGGTGCGGTGGTAGCCCTCATTATCCGAAGCATGATCAGGGATAAGAAAAGTGGCAAATCTCCCGTTTGCGGTGGAGACTGCAGCCAGTGCAAAGGATGCCATTAACCATTCCTTTATCATACAAACATACAAGCGTAAGCCATACGCGCAAAAAAGCTGGGGGATTCCTCCGGCTTTTTTGCATATTTTGGACAGAATCCAGGATTGCCTTTTTTACCCGGACAGGCTACAATAAATAGCAGGAAGCGGATAATTTATGGGAACGGATGAAAACAGGTGAAAATGTATGGAAATTGATAAAACGGGTTTAGAGGATCGGATTTTTGAGGTGTTTGCGCGCAGCACCAACGAGCGCGGCTATTTGTTTGTGCGTAATCTGGAGACAGGGGTGACACGCTGGTCCCTGAACGCGGTGGAGTACTTTCAGATGCCGGGGGAATATATGGAGGACGTGGATTCCTTCTGGGAGCCCCGGATCCATCCGGACGATCTGGACGATTACCGGCGGAAAATGAAAAATATTTTTTCCAGGACGAGCGAATGGGAATATTTGGAGTACCGCATAAAAAACAATGCGGGTGAATATGTTATCTGTACCTGTAAATGTACGATCCTGCGTGGAGAAAACGGCTCGCCGGATCTTTTTTCCGGAACGATCATCAACCGGGGAATCCGGGAGATCATAGACGCGGAGACGCTTCTATATACGAACCAGAGGCTGATCGAGCATCTGGAAACGCTCATCGCGGAGGGGCGGCAGGCGATCGTGATGGATGTTGAGATCAGCAAGTTCAGCCGTATCAACGTGCTCTACGGCTATCAGGCGGGCGGTGCCGTGCTGCGCAGCTTTGCGGATATCATGCGCGGTCTGGTGGGGAACCGGGGCACGGCGTACCATTTGGACGGCTCCAAATATGTGCTGCTCATGCCGGACATGGGCCGGGAGGAGGCAGAGACGGTCTACAATACGCTCCAGGATCTGGCAAAGACGGATATCCGGCTGGAAAACGGCCGCCTTGTCCCGGCACGGATATCCGGCGGTGCGACGATACTGGAGGATTTTGACGGCACGCCTGTCCAGGTGAAGAGCACGCTCGCCTACGCCCTCAACCAGTCAAAATATGAGGGGCGCGGCGCCCTTGTGTGGATCAATATCAACAGTGAGCAGGATCAGAACAACAACGTTGCGCTGCTCTCGCGTATCCACCAGAGCATCATGGACGGCTGCAAGGGCTTTTATATGTGCTATCAGCCGCTGGTGGACGTGCGCACGGAGCAAATCGTCGGTGCGGAGGCGCTGGTCCGCTGGTACAGCGAAACGGACGGGGAGGTCTCGCCCGGACGCTTTATTCCGTGGCTGGAGGTGGATGCGGTCTATTATGAGCTGGGCAAGTGGATTCTGCGGCAGGCACTGCATGACGCGTCGGAGTTTCGCAGGCGGCTTCCGGAGTTTATCATCAATGTGAACATTACGGCATCCCAGCTGGAGCGCAGGGAATTCCGGGACGATGTAAGCCGGATTGTGGAGGAGAGCGGTTTTCCGCCGCAGCAGCTGTTTTTGGAGCTGACGGAGCGCTGCCGCCAGCTGGATTATGAATTTCTGAAAAAGGAGATGGCATATTTTCACTCGAAGAACCTCAAGCTCTCGCTGGATGATTTCGGGACCGGCTCGTCGTCCCTGGGGCTTGTCATGGAGCTGCCGATCGATGAGCTGAAGGTGGATATGTCGTTTGTGAAGGATATCCAGAAGAAGCGGGTGAACCAGGCGATGGTAAAGCACATCATCCAGTGCGCCAACAGTCTGGGGCTGAAAACGTGTATAGAGGGCGTTGAGAACGAGGAGCTGAGCATTTTCCTGCGTTCGAATGATGCCTCCTACTATCAGGGCTATTACTATTCCAGGCCGATTCCCGCTCAGGAGTTTCAGGAGCTGCTCTGTTAACGGTTCAGCCCGGGCCGCTGCGCTCGCTGCGGGGGCTGTAAAGCTGTGTGAATTTAGTATCGAAAGGTTTGAAGGGACAGGTGATTTTTATGGAGCTTTCAAGGGAAGAACAGGAGGTACTGGACGCGCTTCTGCGCGAGCTGCGCAGGCACCCGAAGGTACAGGAGATGAAGAGGTATATTCAGCACGGTGCGATTTCCACCTATGACCATGTGGAGCGGGTGACGCAGATGTGCTTTGCGCTAAACCGCCGGTGGAAGCTGGGGGCGGATGAAGAAAGGCTTGTGCGGGGCGCATTTCTGCACGATTTTTATTTGTACGACTGGCACGTAAACGATAAATCGCACCGACTGCATGGCTACCATCATCCGGATAAATCCTGTGCCAACGCAGTGAAATATTTTCAGATCGGCCCGGCGGAGCAGTCGATGATCCGGACCCATATGTGGCCGCTGACGATCAGCCGGCTGCCGTGCTCAAAGGAAGCGTGGATTTTATGTCTTGTGGATAAGTATGTTTCTACCGCGGAGACCGTGACTATGAGGAAAAGGGAGAAGCGGTATGTGGATTAGCAAGTATTTTGTGTATTTTGTGATTTATAGCTGTATGGGCTGGATTTATGAGTCCATTTTCTGTACGATCAAGAACGGGTATTGGGAGAACCGGGGCTTTCTTTATGGACCGGTCTGCCCGATTTACGGCGTGGGGGCGGCGCTGATCACCTTTGTTGACGATATGCTGTATGCGAGGGACGGAGGGGAGTTTCTCTGGTGGCAGATTTTTGGCGTGGCTTTTTTGGGGAGCATTGTGCTTGAGTATGTGACCTCCTACGCGCTGGAAAAGCTGTTTCACGCGTACTGGTGGGATTACAGCAGCATACCCTTCAACATCAACGGGCGGGTATGCCTGCCCGCATCTGCCGGCTTTGGTGTGGCGGGACTGGTTGTTATTTATGGTGTTGCGCCCTTTGTGCGGCGCATGACGGGCTGGATTTCCCCGGTGTGGATGGAGGTTGTTTCGCTTTTGTTTATGGCGGTGGTGGCGGTAGATGCGACGCTCACCGTCTCGGCCCTGACGCATTTTGAGCGGAATGTGGTCGCGATGGAGCGGGCGCTGAACCAGCATATGGAGCAGTTCGTCAATTCGATCCAGGAAAAGACGCAGGCTGCGGGGGCTGCGCTTTTTTCCGATGAGCGGGCCCGTTTTTCGAGGGAAAATATGAACCGGACGGTCCAGGATATGGGCGGTACCTACCGCTCGGCGCTAAAGCGTGTCGAGGGATTTCGCAGCTCTGATAAGGATAAGGAAAAACGAACGTACTCCCGGGAGATGGTGCTGGAATCGGTCAAGAAGTATATTGGCAATGGCAGGAAATCCGGCTCATCTATGAAATAGGTTGACAGACGGAACTGGTATTTGTTATGGTATAAAAAAGTAACGCATGCAACGGGCCAACAAGTGAAATGGACGACGAAAGAGCCATGGAGCGGCAGGAGAAATCAGGGAGGACAAATACCGGTGAGTGATTGGAAGGATTTCGGCAATTACAAGAAGTGTGAGATGTGCGGCAGACTGCTTGCGCTGGAGTATGAGCGGGATTACTGCGAGGGCTGTGAGGAGCGGAAGCTGTTTAAGGACATGCGGGAGTATATCCAGCTGCATGACGTGACGGAGCACAGGCTGGCAGAGGTTTTTAAGGTTCCTCGGAGCAAGGTGCGCAGTCTGATGGCAGGCGGCGGTATTGCATATGCCGGCAGGAGAAGCGACAGGACCATTCAGTGTGCACGCTGCGGGGCGGCAATTTCGTTCGGGACATATTGTACCGGCTGCATGCATATGGCAGGCCCGGCAAAGAAGAGCGGTGTGATGCATACCGCGTCAAATGGTTCGATGCGGGGAAGGGGCCGAAGCCGGTTTTCGGATGACGGAAAGAGGTAGGCCCGGCGCATTCCGGGGGAAAGCGATTTTTGTCAGTCTCATTGGGAAATGAAGCCGTTTTTTATTATATAATTGATACGCATAGAAAGCAGGCGGGGGAAAATTATATAGTTGAGAAAGGCGGGACTCGAATGAATAAACTGTTACATAAAATATACGGGACGGTTATCTGCAACGAGAAGGATGCGATTGAAATAGGAAAGGAGGTTGATTCGGAGATTTCAGAGCTTTTGCACGAGCACGAGCGGGCTTTCGGAAAGCAGGAGCTTGAGCAGGTCAGGGAGCTCATGTATGAAACTGCCTTTATTGCGCAGTCTGCGGGCTTCGAGCTTGGCGTACATTATTTTTTTAAGCTTTTTTTGCGGTCGTAACCGCTAGAGAAGATCCATGATTTTTAATATTTTTTCTTTTGTGGCATGATCGCAGACACGGAGCCTGTCTGCGATTTCCGCATCTATGGGCGCCTGCCCATCGCAGGCCTGCTTTGGGTAAGTATACTCGTGTCCAATGAAAAAATCCACACTGCATGAAAGGATGTTTGCAATTTTAACCAGTGCGGTCAGGGAAGGGTTTGCCCTGCCGTTTTCTATGTTGGAGATATGGCTGGGATTAACATCAAGCCGGTTTGCAATGGCTTCCTGCGTGATTCCGCATGCTAAACGTCGTTTTCGGATCTGTTTGCCGATCGTATAAAAATCTAAATCTGTCATAAGGGAGGTCTCCTCTCTTTTTTTCTGCCATTTTACACGCCATATGCGGCGGCCTGCCTGTTGGCGGAGGGGTGCGGCGAACCCGTCGGTTGAAATCGGACTTGGTGAATGTTTGTAATTTTAATGTTGTTTTGTGTAAAAAAGAATGATATTATACAAATACACATTAGTTATAGCTAAAGAATATTTGCATAAAGAGGAGTTTTGTTGAATGTACCGAGTAGAGATCTGTGACTATGAACGGGGCAGCGCGCTTCATCTGGAGCGGGTGCTGAGGAAAAGGATGAGTCAGGCGGTTATTTGTTCTGTCTCGGAGGAGCATTTGCAGGCAGAGCTGGGAGCGGATGTGATGCGGCCGGACATTCTCTTTGTCAGGGTCAACCTGCGGACGGGAAGCGGTGTATCGCTGGCAGCAAATCTGCAGGAATTGGACCCGCTGCTCAGAGTTATTTTTCTCGCAGACAGGTGTGACGACGTATCGGATATTTTTGACGCAAAGCCGATGGGACTTTTGATGAAGCCGTTTCGCCAGGAAAAGGTTTATGCAGCCCTGGATCGCGCCATTCACGGTCTGGAGGAGGCCGGCACAGATTTTTTGCAGCTGAAAAACCGGGAGCATCTGATTCGGGTGCGCTATCAGGAGATCCGCTACATAGAGAGCGACAGGCGTTATCTGTACATTCATAAGCAGGACGGCAGTGCCCGTGTCCGCATGAAGCTTTCCGAGCTGGAGAAGCGGCTCCCCGGATATTTTGCGCGCTGTCACCAGAGCTATATTGTGAACCTTCATGAGCTGGTTACGCTGACCGGAAGCAGTCTGGTGCTGACCGGCGGCGCGCGGCTGCCGGTCAGCCGGAGCAGGAGTGCACAGACGAGGGAGCGGGTGGCGCAGCTCACTGGGATGTCGTGGCTTAAAGCAGGAGACAGTTGTGATTCCAATGATTGACAGGCGGCTCAGCAAGTACACGGGCTGCGTGAAAGGCAATGGGCAGGAGGTTTTGCTCATTGCTTTTTTCTGTGTGATGCGGTTGGGAAAGGAAGGAAATCGTTATGAAACGTGTGGAATGCGGAAATGAAATAAGCAGTAGGCTGAAGTTTTGCAAATATTGCGGCAGACGAATATCAGTATAAAATTGCAGCAGGCATTGCGGATGGTATTGACCGGTTTTTAGTGCCGTGAAAAGTAACCGAGATTTTGAATTTGCTGTTGAAGTACCCATTTTTGATATTGCCTTGGCCGCCGAAGAATGCTATGATCCAAGTAGATGCATGAACCGGGTGCATGAACGGCAAAGAACGGTATCTATCCGAAGAAGATCCTGCGAAAAGAAGCGGAATTTGGGGCTTTAAGGCGATGTATACGGCTGTGGCTCAGGTGCGCTTATCATACGAAGGAGGAACACAAAAGCGGATATGGACTGGCGTTTTGAATATGTGGATTTGGAAAAAATACGGGAGCTGATGGAAAAATCGGACGGATGGGAGGCATCGAAGCAGCGGGAGTTTTACGGTTATCTTCTGGAGCAAAAGGACCGCTTTTTCAAGAGCAGCTTCGGCGATTTGTTTTTAGAGCTGTATGAACAAAAGCTTGATGTATCGGATCTGGAGCTGATCCGGCAGAAGCGAAAGCCCGGGCAGGAAGCGGAGGAGAAAGAGCACAGGCCGCAGCTTTGGAGGGTTTTGCCGGTTCTTTTGCTGGCGGCTGCGGTAAGTGCCGGGAGTATCTGGGGCTATCGCAAGCTGGAGGCGCTTGACGCGAAACGGCATCTGGAAATGGTCCGGGAGATGACGCAGCAGGGCAAAAATGCCGGAGACATGGAGACGGCGGGTATGCAGGAGGAGAACCGGACGGCTGAAACGGACGGCGCACAGGAAGCTGCCGGGGCAGGCCGGGGCGGCACGGCGGAAAAGACCCGGGCGGCTGAAACGGACGGCACGCGGGAAGCTGCCGGGAGCGGTGCGGACGGCATACAAAATACGCCGGATGAAGCTGAACGGCCGGTGCTGGCGCAGTACCGGAAGCTTGCGGTGCAGTATCCGGAGCTGTTCGGATGGCTGACAATCCCGGGATCCGGTATCAACTATCCGGTGATGCAGCCGACGGCACAGAAGGATTATTATCTCCATCACAACTACGCGGGGATGCCGGACGATGAGGGTGCGCTATTTGCAGATCCTGCAAGCGGCAGTTATCCGCTGGACGATAATCTGGTAATCTACGGACATAATATGAAAAACGGGCATATGTTCGGCGAGCTGAAAAATTATGGCGTGGAAAGCTATTTTCGGTCGCATCAGAGCCTTTCGTTTGATTCGCTCTATGAGACCGGGGAGTATGAGGTTGTGACGGTGGTACGGACGCATATCAGGGATGAGGCGGAGGAGGGATTTCGCTATTATCAGTTTTTTAATTATGAGACAGAAGAAGCATTCCAGGAATGTGTAGATTTCATACAGGAAAACCAGATTTATAATGTGGAAAATAAGCTGCAGTACGGGGATCATCTGCTTATGCTTTCGACCTGTGACTATGCACAGGATAACGGGCGGTTTGTGGTGGTTGCCAGAAAAACGGAAGGGTAAACAGTATCCGGTCGGAGGGAACGGCCTGGCGTATATACCAGAAGGTAAGCGCTTCCTCCCGTAAGCGGGTAAAGGACATAACGCTTGTGATGAGGTACTTCAAAGGGAAACTTTGTGGGAGGGGACGGCGGTGAAAATGTTGGGAAGAAGGACAGGGAACAAAAATCAGGACAAAAAAGAGCTGGGCTTTCACGGGGGATGGAGCGTTTTGGTGGTCATTGCCGTCGCAGTTATCGTTTTGGCGGTGGGTTCCCTGAATTACTTTTCGTTTCTGGAGACACAGCTTTTCAAGGAGCACGGCAGTTATCTCACGGAGCTTGCGGATAAGGCGTCCGAGATTGTGGACAGTGTGATCGGGTATTCGTGGAAGCAGCTGTCTGCCTGCGAATATATGTTGGGAAGCAGGACGTTTTCCTCAAAGGAAGAGCTGCTGGATGCCCTCTATGCTAGCGGGGATATGATGCATGAGAAGGATTCCATGGTGCTTGTGGTGGCCCAGGACGGAAATTATTATTGCTCCGACCATCAGAGCGGCCGCTGGGAACAGGTGCAGATGCTGGGTGAAGAGCAGGAGGAGAGGCAGCAGGTCGTGACGGAGCTTCCCCATAAGGCCGGGCAGTCCTGTTTTGTATTTATGAAACGCTTCGGGCAGCCCGTCCGGGCAGGGGGTACGGTGCTGACCCATATCGCGGTTGCTGTGGATATCGCGGTCTTGCAGGAAAAAATTTTAGTGAAGGGCTTTGGAGACCAGTGCTATACCTATCTGATTGACGAGAACGGAAAAAGGCTTTACAAAAATACCTACGAGGACAGCTTTGTTGAGGAGGATAATGTTTTAAGCGCCTTTGCGCAGTATGAGATGGTACACGGGGAATATGACAGCTTTATCCGGAATTTGCGGGCGGGCGAAAACATTGTGGCAGAATTTGAATATGCGGATGCCGACGGCAAAAAGAAGAACTGGTATGTCTCAAATGCCTCGGTGGCATCGGAAAACTGGCAGATTTTGCTGTTTGTGCCCACGCAGGTGCTGGGGGCCGGGACAACGGCTCTTTTGAACCGGTCAGCCCGTTTTTTCACCGTTGCGGCGGTTGCGATTCTGGCGCTGGTGCTTACGATTATCATCGTTACAGTGATATCGGGTGCGAACAAACGGCTGGTGCGGCAGAAGGACGAGGCAAACCGTCTGCTGCGGACTGCGGCGGCGGAGGCGACGAGCGCAAACCAGGCGAAGAGCGATTTCCTCTCACATATGAGCCATGATATCCGCACACCGATCAACGGTATTATGGGAATGACCGATATTGCGCTCAAAAATATCGGCAACCAGGATAAGGTCCATGATTGTCTGCTGAAAATCAGCGGATCATCCCAGCATTTGCTGGGTTTGATCAACGATGTGCTGGATATGAGCCGGATCGAGTCGGGCAAGACAAAGGTGAACCATGAGAGCTTTGATATCCGGACCTGCCTGGACAACTGTGTCTCGATTATCGGAGGACAGCTTGCGACGAGGGATATTGAGCTGAGCTGTGAGAAGCATGACCTGGAGCATCCGCTGGTGGTGGGCGATGAGCTGCATCTGCGGCAGGTGTTTATCAACATACTGGGCAATTCCGTTAAATTCACGCCGGACGGGGGAAAAATATTTTTCCGCGCCGCGGAGGTGGAGCATACAAAGGAGCGGGTGCACTTCCGGTTCGAGCTGGAGGATACGGGAATCGGGATGAAGGAGGAGTTTCTGCCGCACCTTTTCGAGGCGTTTTCCCAGGAGGACGAGGGGACGAGGACGACGTATAAGGGAACCGGGCTTGGGATGGCCATTACGAAAAAGTTTATTGACCTGATGGAAGGTTCGATCGTGGTGGAGAGCACGCTGAATGTCGGTACAAAATTTACAATCGATCTGTGGGTGGACATTGACAGAAGCGTGAAGGATGACGAGGTCCGGGAAGAGGCGGGAATCAACCTGAAGGGCATGAAGGTTTTGCTGGTGGAGGACATTGAGCTGAACCTGGAAATTGCCCAGAGCATTATGGAGGATGAGGAGGTGGAGGTTATTACGGCGATGAACGGGCGGGAGGCTGTGGATGCCTTTGCAAATAATCCGCCGGGCACCTTTGACGCGATCATCATGGATATTATGATGCCGGTTATGGACGGGATCACTGCCACAAAGACGATCCGCGGGATGGACCGGGACGATGCAAAGACGATTCCGATTATCGCGATGACTGCGAATGCCTATGAGGAGGATATCAGAAATACCCATGAGGCGGGGATGAATGTGCATCTTTCCAAGCCGATTGACGTGGAGCTGCTCTTTAAAACACTTTCGCGTTTTTACGTGGCGGCAGAAAGGGCGCCGCAGCCGTCCGATTTGACCGGCAGGAAGATTTTGCTGGTGGATGATGTGGAGCTGAACCTGGAAATTGCGCAGGAGATGCTTGCGGATGAGGGCGCCGTGGTTACGACCGCAGAGAACGGGCAGGAGGCTGTCGATGCGTTTGCGGGCAATCCGCCGGGCACCTTTGACGTCATACTGATGGATGTCCATATGCCGGTGATGGACGGGATCGAAGCTACACGGATAATCCGCGGGATGGACCGGGAGGATGCTGCGGGGATACTGATTCTGGCGATGACCGCGGATGTTTACGAGGAGGACATGGAAAAGACGAAGGCGGCGGGCATGAACGGGCATCTGACAAAGCCCTTAAATATAGAAAAAATGATGTGGGCGCTCTCGGGCTACAGGGAGACGGTCTGAGGCTTTTGGCAAATTCTGATTTAAATGAATAAGCATGTGTGTGTTCCCCTGCCACCGGGTAGGGGAGAAAGGCGCCGGACTTTCTGTCAGCAGGTCATAGGAGACAGGAAGTGCCGGCGTTTTTATGCGTGCAGGGGCGAAAAGGCGGACAGGGTGACGATGTACCCGGCGCGTCAGACAGGGAAAATCCGGTCCGACTGCGTGCACGGGGCGGAAGGGAGACAGGAATATGAAAAGAGAAGCAACACTTTTTCAGCAGTTTTTACGGTATGTGTCATTGAACGTATGCGGGATGATCGGTTTATCCGGCTACATACTGGCGGATACCTACTTTGTGGCAAAGGGGCTTGGGGCAAACGGCCTCGCATCGCTGAATCTTGCAATTCCCATTTACAGCTTTGTACATGGAAGCGGGCTGATGCTGGGGATGGGCGGTGCGACAAAATACACGATCATGCGGGGACAGGGGCACGAAAAGCAGGCGAACCGGCTTTTCTCACAGGCTGTCTGCCTGTGCATGATGCTTGCGGCAGCATTTCTGCTCATGGGTATTTTTTTGTCGGGCAGGATTACGGCGCTTTTGGGGGCGGACAGCGAGATCTATGATATGACGCGGACCTATATCAGGGTTATACTGCTTTTTTCGCCCGCGTTCATGCTGAATGATATTTTCAACTGCTTTGTTCGCAACGACGGCAATCCGGGCCTGTCGATGGGGGCGATGCTTGCGGGGAGCCTGGCAAACATTGCGCTGGACTATGTTTTTATTTTCCCGCTCGGTATGGGAATACTTGGAGCGGTGCTGGCTACCGGGGTGGCGCCGCTCATCGGCATCGCTGTTTTGTCACGGCACTGGAGCGGCAAAAAAAGCCATATTTCCCTCGTGCGGCCGGCTGACCCGATGAAGCTGACGGCAAGCATCCTTTCGCTGGGCGCGCCCTCGCTGATCACGGAGGTGGCGTCCGGAGTGGTCATGATCGTATGCAATACCATCATCCTTGGGCTGCTGGGAAATATCGGGGTCGCCGCTTACGGCGTTGTTGCAAATTTATCGCTGGTGGTAACGTCGATCTATACAGGGATCGCACAGGGCGCTCAGCCGCTGGTCAGCCGCGCCTTCGGCTGCGGGGACAAAAAAGGTGTCAAACAGGGTACAAAGTATGCTATAATAACCGTATTAGTTTGTTCGGCATGCATTTATGCCGTGTTTTTTGCGGCGGCAGACCCGATCACCGGCTTGTTTAACAGCGAAGGGAATATGCAGCTTCAGAAAATTGCCGTGGAGGGTATGCGCCTGTATTTTACCGCGATCGCATTTGTCGGGGTGAATCTCATGCTCTCGATGTTTTTCACATCGACGGAGCAGGCGCTTCCGGCGCAGCTCATCTCCCTTTCGAGAGGCTTTTTTGTCGTCATACCGATGGCATTGCTGCTGTCCGGGCTTTTCGGGATGACGGGCGTATGGCTCTCGTACGGTGTGACGGAAGGGATCGTTGCGCTGGCCGGGACTGCATATTACTTCAGGGCCGAAGCATATAAAAACAGATGATCTTACCGGATCTGTCAGGAGGGACTATGGAACAAAAATTTTATGGCTTAAACGACCTGGTGCGCGCCGACTGCCACGACTGCGCGGGCTGCAGCTCGTGCTGCCGGGACATGGGGGAATCGATCCTGCTGGACCCCTATGATGTGTATCAGATGCAGAAGGGCGCGGGGCTTATGGCCGAGGCGCTTTTTGCCGAGCGGATCATAGCGCTCACTGTCTGGAAGGGGCTGATCTTACCCTGCCTGCAAATGGATTCGGAGCGGGGCGCCTGTGGGTTTCTGCGGGAAAACCGGTGCAGCATCCACAGCTTTCGCCCGGGCATCTGCCGTCTCTTTCCCCTGGGACGGAATTTTGAGGAGGGGCGCATGAATTATTTTCTGCTGGAGGATGCCTGCGCAAACCGGGGGCGTTCCAAGATCCGGGTCAGCAAGTGGCTGGGGATACAGCCTGCGGCGGCCTACCATGATTTTGTCCTGGCGTGGCACGATTTCAGATACGGCCTTCTGGCAGAGCTGGCAGACGGAGCAGAGGAGCAGGCAAAGAAAATCAATATGGAGCTGCTGCGGCGGTTTTACCTGACGCCCTATGATACCCGGGAGGATTTTTATCCGCAGTTTTATGGGCGGTGCCATCGGTTATCAGGCGCGATGTAACCGGTATCCGGCAATATTTTATGCTTGTGCGCAAAGAAATCGTATGATAGTATTATATTAAAGATGAATTTGTTCAAAGAGGAGCGTAAGCCACAGATGAAAAAGAAGATAAACAGACGTCTTGCGGCATCGATTGTCGTAGCGTTTTTCATTTACATATTGCTGAGCCAGTTTGCCCAGATTTTTATCGCGCAGGGCAAAATGGTGAGGGATTCCGCATATACGGCGGAGCAGATCGCACGAATCATGGAGTCGGCGCAGCTGCCGAATACGAGGGATACGGGTCCCTGGGAGGCGGCTTTTTCGCTGATCAATGCGGAGCACGGGACGGTGATCCTGGCGATCGATCCGGAAACAACGCGGGTTTTGGGTGCCGCGGGGAAAAACCTTGCGGGAAAGACCGCGGAGGAGCTTGATATGCCGGAGGGAGCTTACCGCAAGATGGGACACGGCTTCCACGCGACGATCGAAAATATCTCGTACTACGGTGTATGCTATGACTTTAACGGTATTGTTTACGGTCGTCTGATTGATATGAAGAAAATGTACGGCGCACAGGGGGTGGCGGTGATACTTAACCTCTTGTTTGCGGTTTTGGCTCTGGCCGTGCTCGGATGGAGCTTCAGCAAATATCTGGACCGCAATCTGATCCGGCCGCTCATTCAGGTAAACCGTGATCTGGAAAAAATTGCAGGGGGCGATCTGAAAGCATTTGTCAATGCGCATACGATGCCGGAGCTTTCGGTGCTGAGTGATCAGATCAACCGTGTGAAGGAAAATACGTTTGCACTGCAGCTCCAGGAAAAAAAGCAGCAGCAGCTTTTGGCGGTGGAGGCGGAGCGCGCGGACGCGGCGAATGCGGCAAAGCGGGTATTTCTGTCACGTATGTCGCACAACATCCGTACACCGATGAACGGAATCATCGGAATGACGGCAATCGCGGAGGCGCATATCGACGAAAAGGATCGTGTGCTGGATGCACTTGGAAAGATCGACGATTCCAGCAAGCAGCTGCTCTCCCTCATTAACGAGGTGCTGGACATGAGTATGATGGAGTTCGGTCAGATGACCCTGCTTGAGGAGGAATTCCAGCTCAGCAGCCTGGTTGATGAGACGATCGAGGAGCTGAGGCCCTTTGTGGAGACACGGGAGCATCAGCTTGTGGTGGAGACAAACAATCTGGTGCACGACTATGTAGTCGGTGCGCCGGGACGAGTGCGGGAGATTTTTACAAACATTATCGACAATGCGGTGAAATACACGCCCAGGGGCGGCCGGATCCGGGTTACCATTTCCGAGCTTCCGGCAGATATCCGCTATGCGGGCAAATATCTGTTTGTCTTTGAGGATAACGGGATCGGCATGGAGCCGGAGGTGGCGGCGCGTATTTTTGAGCCCTTCGAGGGAGCAAAGAACGATCAGTATTCCGGGGAGATTCAGGGAACGGGTCTTGGCCTTTCCATTGTAAAGAGCATCGTGCAGCTGATGAACGGTTCGATCGAGGTGGAGAGCGTGCCGGAGGAAGGCTCAAGGTTCAGTGTGACCATCAGCCTCAAGCTCCAGAAGCGCGAGGCGGGCGAGGAGGTTTCCGCGGAGAAATACGAGGTGCGGCTTGAGGACTTCCGCGAGGAGGATTACTCCGATAAACGCGTGCTGCTGGTAGAGGATAACGAGCTCAACCGTGAGATCGCGACGGAGATTCTCGGCATGACCGGTATTACAATCGAGGAAGCATTTGACGGGCAGCAGGCCGTGCTGCGCAT
Source organism: uncultured Eubacterium sp. (assembly GCA_910589045.1). Lineage (GTDB taxonomy): Bacteria > Bacillota > Clostridia > Lachnospirales > Lachnospiraceae > W0P33-017. Next base: position 195,303 of record CAJUSH010000001.1, read on the forward strand.
GACGGAGGTGCCGGAGGGCTACTTTGACCTGATTCTTATGGATATCCAGATGCCTGTCATGGACGGATACATTGCGACCCGCATGATCCGCAACATGCAGCGCACGGATACGAAGAAGCTGCCGATTATTGCCATGACAGCCAATGCGTTCCCGGAGGATGTGGAGGCGGCGAAGGCATCAGGTATGGATGAGCACATTGCAAAGCCGCTGGAGCTTGACCGGCTCAAGGAAGTGCTCATGAAGTGGCTGTAGCCCGCGGCGGCTTTACACAAAATATGGGATACGGGCAGGAGTATATGCGATATGGACAAAGAAGAGTATTGGGATATATACAATGAAAAAAAGGAGCTGACCGGGCGCAGGATGAGGCGGAATGACTGGCACATGCAGCCGGGGGATTATCACCTGACAGTGCTGGGCGTAATCCGCCGCACCGACGGCCGCTACCTGATTACCAGGCGCGTCATGACAAAATCCTGGGCGCCGGGCTGGTGGGAGGTATCCGGCGGCGGTGTGATGGCCGGGGAGAGCTCCCATGCGGCGGTGCTGCGTGAGGTGCGCGAGGAGACGGGACTGGATGTGTCGGAATTTGCGGGCGGCTACCTTTTTTCCTACCGGCGGGATAACCCGGAGGAAGGGGATAACTATTTCGTGGATATTTACCGGTTTACCGGGGATTTTCGCGAGGAGGATCTGCATCTGCAGGCGGCGGAAGCCGACGGGTGGAAGCTTGCGACTGCCGACGAGATCAGGGCTCTTGCCGCCGAAGGGATTTTTTTACATTATGACAGTATAAAGGAAGCGTTTGAGATGTAAATTTCGCCCGCATTGCATGGGGTCATGTAATGCGGGCAATTTTGTTTTACTGTATTAAATCGGGTGTATCGCTCTGATAGACGTCCTCCTGCGCCGTGGACTGCTCGGGGGAGAGAAACGCGAACTGCAGCGCCTTCTGGCTTTCCGTTACCATGGTGCTGATAATGATGTTTCCCTCGTCGAGATACCATACGTCGCCGTAGTTTGTCGCTTTGTTTGTGTTGTAGCCGCTGTCGCCGTGGACCGCTTCCATATCGCCGTGAATTTTTTCGTAGAGCCGGTAAAGCTCATCCGTGTTCTCGGAGCTGTAAGCCCATGCGATGCATGCCAAGCGGTTTTTGTCGTCAAACATATATTTGACGGTTCCGGTGACACCCTCATACTCCTTTGGATAGGTGTAGGTCGTGCCGCCGTAGACGGAATCATAGGTTTCGTGTTCCTTTCCCTCGATTTTTTCCATGTCCTTCACGCTGCTGGCCCATTTCAGATCGGAAAACGGGCAGTCGGGCAGGGTCGTGCTTCCTCTGCTGCCGCAGCCGGTGAGGGAGAGAAGCGCAAGCAGCGCGAAAAGGATGCACAGGATCTGTTTGTTTTTTACGGTATTCATATTTGGGTCATTCCTCCTTACATCATATTGGGCGTACCGCAATCCGATGACGGCGGTGCCGTATCCCTTACCCGTAAAAGGGTGCCGTCATAAACTGCTTGGGCGTAATGCCCTTGTATTTATGAAATGTCTTGATAAAATAGCTCTCGTCGTTGAAGCCGCAGGAGAGGGAGACCTCCTTGATGGAGATATCCTTTGTGGAGAGCATTTCGCAGGCGCATTCAATGCGGTAATAGTTCAGGTAGTCGATGGGCGTGCGGTCCGTCATACTGCGGAAATAGCGGCAGAAATATTTTTCGTTCATGCCTGCGATCTTTGCGAGATGCTCCAGCTTGATGTTGTTATAGTAGTTTTCCGAGATGTAGGCAAGCACGTTTTTAATGGAGTTCAGGCGCTCGTTTGAGGCGGCGTCATCCCGGTTCTGCTCGTACAGATGCTTTTCGAGGATCGTCCCGATCAGCTGATACAGGTAGCCCTGCACCTTGAACTCGTAGCCGGTGCTGCGGGAGGAGAGGGCCTCACAGAGCATGCTCACCAGCTCATAGATGCCGTCGTCGTGGGCGGAGAGCAGGGGCTGGATCAGGATTTTGTGGTCGGTGATATCCTGGACGATCTTCGTACAGGCATGATTGTACTTCATAAGTATCTGCAAGTCAAATACGATACAGTCATAGACACAGTCGACCGGCGTGCCGCCGTGGAGCTCACCGTCGGTGATAAAAAGAACATCTCCGGCGCGGCAGAGGTTGGTATCGTTGTTGATCGTCAGGTGGAAGGTGCCGGAAATGATGCGGATGATCTCATATTCGGTGTGCCAGTGATAGGTCATGTGATAGCGTGGACTTCGGGGCTGCTGATGGTAAAAGGCGATCGGGAAGTTAAAAGTTCCGTGCTTGCGCTGCTCTTTGTAGTCGACGTATTTCATTTGAACTCCTTATCCAATAAGTGAATATTGTACAATATTTTTACCATTATACCACTTTTCACGGAGATTTCAATCCGTTATAATTAAGAAACATACAAGGACGTACCGTTTCGCGGACATGTTCGCGGTAAAGGCGGCAGAAAGGAGCGCTTTATGGCAGCTACCATACGGGATATCAGAAAACAAACCGGCTTGTCACTTGCAACAATTTCCAAATATCTCAATGGTGGTAACGTGCTGCCTGAGAACCGGGAAAAGATCGAGGCATCCATCCGTGACCTGAACTACGAGGTCAACGAGCTTGCAAGGGGACTTGTGACGAAGCGGACAAAGACCATCGGCATGATCGTTTATGACATTGAGAGTATGTTTTCTGGCGTACTCATCCGTCATGTAGGGGATTTTCTGCGGAAGGAGGGCTATGCCCTGCTGGTGTGCGATTCCTGCAACGACGAGCAGATCGAGGCGGACAACGTGCGTTTTCTGCTGAACAAAAAGGTGGAGGGCATCGTGATCACACCCGTGTCCCGGAAGGAGGACTTTCTGTTCCCGGCGCGGGAAAAGAATGTTCCGGTGGTGCTGATGGACCGCTCGTTTGCAGTATCCGATTTTGACTGCGTCAAGATTGACAACCGCACGGCGGCTTACCGGGCGGCGGATTATCTCATGGAACGCGGCCACAGGAAGATCGCGATTATTGCATCCCGCGTGGAGTACACCGGCTGGGAGCGCTACAAGGGCTTTGTGGAGGCGATGGAGCAGGCGGGAATTTCCGTTCCGGAGGAATATTGCCGGATCGGCGTGCATACGATTGAGTTCGGGCATGAGAGCATGCTGAGGCTTCTGGAGCTTCCCGACCGGCCGACCGCGGTGCTTATGACGAATTACGAGACGTCCCTGGGTGCAGTGATGGCAGTCAACGAATCGGGGTTCGATTGTCCTGACGATATTTCTATGTTGGGCTTTGACGATCTGATCATGTCCCATGTGGTGAAGCCAAAGCTGTGCATGGTTGTGCAGCCCATGAAGGAAATGTGCGAGAAGGCGGTGGAGCTGGTGCTTTCACAGATCAGCAATCCGGAAAGCCGGCCGCCCATTGAACTGAGCATGGGAACAACGCTGCGCGACGGAAACTCTGTCAAACCGTTACAGGGAGAATAACGGATAGCAACAGGCGCGGCAGGTGACTATTGTTCTATATTTTTCCCCAAACGTCGTATATATTAAATTGACAAGCGACGATTTTTGTAGGATAATAACGTTACTTGAGGGTGAAACGTTTCATCCATATTACGCCAACAACAACGAAACGGTTCATACCGTGCCGGAGCACCATTTTATCTTGGGCGGGCGGTCTGGACCAGTACCAAAAAAATTCAGTTGGGAGGAAGAAAGTTGGAAAAGATCAAACAAAATCCAATCGTAAAAAAACTGGGATTTAACAGAATCGTGCTGTGCGCTGTACTGATCCTTATGTACATCCTGTTCAGCGTGACCGCAAAGGGCTTTGCGGGACTGCCCCGAATCTTGAGTGCGCTGAACTATGCATACTTTTTGGGATTTCTGTCACTGGGAGTAACGTTTGTCATCGCCACCGGAGGTATTGATTTCTCCATCGGACCGGTGATGTTCTGTGCGGCTCTGGTTTCAGGCTTCTGTCTGACAAGCTACGGGGTGCCCACCGCCGTATGTCTGGTGCTCAGTATCCTGGTAGGCTTCCTGTTCGGATGCTTCAACGGGTATCTGGTAGCATACTGGACGGTGCCGCCGTTTATCGTGTCCATGGCCAGTATGAATATTGCGAAGGGCCTTGCATCCGTGTTTACGAAAACTCAGTCCGTGAGCTGGCCCCAGGCAGCGGAGGCAGCCGGCTGGTTCCGGAAGTTCGTGAAGGTCGGGAATTTCCCGGTCGGCCTGGTTATTTTTGCCGCAGCCGCTGTCATCTGTTCCCTGCTTTTAAATAATACAAAGGCAGGACGCTACATATTAAGTCTCGGAAGCAACAAAGAGGCAGTTCGCCTTTCCGGTGTAAATGTTAAAAAATGGGAGATGCTCGCCTATGTTATTTGCGGCACGCTGGTCGGTATTGCGGCGATCTTCTACGTAGCGGCCTATACGACGGTTCAGCCCGGATACGGCGATACGTACAACAACGAGGCGATCGCGGGCTGTGTAATGGGCGGAACGTCCATGGCAGGCGGCCTTGCATCCATCGGAGGAACCGTCATCGGCGTATTCATTATCTCACTTTTACAGGAAGGTATTCTGGCGCTTGGAATCAATAAAAACTACCAGCTGATCATTACCGGTCTGATCGTTATCGTTGCGGTATACGCGGACGTGGTGGCAAGACGCAGGAAGAACTAAGCGGCACAGGAACGGAACAGTTACAGAAAGGTAAAGGTAAAAGAATGGGTGAAGTAATCTTAACGATGAAGGATATTGATAAATCTTTCCCTGGTGTACATGCGCTTGACCACGTAAATTTTGAGGTAAAGCGCGGCGAGGTACATGCGCTCATGGGAGAGAACGGAGCCGGGAAATCTACCTTGATGAAGGTGCTGACGGGTATTTATACTAAGGATTCCGGAACCATTACATATGAAGGAAAGGATACGGAGTTCCACAACACGAGGGAGGCGCAGGACGCCGGCGTTGTCATCGTGCATCAGGAGCTGAACATGCTCGGTCACCTGACCGTTGCGCAGAACATCTTTATCGGACGTGAATTTAAGAAGGGCATCAGCATCGATGACAAAAAGATGAATGAAGAGGCAAAGAAGCTCTTTGAACGGATGCATATCGACATCGACCCGGGGGAGACGATGAGCAATCTGACAGTCGGAAAGCAGCAGATGTGCGAGATCGCAAAAGCAATTTCCCATAAGGCGAAGGTCATCATCTTTGACGAGCCTTCCGCAGCGCTGACTGAGGCGGAGATCGAGGAGCTGTTCAAGATCATCCGTGACCTGCGGGCACAGGATCTTGGCATTGTATACATTTCACACCGTATGGACGAGATCAAGGTCATCACAGACCGCGTGACCGTCATGCGTGACGGAACCTATGTGGGGACGCTGGTCACAAAGGATTCCACCAAGGACGATATTATCAACATGATGGTGGGACGCGTGATTTACGAGGACCCCAAGACAGCCAGCGCTGTTCCGGAAAATGCGCCGGTGGTGCTGAAGGTAGAGCATCTGAATGCGGGAAAGATGGTGCAGGACGTGAGCTTCGAGCTGCACAAGGGCGAGATCTTAGGCTTTTCCGGCCTGATGGGCGCCGGACGTACCGAGACTGCCCGGGCGATTTTCGGTGCAGACCCCAAGGAGAGCGGAGATATTTATATCAACGGACAGAAGGTTTCGATCTCCAATCCCCAGGATGCGGTAAAGTGCGGCATCGGCTATCTCTCCGAGGACCGCAAGCGCTTTGGAATCGTTGTACAAAAGACAGTTGCGGAAAATTCTACGATGGCATGTCTGGAGAATTTTATGAGCGGTCTTTTCATCAATAAGGGTAAAGAGAAGAAGGTTGCCCAGGACTACGTGGAATCCCTTGCGACAAAGACACCGAGTGTGGAGCAGCTCGTGGTAAACCTCTCGGGCGGAAACCAGCAGAAGGTGGTTATCGCAAAATGGCTGATCAATGACTGTGACATTCTGATTTTCGACGAGCCAACCCGCGGTATCGACGTAGGTGCGAAGAACGAGATTTACAAGCTGATGAACAAGCTGGCCAGCGAGGGCAAGTCCATTATCATGATCTCCTCCGAGATGACCGAGATTTTACGTATGAGCGACCGCGTTGTGGTTATGTGTGAGGGCAGAAAGACCGGCGAGGTACGGATCGAGGAAGCGACACAGGAAGCGATCATGAACCTTGCAACCCGTGAGATAAATTAAGGAGGAGAGAACAATGAAAAAGAAGTCACCTATTTTTACAAGTCAGAAGTTCATCGTACTCCTGGTTGTGATCGCATTGTTTGCATTTTTCAGTATTGTCAGCGCGAATTTCAGGCAATACTCGACCATCATGAGTATTTTGGATTATTCTTATTATATCGTGCTGATGTCAGTGGGCGTGACATTCCCGCTGATTACCGGTGGTGTGGATCTTTCCATCGGTACAGGTCTGATCTGCTACTCCCTGGCAGGCGGTTATCTGGTTACGCAGAAGGGCTGGCCGGTTGCGGCAGGCCTGCTCGTAACGGTTCTGCTTGGTATAGTGATCGGAATTTTAAACGGCGTGCTCGTCTCCTTTATGGAGCTTCCGCCCTTCCTTACAACACTTTGTACGTGCATGATCACCAGAGGTCTCGGTTCGATCTTCTCAAAGGGCTTCGGTATCTCCTGGCCCGCAGCGGGTGCACCGGGCGGCTGGTTCCGCAGCATCTTTAAGATTTCGACGGCGGACGGAAAGATGATCCCGCTGGGATTTTTGTGGATGCTCATTATCGTGGCGCTGATGGCCTTTGTTCTGAACCATACGAAGCTGGGCCGCTACATCATCGCGATCGGAAGCAATAAGGAAGCAACACGGCTCTCTGGTGTCAATGTTAAGTTTTATCACACGATGGCGTATGTAATTTCCGGATTTTTTGCAGGTCTGGCAGCGATTGCGTACTCTGCAATCTTCGCTACCGTACAGCCCGGCACAGGCGCAGGCTTCGAGCTTGAGGCAATCGGCGGCGCCATCATCGGCGGTGTTTCCGCGAGCGGCGGTTCCGGTTCCGTGGAGGGCTCCCTCATCGGTGTGTTTGTCATCTGTCTGTTAAAGACGGGACTCCCCTATATCGGCCTGCAGGCGAACTGGCAGCAGATTATTACCGGTCTGGTACTCATCGGCGCGGTTCTGGTGGATATTCTCAAGAAGAAAAAGGTACAAGTTCACTAAATGGACACAAATATATGTTACGTTACAGTTCAGCGGCTGATGCCCAAGCATGCGGGTGCCATGCCTGCATGGGGCGGGCGGCTGAACCGGACAGAAACGGTTACAATGGTATAAGACCGATTGTCGGTTTTATATAAATACCTAATCAGGGTAAATGAAAAAGGAGGACAAAGAAATGAAAAAGAAAGTTTTAGCAAGCCTTTTGTGTGTAGCTATGGCTGCAACAATGGCAGTCGGATGTGGTTCCGACGACGCCGGACAGGCAGACGCACCGGCAGATACGCCGGCTGATACGCCTGCAGACGAGCCCGCGGATGAGCCGGCTGACGAGCCCGCAGACGAGCCTGCGGATGAGCCCGCAGATGCGGCGGCAGGCGGTGATTATCACTTCGAGATCATCGTAAAGTCTTACCAGTCATCTTACTGGCAGGCAGCGGTTAAGGGTGTTGAGCAGGCAGCTTCCGAGCTTGGTGTAAGCGTAAACTGCACCGGCCCGAACTCAGAGAGTGATATCGCGGATCAGGTAAACATGCTGAATAACGCGATCAATACAGACGGCGTAAACGGCATCGGCCTTGCAGCCTGTGACCAGTCCGCATGTCTGGATGCATTACAGACCGCTATGGATAAGGGTATCCCGGTTGTATGCTTTGACTCCGGTATTCCGGATGCTCCCGAAGGTTCCGTAAAGTCTACTGTAGCTACTGACAACTATGGCGCAGGTGCTACCGCAGCAGAGAATCTTTACGCAGGCTTAAAGGATAAGATCGCAGCAGCTTCCGCTCCGGTTCGTATCGGTGAGGTAAACCAGGAGGCTACTTCCGAGTCTATCATCAACCGTGGTCTTGGCTTCATCGACAAATTCGCTGAGCTGGCAAAGGCTGACGGCAAGAGCGTAGCAGTAATCGGAAACGACAAGTATGTCAACGATGCAAAGGCTGAGGTCGTTGCAGAGGCAGAGGCAGACATCATCATCGAGGTTGCAGTACCTGCACAGACAACCGTAGAGCTTTGCGCAACTGAGGCAGCAGCGATCATGAACAAGGCTGACACTATCGGTATGTTCGGTTCCAACCAGGTAGCAGCAGAGGGTATCTTAACTGCAAACGAGAACATCAAGAAGTTAGGTACAGATCCTGAGACATCCATCTTAGCAGCAGGCTTCGACGCTGGTTCTGTTATCAAGGGTGCGATCACAGGCGGTACGATGTACGGTGCGGTTACCCAGTCTCCTCTGGCAATGGGTATCACAACCGTTCAGACACTGTATGCAATCGCTAACGGCGAGGATGTATCCGATATCCCTACCGAGGGCTACTGGTACAATGCAGACAACATGAACGATGATTCTATCGCTCCGAACCTTTACGACTAATCCGGATGCTTCATGATTCGGGAAAGGAATCGTTTGGGAATATGATATGAAAAAGGCTCCGCAATGCGCGGGGCCTTTTTTTATGGATTTTGGCACACATGCCGCCTGACCTTGGCGAAGCGTGAAGTCCGGAGCCGGTTTTTCGCAGCTTCTGCGATCATTCCGTCGCTTCGATGGAATCCACGATATTCATCGCCGCGATGGAACGGAGCGGGACTGCGGTTGCGAGCAGGCATGCCGCAAGGGATACGCATGCGGCTTCTGCGATGGACAAAAGCGGGATGGGTACAAGCGTCAGTGCATCCTGCCTTGCCGCATTCACGAATACGGTGCAGACATAGCCTGAGAGGGCACCGATGACAGATGCATAAATTCCGTAGTAGGCACCCTCCCAGAGAAAGCTTCGGTAAAGATCCGGGGCGCTCATGCCGATGGCACGCTGCATTCCGATCTCCGCGATGCGGGTATGGATGCTGCTGTAAACCGTGTTGATGATATTGAGGATGCCGATAATGCCTATAAAAGCGATGAGCGCCCAGCAGAGAAGCCTGGTCTGTTCGAAGCTCTCTGCGGTCTGTTCATCGGAAAGGCGGTAGGAGAGCCAGTGGGTGCCGGGTTCCTCCACGCAGAAGTCCGCAAGCTCCGACTCAAAGGCCTGCGTGTCGGCAGATTCCTTCAGGGTGGGGTAAATTTCGGAATAACGGTCATTTCCTGTGATGGCAGCGTAGGTGTCGTCGGAGACGATGACCTGAACGCCGTTGAGAAAGCCGTCGTTGTTGATGGTCACAGGATTATCGGCAAGTCCCACTACCCGAAGTTCTTTTCCCTGGAGGGTGACGGTGTCGCCCGCTGCGAAGCTTGTAGAGGAAATGTCCGTGCCCTCATAGCTGATCGCGAGGGGATTTTTGATGATACAGGCATCACCCGAGGCAAGATCCTTTCTGTCCTGGTCAGTCAGGCCGGGCGCAAGTGCGCAGAGCCGTTCCGCGTCGAGGGCTGCGAGCTGGAGGGATTCGTGGGACATTACCGTGATATCCGTCTCAAAGGGGCGGTCTGCATCACTCAGATAGACGGCGAGTTTTGTCGTGGCCAGTGCTTCCACCGCATCGTTTGTGCGCAGGCGCTCTGCAGCTGCGGCGCTGATTCCGGTTGTCTCGTTTGTGAGGGCGTAGTCTCCGATGTGAAGCCCGCGCACGGTCTCGCTCGTATCAAGCAGGGCGGTGAAGCTCTGCAGGGCTACAAATACCGTGATGCTCATGACCAGAGAGAGTACCGTGATGGCCGTCCTTGCGCGGCTTCGCTTCAGATTCAGCCTTGCGTAGTAGGGGGCAAAGGAACGGATGCGATGCTGTTTCTTAACTTTTCTTTTTATTTTTATCGTATATCCGGCCATGGCAACGGTTGGCGAGACACGGGAAGCATAGCGCGCAGCGGGAAACGCGGCGGCCATGGCAAAAATAAGCGTCACGGCTACCGACAGGAGCAGGGGCAGCAGGCCTGCGGTGTCGGCAGAGCGGATCGCCGTATGCAGCTCGTCGGCGCTGTTTACCATAAAAAGCTCCGGGTTTAAGGTGCCGGTGGCCGCAATCAGCACGGCCTTTGCTGACAGGCTGCCAAGGAGAAGCCCCGCCGGAATGCCGATGCTGCATAAAATGAGAAGCTGTAAGCAGACAAGGTGATAGATCTGTCTTCGCTCACCGCCGATTGCGCGCAGCGTCCCGTAAGCACCGATGCGTTTTGTGACGGATATTTTGAGTATGTTGTAGATGACAAGGCCTGCTGCCAGCAGCACAAGCGAGCCGATGAGCACGCAGGAGAGCGCCATAAAGGGAAAGCCGTTCCCGGTGTCCGTCTCCTGTCTGTCCCGGTAGGAGATGCCGTGTGCGTTTAGGACAATCCAGTTGTACTGGATGCAGCGCTCGTCAAGGGACAGCTGCTCTGCCAGATCGTCGACGATGTCCTGGAAATCCGATTTGCTCTTCGTCTTAAAATCGGTAGAATAGAGCCTGTATTCGGGCGGGAGCAGGGCATCGGCAGTTTTTGCGCCTACGATGCCGTTTACCATTCCGCTGGAGTATCCCAGATAATCATTTTTCAGGATACCGGTCAGCGTAAAGTCAGCGGTATAGTCATAGGCGGGGAGGAGACCGAGCATATCCCCGACCGAGAGGGAGAGGGTTATGGTGTCGCCGACTTCGTCATCAAGCCCGAGATAGCCCAGGGCATCCCCTGAGAGGGCAATTTCCTGTACCTTTTGCGGCAGTGCGCCCTCCTCGATCTGCAGGGAGGCGGGATAGAGGGTGAGAGCCGTCTCGTCGTACTCACGAAGCAAAAGGGACAGGCTGCTGTTCGGGAGGGGAAGCGTTCCGATACAGAGGGTATCGCCCACGTCAAAGAGACGTTCGTCTGTGTGGAGCATGTCTGCCTGCGCCTTGGTAAGCTGGTGAAGGGTTGCATACCGGTCACCGTTTAATGCGTTTGCCTGTGTCAGGCGCATGGTCTGCAGGATGCCGATGGCCTGCCCGATGACGGTTGTCATGACGGTGGAGAGAACGACTGCGATGAGAATGAGAAGCGCCGTCACCTTCTGTGCCTTCAACTCTTTCCAGGAAAAATATAAATAAGATTTCATTTTTGACTCACCTCCGTTAAATGGCCGTCCACAATGTTGAAACGGCGGGATGCCATTGCCGCAATACGGGCGTCGTGCGTGATTACCACCAGTGTTTTGTGCAGCTTTTCACACAGCGTGGTGAGCATCCGCATCACCTCTGCCCCGCTTTTGCTGTCGAGATTTCCGGTTGGCTCATCCGCAAAGATAATGTCCGGCTTCGCGACGAGTGCCCGGGCAATCGCAACACGCTGCTGCTGGCCGCCGGAAAGCTCGTGGGGCAGGTGTAAAAGGCGGCCTTCGATGCCCAGATAGCCCGCGATTTTGTGCAGGTAATCGTCGTCCGGCTGGCGTTTGTCCAGCAGCAGCGGCATGGAAATGTTTTCCTGTGCGGTGAGCACCGGAAGCAGATGGAACTGCTGGAAGATAAATCCGATTTTCCTGCGGCGGAAGGCGGACAGCTCCCGGTCGCTGCCGTGATGGATATCGGTGCCCTCGTAGAGCACCTGCCCCTGGCTTGGTGCATCAAGGCCGCTTATGATGTGGAGCAGCGTGCTCTTGCCTGAACCGGACGGCCCCATGATGGAGATAAAGTCGCCGCCGTTGATGGTGAGGCTTGCATGGTCCAAGGCGACCACCCGGCTTTCGCCGGTGCCGTAGATTTTTGAAATGTCATTGATTTGAATTTGCATAAGATACACTCCTTATCTGTGATATGATCGGCAGACGCCCGTTTTTTGCAGACCGCAGGCAGAGAATTTACTGCCGGACGGCGCAGCCTGGGCGGCTGCGATTTCTGGGAGCAGGGCCTGCAATTCTGCCCCGCTCTCATGATAAGAAGAGTGTAGAAGAGAAATCTCAAGAAATGCTCAAGCCTGCGGAAGATTTTGCAGGATACGCATCAGGAGCCGGTTTTACCGGCACGGGTTTTGGGTGTTTAAGATCGCCCGGACGCATGCTCCGCCCCGGGGGATATTTTCGATTTCAACGGTACCGCCGTGCTTTTCGCAGAGCAGCTTACAGATGTAGAGCCCCATCCCGAAATGTGATGCATCCTCCACGCCCTTTTGAAACGGGCGGATTTGGTTTTTGAGCAGCTTTTCGGGAAAGCCGCCGCCGTCGTCCGTTACCTCAAGTACAAGGCACCGCTCTGTAACGGAAAGGGTTACCGACACATGCTGCCGGGCAAATCGCAGGGCGTTTGCGACGAGGTTTTCCGCGATCAGCAGCAGTGAGTTTTTATCCGCGCAGCGTGCCTGTGCGTGTTTGCCGGCCTGGGAATGATCCCGGCTGTCAGGCAGCTTTGCACCGCCGAATTTGTCTGCATCGCAGGAGGCGCCTTCCGTGCGGGCAGATTCCCCGTCACAGGAAGGGGTCCGGGCGCAGATAAAGGAAAGCTCTTTGCCGGAGTCCGCAGCCAGAAGGCACAGGGCATCCTCCAGCTCAGCGCTCAACTGGGGAAGCGTGAAGGGTGTCGGATCTAAGGGCAGCTGCTCCAGACGGCTCACGCTGCTCATAGTTTCTACATAGCGCTCCAGACGTTTTGTGTAGGTCTCGATTCGGGAGAGGTGTGAGAGGAGCGGTTCGTTGTCCCCGGCGCAGCGTTTTGCCATTTTTGCGGAGCCCTTCAAAACCGCGAGGGGATTCCTCAGATCGTGGGAGAACGCCGCATTGAGCCGTTTCTGCTCCTCCGCCTGCCGCCACAGCTTTTGGTTGTTGGCAAGAAGTGCCCTGCGCATCGTCTCAAATGCACCGCAGAGCGCGCCCAGCTCGTCAGGAGCCGCGGCTTCAACCGAAAAATCCAGATCATCTTCCATAATGCGCGCTGTGGCATCCTTGAGAATTATTAAAGGCTTTTTTAATTTTAATCGATAAAACGAGAATACGGCACAAAGCAGTGCGCCGACAAAGAACAGCACAGGCAGGGCGATTTGCGAGAAGGAGATCAGCTTGGACAGGTATGCCTGCTTCGGTTCGCCGGTAATGGCTGTTGGTTCGATTATATAGTCCTGATTTACATAAAGCATCATGTCCTCCGGAGCGTATATGACATTAAATTTTGCGTAGACCCAGAAAAGGAGCGCGGTGAGCAGCGCCGCGATGAGGATGCTGAGCAGGGTCAGCGAAAACAGGGATTTTTTCAGACTCATGCGTTTTAACCATTCCATTTGTAGCCCACCCCCCAAACGGTTTCGATATAGCTGTGATCGGATATGGCGGCGAATTTGCCCCGTATTTTGCGGATATGTTCCATGATGGTGTCGCTGCTTCCGTCGCCGTCAAGCCCCCACACGATCTCATAGATGCGCTCCCGGTCGAATACCTGCCCGTCGTTGGAGGAGAGCAGCTCCACGATATCAAATTCCTTCCGCGAGAGAGCGACCGTTATTCCGCCGATGGATACCTCGCGTTTGGAGTAGTTGATGACCATGTCGGAGAAAAATTGCAGGATATGGTGCTGCTTCTGCCGGTTTTCACGCCGCAGGTGTGCCGTGATACGGGCACCGAGCTCATCGATGTCGAAGGGCTTGACGATGTAGTCGTCCGCGCCTGCCTGAAAGCCTTTGATTTTATCGGAGGTTTCGATGCGCGCTGTCAGAAACAGAATCGGACAGGCGATGTGGCTGCGGATCCGCTCGCAGACGGTTAAGCCGTCGAGATCCGGCATATTGATATCGAGCAGGACGAGGTCGGGATTTTTCGATGCCTGTCGGATGGCTTTTGCGCCGTCGCAGGCGGTGAGGACCAAATAGTCCTGCATTTCGAAGTAGCTTTTTAAGAGCTCTACAATGCCCGCTTCGTCGTCAACGATTAAAATTTTTTCTTTCATACAAAGTCTCCCTTCTATACAAAAAAGTATATCACATAATTCTCAAAAATTTCTCAAGTTTTGTGCCTGTATCGTCAGACCCGGCTCTCTTTTTTGTGCAGGGATAGAGAGGAAATTTTTGTGCCAAATTTTTATAATGATAAAGACAAAAGTAATCGGAGATCTTATAATGAGAAGGATGACGCGATGTGCAGCAAGGGACGGCAGTGTTCTGCCGCGGCAAAGGAGGTACAAATGGAGTGGGTGGAACGCTTAAATGAGAGCATGGCTTATATCGAAGCGCATTTGACGGATGAAATTGACTATGGACAGCTTGCGCGGATTGCATGCTGCTCGACATATCACTTTCAGCGAATGTTCACGTATATGGCGGGGGTTACGCTGGCCGAGTATATCCGGAGGCGGAAAATGTCGCTGGCGGCGGTGGATCTGCAGGGCGGGAACGCGCGGATTATTGATATCGCGGACAAGTACGGCTATCAGTCGCCGACGGCGTTCAACCGGGCATTTCAGAGTATCCACGGGGTTGCGCCATCAGCCGTGAAAAGCGAAGGTGTATCCGTGAAATCCTATCCTCCGATTACATTCAGTATCGCAGTGAAAGGAGCTACCGAGATGAATTATCGAATTGAGAAAAGGGAAGCGTTTCGCATTGTAGGTATCTGTGCGCCGCTTCACAGGGAGCTGGAAAAAAATTTTGAGGTCGTGCCGGGCATGTGGGGCCGGGCGGCGGCGGACGGCACGGTGCAGCGGCTGGCAGGCATGATGGACATGGAGCCAAAGGGACTGCTCGGCGTGAGCGCCTGCGGAGACGAGGAGGAATGGAAGTACTGGATTGCGGTGGCGAGCAAACAGGAATGCGGTGACTTTGCGGAGTACACGGTTCCGGCGGCCACATGGGCGATCTTTTCCGGGGAGGGGACGAACCAGTCGATCCAGCAGATGGAGCAGCGCATCGTGACGGAATGGCTTCCCGGCTCGGGCTATGAGTATGGAAATGCGCCGGATATCGAGGTTTACCTCAATCCCGACCCGCAGAATGCGAAATATGAGGTGTGGATACCGGTGGTAAAGAAGCAGTAACGGACCGACACCCGCATCAGAGACGGTTCCATGCTGTGCGGGGTTTTAATTTCATATGAATCAGGCTATGTAGGGCAGCTCCCGAAATCCGCGGTGGTTTTGGGAAGCTGCTTTTCTCAGACGGGCGAAGCCATGCACCGGACAGGCGCGGCAGTGCGTCTGCCGGGCGCGTGGTCTAGCCCTTGAACATCTGTTTATCGAACTCCGGATTGAAGTAGTAGAAGTTTTTGCAGTTGAGGCTGTCTTTTGTCATCTCCAATGCTTCACCGAAGCGGGAGGATTGAAGTAAATTTATTTGTTGATTTTCTGCATTTTCTTTATAATCGACTGCCAATACATGCGGTCTTTCAAGACCCGGATTACCGTAATGGTGGAATCCTCCACAACAAAGAAGATTAAATATGTACTGTAAGGCTTGAAATAAATGCTCAATCCCTCAATCACATATCCCGTAGCTTCATAGCCTTTGGGAAAGGAATCCAGCTCTTTGATAGCCTTCTTGATCTTCTTTGGTTTGTCTGGCATTATATTTTGTCAATTTCCTCCCATGCTTCATCAATCGTATAAACATCGCCTTTTTTGAGGCTTCTGGCATGATGGTGGGTACTTGACCATGCCCAATTAACAACTG
>CAJUSH010000002.1:0-69063 GCA_910589045.1 uncultured Eubacterium sp.
GGTATAGGCCCATACCAGTGGAACCGCCCCGGCTCCGTCCGCTGCTGCCGGTAAAGCCTCTGTCAAACACACGTGGCAGTTCATGTGCGGGAATACCGATGCCATTATCCGAGACGGCAAGCTGCACCTGTTTTCCGAGGGGACGGGCTGAGATTGTAATGACCGGGGCTTCTCCCCGGTAACGGGCGGCGTTTTGGAGCAACTGGCCCAGGATGAACACCGCCCACTTTTCATCGGTATAGACTGTAACGTCCAGCCCCCTTGTCTCCACCTGGATGCAGTTTTGAATCAGCAAAGAGCGGTGGCTTTCAATCGCCTGGACGACAATTTCCTCCAGCTGTATCTGCCGAAACAGGCAGTCCTGCTCCGGGTTCTCCGCACGGGCGTAGAATAATGCCCGCTCTACATGGGCCTCGATTTGGCTGAGCTCCGCTATGAGCTTCCGGCGGGTTTTCCCGTCCAGCTCCCGACAAATGAGGCGGGCGGCGGTAAGTGGGGTCTTGATCTCATGCACCCAGCGTTCCACATACTCCCGGTACTCCCTTTGGGACGCCTGGGCGTCAGATACCGCGCCAGTCATATCGCGTCCAGCCAGACGGGCCATGTCAAAGAGCCGCCGTTCAAAAAGTCCTTTTGGCTGCGGAACGCACTCCGTAAACAGGTATTTACGGTCCAGCCCATCCAGAATCGATTTCAGTTCCAGAAGGCGGGCGCGCTGCTGAAAGAAATCAAGCATATTCACCGTCAGAAAAATCAGCAGAAACACAATCAGCAAAATCGTCAGAACGCCCGGCTGTGTTCCCGTGGCGAACAGGAACAGCGCTGCCAGTCCGACACAAATCACCTGGAGTGCGATACGCTTCAGCCGATTCGACAAAAATTCCCGCAGGGTCATAGTTGATACCCCATTCCGCGCCGGGTCCTGATGGCGTCCGGCAGGCCGATCTGCGCCAGCTTTCCCCGCAGCCGGGTCATATTCACGCTGAGGGTGTTGTCATCAATGTAAATTTGGTTGTCCCACAGGACGTCAATCAGATCGGCCCGAGAAACAATCTGCCCGGTATGAACCATCAGGCAGGCCAAAATTTGCAGTTCATTCCGGCTGAGTTCTACGGCTTTTCCGCCGGACGACACAACCCCTTTTGTCAGGCTCAATCGCAGTTCACCGGCCTCCAGCAAATCAGCCTGTTCCGGTCCGCCGCCGCTCCGGCGCAGAACCGCCTTGATCCGGGCCAGCAGAACGGGAACACTGTATGGCTTGGTGATGTAGTCGTCCCCGCCCAGGCTCAACGCCCGTACCTCGTCCGCACCGGCATCCCGGCTGGTAACAAAAATGACCGGCGCAGAAACGGCCTTTTGCAGCGCAGCACACAAAGAAAAACCGTCCTTACCCGGAAGTCCAATATCCAAAAGGATAAGGTTCGGGTGTTCCTGTGCTGCCTGCGCCGGTATATCTGTAAATTTCGTGATTACCACAGCTGTATATCCCTCGTTTTCCAGAAGCAGCGCCAGCTCTTCCCGGATGGCCGGGTCATCCTCGATTATCATAATTTTGGGCATACCATTCCTCCTGCCATACGCAAAACTGCCAACAGGCTCAAAACCTGACTTCCACTTTTCGCGCAAGCAGCTTCTGCTTATAAGCGAAATCCAGGTTTCATGCTTGTTGCCGGACGCTCCTGATATCCGTCTTTCAATTTGTATTGTACACATTCCAATCCTTGAAATCAATATTTATAATTATTGCATCACTTTGAATAGCTGCTTCCCTCTTCCGGCTGCGAAAGCCCCTCAAAGGGATAATTCTTCCCGCCCTTGGGATACTCCCTGTCCAAGTATTCCTCACGGATGGCCTGCTCTGCCGCCCTGATTTCCAGGCGCAGCTCCGCCGCCGACATGCGAAGCGCACCGCCGGAGCTGACCGTAAGCTGCTCGAGAAAGTCGGAGGTAGCGACCGTCACCTTCATCTTTTTTCCCAGGGCGCGCACATATTCCTCGATGTACATGTCCGCCGTCTGCCCCTCCTTTGTAAATACAAGATGGATGTTGTGATAATCCTGCTCACTGCCCGCGCCGCCCTTTCGTTTGTAGGCATCGTAAACGACAATGAGCCTGCACTGCCTGTAGCCCTGGAAATTGCACAGAATATCGTTGAGCCGGTCCCTTGCACCGTCCAGATTATCCGCCGCAAGCGCCTTTAATTCCTCCCACGCGAAAATGATATTGTAGCCGTCCACGATCAGGTATTCCTCCGGCGCCTTATACGGCTTTCGCGGATAATCCGACTCCGCGGGCCGCCGCAGGCGCGACGCGTAGGAAACCGACTTTTCCCGCTTCTCATAGCCGAGGTTCGTATCCCCCGCGCCTGTGCGCCGCTTCACCTCACCGAAGGTGCGCGCAAAGATTTCCTCCAGCTCCTTTTCATCCGCGTATGTACCGCCCGCACCCTTGCTTGGCTGCGCCTTTTCCCGCGCCGCCGCCATGCGCGCCTGCTCCTCCATAAGCGCCTGCCCGTAAGCCTCCATATCCGCATGTCCCGTCACCCCGGGACTCTCAGGCGCAGCTGCGATACCCGGCAGATGCATATAATGCTCCACCTCATACCAGGGCACCACAAAGCCCGCCCCGTGGGCGCAGAATACGGAGCCGGTGGGATTGTCCGGGTCGCTCTCGCTGTCATAGCCAAGCTCTGCCACAATCTCCTCCTGGCGCTTCTCCTCCACGGGACGGTAATCCGCCAGCTCCAAAAACAGCCGCCCCTCGCCGCGGGTGTACTGATTTACCTCCGCGAGATACCCCTGCATCCCCTCCGCCGGCGCGGCACCGCTAAGACTTGCCATCGTCCCGTCAGCCGACGTCCGCGGCGGCTCAAAGCTGCCCCGCATGCGCCCGATATCCGCCATCGCCCGACCAACCTGTTCACCCGGAACGTCCAGCACAAAGCGGTAATACGGCTCGAGCAGCACACTCACCGCCTTCTTTAACCCGTGGCGGATGGCGCGGTACGTCGCCTGCCGAAAATCACCGCCCTCGGTGTGCTTTATGTGCGCCCGGCCCGAGAGCAGCGTAATGCGCACATCGGTCAGCGCAGAGCCGGTCAGCACGCCCACATGCTCCCGTTCCCTGATATGTGTGAAAATAAGTCTCTGCCAGTTTTTATCCAGCACATCCTCCTTACAGGCCGAGCCAAGCTCGATACCGCTGCCGGGCTCCCCCGGCTCGATGAGAAGATGCACCTCCGCATAGTGGCGCAGCGGCTCAAAATGCCCGACACCCTCCACCGGCGCCGTCACCGTCTCCTTATATACAATATGGCCGCCCGCGAATTGTACCTCCACATGAAAGCGCTCCCAAATCAGCGTTTTTAACACCTCGGTCTGCACCTCGCCCATGAGCTGCATGTGAATCTCACCCGCCCGCTCATTCCAGACGACGTGAAGCTGCGGATCCTCCTCCTCAAGCTGACGCAGCTTTCCCAAAAACACAAAGGCATCGCACCCCTCCGGAAGAATCAGCCGATAGGTCATGACCGGGGCAAGAAGCGGCTTTGTGAGCTCCGTCTCCTCACCCCAGCCGTCCCCGGCCGCCGTGTGCACAAGCCCCGCCACGGCACAGACGTCCCCCGCAAAGGCCTCCTCCCTCGTCTCGTATTTTTCGCCGGAATAAAACCGGAGCTGATTCACCTTTTCCGGCTCCTCCCCTCCGGTATCCACCGTCTGCTTCACCCGCAGGGTGCCTCCCGTGAGCTTCACCCAGGTGAGCCGCATCCCCGTCCCGTCCCGCGAAATCTTAAACACCCGCGCGCCGAAGGCCTCGCCGCGCAGGGGATCCGGCAAATACCGGTCCAGCCCGTCCAGAAGCTCCCGCACACCCGTGCTTTGCAGCGCCGCACCAAAAAAACAGGGGAAGATATCCCGCCCCCGCACATGTCCGGCAATCTGTTCATCCAAAAGCTCCCCCTGGGACACATACGCATCCAGCAGGGCTTCGTGGCACATCGCCGCATTTTCCATCCACGCATCATCATGTGGTACGGAAAAATTCTGGCACCCCTCGGACAGCTCCTTTTGCAGACGCAGCATCAGCGCATCCGCGTCCGCGCCCGCCAGGTCCATTTTATTTACAAAAAGAAACACAGGAATTTCGTAGCGCGCCAGCAGCCGCCAGAGCGTGCGCGTGTGGCTCTGCACACCGTCCGTCGCGCTGATCACCAGCACCGCCGCATCCAAAACCCCAAGCACCCGTTCCATCTCGCTGGAAAAATCCACATGGCCCGGTGTATCAAGCAGCGTGATCTCCCGTTTATTCCAGGTCAGCCGCGCCTGCTTTGAGAAGATCGTAATGCCCCGCCTGCGCTCCTGCTCGTCCGTGTCCAAAAAAGCGTCCCTGTGATCGACCCGCCCCAGGGAACGGATCGCACCCGCCTCAAAGAGCATCCCCTCCGAGAGCGTAGTCTTTCCCGCGTCCACATGGGCGAGCAGGCCCACACATAAATTCGTTTGAGGTCTGTTTTCCGATATATCTCCCATAAAAAATGCCCCTTTCTGCTGTCGATCATGATACACACACTATCATAACATAGAAAGGGACATTCGTCGATCATATAAAATTTACAGCTCCGGCTTAAAGCGTTTGCTCTGCAAAAATTTATGAAACCTTCACAAAGCCCGACCGCCGCACTTCATACACCGGCTTCATCCGGCTGCTGCCCGTCATGGGCCTTCCACTGGCATTCCATCATACGCATTTCCGAAAATACGGCCCGAAACGAGGAAGCCTCCGGCGAACAGGCATAAATGCCAAACCGGATGGCATCCTTTCCATCGTGCATGTGGCAGATACGCATCTGGGTGAATGTAATGCCGTCCGCAGAGCATTCGATGCAGTAATCATCCTCCCTGCGGCTGAACCGGTACCACATGGATTTCACCGAAGCATCGACAGCCGTTGTCGCCCAGTCGGAATACCCGTGGTTGGTCACCACGCTCCCGAGATGCCCGAACTGTTCGTTTTCATATTCCACAGAAGCCTTTAACCAGTTCTCGCTGTCCAGATACATGACAATGCCGCACTGGTCAAACCTGTGATGACTCTCCCCAAATTCAGTTTTCACGACAAAGCTGAAATAGCGCTCCTTTGTCTCCATCTGGAAAACAGGCGCATTATCGTTTTGAAAATGATAATAGGTCCTCTGCCACAGATCGGTATGCGGCTGCGTGACAACCTCGATTGTACCGCTGCAAATCCGGAAGCTTTGCGGCTCCCGCGTCCATTCAAATTTTGTCAAATCCATACGTACTCCTCCAAACATTTTCCCGCACATCCGGCAGCCTGCAATCAAACGGCTCTCAGACGCCGGAGCGCACGCCTGCTGCCCCCGACACCTCCCTGTCCCGGTCCAGGCATTGACCGTATACATTTTTAAAATAATCATTCAGACGGTTCAGCGAACGGATCAGGATCGCAAGCTCCTCCTTTGACAGGGTATCCTTCACTCTGGCGATCATATTTTCATGAAACTTCCGGTGATGCTCATAGGCCGCCTTCCCCCGTCCGGTAAGCGTCAGATAGACGACCCGTTTATCTATATCGCTCCGTTTTCTCATGACGTAGCCGTGCTCCACCAGTCCGTCCACCGCGCGGGTGAGGGTTCCGGTCGTCACGGACATAAGCTTTGCAACCTGTGAGCTGCGCTTTGCCTCGTCAAGCCCGATTGCTTCTATCACATGCATATCTTTGATGGTCATATCGCGAAACTCCTCGTTAATGAGATATTTTTCCTCAATGTCCATCAGATCATGAAACAGATGCACCAGCACCTCATTTAACGTCTCGTCTGCATTCATGCATCCCGCTCCTTTACCATTGAATCACCGCAGCCGCCCAGGTAAGTCCCGCACCAAAGCCTGCCAGTACAACCCGCTCACCCCGGTGGAGCCTTCCCTCCCTGTTCAGCCTGTCCAGAAGGATCGGCACGCTTGCCGCGGAAATATTCCCGCATTCCTGCAGATTCATGGGAAATTTTTCCAGTGGCTGCTTTAAGCGCTTTGCCACAGATTCAATGATACGGCTGTTCGCCTGATGCAGCACAAAGCAGTCGATCTCCGAAACCGCAAGTCCCGCCTTTTCGACAGCCTCCGCGACCACCTTCGGAACGGTGCCGACCGCAAATTTGTACACCGCCTGACCGTCCATCGTCACATAGCCTCCCGTCTCGCTGCGGTTCACTCCGCGACCGGTAACCGGCAGCCCGGACATGGAAATATGCTCCGCACAGTCCGGGCCGCAGTCTGAATCAGGGTCTTTTGCCGCCATAAGAAACGGATGGTTTAAAGGCCGGCCGCCGCAGGCGAGCACATCCCCCCGCGCGCCGTCGGAATACTGCACGAAGGACTGTAACCCTGCGCCCTCCGCATCCGGCAGTGCACGCAGCACCGCAGCCCCCGCACCGTCCCCGAACAGAACGCAGGTGCCCCGGTCTGTCCAGTCCATCATTTTCGAGAGCGTCTCCGCGCCGATAATGAGCGCGTTTTTATAAACACCGCTGTTCATATAAGCGGCTGCCGTATTCAGCGAAAAGAGAAAGCCGGAGCACGCCGCGTGCAGATCAAAGGCCACCGCTCTCTTTGCGCCCAGCGCCGCCTGCACCTCACAGGCCAGCGTAGGCAGCACATGATCCGGCGAGAGCGTCGCGGCAATGATCAAATCCAGCTCGCCCGCCTCCATATCCGCCTGCAGAAGCGCCCTGCGCGCCGCCTCCACGGACATCCCGGTCGTCGTCTCCTCCACCGCCAGATGACGCGCGCCGATACCGGTACGGCTCCGGATCCACTCATCCGAGGTGTCCATTTTATAACTCAAATCATCATTTGTAACCCTCAGCGCAGGCAGCGCGCTTCCGGTTCCGCATATCTTTATCATTCCAGTCTCCCCAAATATAATCGGTCGGTCCCGTCTGACCCGTTCCGTTTACAAAGATGCCTTCTGCACCCGTCCCATGGCATAGTACAAATGCCATACACAAGCAAACGTCAGAATTTCCGGAACCGCTCATAGCGCCGCGCTGCGAGCACTTCCCCGGTCAGATTCCTGCAGCCCCTGAGGAATTGCTTGAGCTGCTTTTTCATCGCGCCCGCGATGGAATCCAGTGCGGAGGCATCCGCGCCGCCAAACTCCGGTATAATGCCGTCGATCACCTCCAGGCGCAGTAAATCCTGCGCAGTGATCTGCATGACACCCGCAGCCTCCTTCGCACGCTTGCCGTCCTTCCAGAGAATCGACGCAAAGCCCTCCGGTGAAAGGATCGAGTAAACCGCGTGCTCCAGCATCCATACCTCGTTGCTCACCGCCAGCGCAAGCGCGCCGCCGCTTCCGCCCTCCCCGATCATAAACGTAAAAATCGGGACGCGCAGTGCGCTCATCTCAAAAAGGTTCCGGGCAATCGCCTCGCCCTGCCCGTTCTCCTCCGCTTCCATGCCGGGATACGCGCCGGACGTATTGACAAACGTGATGACGGGACGCCCGAACTTCTCCGCCTGCTTCATGAGACGGATAGCCTTGCGGTACCCTTCCGGTGAGGGCATGCCGTAGTTGCGGGACGCGCACTCCGCAATGGAGCTTCCCTTCTGGATACCGACCACCGTTACGGGCTGTCCGTCCAGCCACGCCACGCCGCCGATGATCGCCGGATCGTCCTTAAAATAACGGTCGCCGTGAAGCTCCATAAAATTGTCAAACACCGCCTCGATATAATCCTTCGTCTGCAGGCGGCCCATCTGTCTGGCCTCGCGCACCTTTTCCCACGCGCTCTTTGCCTTTTCCTTGCTGGCACGCTCCCGCATCAGCTCGGTGGGCTCATAATTGTCATTCTCGCGCATAGGGTCAAAATTTGCAAAGCCTTCATAGCTGTGCATGATCAGAAGCTGGTAGAGGGTCAGCTTCAGATCCTTCCGCTCCACAATACGGTCCACAAAGCCGTGCGCAAGCTGAAATTCCGCGCGCTGGAAGCCGTCAGGCAGACGCTCCCCGATGGTCTGCTCGATAACCCTGGGACCCGCAAAACCGATAAGTGCCCCCGGCTCCGCCAGGATCAGATCGCCGAGCATCGCAAAGCTGGCGGTCATACCGCCGGTTGTCGGGTCCGTCAGCACGGAAATGTAGAGCAGTCCCGCCTCGCTGTGACGCTTCAACGCTGCGGAGGTTTTCGCCATCTGCATCAGGGAAATGATGCCCTCCTGCATCCTGGCACCGCCGGAACAGCAGAATAAAATAACCGGAAGCCGCTCCGCAGTCGCCCGCTCCACCGCAGAGGCGATCTTTTCCCCCACCACATGGCCCATGCTTCCCATGAGGAAGCGGGAGTCACACACACCTACCACCGCATCCATGCCGTAGATTTTTCCCTTTCCCACCGTAACGCCCTCGGCGAGACCGGTCTTTTCCCTCGTTGCAAGCACCTTTTCCTCGTACTCCGGAAAATCCAGCGGATTCACCGGCACATCCCCGTCAAGCTCCGTACACCACGGCGTAAACGTGTCATCGTCGACAACCATGCGGATCCGGTTGTTGGTACGCACGCGAAAATAATAGCCGCATTTCTCACAGACATATTTTTTCTCGATGACCCGCGCCTTGTTGATCTCCTTGCCGCAGTTTTTACAAACGATCGTCTCATCCTTTGGCATATCGACCGAAACAATTTTATTCTTCTGCTTCTTTTTCAATAATGCTGACATTCTACCCACACTTTCTAAGCTGTTCAACCTCCGCACCTGAACCACGCCGCTGCAAACCGAAGGACCGGCTCAGTTCGAAGGTACCATATTCCAGGCTGCCCATAATAATTCGATTGAAACGGCCTCTACCCGATGGCAAAGGTAAGCTCCGCCTGACAGACCGGCTTGCCGTCCACATACGCCTTTGCGCTTCCCACGCCGATGGGGCCCTTCACCTTGATGATCGTTGTCTCCAGCGTCAAAACGTCCCCCGGAAGCACCTTCTTCTTAAACTTTGCACCGTTTATCCCCGCAAAATATGCGGTTTTTCCTTTGTTCTCTTCCTGTGATAAAATCGCAACCGCCCCGGTCTGGGCCAGCGCCTCCACGATGAGCACACCCGGCATCACCGGCTCCGCCGGAAAATGCCCCGCAAAATAAGGCTCACCCGCGCTCACGCACTTTTTTGCGACCGCGCGCACCCCAGGCTCCAGCTCCTCCACCGTATCGATCAGAAGCATCGGCTGTCTGTGGGGGATGATCTCCATAATTTCCTTCGTTGTCAAAAGTGCCATTTCCTACGCCTCCCACCGCTTAAAGAGCAGGCTTGCATTGTGCCCGCCAAAGCCCAGCGAATTGCTCAGCGCATACGGAACAGCTTCCGTGCAGGAATCCTTACAGTAATTCAGGTCCAGCTCCTCGTCGGGGGTCTCATAGCCCACCGTCGCATGGATATAGCCCTCTGAAAGCTGCTTCACACAGGCGATCGCCTCCACCGCGCCCGCCGCACCCAAAAGATGCCCGATCATCGACTTCGTGGAATTGATTTTCATGTCGTACGCATGGTCACCAAACACCTTCTTGATCGCCCGCGTCTCAAACAGGTCGTTATGATGCGTTGCCGTGCCATGGGCATTGATGTAGGTCACGTCCTCCGGGCAGACACCCGCATCGCGCATTGCATTTTCCATGGCACGCGCCGCACCCGCACCGTCCTCCGCGGGGGAAGTGATGTGATAGGCGTCGGACGTACAGCCGTAGCCCACAAGCTCCGCGTAAATGTGAGCGCCCCGCGCCTGTGCGTGGGAAAGCTCCTCCAAAACAAGCACGCCCGCACCCTCGCCCATGACAAAGCCGCTGCGGTTCTTATCAAACGGAAGCGAGCACCTTTTTGGATCATCCACGTCGGAAAGTGCCGTAAGCGCCGTAAAGCCGGCAATTCCGATGGGCGCTACGCTGCTCTCGGTACCGCCCGCCAGCATCACGTCCGCATCGCCGTACTGGATCGTGCGCATCGCCTCACCGATACTGTTCGTTCCGGTAGCGCAGGCCGTAACCACGTTGATGCTCTTGCCCTTTAAGCCGAACTGAATCGCCACATTGCCCGAAGCCATGTTGGAAATCATAAGCGGCACGAACAGCGGATTGATCTTTCCGGGGCCCTTTTCAAGGAGCTTTGCGTGCTCCCGCTCCATGGCCTGCAGGCTGCCGATCCCGCTTCCGATGGCAGTTCCGATCAGGTAGGCATCCTCCTGCTGCAGATCGATCCCGCTGTCCGCGAGCGCTTCCTTCGACGCAGCCACCGCATACTGTGAAAACAATTCCATGCGCTTTGCCGCCTTGAAATCCATATAGTCTTTTCCGACAAAGCCCTTCACCTCCGCGGCAACACGACACTTGTAACCCTCCGCATCAAAGCGCGTGATCGGAGCAAAACCGATCTCCTTTTGCTTCACCGACTCCCAGAAGCTCCCTACATCCAATCCGATCGGCGTAATGGCTCCCATACCGGTCACTACAACTCGTCTCATATTTTCTTAACCTCTCTTACTTCTTTTTTGGTTACTGCTCACTCCGGCTACGTAACCGGCAGTCTGGAGATGAAAATTCGCTTCACGAAGTCCAAACTGCTATCCGAATCACGTTCTTCCGCAGCCCCGGCACGCCGGGGCACCTGATGCCGGTCAGCATCCGATACTCATGCCGCCGTCCACCGCGATGATCTGTCCCGTGACAAAGCGCGCCGCATCCGAAGCCAGAAACGCAACCACATCCGCTACCTCCTCCGGCTCGCCGATGCGCCCGAAGGGAATCATGTCCGTCATCGCCGCCCTGGCCTGATCGGTCATCGCATCGATCATCTCCGTCGCCACAAAGCCCGGCGCCACCGCGTTCACCGTGATCTGACGGGAGGCAAGCTCCCTGGCCACGCTCTTTGTCAGCCCGATCACACCCGCCTTGCTGGCCGCGTAGTTTGCCTGCCCCGCATTCCCGAGCAGCCCGGAAACGGAGGTAATATTGATGATACGTCCGCCCTTCTGCTTTAAAAACTGCCTGGAAGCGTGCCGGATCGTGTTGAATGCTCCCTTTAAATTTGTTGCGACCACCGCGTCAAAATCCGCCTCGCTCATCCGCATGAGCAGGCCGTCACGCGTGATGCCCGCATTGTTCACGAGAATATCCAGGTGCCCGTAGGTTTTTACGATCTGCGTGAGAAATGCCCCGCACGCCTCAAAATCGCTGACATCACAGCCCATCACCGCACCGTCGCCGCCCGCCCCGCGGATCCCGGAAAGCACCTCATTTGCACGCTCCTGCGAGCCGTTATAGTTCACAATGACAAACGCGCCCTCCGCGGCCAGCTTTTTCGCGATCGCCGCGCCGATTCCCCGGGAAGCCCCTGTCACAAGCGCAATCTTATTCGCCAACATATGCCTTGAAATCCTCCAGTTTATCGATATTTGAGCATTTGATGCCGCGGTTGATCTTGCGCAGGAACCCGGAAAGCGTCCTGCCCGGGCCGATCTCCACAAACTCGTCGGCACCGTCCGCGATGAGCCTTTCCATGGTCTGCTGCCAGCACACCGGATGGCAAACCTGAAGCGCTAAGAGCGATCTGATTTTTTCCGGCTCCGTCACATAGTCCGCGGTAACATTGGAAAGATAGCCGATCTTCGGCTCCGAAATTTTTACCCTTTCAAGCTCTGCGGTAAGCTTCTGCCCCGCATCCTGCAAAAGCGGCGAATGGAACGGCCCGCTGACCTTTAAGGGCAGCACCCGCTTCGCCCCGGCTTCCTTGCAGCCCGCCGACGCACGGTCAACGGCGCGCGCCTCACCGGTGATAACAATCTGGCCGGGACAGTTATAGTTTGCCACGTACACCTGTCCGTAGCCCATCTCGCACACCTCCTCGACGGTCTGCGCGTCAAGTCCGAGCACCGCCGCCATAGCTCCTCCGGTGGGTACCGCGTTCTGCATAAACTTGCCGCGCTTGCGGATCAGTGCAAACACATCCCTTTGCTCCATAGCCTCTGACGCGATGATCGCGCCGTACTCACCAAGGCTTAAGCCCGCCGCCGCATCCGCAGTGATGCCTGCCTCCTGCAAAACCGCAAGGATCGCTGCCTCGACGGTCAGCATCCCGATCTGCGTGTACTCGGTCTGGCCGATCTTGTCTTCCTCCTCAAAGCAGAGCTTCGCCACGTCCAGCTTCGCCGCCTCGCCTGCCAGCTCGAAAACCTCCCGCGCAGCCGGAAATGCCTCGTAAAAATCCTTTCCCATTCCAATGTACTGTGACCCCTGTCCGGGGAACATAAATACTCTTTTACCCATAAGATGCTCCTGTTCTAAAACAACTTCCTGTTACCGGTCACGAAAGGGCGGGTAACAGGCGCTTCGCTCCTGTCATGATTTCCTCGATTATGTCCGCGCACGTATCCGTATGCTTCACAAGCCCCGCGATCTGACCCGCCATCACGCTTCCGTACACCACGTCGCCCTCAACCACGGCTTTGCGCAGCGCGCCCAGCGTCAGCTGCTCGAGTTCCTCAAGACCCGCGCCTTCCTTTTCCATGCGCAGATACTCCCGGGTCATCTTATTGCGCAGCACGCGGATCGGATGCCCGTTCGCAAGCCCCGTCACCTCGGAGTCAATGTCCTTCGCGCGGACGATCTTTTCTTTATAATTCTCATGTACGATGCATTCCTCTGCCACCACAAAACGGGTGCCTATCTGCACGCCGGATGCGCCAAGCATGAGCGCCGCCGCAAATCCCCGCGCATCCGCGATACCGCCCGCGGCGATCACCGGAATGCTTACCGCGTCTACAACCTGCGGCACCAGTGTCATCGTGGTCGCCGCACCGATGTGTCCGCCGGACTCGGTCCCTTCTGCAACGACCGCATCCGCGCCGGCCTTCTCCATCATCCGCGCCAGCGCAACGCTCGCCACAACCGGAATGACCCGTGCGCCCGCTTCCTTCCAGCGCGCCATGTACTTTCCCGGGCTTCCCGCACCGGTGGTAATCACGGGAATGTTCTCATCCGCCAGAAGCTGTGCGATCTCGTCCGCCTGCGGATTCATGAGCATCAGATTTACACCGAAAGGATTGTTTGTATGTGCTTTCATCTGCCGGATCTGCTCCGAAACCCAGTCCACGTCTGCGCCGCCCACACCGATGATGCCAAGTCCGCCGGCATTTGATACGGCGCTCGCCAGCTCCCAGGTCGCCACCCATGCCATACCGCCCTGCAGGATGGGATAACGGATACCCAGCAATTCATTGATCAGCCCTGTCATCTTAATCTTCCACACCTTTGTTCTTTAAATAATCCATTACATCCTGAACCGTCTGAAGCTGCTCGAGATCATCGGAAGGGATCTCCACCTCAAACTCCTCCTCCATCGCCATGATCATCTCAAACAGATCCAGGGAATCCGCATTTAAATCATCCTTGAAATTTGAATCCGCAGATACGTCGCCTGCCTCGATTCCCAACTGCTCCGCAATGATTGCCTGTAATTTTTCCAACATCCTATTTTTCCTCGCTTTCTTTCATGTTACGCCCGTCTAGCACCCGGACATGCTGCGGGAAGGCGCGCAGGGAATGCCCCGCATACCGCCTTCCCCCTGGTTTGACTGTCAATTAGTTTGACAATCAAACCTTTTGACTATCAAACTATCGCATAGTATAGTGCTAGTGGAAGAATTTGTCAATAGCTTTTTTTACCTCATTTCCTTCTTCCCGAAGCTTCGCACAGCCAGCCATAACGCGAGCCCGAAAATCACCGCCGCACAGGGCAAAAACGGGAATGCCGAAAATGCCCTGTGCGTCCCTTTCGCCGTAAAATCATGCAGGGCGCTGGAAACCAGATAGCCGCTGTAGCAGTAAGGATAGAACATCCAAAACGGCGTATTTGCAGCGAGGATGCCGGGAATCACCAGCAGCAGGTTCAGTCCTGCCGATACAGGGGCTTTTTCAAACAGCACCGTAATCGCCCACATAAGGGCCGTACCGGGCAGCATCGTTAAAAAAAGCCCCAGGCACCATTTCACCAAATCAAGCAGCGGCAGCGCCTCCGCAATTCCCGTGACATGCACGGCAATGCCCCCGGCGATTACAAACATGGCAAAAAACACGGCCATTTCCAGAAGCAAAAAGAGCAGCAGAACAAGAAACTTTGCCAGTGACAAAGCGCGGCGGCTCACCGGCAGTGCCAGCATTTTCAAAATTCCGTTGTTTCCGGTTTCGCGTCCCGCGATCATCACACAGACAACAATCAGGGAAAACGGCAGCAAATAATAGGCATAAACAAGGGCGCTCTGGATAAACATCGCGGCCCATGCATCGGTGTACTCCGGCGTGAAATAGCTGCTTAAATTGGCGACGCCCGACGCGACCACAAACAGCGGCGCAATAAAAATCAGCGGCACGATTTTTGAGCGCTTCACCTTTCGCAGCTCCATGTGCAATAATGCAAAAAAATTCATAGTAATCCCTCCAAACATTGTATTTATCGTAAGAATTATTCATAGGAAGCATGCCCTGCGGCCCACAGGCCCGCGGCGAGAAACAGGGCGGCTTCTGCAAAAGCCGCGGCGGCCACGCTTCCCTGCGGCTGTGCGCTCATTGCGACGGCAGGCCTTAGCATGACGACAAACGGGTGAAGCAGAAGCAAAGGTGTATCCGCATTTGCGAGCGCCATACCGCTCAAAAAGCCTCCGACCCCGATGCCAAGGGGCACCCACATATTTTCAAAGCGCGAGGCGGCGAGCACCATAAAGGACAGCACCGGCAGTGCGGTGAGAAAGGAATAGCCCCCAAACACGAGCAGCTCCCGGAACACAAAGGCACCCTCCGGCAGCCGGCTCGCGCCGATGTTCAGCAGCGCCACATTCTGCAGCAGAACCGCCACGAAAAACATGCCCGTCAGCAGCAGAAATTTGCAGAAATAAATTCCGGAAGCACGGATCGGCAGCAGATACATTTTTTTCATGGCATGGCCCTTGAATTCCATGCCGTAAACCATGCAGGCGGCAACGACGATGCCGAACACATTCAGGACGATCAGCATCCCGCACAGCTGCGTCAAAAGAATATCCATCGGCGCCAGCGGAAGCCGGAGCAAGGCATCGCCGCGCACCATAAAATTGACAAACGCATAGGCCGCTCCCAGCACACCAACAGCCAGCAGCGCCGGGATTACTCCCGTGCGTTTTTCCTTCCGAAGCTCGATTATAAATATCTCCCGTATGCTCATAGCTGTGCCCTCTGCTTTCTGTTTGCATTGTCCTTCTCGATCATGGCGAGAAACAGCTTTTCCAGATTCGCAGCCTCCGGCTTGCCCTCCGAAGCAAAGCCCGCCCGCACCGCAATGCGCCGAAGCTGATCCAGGCTCCCCTCGTACAGCATCCGTCCGTGATTGAGAATCCCGATATCATCCGCAATCAGCTCGATCTCCGAGAGCATGTGGGAGGAAATCAAAATGGTACAATGGTACCGCCCTGGCAGGGATTTCACCAGATTTCGGATTTCATGGATACCTGCCGGGTCAAGGCCATTGGTCGGCTCATCCAGGATGAGGATGGGCGGGCGCCCAAGCAGAGCGCCTGCAAGCCCCAGCCGCTGCTTCATCCCAAGCGAATACTTTTTTGCCAGCCGGCCTCCAAACTCCCCAAGGCCCACCAGCGCAAGCGCCTCCTCTGCCGCCCCCTCCGGCAGCCCTAAAATCCGGCGGATCAGGTCAAGGTTTTCCAGGCCGGTAAGGTTTCCGTAGAAGGACGGGGATTCGATAAAGGAGCCGGTCTTTCTCAAAATTTCCAGCCGGTTCTCCGGAAAATGTGCCCCGTCAACCGAAAAGCTCCCCGACGTAGGCGCGGTCAGCCCAAGCAGCATCTTCATCGTCGTAGATTTTCCCGCCCCGTTCGGCCCGAGGAAGCCGTAGATGCTGCCCCTTCGAATGTGCATGGAAACCCGGTCCACCGATGTAAAATGCTTATACCTCTTTGTCAGCTGCTCCGTTGTAATGATATGGTCCATAAAAATACTCCTTTCTGTCTCGCAGCCGCTTTCTTTGCAGCTGTCTTTTTCTGAAATCATACACCGCCAACCTGACAAAAACCTTCCCGGCTCCTTACTTTTACCTTACTTTTTTGCCATGGCACTTCAAAAAGCGCTCTGCTGTGTTATACTGTTCTTACCGATTCAAAGAAGGGATTTAACGGGATGAACCAATCATTTTTGCACACGAAAAAAATTCTGCTGGTGGATGATGAGCCGCAGCTGCGCAGACTTCTAATCGAAATTTTATCGGATGAGGGATTTTCGAATCTGACGGAGGCAGGCTCCTTCCTAGGCGGCCTTTCTGCTGCCAAACAGCAAAAGCCCGACCTTGCCATTCTTGATGTGATGCTGCCGGATGGGGACGGATTTTCACTGATGAAGGAGCTTCGGACATTTACAGACATTCCGATTATATTTCTGACAGCCCGGGACGAAGCCTCCGACAGGCTTGCGGGCCTCGGGCTCGGCGCTGACGATTATGTAGGAAAGCCTTTTTTGCCGCAGGAGCTGCTGCTGCGCGTCTACGCGGTTCTGCGCCGATGCTACAAAACGGATGACCCGCTGCTCGAGCTGGAAAACTGCACCGTCGATTTTAGCCGCGCCGAGGTTTATAAAAACGGAGCAAGTCTCACGCTCACCGCAAAAGAGCACATCCTGCTGGAAACGCTCGCCCGCAATGAAGGAAGAATTGTGAGTATCGATGCCCTGTGCGAGGCGCTGTGGGGAGACAATCCCTTCGGATATGAAAACAGCCTGAACGCCCACGTCCGGCGCATACGGGAAAAAATTGAAGCCGATCCCTCCAAGCCCGTCTCACTCATCACCATGAAGGGACTCGGCTATAAGCTAATTGTAAGGAAGTGAACAGATTGAAAATATTCACCAAATATATTTCAAAATACCTGCTGTCGTTTATCGGGCTGATTCTCGCGCTCATCGCGCTGAATGCCGCCGCCTTCGTCTTCACCTTTTACAGTGCCATGCACAGGGACTACGGCACTACCTCCCCGCAGCATATGTCGGAGCGCATCGCAGCGGCCTCCTCTGCCGAAAAAATCACACCGGAAGCAAAAAAAATACTCACTGATCACGGGCTCTGGGCCATGTATTTGAATCCGGAGGGTATTTGCAGCTGGACAGCAGCTCTGCCGGAGGAAATTCCGACAGCCTATTCGATTCAGGAGGTTGCCATATTTTCCAGAGGCTATCTGAAGGATTATCCCGTGTTCGTATGGAGTAAAGCGGATGGCCTGCTGGTCATCGGCTATCCGAAAAACAGCTACATGAAACTTACCGGCAACTACTTTCCCATCGCCGCGCTGCGCAAATTTCCCCTCTTTTTCGCCTGCACCCTCCTCTTTGATCTGCTGGTTCTGTTTCTTGCCTATTTCCGCTCCAGGACCGAAATCAGCAAAAATACGGAACCGGTTATCTCCTCCATCGCAGCCCTGGCGGAAGGAAAAAGCATCCGCCTTTCCGTAAACGGCGAGCTGTCGGAAATCGCGGGCAGCATCAATCAGGTATCCGATATCATCAGCCGCCAGAACCGCGCACGGGCGAACTGGATCAGCGGTGTCTCCCACGATATCCGCACGCCGCTTTCCATGATCATGGGATATGCACAGCGGATTGCAGCGGATCCTGCTGCCCACCGGAAAATCAGGGAACAGGCCGCCGTTATATCAAAACAAAGTGTGAAAATAAAAGATCTGATACAGGATTTGAATCTTGTTTCAAGATTAGAGTATGAGATGCAGCCTCTCGAGAAAACGCCGATTCGTCTCTCAAAGCTGCTGCGCTCCTATGCCGTCGACCTGATCAACGGCGGTCTGGAGGAATGCTATTCGATTGAGGTGACGATTGCGCCCGGGGCCGAAGGCCGCAGTATCCCGTGCGATGCAAAGCTGATTACCCGTGCCGTCAACAACCTGGTCCAAAACAGCATCCACAGCAATCCCGGCGGCTGCTCCATTGCGCTGTCACTGGATGCGGGGGAAGGACAGCTGATCCTGACCGTTCGTGACAACGGCGTCGGCATTTCG
The DNA here is from genome assembly GCA_910589045.1 of uncultured Eubacterium sp. GTDB lineage: Bacteria > Bacillota > Clostridia > Lachnospirales > Lachnospiraceae > W0P33-017. The sequence continues at coordinate 18,101 of CAJUSH010000002.1, forward strand.
GCCGAACGGCTCGAGGAGCTGAAGCAAAAGCCCCACTATATGGAGAGCACCGACGAGCGTCTTGATCTTCGGCACGGTCTCGGGCTTCTTCTGGTGCGTCAGATCATCGAGGTGCACGAAGGAAGCCTTGCGATTGACAGCAGGCCGGGCGAGGGATATCAAACCAGAATCTGCTTCCCATGCTGACATTTCCGGATATTACCGCGGATGCCGCCCGGATGTTTTATTTCCCCGGGGCATCCGCCGCAGCCATTTCACTAAAATCAACATAAATAAACGCCTTGTCCAGCTGTTAAAGCTCCTCCCGCAGCAGGGAATACATGCAGTAGGAATGAACCTCACCGTTCTTGTAAATGCCGTTGCGCATCGTACCCTCACAGGTGAAGCCCGCCTTTTCCAGTACACCCCGCGAGCCTGCGTTATCCGCAAAGGGCTCTGCGAAAATGCGGATCATATCGAACCGGGCAAACGCTTCCCGGCAGATCATTTTCACCGCCCGCGACATAATCCCCCGCCGCCAGTAGTCCTCCGCCAGCCAGTAGCCCAGCTCTCCCGACTTCTCATACACATCCTCCATGAGAAAAATGCCGATGCTGCCAACAGCTTTCCCATCCACCTCGATCGCCCGGGTCATCTGCCCCTGACCCTCAGACTCGATGCACTCGTTCACAAAATAAACCGCATCCGCCAGCAGGTAGGGATGCGGAAACGCATTCCGGAGGTTTTTCGCAATGCTGGGATTGTTGGCCGAGGCCGCAATGTGCGGGATATCCTCCCTCTTCCATTTTCTTAATGTAAAATCCATGTAAACACTTCCTTCCTAAGCTGCAAATTCCGGCTTCACGCCAAAGGCAGCCCTTCTGACATTTGGAGCAGATTCCGTATGGAATGATTATACAGCTTCACGGCGGCCAGTGCAACATCCTTACCCGGCGCCTTCAAAGCTTCCAAAACCTTTTACGCTCCGGGTATCCCGGAAGCAAGCCGCAAAAGGAGGGCCAAAAACCCTCTCTCGGATCTTTGACCCCCCCTGTTTCCCTATGCTCATCCCTGTTTCGCCACTCACGGCTCAGAGGATAGCTTCACATAAGCTTCCCGTCAAGCTGCTCCGCGGTCAGAAGCTCCGCCACTCACGGCTCAGGCGAAAGCTCCACCTCAAACGGCTCACCGATCTGTACATACGCCTGCGCGCCTTCATCATCGCCCCGGGATAGCTCCTGCGCGTACAGCGTCCGTTTCTTCTTCTCCTTTTTCACCTCTTTTAAAATTTCGCTCTTATAATGCTTCATCTCTTCCTCACCAGGGCATTCTGACAGAAAATCCCCCTCCGCATGAAGCAGTGTTTTGATTTCGTTTGCCAGCCGATAGGCTTCTCTGTTCATACTCATGCCCTCTTCCTTTCTCCAAATTTGCTGCGGATTTTCTTTTTTCCCCGAAAAAGCCGCACATACACATGCTCCCTTGTCATCCCCAGCGCTTTCCCCGCCGCCTCCACTTCCTGCTCCTCCACAAAAATTTTTCGGAGCAGCTCCTGATCCAGCGGCTTGAGACAGCCGAGGATTTCCTCTGTCTCCCTCGAGAGCTCCTGATTCGTCAGCGCGAGAAATGCCGGGTCCTCCTGTGAAATCTCAAGCTCTTCAATGGGAACCGTCTGAAATTCCCGCTGCATCCGGCGCAGCGCATCGATGGCCTCCAAGCGCGCGATTCCCGCCGCCCAATTCGCAAAGCTGCCCTTTTGCCCGTCATAGCAGTCTATGTTTTTCCAGATGCCGAGAAAAATGTCATTCATGCATTCCTCCACCCGGTCCGGCGCCCCATACAGCCGCTTTTTCACGATCGATGCCAAAAGCCCGCCGTAGGTATCGATGACATACAAAATTCCTTCTTCCTTTTTCGCCTTTATCAGGTCTATAAAATTCGTCTCATCTGCTCTCATAAACAGTTCCCTCAAAACAAACTTTTGTAAGCTTACATCCTATATTCCGTCCGGAAAACGGGAAATCTTACACTTTTTCCTGATTTTCGAAAAAATATCCTGCAAAAATATACTGCCAGAAGCATACCACATCCACGTCAAAAAAGCACCTGCCGACACTGACAGGTGCTCCTATACCGGTAACGATTCAGCCTTCGGCTTCCCAGTTACAGCATACATCCCACTTTAAACGTTTGCTTTCCGTTTCAAAAGCCAGACAGAAGGTACACAGGCACTTACACGCCCTCGTCGTCCAAAACATCCCGCAGCATGGACGCCGATTCCCGAAGCTTCGCCAGCTCCTCCTGGTTCAGGGGGATCGGCACCTTCATCTCAACACCGTTTTTCCCGAGAATCGCGGGCATGGAGAGCGCCACGTCGGAAATGCCGTACTCCCCGTACATCATTGACGAGATCGGCAGAATGGACTTCTCGTCGCGCAGAATAACCTCACAGATGCGCTTGACGGACATGGCGATCCCGTAATAGGTCGCCTGCTTTTTCTCGATAATCTCATAAGCGCTGTTTTTTACTTCCTGTGCGATGCGCGCCGTATTCTCGCTGTGCCGGTAATGTCCCCGCAGCTCACAGAAATCGTTCAGCGGTATGCCCGAGATATTGGCGCATGACCACGCGGCGATCTCGCTGTCGCCGTGCTCCCCGACGATAAACGCGTGAACGCTCCGGCTGTCCACCGTCAGGTGCTGTGCCACCGCCCGCTTTAGCCTCGCCGTATCGAGCACGGTTCCGGAGCCGATCACGCGGTTTTCGGTAAATCCGGAAATGCGCTGCGCCGTGTACGTTAAAATATCCACCGGATTTGAGACGATCAGCAGGATGCCGCCAAAGCCCGAATCCCTGATCTGCGGAATGAGGGAGCGAAAGATCGCCACATTTTTGTGAACCAGATCAAGCCTTGTCTCGTCCGGCTTCTGGTTTGCCCCGGCTGTCACCACCACAATTGCCGCATCCTCTATATCGTTATAATTTCCCGCGTAGATTTTCGCCGGCGTCGCAAAGGGCACACCGTGGCTGATATCCATCGCCTCCCCCTCGGCACGCTTTTGATCCAGGTCGATGAGCACCATTTCCGAAAACATGCCGCTTTGCATCAGCGTAAACGCACAGGTCGCGCCCACGAAGCCGCAGCCCACGACCGCAATCTTCCGCTGGTTGATCCGCTTTTTTTCCTGTTGATTCATATTTTTTTCTCCTTATACTTGCGTTTCCTTTTACATATCTTATAATATTAGTAGCTGTTTGGCGTTTCGTTCAAAACAGCTGCTCATATAATAAGCTGTTCAAATGTAATAAAAATATTCATATCAGCTCCCACAGCCGGGAGACGAACAGGAAAATCAAATAAGCTGCTATAAGCGGCTCCCAGGCAGCGAATAGTAACTCAAATAGCCCGCTTCCTGCGGGAATCAACGAATCGGAGGTAAACATGAGAAAAACAAAAATTATATGTACGATGGGGCCTGCTACAGAGCGCGAAGGCGTGCTCGAGGCACTCGTAGAAAACGGCATGAACGTAGCGCGCTTCAACTTTTCACACGGCAGCCACGCGGAGCAGAAAGTCCGCATGGACCGCATCAAAGCGCTGCGCGGGGAAAAGGATCTGCCCGTAGCCATCCTTCTGGACACAAAAGGCCCGGAAATCCGTCTGAAAAATTTTAAGGACGGCAGTGCACAGCTCAAGCGCGGACAGGTGTTTACCCTGACGACAGGGGACGAGCCGGGGGACGCCTCCTTTGTGGGCATTACCTGTCCCCAGCTGCATGAGGACGTAGCCCCCGGCACCGCCATCCTGCTCGACGACGGACTCATCTCAATGGAAGTGACTTCCATCTCCGGCACGGACATTATCTGCGAGGTACAAAACGACGGCGTCATCAGCAACCACAAGGGCATCAACGTCCCCGGCGTCCACCTCTCCCTCCCGTACATGAGTGAGAAGGACCGCGAGGATATTTTATTCGGCATCGAGCAGAACGTGGACATTATCGCCGCATCCTTTGTGCGCACCAGGGACGACGTGCTTGAAATCCGCCACCTCCTGGAGCAAAACGGCGGCAACGGTATCTCGATCATCGCCAAAATCGAGAACGACGAGGGCGTACAGCATATCGACGAGATCATCGAGGTGTCCGACGGCATCATGATCGCCCGGGGCGATATGGGCGTGGAAATCCCCATGGAGGAGGTTCCCGTCATCCAGAAAATGATCATCAAAAAGGTGTACGCCGCAGGCAAGCAGGTGATCACCGCCACACAGATGCTGGACTCCATGATGAAAAATCCCCGCCCGACACGTGCGGAGGTCACGGACGTTGCGAACGCCATCTACGACGGCACCAGCGCCATCATGCTCTCCGGCGAAACCGCCGCGGGTGCCTACCCCGTCGAATCGCTCCAGGCCATGGCGCGCATCGCAACACGCACCGAGGCGGATATCGATTACCGCAGGCGGTTTTTCAACAGCGAGCGCGACGAAAATCCCGATATCACGGATGCGATCTGCCACGCTACATGCACAACCGCCCTCGATCTGGGTGCCCGGGCCATCCTCACCGTCACAAAATCCGGCCAGGCGGCGCGCATGATCTCCCGCTACCGTCCGCAGTCGGATATCATCGCCTGCACGATGAGCCCGCGGGTTGCAAGACAGTTAAATCTCTCATGGGGCGTAACGCCGATCCTGATGGAGGAGCGCCACCACGTTCTGGATCTGTTTAACCATGCCGTCGAATGTGCCCGGAAAAAGGACTACATCGCAAAGGATGACATTGTTGTCATCACCTCCGGCGTACCCCTTGGCCATTCCGGCACGACAAATATGATCAAGGTGCAGAAGGTCGAGGTATACGGCGAGTAAGCGCTTGGTGCCTGAGAAACCGGCGGCTAAAAGCTGCCGCCTCAGCCACCGGGCACACCATAAAAAAGCCGGCGCTTTCGAATCCCTATCAGGAACCAAACGCGCCGGTTTTGTGCACTGTGCCTACCTCATTTTCTCCTCTGCTCCCTTTCGTTCTCTCCATTCATGAAAGCAAGTGCAACCGTAAATCTAATTATATCTGATTATGCAAGTGTCAAATTCAAATATCCTCCGGCGGGCAGCTCAAACCCCTTGAGCCGCTCGGGCAGGCGGAGCATCCCGCTGGGGATCTCGTAGCGCACCCGCTTCGTCCCGGTCTCCGCGAACAGCTCCGGCAGCAGCCCGCAGAGAATCTCTTCGCTCAGGGTCGTCTCTAAAATGACCAGCTCCTGTCCCTGTATATTGTACATCAAAAGCTCCCGTTTCTGCGGAGAGGACTCCGAGACAAGAAACCGGTTTTTCCCGCCCTCCCGCTCATTAAGCTCAAAGGCAAACGCGATGGCATCCGCATCCCACTCCAGAAACGCATTTCTGTGTGCGGAAAAATATTCGCTGCGCAGCGCGGCATACGCCTGTGCATCCGCCTTTTCCACACAGAAATTCCAGCGGCAGTTTTTCCGGGGCACAAGGCGCTCGCCCACATTCTCGCCCCGGAAGCAGCGCACAAAACCCATCCGCTCATAATAGCGGTATAAGCTCTCATCCGCCGGCGAGAGCACCAGCGGCTCGTCCCAAAGCCCGGCGGCACACATCAGTATTTTCTCCGCCAGACCCTGCCTGCGGTACTCCGGCAGCGTCGCCACCGCGTAGGTATAGCGCACCGGAACCGCGCCCTTGTTCGTCTCGTAAACCGCGGGCAGAAAGCTCGCCATGGAAACCGGGCGGCCGTCGCGGTAAATCAGCAGCATATTTTTATCCTCCGCCCGCCGCTTCATATAAAAATCCGAAAAATCCCCGTCATCAAAGCAGCGCTGCCACAGCTCACACACCTGTCTCACGGTCTGATCATCCGTCGGATCGGCAAAGACGACCTCGCTTCGGATCGCCGTATATTTTTCCTCAAGCTTATACGGGTGATACGAAAGCTTCGCCTTGCGAAGCCCCGGGTCGCCCGTGTCCTCCTCCCGGTCAATGTAGGTGAACCCTTCCGCGGCATGCTCGGCGAACTGCTGGTTGATCATCGGGTAAGCGCCCTGCACATCCGCAAACGCCTTCTCGAAATGAACTACAAAGGTGTCGTCACTTAAAGGCTCCCCGAGAGCAAGGGCAACGACCCGCCCCGCCTTTCGCAAAAGTCCGCCGCGCAGCCCTAACGCCTCCGACTCCAGAAGCCCCGTCATCATTGCACAGAACTCCTGCTCCAGCTCAACGTTCCACTCCTCGCTCCGGTTTTCCTTCCACTGCTCCATCATCGCCTGCGCATCCCCGCGGTTGCTGTCCGTGATCGGCTCATAGCCCCAGTCCCCCGCATCCTTAAAGCGTGCGATGTGGTTGCGTTTGCCGTGAAATTTTTTCCCCGCGAGCTTCACGAGCTTCTCCCGCTCGTAAATGTAATCGCTCAAATCCCGATTTGCCCCCGCCAGAAACTCCCCCGGATACCACCTCCGCAGACGCTCATAGTCAGCGCGCGCAATGGGGGAAAGCTGCAGCACCTTCCCGCTTTCCTCACATGCCGCCATCACCAGCGCAAGCAGCCCGCGCTTATCCTCATCACTGCCCCCAAAGGGGAAGCTGTAAACATCATTGTTCTTCCGCTCATAACGGAAAATACCGCACGTTTCGTCCGCGGACACCGCAAGCCGCAGCGCAAAAAAGCGGCTCCATGTATAATTTCCCGCAAAGGTATACTCGCAAAGCCTGCGCTTATCCTCCCGCAGCTTTTCTGTCACCCATGCGCGCCTCTCCACCGTCAGCTCCTCAAACTTGATCTGTACCATAAAAATATCTTCCTTTTTCTCTCCACCGGATGCAGGCTGCATCCGGCGCCTCACGTATCGTTTATCATATAGAATAAAAATATCTCTAAAACAGCTATTCGCCGTCTTTCAAATCTGTCCGCGGCCCATCATAAGTGTCCAGAAAATGATGCGTCACACCGTCCTGTTTATAGGCAATCACCGTATTCAGGTTCACATTCTCCACACTTTTAAATATGTTGGCCTCCACAAACGGATTCGTCTCCTTCAGCCGCGCAATCAGCTTTTTCACCTCTATGCGGGCGGAATCACTCTGCTCCTCCGCCAGATAATCCCCGCTGGTTTCCGTAAAGCGGCACGCGCACTGCAAAAAGTGAAGCCCGTTATAATCCCGCCAGTGCCTGATATCCGCCTCGCGGATCAGATACATCGGACGGATCAGCTCCATGCCTTCAAAATTTGTGCTGTGCAGCTTCGGCATCATCGTCTGCACCTGCGCACCATATAGCATACCCATTAAAATTGTTTCTATCACGTCATCGTAATGGTGCCCCAGAGCGATCTTGTTGCAGCCCAGCTCCCGCGCCTTTGCATAGAGATAGCCCCTGCGCATCCGCGCGCACAGATAGCACGGATTTTTCTCGATTTTGTACACCGAATCAAAAATATCCGACGAAAAGATCGTGACCGGAATGTCCATAAGCGCCGCATTTTGCTCGATCATCTCCCGGTTTTTCCTGTGATAGCCCGGGTCCATCACAAGAAACTCCAGCCCAAACCCAAACTTCCGGTGCCGCCTGAGCTCCTGGAAAAGCTTCGCGAGCAGCATCGAATCCTTGCCGCCCGAAATGCAGACCGCCACGCGGTCGCCCTCCTGTAAAAGCTCATATACGTTAATCGCCTTCGCGAATTTGGAAAACAGATCCTTTTTAAATTTTTTGCGGATGCTCTGCTCTATATCCGCGTTTGTATTGGTCGTCATGTGAAATACCTCTTACCTCTATTTACGGGCCTTCCTCCGCCGGAGCGCATCCCGGTAAATGCCGTACAGCTCATAGCATGCAAAGGCATCCTCCGCACTCAGCTGTGCGTTTGAAAAATATGCCTGCTTCACCAGCCGGATATACGCATCCGCATCCCCGGCGGCTTCCAGCTTTTCGAGCGCATCCCGGTAGCCCTCGTCGTCCCGGATGACGCTGCCCGGCCTGCGCCGCCGCAAAAGCCTGTGGATACGCCGGTTCATCCGGTTTACGGCCTCTGTGTGACGGCCTGACCGCAGCAGTCCCAAAATCCGCTCCTCACAGCGTCTCTCCCGCTCCCTCAACATACGGATAACGGTATAGAGGACAAGCAGCACTGCCCCGGCACCTGCAAGATAACCAAGAAACAGACGAAGCTCTTTTTTCATTCCCTCTGCAGTCCCCTGCGGCTGTGGCGCAGGAGACTCCCCGGATGTCTCCTGCGGAGTATCCTGCGTTTCTTCCGGCTTCTTTTCCGGCTCCGCCTGCGCATCCGCTTCGTCCCGCGGCTCTTCTGTTTCCCCGCTTTCATCCTCCGGCTTCTTTTCCGGCTCCGCCGTATCCCCCGCCGCAAAGCCCGGCGTCACCTCCACGGGCAGCCAGCCAAAATCCTCCAGATAAATCTCCACCCATGCGTGCGCACGCACATCCGTGACACGCGCCGTATAGCCGTCCCCGTCCTTCTCAAAATCGGAGGGAAAAGCAACATAGCCGCTGGCATAGCGCGCCGGAATGCCGATGGTCTGCAGCATGAGCGTCGCCGCCGACGCATAGTGGACACAGTAGCCCCGCTCGGAGGTGCCCAAAAAATAGTCGATAGCGTCCGTGCCCTCCGGCAGCGGGTCAAGGCTCTGGCTGTAAGCCCCGAAATGCTGCATCCACTGCTGTACATTCCACGCCTCCACGAGCCGCATGTAATTCATAGCCGCCGTCCAGCCGCTATCCCACAGGGAATCCATATAGGAACGCACATCCTCAAAATCATTCTGACCTTGCGCATGCTCGTACAGAAAATCCGCAATGACCGGATGATCCGATCGCTGACAGCATTGCTCCCTTACCACCGCACTGTACCAGTCCCGCTCCTGACCCGCCGGCACTCCCTGAAAAGCGGAAGAAGCGCTGATCGTATACCACATGAAATTTTTTGCCAGGTAATACATTTCCAGATATTCCGCGACGGAATCATTCTTCCCGCCGCCCATCATGAGGCTTCCGCCGTAGCTTCGCATATTCCAGGGACGCCTCGGCGCCACGTCACCCTCCATGGAAAGGCTGTCCGGCAGCGCGCTCACATACGGAAGCGGCGCGCGCGTCCCAAAATCCCTGCACGTCACCCGATAGCCGTGCTGCCGGGGCTGTGCCATACTCCACCCGCCGCTGTTTAAAAAATCAATCTCCTCCCGGTTGCTTAAAATATCCTTCCCTGTCCCGTACCATTCAGACAAAAGCATCCCGCCCGCCTCAGAAGCTGAAAGCCCTTCACGCAGTGCCGCGTCCGCAAAAGGCGCCGTATCCTGCGTCCACTGCCCGTTTTCATAGCGGGACGCCGCAAAGCTCTTCAGATAAATATTTTCCGTCGGCTCGCCCGAGAGCCAGACGCGCAGCACCTCGCGCCCCGTACCACCCGGCTTATGGTTATCCACCGTACCGTGCTGCTCGAAAAAACCCCACACCGGGAGGGCAAGCGCCGCATCCTCCAGCGCATACTGCCTCCGCTGAACGCCCTCGTGCAGGTCAACCACACGCAGTGAAACCGATCCGCAGACAAGACCCGTGATGATGCAAACGCATAATACCCCGGCCAGCTGTGCCGTGCGCACATACCACCGATCCGGCATCGCCGCCCAATGTGCCGCCAGCACAATCCCCGCCGTCAGCAGCAGGAGCATACTGTCCCACTCCGGCGATCTTCCCACCGCAATATGCGCCGCCAGCACCCCCACCGGAGGCAAAAGCAGCAGCAGGTACATCTGAAATACCGAAGCCAGGATAAAAAAAACGCACAACAAAAGCAGGCTCCAGAACAAAATCGCCCGCGGCGCCTCCTCCCTCAGACCGTTCGGAAACAGAATACTGATCTTAAAAAAACGGCAGAACTCACGCATGTAGCCGCGCGCCACATAAAGGCTCCCGTCCTCCAGCGGCAGCCGGTGCGCGGCATAATAGCGGTAAAAGCACCAGCCCGCCGGCAGCAGGGAAAACAGGCGCGCCCACCGGGCAGCCGGCCTTTTGCTCACGCACAGGACGGAAAGCACGGCAGCCGCAAGGAGCACATACACGAAATAGATTCCCGGAAGCTCCAAATTTTGCAGCAGGGGGTATGCATCCATGAGCTGCTTATATGCCGCATACATGCTGAGCACAGCGCCCGCAAAGAGCAGCAGGCAGCCGTACCACCCTCCGGACTGCCGCCTGTGGAGCGGTGCGCGTTTTCCTTTTTGATTCTCCCAGCAGATTCCGTGTTTCATAAGTACAGCTCCAATGCTTCCATTTCCTTCACAACAGCACCTTTTTTTGCAAATGCATAAACAAGCTTCCCATCCAGATACAGCTTTAAATCCCCGTCCAGCCGCAGACAGTGTAAAAACGGCTCACCCCGGTAATCCTGACGGTAGCGCTCCTCAAGGCTTCCGCCCGCATCCCGTTTTCCGAAGGCCCCTTCCATATAGAAAAGCTGCCATTCATAAAAATCCTCCTCGCTGTCTACCCGGGTGCGCACAAGCTTCTGTCCCCCGTCATACCAGCTCACAATGTGCGGGCACTCTGCATCCACAAGCGCAAAGGACAGACTCGCCGCAAGCTGCAAAAAGCGGTCCTGCTGCGCGCCCTGCTGCCGCCCGTCCTGCCCGCCGAGCAGCAGGATGATCGGACAGCCCTTCGGCAGGCTGTGCTCCCGCACCATCAGCTCCTGCGTCTTTGCCGTCAGCTTCCAGTGGATGTTCTGCAGCTTGTCGCCCGCCATATATTCCCGGATCTGAAACGTCTCGGACGCATCGTGGCCGCCGCGCAGATCGTCATACACCTCCGCCTCACCGAAAAATCCCCGCACCGGTGCGGAGATTGTCAGCGAAAGCTCATGTACTGCGGGAAGCAGATGCGTCACCCCGTGCCCCCTGCCGCCCTTCTCAAGAAAAAACAAGCCTGTCCAGTCATAAATGCGTACCCGGCGCAGACGATACGCATAGCCTCCGGCATAGTGCAGCTGCAATAGCCGCTGCTGCCGCTCCTCACCCCGGCGCGGAACCGTAAGCTCCACCCATGTTCGTTGTGCACGCCCCCGCGGAAGCTGACGCACCTCCATCTGTACGAGCAGCCGTGCCCTCCCGAGCATGGGATGCCTTGCCCGCACAAAAAAAGGCACCGAAAGGGGCTTGTCCGCATCCGAGAGCGCAAGCGCATCCAAAAGCACCGCTTCCACCGCCCACAGCCGATAAACCAGCAGCAGCAGGCCGGCTGCGGTAAGTCCTGCGATACAAAGCCCGAGAAGCGCAAGCTGGGCGCTCTGATAGAGCGCCGCTATATACAAAAGGAAGGCCGCCAGAAGCGCCGCCCCGATCATATGGCTCATGCGCCCGCTCCTGCCAGGGGCAGCTTCTTTTCAAACGATGCGGGCCGGGACACAGTGGACAAAATCTCACCGAGCACCTGCTTTGCACTCAGCTTTGCAACCCGCGCCTTCGTATTCAAAACGATGCGGTGCGCGGCCACCTCCGGAAAAACGTCCGCCGCGTCCTCCGGCAGCACATAATCCCTGCCCTTCACAAAGGCCCACGCCTTTGCCATCCGCACGCAGGCGATGGTGCCCCTGGGGCTCACGCCCAGCTCGATGGACGTATGTTCCCGGGTCGCCGTCACCAGCCTCGTGATGTACTCGTAAATGCTCTCATGCACATATACCGCATCCGCCTCGCACTGCAGACCAACCATCCCCTTTGCATCGATCACCGGCTCAATCTGCCCGACACTGCTCCTGCTGCTCTTTCCCCGGGCGATGAGAAGCTCGCTTTCAAAGTCGGGATAGCCCATGCTCATACGGATCATAAAGCGGTCAAGCTGGGATTCGGGCAAAAGCTGTGTACCGGCACTTCCCTTCGGGTTTTCCGTAGCCATAACCAAAAACGGCTCCGGCAGCGCATGGGAAACACCGTCCACCGTCACGCATCTCTCTTCCATGACCTCAAGCAGCGCCGACTGTGTTTTCGGGGATGTCCGGTTGATCTCGTCCGCGAGAAACAGATTGCACATAATGGCGCCCTCGCGGTAGAAGAAGCTGCCCTTCCCCTTATCGTACATCATAAATCCAAGTATATCGGCCGGAAGCACGTCCGGCGTAAACTGCATCCGATGGTTTTCCAGCGCCAGCGCTGCGGAGAAGGCGAGCGCCAGCGTGGTTTTACCCACGCCCGGCACATCCTCGATCAGGATATGCCCGCCCGCCAGCATCGCCGCAAAGGCTTTTTCGATACAGTCATCCTTTCCGGAGATCACCTTGCGCACCTCCGCAAAAATCCGTTCGACAATCTGGTTCATCCGCTTTCCCTTTCTGTATGTGTAACCGCAGGCGGCCGTCGGCCTGCAAGGCCGCAGCCGCCCGAATAACAGCTATTAAAATTATATCACGGTTCAATATCCGTAAAATATATCCGCCAGAGGCGATGTCTCATCAATAATCAGCGTCTTGTTCTCGCCCCGCATCGTCGCCTTTGCCGCGTCCAATGCCCGCAGAAACAGGTAAAAATCCGCCTTTTCCTGATTGTTATAGGCGTTGCTCAAAATCCGCATATACTCTGCCTCGCCCTTCGCAACGATCTCCTCCGCCTGCGCATCCGCCTCGGACTGCATGACCGTGATCTCTGCCTTTGTATTGTTGGAGATCTCCTTTGCCTCCTCTTCACCCTCCGCCTGATAGGTCGCAGCGATGTTGTTCCGCTCGGAGATCATCCGCTCGTAAACCGCCGCCTTGTTCTCATCGGGCAGATCAAGGGATTTTGTCTCCACCGCCAGAAGCGTAATGCCGTACTGCTCTAACGTATCCCCGATATTTGCCTTGATGGATGCCGCCAGCTCACCGTCGCGCCCGCTGATAACCTCCTCCTGTGAGAGGGAGCTGATCACGTTTTTCAGGCTGTTGTAAACGATCGTGTTAATGCGGTACTCCGCATTGCTCTTCTGCGCGCTTAATGTCTGCGTGTACTTCTGGGGATCGTTGATGCGCCAGAGCGCGAAGCAGTCCGCAATCATGGATTTCTTATCCTTCGTCATCACATCGCTCACCGCCAGATCGTAGAGCAGCACCTCATTTTCAATCTTGTCCACCTTCTGTATAAATGGAACCTTGAAGCTCAGCCCCGCCGATTCCCTCACCGACACGATTTTTCCAAACTGCTTGACGACCGCGTACTCGTTCGGATAGGTTACTACAATGCTCGAAAGACCCAGCACGAGCACCACCGCCGCAAACAGTAAAACCAGCCATTTTCCGCCTTTACTCTTCTTCATCCTTGCCGCCTCCCGTCTGCTCTGATGCGCTGCCCAAATCCAGGTTTGCAAAGCTCTCCAAGGGCAGCATCGTCTGCGTGCTGCCGTCACTCTTTGTGATAATCACCTTCATATCCGGCAGAATCTCCTCCATCGTCTCATAGAACATCCGCTGCTTTGTGATGAGCGGATACTTTTTATACTCCGCAAACAGCTCATTTAGACGGGCGACCTGTCCGTTCGCCTCGTTGACGCGCTCCTGCGCCTGTGCGTTTGCTGTCTTTAACGTCTCGTCCACCTTTGCGCGCGCCGCGGGAATTTCCTCGTTGCGCTTCTGGTTTGCCTTATTGATGGACGTCTCCTTGCCCTGCTTTGCGTTCTCCACATTTTTAAAGGCATCGATGACCTCCGCCGTGGGCGGCTCCGCATCCTGGATCGTAATGTTCACAAGCTGGATGCCGATATCCTCCGTATCCAGGCGGGAAATAATCTTTTCCTTGATGGATGCCTGGATCTCGTTTTTTCCGGTAGTGATCACGCTGTCCACATCATAAAGCCCGATGGTGTCGCGGATATAGCTCTGCGTCAGATTTTTCAAAATCGCCACCGGGCTTTCCGAGCGGTAAAGATACTTGGTCGGCTCGGTCACACGGTATTCCACATAAAAATCCACATTGACAAAGTTGTAATCCCGCGTGATCATAAAGGACTCCGCATCGATGGACTCGTTGGTCTCTCTGTCATAGCCGATGCTAAAGCCGTTGATCGTTTTCGGCACGCGGTCAAGCTGCTGCACCACGGGTGCCTTGATGTGGATGCCCGGCTCGTCCACCACCGCGGGCACGCCGAAGGTCGTGATGACCGCATACTCGCTCTCCTTTAAGGAATACACGCTCCCCATAAGGCAATAGCCCACGGCGAGCAGCAATATTACAATAAGGAAGTTCCGTCCCATCTTCGCACCGGAAAGCTTTTTCTCTCTCCTTGCGCTTGTTCCGCCCGAATCCATGTCAGGCGCGGCTTCCGTAAACGTCGCCCCTTTCTTTCTTTTTCCAAATAGCATATACTTCCTCCTTTGTGGCTCTCACAATTAACGGACTTCTTGTCTGGAAGCGGCACATGCCGCTGCCATTTATTTTACCCTTTTCGGGAGAAGAAAGCAATGCTATTCTTTTGGCAGGGAAAATGCGGTGTAACTATTCGGTTGCCTTTCATGGGTCGGGAATGCGCATTTACGGCAAATCGTGGGCTGAACTGTTACATGCTGTTACGTTTTTGTGTAAAGAAAAAACAATCTGCGTCAGACGTTTGATCTGTACGCAGATTGATCTTTCATTTTCCTTACATTGCCCAGTCAGTAACCGGATCATCCGGACCATAGCCCTTTTTCTCCCAGCTCGGCTTGCGGTTTCCGTTGTCCACATCGTAGCTGGAAGCATTGCCGGACTCCACGTAGTGTGTCTCCAAACCGCATCCATTACCTGTATTCGCCGGGCATCCGAGACATGCGAACTGCTGCTTGTAGCCCCTGGTCGTGCCACCCCAATCCGAATAATCCGGAGCCTGCCATACGCCCTTCATATATACACTGTCACATTTCGGGCCATTGCCGGATGTGTTTGAAGACGACGTACCGCCGCTGGCCATGTAGACACCCTCCGCCAGGCCGTCCTGTTCAACAATCATTGGCTTCACATACCTGTTCATCGCTTTCTCCCTCCCTTCTTTATCAGATTTATGCTTATGTAATACAATTTTAGCAGCTAACAAAAATACCCTATTTCGCTGACTTTTTTTAATTATATCATATTATTTCGATTTTCAATACATGAATTTAAAAAATATTCGCTTGTCAGAAACAACGACGGTTACTATTCACGGCTCGGGAGCCGCTCATAGTAACGATTCGGGGCGATATTCAGAGTTTTGCTTCGCAAAAATCGCCCCTCACACCTGAATCATGTTCTTACGGACTGCGCAGTAAATGCGCATTCCTGACCCGTGAAAAGTAACCAACAACGTTACGTTTCACACCTGCGCCAAACTGCTCCGCTGACAGGCGTATAAAACAATACGGTCATGGTTCCAAACGCCTGTGCGTTGCCCTGTATCTCATCATTTTTGCTAAATTCACTCTCCGAAATTGCACAAAATTACACAAAAAATTCACATTTCAAATTTAAAGGTTGACGCATAATATAGAAAGGAATAAAATGAAAATTAACAAAAAGAACGATAACGGCGCTGATGATAGGGAATATGCGCCGCTGTCAAATACGGATTATTTCATGTGAAAAAAATTAAATTCCAAGAAAAGGAGCGATTTTTATGAAAAATTACGAAAAGCCCATCGCGCTCGTCAACAGCGGGCTGGCAGAGGGCGTGTTTATGGCAAGCGGTGCCGGTAACGCAGAATGCTGGACGGTAAGTGCTAAATCTGTACAGGACTGGAACGGTTCCCACAACGTATTTGAAGTTTCTTGTAAACATTCCACCGCGGTAGAGCATATCTCATCTGCTTCAACCGTAAGCCTGACATTCAGCAGTCCCATTACAGATGCATACTCCGAGTTTCCCTGTGTGTTCAGCGGAAACACTGTCACGGTTACGCGCACGCTTCTTGCAGATGCGTATAATTCCGGTGACAGCGTAACCTACAAGGTCTGGGCCAAAGCTGCAGACGAGGCTACAACAAAATCATTGCATGTAGACGCTGCAACCATTTCCTGCACGAAATCTGTAAATGTTCAGGGTGGCGGCGCAGACGGCAACTAATCCTTCCACCCATATTTTACACACATTGTTTTTATGAGATTTGGCATATTTTACAGGCAGCATCACTTTCAAACAGTGATGCTGCTTTTTAAGTCACGTCTGCTTCGGAGGTTGATTCGACTGTAACCATTACTCTACATTCCCGGAAAGGAATCCCGTCATATGAAGGAGAAGCTGATGTTCTACATCGGCCGCATCAAAGCCGGCCGCCTGCAGGAAATGAAAAAACAGACCCTATGGATCTACCAGTATGCCCGGCATTACTGGCTCGTCATGATATTTTATACGGTCCTTGGCATGGTGAGCACGGTGGTCGCGCTGCTGACCAGTCTGGTCTCCAAGGATCTGGTAGATATCATCACCGGTCATGAGACCGGCCAGGTGATCCGCACCTTCTGCATGATGATCGGGCTGAATGTGGGGACGAGCCTCCTGAGCCAGATCTCCGACTATGCCTCCAGCTATCTGAGCATGAAGGTTGATGCGGAAATTAAAACGGATATTTTCTCCAAAATCCTTGTGACGGACTGGGAATCCCTGACAGGCTACCACACCGGAGATCTTTTGACCCGCTGGAGCTCGGACGCCTCCAACATCTCCTCCGGTGTATTAAACTTTGTCCCGAACGCTATCATATACCTGTTCCGCTTTATCAGTGCCTTCTCCATGGTCATCTATTATGACGCGAGCTTTGCCGTGTTCGCCTTTCTCGGCATGCCCGTGAGCCTGATTCTCTCAAAGACACTCTTAAAGCGCATGGTCAACAATAATAAGCGCAGCGCCGCCATGGGCGCAAAAATGTCCGGCTTTAACCAGGAAACCTTTTCCAACATCCAGACCATCAAGGCCTTCGACCTCATTCATCTGTACATCGAACGGTTAAAGCAGCTTCAGAAGGACTATATCAGCATGAAGCTGGAATTTCAGCGAATGTCCATGGGAACCTCGCTGCTGCTCTCAACGGTGGGCCTGCTCGTCTCCTATTCCTCCTACGGCTGGGGAATTTACCGCGTGTGGAGCGGAGCCATCAGCTACGGTACGATGACCATGTTTTTAAGCCTGTCCGGAACTCTCACCGGAACGCTGCACAACCTGACCTCCCTTGTCCCCTCCGTGATCTCCCTGACCACCTCAGCCGGACGACTGATGGATATCGTGGAAATGCCCCGGGAGGACTACAGCCGCGACGACGAGGTGAAAGCCTTTTTGGAGCGGTATAAAGAGCAGGGCATCAGCCTGCAGATTCACAATCTGGAATACACCTACCGGACAGGCACCCGGGTTTTCCGGGACGCCTCCCTGGAAGCGCATCCCCACGAGGTCGTTGCCCTCGTAGGCCCCTCCGGCGAGGGAAAAACCACGATGATCCGGCTGATTCTATCCCTCATGCAGCGCCAGTCCGGTGAAGCGTTCCTCTATGGCACAGATGCACCCGGCCCCGAGGTCGTCCCCCTCACGCCCTCCACGCGAAAGCTGTTTTCCTACGTTCCCCAGGGCAACACCATGTTTTCCGGAACCATCGCGGAAAATATGCGGAATGTAAAGCCTGACGCATCCGACGCGGACATAACCGAGGCGCTTAAGCTGGCATGTGCGTGGGAATTTATTGAAAAGCTGCCCGACGGCATCCACAGCGAGATCAAGGAGCGCGGCGGCGGTTTTTCCGAGGGACAGGCCCAGCGCCTTTCCATCGCCCGCGCCCTTTTGCGCAAATCCCCCATTCTGCTTCTGGATGAGGCGACCTCCGCCCTCGATGTGGCGACCGAACGCAGGGTACTGCGGAATATCATGCGTGACGAGTACCCCCGCACCTGCATCGTCACAACGCACCGCCCGACGGTACTTAGCATGTGCAGCCGCGTCTACGCCATCCGCGATATGCGCTGCGTTTGCCTGAGTGAGGAGGAATCCGAACGGCTGGCGCAGGAATTCTGAGTGCGGACGCTTTCACCACAGGCTTCCCTTCCGCCGCAGTGCGTTCATTGTTTTAATAGATCGGAAATTCAAAAAATTTCCGATACGGCCAAAGAAAAGCCCCGACCGTGTAATATCACACAGCCGGGGCTTTTTCCAGCGCATAGGCATGCAGCAGCTCCATGCGCAGCTTCCTTCTTACTGCTCCTTCTTACTGCTCCTTTTTACCTGTTCCTCTCATATTTGTTTCCCACATATTTCTCTACGGCACGTAGTGCTCCGAAATTGCAACGATCTTGCCCTGCGAAACCGTGATCTGATAGGGAATCCGGATGCCCTCGCGCTCCGCAAAAATCTCCTGCAATTCCTTCGGCGTCACCTGCATGGAGCTGTAATTTCCCGTCCAGTTCAAAACCGTACACACGCAGTCTACGTCCAGCGGAAGCTCCTCCCTGAAAGCCTGCTCATTGTATACCTGAAAGCCCGAAGGTGCATCATCCGGACTGATCCCAAGCTCCATCGCACGTGTACCGGGCACTACCACCCACTCCACTTCATCAAAAGTGAGTGTCACACCGTCAAAGCCCTCCACATAAACAAGCCTTTCAGCGGATACGGCGGAAGCATCCCCTCCACCAACATCCGGCGCTTCGGCTTTTCCGGAAGCAGCATCTTCACCGACGCCCGATGCCGCTCCGGCTCCTTCGGCGGCTCCATCCGATTTTCCAGGCGCAGGAGCCATGGCAGACCCCGCAGCAGCGCCTTCATCAGCTCCATCCGATTTTCCAGGCGCAGGAGTCGTGACAGATCCCGCAGCAGCGCCTTCATCAGCTCCATCCGATTTTCCAGGCGCAGGAGCCGTGACATCTCCCGCAGCATCTGCCCTTGCCGAAGTCGCAAACAGTCCTGCAATGACGGCGATTAGCGCCACACTGGCAATGGTAATCCCAACCGTTATTTTTTTCGCTCTCATAATTTCCTGAATCCTCTCTTCCATCGCATTTCTGCTGAAATTGCTGTAAAGCGGCAGCAGCCCGCTTTTTTGCTCCTCCATCGCGATGAGCGTCCCCGCATACAATGCACGCCCGTCTCCGTCAAGCCTCTGCACCACGGCCTCGTCACAGGAAAGCTCAATATCCTTGTTGAGCAGGACATACATGACCCAGACCATCGGATTAAACCAGTGGATACACAGCACCGCAGCGGCAAGCAGCTTGCGCAGCGCATCCAGCCGGCAGATGTGGACATATTCGTGCAGCAGAACACAGGAAATCTGCTCCTCGTCCTCCCAGAGCGTCTTCTTCGGCATCAGTATCACCGGGCGAAACACGCCGTAGGTCAGCGGCGCCGCAATCCGGTCAGACTGCCGGACCTGAATGACACGCCAGCGCCTGTGTTCCTTCAGCCAACGCGCGGCAAACGCGTTCCTGACAGGCAGCGACATACCAAACACGCGCCGACAGCGCACATAGCAGACAAGGAAATACACGGCGCCTGCAGCGGCGCCCGCCAGCCAGACAAGCGTACGGACCGGAAATACAAAATCCCTGCCCCGGGCTTTTGGCTCGCCTGCGTCCTCTGCAGCAGATTTTTCTCCGGATACCTGCGGCACCCCTGCCGGCACAAAAACGCCGTCTGTCCTGTGCACCGTATCCGCAGACATATACTCTGGTACAAGGGAATAAACACTCATCCGTGCGGGGATGGAGAAAGGCACCAGCAGCCGCAAAAGCACCACGCTCCAGAGCAATACAAACACCCGCTTCGGAAGCCGATGAATCGCCAGCGCCCGCACGACTGCAATTACCGCTATCAGAACTGCCCCGCTCACACTCATCTGCGGTAAACTCATACGCATCACCTCATTTCATGAATATCATTCATACGACTGTAGTAGTCTATATCATACTACCACGATAGTTTCGTTTTGTCAACACAGATTGTCGACATGGATACAAAAAAAGACAGGAACAGCCAACCAGCTCTTTCCTGCCTTCTTTCCTTTTTGTATACCTTCTGTTAAGCAATCTGCTCCACTCTGCATTTTGCACAGAGAGGATACTCCGCCAAAAACTCCTGAATTTTTCCCGCCATTTCCTTATAGCTTCCCCCGTAAAAATACAGCCCGGTTTCCCTTGCGCCTTCCCAATAGCTGTACATCCGGCCGCTGTTCGCCAACAGCCGCTCCAGCTCCTCAATCACGGCATTGATATCGCATACCTTATACACCTCGGGCGGAAGATCCGTGCCGTTCAAATACAGCGCAAGTCCTTCCATGTCCCCAATGGGAACCGTATTCTCCCCATACCGGAGCTGTGAGCCCTTCGGCACGCCCAGATGGTCGATGATATTCACGGTCTCCCGGATCGTATCATCTGTGGTATCCCGCAGTAAAAGCACGATCTCACAGGAATCGATCTCCCCGGACGACATCTGCGTAATCCCGCCTCCGTCTACCTCTCCAAACCCTTTTTTCTGAAGTATTTCGTCAATTGCATCCTCCAACAGATGGCGGTGCACTGGCTGAAATCTGGCGTTTAGGCAAACGTTTACTTCATAACTATAGTCCATAGCGCATCCTTTCCTTATCCATTGATACAAAATAATATAGCATACATTCCGCTGTCCGCAATTTCCGGAAACCGCGGCAGGTCAGTCGTGCCGCTCCGTCTCACTGTCAAAGGTCTCACAGAACCGTGCCTGAAAGGAGGGCTCCTCACCGTGTGCATTCAGATGGGAAATATCGCCAAAACCTGTCATCCGAAACAGCGCAATCCCCTCCCTGCGCTCCTCGCTCACCAGCGTCGTAACGGAGCTTGGCGCAGCGCAGGCATGGTGCCAGAGCACCATGGGCGATATGTCGAGCAGCCGGCTCAAAAGCACACACTCCAGCCCGAAATGGCAGAAAAACACGAGTGTATCCCGGTTGGCCCGCGTGACACGGTAATAATTTTCCTCACGTACATAGCCGTGCGCCGCCAGCAGCGCATCAAAGCCTTCCATAACCCGGTCATATTTGGATTTTACATCGCTCTCGGCCATAACCGGATGCTCTGACCAGCCTTTATAATCGTAAAAGAGCGGCTCCTTCGTCCAGTCCTGGGGCAGCCAATCCCAGGTGATCATCTTTTTGTGTGTCACATCGGGGCGGTTGATCGGCGCATCAAACTCGTGGAGCCACGCACATTCCGTCGCGGTGCGCCCCATTTTCTCAAGCGTAGGCTTTGCCGTGTCCTTCGCCCGTCCCAGCGGCGACACATAAAACGCTGACACGTCCAGTCCCCCGATCCACTCCGAGAGAAGCTCCGCTTCCCGCCAGCCCTTTTCGGTCAGCGAATCGTGGACATAATCGGGGTCCCCATGCCGTATGATCATAAGCTTCATGATCTGTTTCCTCCAAAAAATCTATTAAGTCAGGAAAAATTTCCCAGTATACAGGCGCAGAAAAGATTCCCGGCAATGTGCGGGAATCTCTGCATCCTTATGGAATCACGGTGACAATCAGGTATTCGACGCAAGTTACGCGTGGTCGCGGTGCATGGAAAACGCATCCATCGGGTAATTTTTCAAATTACCGGTGATCGTCCGGTCATCCGCCTGTGAAATCAGCTCGTCGCGCTTCTTCTTTGCGGAGACAATCTCCTCAAAACGGCTCGGACCGCCGACACAGCCGCCCTCACATGCCATGCCCTCGATGAAATCCTCCGGCAGCCTGCCAACCTTCATGAGCAGAAGCGCCTTCTTGCACTCCGCCGCGCCGTTGACGGTGCATACCTTTGCATCGCACTCCTGATTGGTCTCCTTCATATACTGCAATACGGAAGCAGTCACGCCGCCCGCGTTGCCGTAGCGCTTGCCGTATACGGAAGATTCCTGATAAGTGTTCTCCGCCGGCTCCAGCGCAACCTCCTTTGCACGGAAGATCGCACGGAGCTCACTATAGGTCAGTACAAAATCCGCATTGCCCTCGATCTTCTGATCCACAACCTCCGATTTCTTTGCCACACAAGGCCCGATAAATACGGTGACCGCACCCGGATGCTGTGCCTTAATCATACGTGAAACAGCACACATCGGAGAAACCGTCGTGGAAATATGGTCGGCAAGCTCCGGATAATGCCTGCGGATCATGTTTACAAAACCGGGGCAGCAGCTTGTCGTCTTTTTCTCGCCGTCCTTATACGCCTCAAGCCACTCCTCCGCCTCGCTGGAGGTCGTCATATCTCCGCCAAGGCCTGCCTCGATCAGGTCGGTAAATCCGGTCTTTTTTGCCGCGTCACGGAAGCTCTGCATCGTAATGCCCTCGCCGAACTGTCCCTCCGTCGCGGGAGCGAGAATCGCGTAAACCTCCTTGCCCTCGTTCAGCGCGCGGATGACGTCCACGATATAAGCCTTTGTACCGATGGCACCAAAGGGGCAGCTGTGGATACACTGACCGCAGCGGATGCATTTCTTCTCGTCGATCACGGAAATACCCAGCTCATTGTAGGTGATGGCATCCACCGGACATTTGAACTTACAGGGACGCTTCAGATGCGCGATCGCACCGTAAGGACATGCCTTCGCGCATTTACCGCATTCCTTGCACTTATTTGCGTCAATGTGGGAACGCTTCTCGCCCACGGAAATCGCACCGAAATTGCAGGCGTTGATACATGCCTTTCCGATACAGTTCTGGCAGTTATCCGTCACAACATAGCTGGAAATCGGACAGTCCTCACATGCAGAGCTGATTACCTGAATCACATTTCCGGTATCCTCCATGCCCGGTGCCTTCCCCTCGGCGAGCCGGATACGCTGGCGAATGATCTCACGCTCCTTGTACACACAGCATCGAAACTGCGGGGTCGGCCCCGGAATCAAATCCATCGGGATATGATCCCTCGTCTCCTCCAAATCCCCCGCAAATGCATGCTTTGCTACTTCATAGAGAACCTCATGCTTAATTTTAATCACATTTTCGTCTGCGTACATTCTTTTCTCCCCCTACATTTATTGTCGAATTTTATTATATGCCCTATCATACATTAGATACTATACTTTTTCCACTGGTATTTTGTACAAAAATCATCTGCAATCCCCATAGGTTCAGGACAAAGTAGGGCATTTGTGCCGGGATGCTCCTTCCCTCGCGCCTAGCGCTTCCCCCATGTCGTGCGGGAGAACAAAATTAAAATCGGGAAGATCTCCAGACGTCCCGCGAGCATATCCAGTATGAGCACCAGCTTGGAAAAAATGCTAAAGCCCCCGAAATTGCAGGTGGGGCCTACCGCCTCCAGTCCCGGCCCGATGTTGTTAAAGCAGGCCAGCACCGCTGTCAGATTTGTCGTGACGGAAAATTCGTCCACGGATATCAGCAGGAAGCTCCCCACAATGATCAGCGCGTAAGCTGCCAGATAGGCATTCGTGTTCGCCAGCACCTTCTCCTCCATAACACGTCCGTTGACGCGTACGGCCTCCACCCTTCCGGGGTGCACGATCTCGCGGACACTGCGCCTTAGCCCTTTAAAAACAAGCAGGGCACGCCCGCATTTAAAGCCGCCGCCGGTGCTGCCCGCACATGCTCCGACAAGCATCAGGCACAACAGGATCGTCTTTGAAAAGGTCGGCCACAGGTCAAAATCGGTCGTGGCAAACCCGGTAGTCGTCACGATACTCGCCACCTGAAATGCCGCATGGCGAACCGTCTCTCCGACCGTGTCATAAAAGCCCCTCAGATCCAGCGTGATCAGCGCGATGCTTCCCAACACCACGCCAATGTAAAAGCGCAGCTCCTCGTCCTTGAATACGCTCCTGACCTGGCGCAGCATGAGCATATAATAGCAGCTGAAATTCACGCCGAACAAAAGCATAAACACGGTACATACGTTCTGGAGATACGGGCTGTAGCCCGCAATGCTGTCGTTTCTAATGCCGAAGCCTCCGGTTCCCGCCGTTCCGAATGCCGTACAGATCGCGTCGAACAGCGGCATTTTCCCGATCAGAAGAAAGATCACGTTCAGCACCGTGAGCACGATATAGAGCAGATAGAGGATTTCCGCCGTCTGCTTCATCCGGGGCACCAGCTTCCCTACCTTCGGCCCGGGGCTTTCCGCCCGCAGAAGATGCATCGTAAAGCCCTTGCTGCGCTCGTCGCCAGATGAAACGGCAAGCAGAAATACGAGCACACCCATACCGCCCAGCCAGTGGCTGAAGCTTCTCCAGTAGAGAATACTCATAGGGAGCACCTCCACCTCCGGCAGAATGGATGCTCCGGTCGTTGTAAAGCCGGATACGATCTCAAAAAGCGCATCCACATAGTGGGGAATGGCTCCGGAAAGAAAAAACGGCAGCGCACCGGAAAGCCCCAGCACAATCCAGCTGATGCCGACACACACAAGCCCTTCTCTGGCATGAAAGCCCTTTTTCGTCCCCCGTGTCATGCCCGCCAGAAAGCCCCCCACAAGCATGGTCACAAAAATCGTGACCAGGAAGGCCCGCGCCGCTTCCTCCTCATGCTGAAAGATACTGATCCCGTAAGCCGGCAGTAAAAATGCCGTCTCGATCAGCAAAATCTTGCCGATAAATCTGGCTATCATCTTATAGTTCATCGCTCTATGCCTCGAAAATATCATTTAACTGGTAGATCACCGCATCGCCGTTTGTCACAACGATCACCGTATCTCCCTTCTCGAAATAGGAATCCCCGGCGGGGATCTCATGGAAGCCCCGGTGCGTAATCCCCACCACCAGCACATTTTTCTTCAGAGTCAGCTTTTTCAGCGGCTCACCGATATGCTTTGTGCCCCCGTCAACCTCAAACTCCAGCGCCTCCGCATGACCGTCCGCGATGGTATGCACCGTCAGCGCCGCCCCGGTCTGGTTGCGCAGCGCGCGGACATAGCGCACGATGGAGTTGCAGCAGAGCTGCTTGGGGCTGACCGTGCTCCCGATCGGGAGCTTGTCAATGACATGGGTATTGTCCACACGGCCCAGCTTCGTGATGACCTGAGGTACCTTGCTGATCGTTCCGTGCAAAGAAATTACCATATTCAACTCGTCAAGCCCGGTCAGGGACACCAGCGCGTCGCAGTTTGCCAGGCCCTCTCCCTCCAGAAGCCGCTCGTCGCTGGCATCCCCGTGGATCACCGTCACACCCGGCAGGATGTTTGCCAGATGCACGCAGCGGTCATATTCCTTCTCGATGAGCAGCACGCCGATTCCGCTCTTCTCGAGCTGCTTCGCCAGATAATAGCTCAGCCGCCCGCCGCCGCAGATCAGCACGCGTTTTACCTTATGTGTAATTATATTCAAATTTTTCAGCAGCGTTTCCAGCGTATCCGTCCGCGCCGTCACAAAAATGCGGTCTCCCGCCAAAAGCGTGTAGTTACCGTCCGGCGTCACGGTCGAGCCCTCGCGCAGAACTGCACAGACCAGCACCTTACAGCCCACGATGGAATCCATATCTGCAAGGCTGTGGTTGCAAAGCGGGCTGTCCGCATCCAGCCGCAGCTCCACGATCTCCACCCTTCCCTTTGCAAATGCCTCCCGCTTTAAAAAGCCCGGGTATTTCAGCAGACGCTCAATCTCCACCGCCGCCTGGCGTTCCGGGTTGACAACGAGGGAAAGCGGGAATACCTCCCGCATTTTGATGATCTGCTCCGTATATTCCGGATTGCGGATGCGGGCAACCGTATGAAGTCCTTCGTTCATGCCATGGGCGGTCAGACAGCACAACAGATTGATCTCGTCCGCAGAGGTCGCGGCCACCAGAAGATCCGCCTCCCGCACACCTGCCTGCTCCAACACCTCCATGGTGGCGCAATTGCCCTGAACCGCCATGATATCGTACATTTCCTCCGTGGATTCCAGCACACGGGGATTCTCGTCAATCAGGGTGAGGTCATATCCCTCCGCCGACAGCTGCCTCGTCAGTATCGAGCCAACCTTGCCGTCCCCTGCAATTATTATTTTCATGACTGAAAACGTCCTCCTGTGAAAGCGGGATGACATGCTGCGCGCATGTCATCCCTGTCATCCCTGCTTCTTTTTATTTTCCTATCAGCTCCTCAACGGCAGCCCGGATTTTGTCGCATTTGCAGTTTGCATAAAACAGCTCCTTAAACTGCGCGCCGCCGAGCGCGCCCTTCACAAGCTCCTGATCCAGATCCTTTAAGATGTCGGTTAAATCGCGGTAGGTCACCTTCTTAACCTCGTCCAGAATCTTTTTATTTCTCTGCTCGGGTACGGCGCGCTCCCTCGGATAACCCTGCCCGCTCTCCTCGCAGTAAAGCTTCTCAAATATATACTCCAGATTTAAGTCTCCGCCCCAGCCGAAGCCCTTCGCGAAGGGAATGGCGATGGCGTTGCCGTCGTTGATCTGTGCAAATGTATAAGCATCCAGCGCATCCTCCACATGTCCGCAGATAACGCCCGGGAAGGAATTGCAGGCGAGCATGGCACCCTCGCCGGTTCCGCAGCCCGTGATCACGTAATCCGCCGCGCCGGAATTTAAGAGCACCGCCGCCAGAATACCGATCTGCACATACGTAAGCTGTGCCTCGTCCTCCGCGGTGTACATGCCGTAGTTGAACACCTCATGCCCCATCGGCTCCACAACCTTCTTCAAGGAGTTTAAGATCATGGCATTTTTTGCGCCCTGACTGTTCTCGTTGATCAATGCGATTTTCATTTCATTATCCTCCATCATAAAAATACGTCATAACGTAAACAAGCCCATTATAACACAGGCACATCGGGGATACCAGTAGAAAATATGGAAATATACCATTATATGGAATGATTCGTTACTTTTCACGGGGCAGGAATGCGCATTTACTGCGCAGTCCGTAAGAACATGATTTGAGGAGCGATTTTTAGAAGCAAAGCTCTGAATATCGCCCCGAATCGTTACTATGAGCGGCTCCCGGGCCGTGAATAGTAACAATGATTCCGTCCCCGGTCTCCCGCCTGACAGAATCTGCACGTTCTTACGGCCTTATTCTGTCCTTTAACAGCGCAAACATCTTCTCCGACACCGGAACCGGCACGCCAAGGCGCTTCGCCTCCCGCAGAAGATAGCCGCTGAACGTGTCAATCTCCGCGGGCCGTCCCGCATTGATATCCCTCTGCAGGGAGCTGGTGGCATCGTAGCGGTAATCCTCGTAAAAGCGGCGCACAAACTCTTTTTTATGCTCCGGCAGAACGGGAACCCCCTTCGCCCGGGCTACCTCATATGCCTCCTCGATCAAGCACTCGTACTCCCTGGCCTTTTTGGGATCCTCCTTCAGCTGTCCCATGGAGTTGTCGTAAGCGGCGCTCGCCACGTTGTAGGCACAGTTTAAAATATATTTCAGCCATACCTCCAGCTCGATCTCATCCGTCACGAGATGGTCAATGCCCGCCCCGGTCAAAATTTCGGACAGATCGGACAGCGCCCTGCGCTGCGCCTCATCCGCATCCTTGATGCCTGCCCGCAGCCACGTAAAATCCCCCTGCTGCGTGATGGAGGCATCCGCTTCGGCAAACGCCACGATGTAGATAACCGCATCCGCGACAATGCCCCGCCCAAGCAGGCTACGCACCCGCTGTGCCGGGTCTACGCCGTTCATGACCGGTATCACCATCGTGTGCGCGCCCACCGCGGGCCGGATCTGTTCGCACACCTGCGTGAGCGAATAATTTTTTACACACAAAAATATGTAATCCTGCTCCTCCAGCTCCTGTGCGCCCACCACCTTGCGGGGCTTCGCGTAAACCTCCCCGTGAACCTCGCTGTGGAGCACCAGTCCCTTTTCCTTCAAAAGCTCCGCGCGCTCACCACGCGCCGCAAATGTTACCTGCCCCGGGTACGCAGCCCCCAGCATGCCCGCCAGATAACCGCCCACGCCGCCGATTCCCACAACAGCAATTTTTTTGTCTTCCATATTGCTCATTCTGCTCCTTTCACAACTATGTCTCTTTGCTCCATGCGCGCCTCCGGCGCTTTTTTCGCCGCTCCAGAAGCTCCTTCATCGTTTTTTGCAACGCGAAAAGCCAATCAATAACCAAACTCCGCATAATCCTCCGGCAAAAACCGGTGGTAAATGATGTGGCAGCCCTCATCCTTGAAGCAGTAATAATAAGGGTCGTCCCCCTCGCGAAACCGGATCATCACGTCAAAGTCCGCGCCGTCCATGGGCGTGACCACCGCCTGCTCCTTCTGCGCATAAAACAGCGCAAAAATCTGCTCCATCGTGGCGCCGTGGCTTCCGACCAGCTCCACCAGCCGAAGGATAAACTCGTTTTCCTTCATATTCAGATGGACATACTCACTGCCCTGCTCCGGTATCTCAAAGCAGAAGCGCTCTCCCCGGTGGGAAACTTTTACCGCTCCAAGCGTCCCTTCCACCCTGTGTACAAACTCCGTCAGACGCGCCTGCATCTCCCCGGCACCGTCACTGCTGCCGTAGCAATGATTCAGCGTCCCGAGAGGATAATAAAGGCGCAGCGCTTCCTTCCGATAGCCAAGCTTCGCCTGCTCCTCCTTGATCAGATCCATCAGATTCCGCTCCAGATTCTCGTGTCCCATGCCGTTCCCTTCTCCTCATTCTCCAAAATCACACGATCAGCCTGCCGCTTTACAATCCCGCCGGACGCCCGTGCTCCCGCACAAATGCCTCCGCAATCTGCCTTACGATCTGCCGAATCTGTTTTCCGTCGCAGTCAATCGTCACATCCGCATATTTTTCATAGAGGGGCAGCCGCTCCGCAAACAGCTCCGCAAGCGTCTGACCCTCACGGATGGCCACGCCCCGCTCGTTTAAGTCCCCCAGCCGCCCCGCAAGCTCCTCGCAGGGAAGCGCGAGATAGACGACCAGCCCGATCTTGCACAGATGCGCCATCGCCCGCGCCCCGTAGACCGCGCTCCCTCCGGTGGCAATGACCGACCGCTTCACCTCAATAGAGGCATTGACCGCGTCCTCCACCCTTTGAAAGCCGTCCAGTCCCTGCGCATCAATGATCTCGTGCAGCAGCCTGCCCTCCCGCTCCTGGATGAGCAGATCCGAATCCACAAAACGCATTCCCAGATGCTTTGCAAGCACGACACCAACGGTGCTCTTTCCCACACCGGGCATCCCGATCAGAATGATATTTTTTTCTTTAGTCATATTCATGCTCCATTCGCTCCTCCATCTGCCGCTGAGTCTCCCTGATCGCATCTCCGTGGCCGCTGAGCGCCGCAAAAGGCACAAACTGTGCCGCGCGCTCGGACAGCGGCATCTGCGGATGGTTTTTCGAGACGTGATGCGGTAAATGGAGCATATCGTCGTAGCGGTGCGCGCCGCCGTCCTTATACGCCGCCCTCATCCGTCCGTCTGCGCCCTCTCCTGCACCCCGCTCCCGTGCATCTGATGTTTTGCCTGTCACGCCTTATGCCCTCCAATCTGCTCATTGCGCTCCATCGTCGTAGCGCCCTCCTGCAGGCTCGTGCCCTTTAGCATGGCATTTTTCCCGTAGCGCTTCTTCACGCTCAGCATCGCCTCCTGCAGCTTCCGCTCCCGCGCCAGCCTTTCATCGATCGCCGGCTCCCTTCCCGGGCTTCTTTGTCCGTTCTCCCCGCCGGGTACGCTGCCGCCGCTCCCTTCGCCGGACATCCCGGCCGGTGCAAATCCGCCCATCGAAAACAGCGAAAGCTGCTCACAGTGCTCCTCCCTCGCCTGTTCCTCGTCCATGAGATGATTTGCACACAAGCTGATGCGGCGCACCAGCAGGTTCCGGTTGACAATATTCGAAAAGAGCGCCAGCGTCGCCTCCGTAATCCGCATGGCGGAGGAGGTTTTCTGATCCAGGTTTTTTGTGCCATGGGCGTGTTTTGGCACCTGCCGCCCGTAGCGGTCCCTCGTCACAGGTCCCCGGTAAGCCTTCTGCCGCTTCGGGTCGGTGAGATTGTCAATATCATAGCCAACCGTCAGCACGATCTGGTCCGTCACCAGCCGCTTTTCCACCAGCTCCAGCGCCAGAAGATCCGCCATCTCCCGCACGACCAGCGCCGCCTTCTCATATTCATAGGGACAGCGGAGCACCTGCCCGGAGACAATGCTGCTGTTTTCCGGCTTATACGCCTTCACCTCCGCAATCCCGCACGGCTCCCAGCCCCAGGCGTGGTCGATCAAAAGCTCGGCATTCACGCCGAAGCGCTTATACAGCAGCTCCTCATTATAAAAATCCTCCGGCGCACCCAGGGAGCAGCGGGCCACATCACCCATCGTATACAGCCCGCACTCCGCCAGCCGTTTCGCGTAGCCCTTCCCCACGCGCCAGAAATCCGTGATCGGCTCATGCGTCCAGAGCTGTCTGCGGTAGCTCGTCTCGGTAAGCTCCGCGATGCGCACGCCGTTTTCGTCCGCATCCACATGCTTTGCCATGATATCCATCGCAACCTTGCACAGATAAAGGTTCGTGCCGATGCCCGCCGCCGCAGGGATACCCACCGTTTCCAGCACATCCCCGATCATTTTTGCCGCCAGCTCCCGCGGGGTCAGGCGGTACGTGTTCAGATAGTGGGTCGCATCGATCATAACCTCGTCAATGGAGTACACATGCATGTCCTCGGGTGCGATATACTTCAAATACACCTCATATATTTTTGTGCTGTATTCCAGATAGAGCGCCATGCGCGGCGGCGCGGTAATATAGGTGATCTGCTCCTGCGCCTGCCGTCCGGCGTTCAGCTCGCGCACCCGCTCCACAACCTCAAAAAGCCGTGCCCTTCCCGAAATGCCAAAGGCTTTCAGGGAAGGGGACACGGCCAGACAGATTGTTTTATTCGTGCGGCTCTCGTCCGCGACCACCAGATTTGTGGTCATCGGGTCAAGCCCGCGCTCTACGCATTCTACCGATGCATAAAAGGATTTTAAATCAATTGCAATATATGCATGATCTGCCACTATTTTACCAGAGTAAAGTAATCGTCTAGTTCATCCGTCTCGCACTCCCCTTTACTCTTCCAGAAGGATGCCATCTCCTTGCACAGATCAAAAATATTTCCCTCTGCGCCTTCTTCCAGCATCGCCTCGTTCTCTTCCTTTCCTAAAAAGTGCAAGCCTTTTGCATCCCCCGCGATATCCTCGGCGCTCACCTCTTCAAAGCCGCTGGCCATATTCTCATACGCCTCCTCGGGGTTCTCGTTATAAAAATCAACCGCCTTGTACCAGCACTCCGCGACTGCCTTTACGATATCCGGATTTTTCTCCGCAAAATCGGCATTGACGACCAGGCTGTCGGAAATCGTATCCGGATAATCCGCGCTCGTCACAAGGGCGTGCGAGCCGTCCACCTCGTCAAGCGCGTTGGAAAGCTCCGGCTCCCACATGATCGCCGCGTCCACCTGTCCGCCGATAAAGGCAACACCCGCCTCGGTCGTGTCATTCATATCCTTCACGTCGATATCCTCCTCACTCAGCGAGGAGCTGCCCTCCAACGCCTTGAGGAAAAAGTAGTAGGAAGACGCGGATTTATCCAGAGCCACGGATCTTCCCGCAAGGTCATCCAAAGAGGTGATATCGGATACCGCAAGAAGCGCATCCGCGCCGAAGGACTGGTCCATCGTCAGCACGTATCTGCTCTTTGCGCCGTTTGCAAACATTTTGATGTTGGGGTCCTGTGCGGTCGCCAGAAACTGCACGTCGCCCTTTGTGATCAGGCTGGCATAGGTGGATTCGTCCTCGATGACCTGAATATTCATCTTAATGCCGGCCTCCTCAAAATAGCCCTGCTCCTGCGCGATGAACATCGGCGCATAGCCCGTAAAGGTACAGAACGCCATCGTCACCTCGGTCGTGCCGTCCCCGGCAGCGTCATCCTTCTTACCTCCGCAGCCCGCAGTAAAAACGCTGACTGCCAACAGTGCCGCCAAAAATACACTCAGTTTCTTTCTCATAAGTTTCTCCTCTTTTCTTTTATTGTATACGGACAATGCCGTTGCCCTGCCACGGCTCCTGCAAAGAGCCGGCTGTCCTCCTGCACAGCACCTGAGCAAGCCGGCTGTCCGATACTGCACACCAGCCTGAATCAGCTAGCTGTCCATCGCCGCGTCCTTGCTTTCCTGCCAGAGCATATCCATGATCCGCTTCTTTGTTTCCAGAAACTCCGGAAGAACCAGACTCTCATGACTCCGCTCGCCGGGGATATGTACCTCCAGAACCTCCCGGATGGTGCCGGGCCGCCGGCTCATGACGTAAATGCGCTCTCCCAGCAGCACCGCCTCGTCGATATCGTGTGTGATAAACAGAATCGTCGTCCTTGTCTTTTTGCTGATATCCGCCAGAAGCTCCTGCATGACGACCCGCGTCTGTGCATCCAGCGCACCGAACGGCTCGTCCATCAGGAGAATCTCCGGCTCGTTCGCGAGGGTGCGCGCAATGGCCACGCGCTGCTTCATACCGCCGGAAAGCTGCTTTGGCAGCGCATCCTCAAACCCGGTCAGCCCCACAAGGTCAATAAACTTTTTTGCCCGGTCTGCCCGGTCCTCCTTCGCTATCTTTTTCATTTTCAGGCCGAACTCCACATTCTTTTGTACACTCAGCCATGGGAACAGGCTGTAGCCCTGAAAGACCATGCCCCGGTCAGCCCCCGGCCCCTCCACGGGCTTTCCGTCCAGAAGCACCGTTCCGTCCGTTGCGTCGTTGAGTCCCCCTAAAATATTGATCAGCGTCGTCTTTCCGCAGCCGGAGGGCCCGACAATCATGACAAACTCGCCGTCCCTTACCTCCAGATTCACATGGTCGATCGCTGTAACTGCGCCCTTGCTCCCGCCGTCGTATATTTTCGTCAGATCGATTGCCTGTAATTTATATTGTTCCATTCCACTCCCCTGTCTTTATCCATGCCAAAATCCGATTTCCGCAAAAAACCGCCAGACATCCCCGGTCTCTCCGAAAATACCCCATGCACGCCTACCGATCCGCCAGCCGCTCATGCCACGGCGCCACAAGCCGTGTCAGAATGCGGAACAGAAAATCCGTGACAAGGCCGATCAGTCCGATCAGAATCAGGCCCGCAAAAATCGTGTCCGTGGCCAGATAGCGCTGGGAGCGCAAAATCATATAGCCCAGCCCGTTCTGTGCCGCAACCATCTCCGCTACCACCAGGTATGTCCACGCCCAGCCGATAGTGAGACGAAAATCATCCATCAATCCCGGCAGCGCCGCAGGAAAGATCACCTCTTTATAGACCTGCAGCTTGCCCGCGCCCAGGGTTTTTGCCGCGTTGATAAGGTTCGCATCCACACCGGAGACGGTGTCGCACACCATGAGCACAAGCTGGAAAAAGGTTCCCAAAAAAATAATCGTATACTTCTGTGTCTCGTCGATGCCCAGATACAACAGCGTCAGCGGCACCAGCGCCACCACCGGAAGATACCGGGCAAACTCGATAATCGGCTGGATGAACGCGCTGAATTTCCGGGAATTTGCCATGAGCATCCCACAGGGCAGCGCCACCACCACCGACCAGAGCCAGCCGATCACCACACGCGCCGTCGATTCGTAGCAGTTGGCCCACAGGGAGCCGTCCTGATACAGTTCCCCGATTCGCCGGATCACCGCAAGCGGAGACGGCAAAAACAGCTCCGAAACTACCCCTCCGAAGGTGAGCACGCACCACAGTCCGATGATCAGCGCAAAGCAGATCAAGCTGAGCATGTGCTCCACGTTCATGCCCCGCCGTTTGTCTCTTCTTTTCATGCTTTCTCAATTTACTCCTTTAGTAAAATAAAGTCCTCTGCAATTGTATCCTATTTTACCTTCCGTTGCAAGCAAAAGATTGCCTTTCTCTCTCATAGCTGACACATAGTTACGCTTCACGGGATGGGGAAACAGGACACGCGCAGTAAATGCGCATTCCTGACCCGTGAAAAGCAGCTTCGCTTCAAATTCCGCATCAAGCTTGCGCACCCGCCTTCATCCTGCGCTTGCACTCGTACATCCGGTCATCCGCCTGCTGAAAAAGCGCATCCGGCCGGTCGCCGCCCGGGTGGATGGCGTAACCGCAGGCGACCTGGAGCTTCCACGGCCGCTGTTGCTCCTTCTGCGTCTGCAAAAGTCGCTCCTCCAGCGCCTGCAGGAGCCGGTTTACCCGCTCCTCCGTAGCGTCCCGCACGATTACCACAAACTCATCGCCGCCGATACGGTAGCAGCCGCAGTCCTCGCAAAACACGTCGGAAATGCACGCCGCCGCACTGCAGATCATCTCGTCGCCCGCCTGATGCCCGTACACATCGTTCGTGTATTTGAGATTATTGATATCCAGCACGATAAGGCCCACGGGCACGGCCACGGCCAGGGACTTTTTCGCCTCCACAAATGCCGCGCGGTTTCCCATATCAGTCATAACATCCCGAAATGCCAGCCGCTCATACGCGCGCATATCCGCATTCTGCCCCAGCACATGGTAAATTTTTTCGTAGGCTGCCCAGATAATGCACAGCATAAAGCATAAAAGCCCCACGCAGTAGAGGATCGCATAATTTGTCGTGGGCGATATGTAAAACATCACAAGCGCAATGGCTGCCGCTGCCACCAGCACCGCAAAGCCGTAGAGGACCTTGGACATTTCCGTATTCCGATTTGTTTTTATATCCCTTGCAGCGCAAACGATCACATAGACAATCGTAATCACAAGCAGAATATGCCCCACCGCCAGCGAGTGATCCAGCGAAACGGTATGCGTCACGTAGCCTCCCATCACAAACAGATAAACCGCCGAGTAAAGCACCGGGAACACGTCCAGCCATTTTGCCCGGTGCTCCAGCATCTCGCTGATGAACATCGTCAGAAACAGGGGAAACAGCAGCAGCGAGCTAAACGATGCCACCGTATTGCCCGCCACGTTCCGTGAAAAAAGAAATACTATCTGGGAATCGCAGATAATCCAGATACCCGTCAGAAGCATAAACAGCGTGAGATAGCGCAGCCCCCGCTTCAGTCCTGCATCCATATGCTTTCCCATGAGCCGGTTGAAGTAGCTGATAAGCAGCAGCATCAGAACCACAAGGCACGCAAACACCGGCGCATAGAGCTTTCGCAGCACAAAGCTGAGATAGACAAACGCCGCGCTTCCCATGTAGGCATCCTCCTGCGCGGACATTTCCACACGGCTCTCCTCCCCGCGGTAAACCACATGCAGCGTCTGTCCCGCCGCCTGCTGCGGGATGTCTATCCACTGGGTGCTTGAGCCTTTATCCTTGTAGGTATCGTCAAAGGAAAACAGGTGCGCTCCGTCCACGTACACATCCAGGCTCACCCAATAGGTCACCAGACACAAAACCTCATGTTCGGAGAGCTGCGGCGCAAGCACATACGTGTAATCCCAAACGGTTTCATCCAGCTGCGTGCACGTCTCCCACTCCACCCTTGTCACATCAATGACGGAGGGTGCAACGAGATGCTCCAGGGGTCTGATAAAAAATGACCGCACAAGCACCACCGCAAGCAGCGCAATCACGCACAGTGCCAGGGGTTTTTTTAATTTCAAAACCATATCGTACATGTGAAAAACTCCTTTTTGTGTCGAAAATGCGTTATGCTTCTGCTGTCTCCTCAAAGGCCTGTGCCGGAAAAAGGCTTTGGCGGCGCTTTTTCGTGAACAGCGGAACCGTAAACAGAAGCGCCTTTGCAACATTATCCGCGATCATGCAGTACCAGACGGCCTGTAAATCCAGCTTCCACAGCCGCACGCACAAAAACGTAAAAAAAATGCGGATGCCCCACATGCTGACGGATTCTACCAAAAATGCGTAGCGGGTTCTGCCAAGCCCGTAAAAAATACCCTCCAGCACGATCATCAGCCCAAAAAACGGCTCCGAGAAAGCCACGAGCCGAAGCATCTTAGCACCCAGAACCACCACGCGCCTGCTGCTGGAAAAAATTCCCATAAGCGGCTCTGCCGTTGCATACAAAAGCAGCCCGCCCAAAACCATCATGCCGATCGTCAGCGCGACGGAAAGAACCGCGACGCGCTCAAATTTCTCTTTGTTTCCTTCCCCGAGTGACGCGCCCACGAGCGTTGAGGTCGCCGTCCGAAGCCCGTAGCCGGGAATATAGAAAATCGTCTCCGCCGTCACCGCAATGGAGTGCGCCGCGAACACCGTCGTCCCCATCCCCGAGACAAGCCCCGCAAAAAAGACATAGCCCAGGCAGCTCACGAGGCTCGTACCCAGCACCGGGAGACTGAGGGCGGCACCCTCCCTCAAAATGTCAGCATCCACATGAAGCTCCCTCCAGCGCCAGCGCAGATGCGCATTTGTGCGGTATGCCAAAAACATCAGCGTGCCGGAGAGCGTGTAGGAAATGGCGGAGGCCGCCGCCGCGCCCCGCACGCCAAGCCCCATTTCATAGATGAGCACGTAGTTGAGCCCCGCATTCAGCAAATTGCAGGAAAGGCTGATGAGCATCGGGAGGATGGTGTTCTGCGTCGCGCGGATCGCCGACGCAAACAATGTGCTGCCCGCCCGGAACAAAAGGGGCAGACTGATAATGAAAAAATACGCGCTCGCCTCTTCCCGGATCGCCGGCTCCGCACCCATCCACACCGGGATATAGGGTGAAAGTACGAGCGCAAGCACCGTCAAAAGCGCGCCGCTTGCAAGCGTAACAAGCATAACCTGGGAGGAAAGCGTTCGCATCCGCTCCTTCTCCCCGGCGCCGTATGCCCGCGAAATCAGTGCGAGCACCGCCACCCCAAGCGCTCCCGAAAGACTTCCGATGAGCCAGTTGATCGTGGTTGTCACACTGACCGCCGCCGTCGCCTGCTCTCCCAGCTGCCCCACCATCGCGGTATCCACGTACTGCAAAAGCGTCGCCAGCACCTCCTCCGCCACCGTGGGAATCGAGAGGGCGATCAGCACCCTAAAAATTTTTTTCCAGTCCTGCGCCTCAAAGCCTTTTGTCCGTTCCATTCCATCCTGCCCTCCGAGCCGCCAGGACAGCCCTCCTGCTCCAAAACGACTACAGCTTGCTCATAATTTTAATATGCTTTTTGAGCACCTTGTAATAACCGGTGCCCTGCTCCTGTCCGAATTTTTTTACTGCCTCCACGTTGAGCTTCTGCAGATTTTTCTTCGGCTCATCCATATGGTTATAGATCTCCATGACCGCATCCGTGCCGGTGCAGTCGCCTCCCGCATGGTCAAGCGCCATATTGAAATAATTTTTCACCCGTGCCTTCCGCTTGGGAAGATAGTTGTCCGAGAAATGCGCCAGCTCCTGCCGGTGCTCCTTCATATAATAATAGATCTCGTCCCCGACCTCCTGGTCATACATGCACACAAACGCATCGTGAAAAAGCGTCAGCTTTGTCATCTGAATCGAGCGGCTGAGCCGTTCAATGTCCGTCAGGAATGCGGGCACTTCCTCCTCCGGCTCCTCCACCACGCAGATCTCCTCGTCCTCCTGCTTCGGCTCGTAAACCGGCTGTATACGTCTCTTTTTCTCCTCCTGGCGCGCCTTTTTCTCCCTGCTTGTCCGGACAAACTGCCTGCAGTCCGCGCTCTTCATGCGGCGCACGTCAATGTTGCGCGCCATCCAGTATTTGACCGCGGCGTCAAAGCCGTTATCGTTTGACACGATCACAAACTCACTGTCCGGCTCGCTCGCCACCCGGGCGCCAAGCTCCGTCACAAGCTGGAAATCCAGCGCATTGCTCCCCTCCACACATTTGATCCAGCGGACCGGACGGTCAGAAAGGCGCGTCAGCTCGATCACCTTTTCATAACTCATATGGGGGCTTTTATCCGTGTAGAAAACGAGAATCTCGTCGTCCTCCTCCATATTCGTTGCGATCCCGATCCACGCGTCATTCACATTTTCACTGTCCACCAGATAAACGATGGGCTTTTTTTCTTCACTCATAATCTGTCTCCTATTTTTTTATCAAAACGTGCAGCTGTTTGGCGGCGGGTGTGAAAAGCAGCCAACTGTTACGCTCTTCCTATTATCTTATCACAAAAGTGTTGTGAAAATCCACCTCTAATGCTAGAATGTTACCATAACCGATAAGAAATAACAGTAACAGTAATAAATCAGGAGGATTTCCATCACATGAAAACAAACACCATATGCGTCCAGGGCGGCTACACTCCCGGCAACGGAGAACCCCGCCAGATACCCATTGTCCAGAGCACAACCTTCAAATACGATACCAGCGAGGACATGGGAAAATTATTCGACCTTGAAGCCAGCGGCTATTTTTATACCCGCCTGCAAAATCCCACCAATGACCATGTAGCCGCAAAGATCGCCCAGCTTGAGGGCGGCACCGCGGCGATGCTCACCTCCAGCGGACAGGCCGCAAACTTTTTTGCGCTGTTCAACATCTGTGAAAACGGCGATCACATTGTCTCCAGCAGCAGCATTTACGGAGGCACCTTCAATCTGATCTCCGTCACCATGAAGCGCATGGGCATCGACGTCACCTTCGTCTCCCCCACCGCTACCGAGGAGGAATTAAACGCCGCCTTCCGTCCGAACACGAAGGCCATGTTCGGCGAGACCATCGCAAATCCTGCGCTGACCGTGCTGGATATCGAATTATTTGCAAAAGCCGCACACGCACACGGCGTACCGCTCATCGTAGACAACACCTTCGCGACCCCCGTGGGCTGCCGTCCCTTCGAGTGGGGCGCGGATATCGTCACCCACTCCACCACAAAATATATGGACGGCCACGGTGCCGGAGTCGGCGGTGCCATCGTTGACAGCGGAAAATTTGACTGGATGGCCCACGCGGACAAGTATCCGGGGCTTACTACCCCCGACGAGAGCTACCACGGCGTGACCTACGCCGAGCGCTTTGGAAATGAGGGCGCCTTTATCACAAAATGTACGACCCAGCTCATGCGCGACCTTGGCTCCATCCAAAGCCCCCAGAACGCCTTCCTCTTAAATCTGGGACTGGAGAGCCTGCATGTGCGCATGAAGCGCCACTGCGAAAACGGACAGGCGGTTGCGGAATACTTAAACGCGCATCCGAAGGTGGCCTATGTCAACTACTGCGGCCTGCCGGATGACCCCTACCACGCCCTTGCCAAAAAATACCTGCCCAACGGAAGCTGCGGCGTTGTCTCCTTCGGGCTTGCAGGCGGACGGGAGGCTGCCAGCACTTTCATGAAGAGCCTTCGCCTCGCCGCTATCGAGACCCATGTGGCGGATGCCCGCACCTGCTGCTTAAACCCCGCCTCCTCCACGCACCGCCAGATGACGGACGAGCAGCTCAAAGAAGCCGGCGTACCCGCAGAGCTTATCCGCATCAGCATCGGCCTGGAGGACATTGAGGATCTCATCGCGGATCTTGCACAGGCACTGGATCAATGCTGATCGAGCAGCCGCACATCTTACGGCCCCACGGCCATCCAAAAAAAGCACGGCATGCACCGTGCTTTTTTTTCTGTTCATGCAGCTCTTCCCCTCTTCTCCTTATCCGTGTAAATCAGGACTGCCCTTTCCCCTTTTTCACCGAAAACTGATACACCGTCACAGCCACCCCCACCAAAATCATCAGATAAAAGCTCACGCCCCTGCTGATGCACATGGAAGCGGTGACATGCCCGGCGGTAAAAATATCCAGAAATGCCCGCCGATACATCGCCTCCGTGATGCCCTGCGCGCCGGGAACCGGAAGCATGTCAACTCCTATATACACCGCGGCCTGCAGCCACATGATAGTCGTGAGCGGTACGCCGCTCATGCCCATGCCCCGGTACACCACATACGTCAGCGCAAAGACCGCGGCACGCTGCACGACGGTTCCCAGAAGCACCACAAGCATCTTGTCCTTGTGCGCCTTTAAAAAATGCAGCGCCTGCTCATAGCTGTCCATGAAATGGTCGAGCCGCGCCGATTTAGATCCTGCCTTCTTTAATATATGAAGCTTCACCGCCAGCCACTCCGCTTTTCCGATCAGCATACGGATAACGGACGGCGTAAACATGACCATCAAAAGCCCCACCACAAGCAGCGTATTTAAAAGCAGCCCCAGCAAAAACAGGCGGTAATAAAAACGGCCGAGATAGTCCTGCAGGGGTCCGTTCCAGAAAATCAGTATCCCCACACCGAACAGCACGAGCACAAGCTTATACATGAGCGCAACCGTCATAAGCACCACGGAGCTTAACGACCAGGAGTTTCCGTCCCTTTTCAAATAGTAAAGCTGCATGGGCTGTCCGCCTGTCGCGGACGGTGTAATGCCGGAAAATAAGAACCCGATAAAGGAGCAGCTGATACAGCTTGCGAGCGTACTCGTCCCGTCAATGGAGCGGAGCAGATACCAGATCATGATCCCCTCCATCCCAACGAAAAACAGAGCGATCACGACCGCAAGCAGGAGATGTCCCAGTGACATCTCCTCCATCGCAGTGCGAACCGCCCCAAAATCCTCTTCCCGGAATACAAACCATATCGTAAAGGTCATGATTGTCAGGAATACGATTATGTTCAGTGCCAGCTTCTTTTTTCGATTCGTGTCCATTTTACGATCAGATTCCCATTAAAATGAAAGTTTCCCGAACCCGTTCTGCCGCTGCAGATCCGAGTCTGCTGCTATGCAAATATCTCCCGTCCCTCACGCTTCATCTGGCTGAGCTTGCGGATCACCTCATCAATCGCAGCCATCAGCTTCTGGGACAGCTCCACCGCCTCATCATAGAGCGCGCGTCTGGAATCATAATCCTGCGACAGCCTGGAGAGAACGGTCTTGCCGATCGTGTGGAAAGACTCATGCAGGGAGCCGATCTTCTTCCACTCATTGACAACCTCGGTCTTCTGAATCGCAAGTGCATAATAGAAATGACCGAACATGCACTTCTTGGGATTCACCTGAATCGGGACCTCCTTCCCCTCATCCACGATCTCCTTTAATACCGTCAGCCAGTTCCGATGGGCTGTCTTTGCCTTTTCCAATATTTCAATAATCTCATCATTTTTCGGTGCACGCCGCCCCTGCTCCAGTCCCAGAAATACCTTTTCTACCACTGCGGACAGGTCGTCATCGATCTTTGAGAGCTGCTTTGCATAGTCCACGCTTTTCGCCGCATCGTCACTCAGATTTGTCGTCATGTTTGCCATCTGCTCCGCGTCCGCGGTGGATGCGTCCATCGCCGTATTGATCTCGTGGATCGCCGTGCGGATCTCCTCAATGGACATGCTCATGCCGTGTACATTGTTCGCCATCTCGCTGAGCTGTTCGGCATTATCCCGCACGCTGTCCGCCACACCGTTGATCATATCGCCCATGCGGTCGCCGGATGCCACGGATTTTTCAAGGCTCACCTTGCTCTCCTCCGTCGCCTTGTTCATCTGGCTCACAAACTGGCGCATATCCACCAGCTGCTCGTTTGTATCATCCGCGAGCTTGCGCACCTCGTCGGCAACGACCGCAAAGCCCTTGCCCATTTCGCCGGCACGCGCCGCTTCGATGGATGCGTTGAGTGCGAGAAGGTTCGTCTGCCCCGCGATGGACTGCACCTTATCCACAATCTCGTCGACCTCGCCCACGAGATGCATCAGATCCGCCATCTCCTTTGCCATAATGCGCATATCCTCGACCAGCTCATCCTTCAGCTTTCTGGCATCCTGTAAAAGCTGTTTGCTCTCCTCGGTTTTGCCTGCCAGCGACTTTGCCTCCACGCTCAGATCGTGAATCGTATCGAACGCCATTTTTGCATGGTCATCAACCACGTTCAGGCTCGCCGTCGTCTCCTCAATGATCGCAAGATTGGAATCGCTCACCTCCGAAAGCGTTGTCGCATACTTCATGAGCTGCTGGGAAATATGGTTCATACCTACATCAAAGGTGCTTAACGAGCTGGTCGTATTTATCAGCTGTCTGGAGGCATCCGATAAAACCACCTCATTTGAAACCAGTCGGTTCAGCTCCTTCTTTAAAGTCTGCTCGTTGACCCCTTCCGGCCAGCTGGGTGAAACGCCGGTAACAGCTGCCTCCGCCTCGCTGAGCGCACCCATAAGCGCCTGATTATTACTGTTCTTACGTTTTAACATATCTTTCAAGTCCCCTTATCCTGTTATTTCTGCACCAGATGCACTGCGAAACCGCCGATTTCCTGCTCCAAATAGATCGCAATCAGCTTCTCTTCCTTGTACTTCGCAGAATCTGCGTTAAATTTCACACCTTTTTCCTCCAAATACGCCACAGCCGCCGCAACATCGGTAGTGCCGACAGCGATATGGCCCTTCTCCCCCAGATAAGGCTCCTTCATCGCCTCTACTGCCGTACCGGCAAAGACCGAGCTGTTTCCGGTCTTTTTCTGAAAGCCGAAAATGTCGTCAAAGCTCTGCGCTACTGCATCCGCCTCGCTCTCGTTTACGCAGTTGATTCCGATATGCCGAAGCTCAAATCCCAGTTCTTCTAAAGTTTTCATATAAAAATCCTCCTTTGTTTTGGCCGCCGAAAAACCGGCAGGTTTCATTTAGCGTTTAATATCATAATTCATGTTCATCAGGTTGCGGATGGTGGATACGTCGTCGGTGATGTTTCCGTCGCCGCGGATCGTGTGCTTGATCACGCTGCTTGCCACCGCAAAATTGACAATATCCATCGGCCGGTAGTCGTTCATCATCGCATAGATGAGCCCGCTCGCAAACGCATCCCCACCGCCCACGCGGTCTAAAATGTTGAATGTAAAAAGCTTGCTCTCGAACGTATGCCCCTCGTACCACATAAATGCCTTCAGGCTGTTTTCGCTTCCGCTGTGCGTGTAGCGCACATGGCGCGCAATGCATTTCAGGTTTGGATACCGTCTGATAAATGCGCCGAAAATCTCATCCTGCTGCTCGTAGCTCGGCTGCAGCGGCACGCCGTCCTTCACGTCACCCTTGCCGTGGTCCTCCT
Organism: uncultured Eubacterium sp.; assembly: GCA_910589045.1. Lineage (GTDB taxonomy): Bacteria > Bacillota > Clostridia > Lachnospirales > Lachnospiraceae > W0P33-017. The sequence continues at coordinate 60,920 of CAJUSH010000002.1, forward strand.
CATCCCGCCAGAGATGGTACGGCTCGATCCCCATCAGCACATCTATATAAGGAAGGCAAAGCGTGCAGAAATCACGCGCCTCCTCCCACGTCCACAGCTTACTGCGGAAATTCCCGTCAAAGCTGATGGTCATGCCTTTCTCCCGGGCAATCCGCAGGCTCTCCAAAATAAGTCTGCCGCAGCTTTTTGACAGGGCCGGTGTAATCCCGCTCAGATGCAGCCACGTGAAATCATCCAGAAGCCCGTTCAGATCAAGGGTACCAAAATCATACTCCGCCATAGCGGAATGCTTTCTGTCGTAGGTCACCTTGCTCGCACGGATGCCGTAGCCCGTCTCGAGATAATAGCTGCCCAGACGGTGGGTAGGCGTCTGCTCCGGTGTCGTCAAAATGACCGGTGTACAGTGGACATCGTTACTGCGCAGCATACGGATCGCACTCTTTCCAAGGCTGTTGTTCGGTACAACCGTAAAAAAGGTGCTGTCTATGCCGAGGTTCGCCAGCGCCAGCGCGATATTGGCCTCACTTCCTCCGTAACTGGCCTCAAAGCTTGTCGCCACGCGGATCTTCTCATAATTCGGCGGTGTCAGCCGCAGCATGATCTCACCGATCGTGATAAACTTATGTATCCCGTGGTTTTCAGCTAAAAGCGGATTTCTATGTTCCATCAAACACCTCCGATATATGTTATCATAGATAAAGTTATTTTAATACATTCAATGTCCGGTTGCAAGAGAAAGAAATACGATTTTTCGGTTTTATACATTCCAGGCTGAGTTTGAATCATTTTTTCCCGCAGCCCCGCAGCAAATGCGTGGCTCGTGTATGAAAAGTAACTCCAAATTTTCCGGCTTTTGTTCCATAGCGAATGCTGTCTGAAAAAGGAACCTGCTTGCAGGATTTCCTGCATGATAAAGACGCAATGCAGAATAATCCGCACTGCGCCCCTGAAACGGCTCCCTGTCTTTTTTATTTGTTCCTCCATGGCCGTTTGTTCCCTGTCCAGCCCTTATCCCGCCAGTAATCCGCGTCCGCCCGGTTCCAGCCATGCCTGTGCACCAGACGCATCACGGAGAAAAACGCTCTCGTCTTTGGACCCGGCCGGACATGGCCCTGCTTCTTTTCGATGCGCCGTGCCAGCCTGTCAATCCCCCGTTCTATGCACCGCTTCTTTTTCCCGCTGACCCGCTTCCAGGATGTCTCCCTCACGGCAGTACCGTATTGGTAGATTTTTCCCACACCCCAGAAAAACATGCTGTCCGCCATGTCCCGGTTTGCGCTTTTCATCCCTGCGCCCGCGGCTGTGCTGATGCAGACAGCCTGCTTGGAAAACATCCGCGCCTCGGGACGGTGCACCATCCAGCGCCAGCCGTAGTGATCGAGAAAGGCTTTCATAGCGCCTGTCACATGGTATACATAAGTGGGGCTTGCCAGTATGATCACATCTGCCGCATCCATCGCCCTTGTGATGGGGGATAGCTTTTCATAATGGGGACATTTGGTCTCGTCCTGTGCAAAGCATGCCGTACACCCGATGCAAAACTCCCCAAAATCCTTCGGCAGAAAAAACTCCTTCACATCACCCCGCAGCTTATTTGCCAGCAAACGCGCCACATGACAGGTCGAGCCGCTGTGACTCTGCCCGTGAATGATCGTAATGTTCAAAGCAATCCCCCTCCCGGCTCCTAGGAAGCCTGTTTCCTCTTCCACAAAAACAATTCCTCCAGCGCGCACCATTTGTCCGCGATACATACGATGACTGCCTCACGGCACCTGGGTATGTGCGTAATGCACAAGGGCCACATATGGCTGTAAATAATATTTTTCTCCTTCCTGCTCAGGGAAAACTCCTTCTGTGCGTTGTCCAGAGCCGTCTCGGGATGCTTTCGGCTGTGCTCCCAGCCCGTAATGTCCGCAGTCGTAGCTTCATACAAATAAAAGTCGTGCAGCATCGCGCCCCGGATCAAAGCCTCCATATCCGCCCGGATGCCTGCATGCCGCAGAATCCAAATGCTCTTTAGCGTAACATGGCGGCAATGGGTATACGTGTTCGTGTGCTTGTGGTGTCTGTATTTTTTCATGTGCTTTACCTTCGGATGTTCCATCAAAAAGCAAAGCGTATCATATGCATGTTCCAATTGCTTTACCTTCCTTCCCGTTTTCTGCCTTCTATTATAATACAATTACCGGAAGAAAGTACAGCAAAACCTTTATTTTCCATGTTAAAATGTAACAGTTCAGCCTTCGGCCTTTGCGGCGGCATCGAATGCCACGCGCGAAGGTAGGTGTCGTTCACGCTCTCCTCGCTGTCCTCCCGGTCAAACAGAATATTGTACGCAATTTTCAGCAGATAGGCTCCGTATTTCTGCTTTGTCTGCCCGATTGCCTCCTCGTCCCGCTGCCAGTAGCGATCCATAATGTCCTCGTCCAGCATCACATCCCCCTTTCTCCTCGGCCTTCAGCCGCCGTTCGAACCGACCATCTGCCATCCCTGCGGCCAATTCCCTCTTCTCTTATCTATAATACCCGTAAAAAAACAGCATCGGTTGCGTCCATGCAGCAATTTTTGTTGACCTTTCTCCCGACTTATGATATAAACATATTATAAAACCTTTACAGGAGTGGATTTTTTCAAGAGAGATCTTTTTTTCGCCACGCAGCTATGTGTCATAGCCGCGTGGCTTTTTCTGTGCATGACAGCTAACGTGCACGCGCCTCTCCGGTTTTATGATTTTCAGAAAGGTGGATTATACAAATGGAACAAACATTTATGAAAGAAAAGAATATTCTTCCCCTCGTGCTGTCCATGTCACTGCCGATGGTCATCTCCATGGCAGTCAACGCGCTTTACAACATCATTGACAGCTACTTTGTGGCAAAAGTGAGCGAAAATGCCATGACTGCCCTGGCCCTCGTTTTTCCGGTCCAAAACCTGATCAACGCCATCGCCATCGGCTTCGGCGTCGGAATCAACGCGGGCATCTCCTTTTTTCTGGGCGCAGGTGACGGGGAACGCGCAGACAAGACAGCCACACTTGGAACACTGTTTTCCTTTCTGCACGGCATATTTCTGGCGGTGATATGCATACTCGCCATGCCGTTGTTTTTAAAAAGCTTTTCCTCGGACCCGGAGATGACCGCGCTGGCACTGACCTATTCCAACCGGGCGTTTCTGTTCGCCCCCATCATCGGCGTAGGTCTTGCCTTTGAAAAAATTTTCCAGGCGATGGGGAAAATGAAGGCTACCATGTTCTGCATGATGTGCGGCTGCATCACAAACATTGTGCTCGACCCCCTTATGATCTTCGGCATCGGGATCTTCCCGAAAATGGGTATAGCGGGCGCCGCCTATGCCACGGGCATCGGACAGTGCGTCACCTTAACGGCCTACCTGATCTTTTATGCGTGCGGCAAAAATCCGGTCACGCTCCGCAGGACCTGCCTGCACCCCGATTCGGAAATACTGAAAAAAATATATCCCGTCGGCATCTCCGCCACCTTAAACATGGCGCTGCCCTCGTTTTTGATCTCCGCCCTGAACGGCCTTCTGGCAGATTTTTCGCAGAAATACGTACTCGTGCTGGGCGTGTATTACAAGCTGCAGACCTTCATCTACCTCACCGCAAACGGCATTATCCAGGGCATCCGCCCGCTGGTGGGCTACAACTTCGGAGCAGGCGAGCACGCCCGCGTCAAAAAAATATACCGGACGTCCCTGACCATGAACATCGGCATCATGCTCGTGGGGACACTGCTGTCGTGGACGATCCCGGCAGGCCTGATCGGACTGTTTACGGAGAGTGCCGAAACGATCGCCATCGGTGTCCGGGCACTGCACATCATCAGCCTTGGCTTTGGGGTGTCCGCCGTCTCCATCACCTGCTCCGGCGTGCTCGAGGGGCTCGGGAAGGGCTATCCCTCCCTGTACATCTCCCTGGCGCGCTACATCGTCGTCATCCTTCCGACCGCATTTTTGTTCAGCCGGATTTCCGGTGCGGACGGTGTGTGGTTCGCCTTCTGTTTTACGGAGCTTGTAGCCGCCGGTTTCTCCGCGCTGCTCTACAAAAAAGAAACCCGGCCGGATACCTCCGGCAGCGCACGGGCCGGTGCACCCCAGGGTACGGCATCCTAAACACGGCAAAACGCGGGCAGAGATCAGCACTTCGATCTCTGTCCGCGTATTTTTGGTCCCTCTTCCCCGCGGCACCTGCAGGCACTTACGCGCCCGTCATCTTGCCATCCGGTAAATTTCGTACATATCCTCCTCGTAGAGCACCTTTGCGGAGCCTTTCTTTCCGCCCGCCGCCGCGCTGCACATCTGCGCCATTTTCCGCAGCTGCTCATCCGTCGGCTCAATGCCAAGCTCCTTCATGCTCACAGGCATGTGAATGCTCCGGAAAAATGCTTCCAGCGCCTCAATCCCCTTCAGCGCAAGCGTTTCCTCACACTCCTCCGCGATACCCATCACTTCCCGGGCAAAGCGCGCAAATCGGGGCAGGCAGTCCCTGTACACATACCGCGCCCAGCTTCCCCATACCGCGGCAAGCCCTGCTCCGTGGGCCACGTCAAACATACCGCCCATCTCATGCTCCAGGCCATGGGTCGCAAAATCACCGCCATCGTTTCCGCAGCCCGTGAGCCCGTTGTGGGAAAGGCTTCCCGCCCACATCACCTCTGCCCGCGCATCATAGTTTTGGGGATCGTCCCGGAGAATGAGCGCCTGCTTTATGACTGTGCGCATCAGCGCCTCCGCCATTGTATCCGTCAGCTCCATATTCCCGCCGTTTGTAAAATAACGCTCCATCGTGTGCATCAAAATATCCGTACATCCACATGCGGTCTGATAATCGGGAAGCGTCATGGTAAGCTCCGGGTTCATAATGGCAAACTTCGGACGGCAAAAATCGCTGTTGTAGCCCCGCTTCACCATGCCCTCATCCTTTGTGATGACGGAGCTTGAACTCATCTCGCTGCCGCTGGCCGCGATGGTTAAAACGACCCCGACGGGAAGCGCACCCTCTGCCTGCCTGGTGTGCTCGTAAAAATCCCACACATCCCCCTCATCTACGACACCGTATGCGATAGCCTTTGCGGAATCAATGGCACTGCCCCCGCCAACCGCAAGGACAAAATCTACCTGTTCCCGCTTTGCCAGCGCAATCCCCTCATACACGAGGGAAAGCCTGGGATTGGGAACTGCCCCGCCAAGCTCCACGAACGCGATCTGCTCTACCTGCAGGGATTCCCGGATGCGCGCCAGCAGACCCGAGCGGAGAACACTGCCCCCGCCATAATGGATCAGAACCTTTGTCCCTCCGCACGCCCTGACCTGCTTTCCGGTTTCTCCCTCCGTTCCCTTTCCGAAAATAACCTTTGTCGGTGTGAAATACTGAAAATTATACATATTTTTCCTCCTTATATCTGACTGCCATCCGTCAGCGAAAATACCATCTCATACCACTGCTCGCCGCCCCAGATGGACGCCGATATGCCCTGGCTGCAAAAACCCATTTTTTCGTACATGCCGATCTTTTCCTCATGGCACGTCAAAACCAGTCGCTTACGACCCCTTTCACGCTCCCTTTGTGCATAGCGTGAAACAAGCGCCCGCGCCAGTCCCTGCCCACGGTACTCCGGACGCACGTCCAGACCAACCAGCATAACCGATGCACCCTCCGGCTCATGCAGCGATGCATCGGTAAAAAATTCATCCCGAAATACGGTCTCATCGGTAGCAATCCCGTTGAAAAAGCCGGCAATCGTCCCGCTCTCCCGGTCAACCGCCACAAAAAACAGCTCCGGTGCCCTTGCAATCCGCTCCTTCATATGCGTTTCCGAGCACGCTTCGTTCGGCGGAAAGCAAATCTGCTCGATCAAAACCGCCTCTTCCATTTCCTCCGGCCGTATCTCCCGAAACTCAAAGCACTTCTGTTTTTCATTGTCCATCTCTCCAATCCTTTCCCTTTTCCGTTAAGCCAACCATCCCGCACGCAGCCTCTTGCTCTTTTCCGGGAATCCGGCATGATGCATCCATTGCGCCGCAAAAGCCGGCAGCTCCCTGTTTACTGTTTCTCCCGCTCCGGAAGCTGCGCCAGCACCACCGCGGCAAAAATAAGCGCGCAGCCCAAAAGCTCCCGCGCCGAGAGGGTCTGTCCCAAAATGACCCATCCCGTCAGCACCGAAAAGACGGATTCCAGGCTCAGCAGAAGCGTCGCCACCGTCGGATTATAATTTTTCTGTCCCACGATCTGCAGCGTATACGCCACACCCGAGGAAAAAACACCCGCATAGAGAATCGGCATCCACGCTGCCAAAATACGCTCAGGCCTGGGCGACTCCGCCACAAGCATTGCCGCACCGGAGAGCACCCCGCACGTAAAAAACTGGATGCAGCTCATCTTCACGCCGTCCACCATCGGCGAAAAATGGTCGATCACCAGAATGTGGAACGAAAAAAGCAGGGCACACGCCAGCAGATACGCGTCTCCCTTTTCCAGCGAAAATCCTCCCGTCATGCACAGCAGATAAAAGCCGACGACCGCAATCGCCACGCCAAGCCACACCCGCCGGCTGCAGCGCCGCTTCAAAAATATGCCGAGCACCGGCACGATCACGATGTAGAGCGCCGTCAAAAATCCCGCCTTTCCCACGGATGTGTAAACAATCCCGATCTGCTGCAGATTTGATGCCAGGCACAAAATCACGCCGCAGCTAAGCCCGCCCACCGCCAGCGCCCGTTTGTCCATGGCGGCATCACGCGCCCGCTCCTCGGGAGACTTCATTTTTGCAAGCAGAAAAATGCAGGGGATCAGTACCAGACCGCCCACTATATTCCGCACGAAGTTAAACGTGAAGGGCTCCACGTAATCCATCCCCACACTCTGCGCCACAAAAGCGCTTCCCCATATAAACGCCGCGAGTATAAGCATAGCGGGATTCTTCCAGTTAAACCTTTCCATAACCAAACCTCTCCATAACCAAATCTTTCCGTAACCGGACTTTTCGACAGCCGGCCTGTTCCATGAACCCGACCGTTCTTTGCGCCGGCAGCAGCCTTCCCTGCGCGGCTGCGCACAAAAAAGGCAATGACACCTTTGTACCACTGCCTTTACACGTCCGTCTATCTGTCCGCACAACCCGTCTTTACTCGGCAATATCCTTGATAATCTCCGTCAGATGTCCCATCTCCTCCTTGATCTGGCGGTTGCATTCGCCGAAATCCGATGCCAGGGAGCCAACCTTGTTCGCAACAATCGCAAAGCCCTTGCCCGCCTCACCTGCGCGCGCAGCCTCAATCGAGGCATTCAACGCCAGAATCGTCTGGTTTTTCTCAAGCTTATCCAAATTTTTTGTGTAGGAGTTAATATTACTTATGTAGGATACAAGGTTCTCGACGCTTCCGTCCATTTTTATGTTATTATGATGGTCCTTATGCGCATTGTATGCATCGCTCACCATCAGGTTCACCACGATACCCAGCAGATCGGCGCCCGCACGAATCGTCTCCTCATCGCTGACCTTTACCTTCGAAAGTGCGCGGACGTATTCGTCGGGATTGATGCCAAGCTCCTCTGCAATTCTGCGGAACTTATCCTCATCCGGCTCCTTCGGCAAAATCTGCCCGCCGATGATCTTCCCAAAATAAATGCCGTCCACCCGGATCTCCTTGCTGAAATCCATCAGCCCCGCATGGCAGTAATATGCATCCTTTCCTCTCTGGTCACATTTCAGGCAGCGCCTTTCGCCCTCCTCGGAGGCCCTTGTATACTTCATGCAAAAATCGGTAAAGCCGATCTCTCCCGTAACATATTTCCCCTCATCATCCAACGCGATCGTGGCCATTCCGGTTGACTTTGACCATGACTTTAAAATCTCCTCCAGCTTTTTCACGTCAACAAAATCACGAATATTCATAATAATCTTCCTTCCCGAAAGCACCGGATATGCTTTCGTTTATTATTCTCGTATCGTACGAAGCTCGAAAGCACCTCGCCAAGTGCTCCTATTATACCTGTCCACTAACCTCATGCTGCGTCTCCCGCCTTGCATTCGCTAAGTGGTCATGTATTACTCGCACTAGGCTCGAAAATACCTCGCCAAGTGCTCCTATTATACCTGTCCACTAACCTCATGCTGCGTCTCCCG
>CAJUSH010000002.1:69163-109395 GCA_910589045.1 uncultured Eubacterium sp.
ACCTCGCCAAGTGCTCCTATTATACCTGTCCACTAACCTCATGCTGCGTCTCCCGCCTTGCATTCGCTAAGTGGTCATGTATTACTCGCACTAGGCTCGAAAATACCTCGCCAAGTGCTCCTATTATACCACATATCGTGTGGTTTTCCAATAGTATTTTTCATGTCCCTGCTGCTCCCTGAATCAGGTTCTCCCGCAGCCCCGCAGCAAGTGCGCGGCCCGGGTGTGAAAAGAAACATGCATATCAGCTATTAACAAGGATTCAGCATGAGAAATGCGCCGAGGTTCCCCCGCCGTCCTTTTGTGTAGCGGTGGGAAAACAGATTGTCCGGATTACAGCACGTACAAATATCCGCGGTCTGGATGCGGTCCCCGCGCACGCCCGCAGAAAGCAGCACCTGCCGGTTCGCCTCCCACAAATTCAGGTGGAAGGCTCCGTCGCCCCCGACGCGCAGAAGCGCGCCGTCCGCCTGCGAAAACCCGTCGGAAAACTGCTCCGCTACATCCCCGCCGACCTCGTAGCAGTCCTGGCAGATGCTCGGCCCGATGGCACATAAAAGCTCCTCCGGCCTTGTCCCGAAGGCATCCTTCATCGCGCGCACCGTCACCGCACCCATACGTGCCGCGGTTCCCCGCCAGCCGGAATGCGACAGCCCGATGGCACGGTGCACGGGGTCCACAAAATAAAGCGGCACACAGTCCGCATAAAAGGTAGCAAGCAAAATACCCGGCTCATCCGTGATCAGCCCGTCCACATCCGACCATGGCAGGGGAGAGACGACACCCGCCCCGGCATCGTCCCTTCCCACCCGCCGCACATTTGTCGTGTGGGTCTGCATAGAGCAGACAATCTGCGCCGGCGTCACGCCAAACGCCTCCGCCACCCGCCTGAAATTTTCCTCCACCGCCTGCGGCGCATCCCCGCGCGAAAAGCTCACGTTCAGACTGCCGCACACACCCGTGCTCACACCGCCCCCGCGGGTCGTAAAGCAGTGCGACACAAACGCGCACTGCGAAAGAAGCGGAAACCGCAAAAGCGGCAGCACGTTCCCGCCCGCGCCGACAAAACGCTCCTCCCGCAAAATTTCTTCTCCGCCACTGCGTTTCCACGGCGAAAGCTGATATGTTCTTTCCATGACTAAAACCCCGCTGTTATCCGCAAAATTCAAACGCGTTTTTGTAAAGCGTCACATTCCCGCCCGAAACCGCCGCCACGTCAAAGCGCACCGGCGTTGTCTCTGCAAGGCAGTAACGGCTCAAAAAATAAAGTGCCGTCCGTGAGATCACCCGCTGCTTGTGCCGGTTCACCGCCTCCTCCGGCGTGCCCTGCGCTCCTCCCGTGCGGTATTTCACCTCCACAAACACGAGGTAGCCGCCCTCCTGCGCCACGATGTCGATCTCACCCGTCCGGCATCTGAAATTACGCTCCAGGATCCGGTATCCCCGCTGCTTTAGCCACTCACACACAAAACGCTCCTTCTCTTCCCCGAGCCTGCGCTTATTGCTGTTTTCCAAGCACGCCTCCTAACCCGTCAACGATTGATCTTCGCGCGGATCTTATCCATATCATTGACAAACACCAAAATCTCCGCCACCACCTCATAAAGCTCCGGCGGGATCATATCACCGATTTCCAGGCGCGAGAGGGTATCCGCCAGCTTATCGTCCTTGTAGGTAGGCACGTTCGCCTCCTCCGCCGTCTCGATAATGCGCTCCGCCACCGCGCCTTTTCCGGTCGCAAGAATTTTCGGTGCGGCATCCCCCGGCATATACGAGAGTGCGACCGCCGTCCGTCCCTGTTGTCTGTTTCCTTTTTTTGTCCTGTCCGCCATCCTACGCCCTCACATCAAAGGAATACCGGTGCACCACGCCGCCGCTTGTACCGCCCGGCAGATCCTTCTTCAAAAAATCCTCCACAAAATCCGGCTTCTTTTCCTCACTGTTCACGGTGATCGTGCTGTGGTAGCCGAGCGCCGCCAGCTTTGCGTCCAGAACCGGCAGATACTTCTCCACCAGCGCATAGCTCTCGTCGTCGGAAAACGTAAAATTCGTGTCCACCGCCTTCCCCCGCATCTTCACATACACATCCGTGGAGCCCAGGTGGTCCATATCCAGATGCAGAAACGCCGTCAGCTCCCCGTCCTTGTCCCGGGGCTTCTTCTTATTCGTGTAAACATAAAGATCCCCGTTGGCATTCTGCCCCGAGAGCTTCAGCGGGATCTGCACGTAATTGTAGATCTGGTTCACCTCGTTCATAAACTCCATGTTGCTGCGCACCTGCCCCGCGGAGCGCGCAAGCTGCGAATGCTCGTTGCCCGTCGCCTTAAGCAGCCGGTCAATCTGCTCCATCTGCCGGTTCAGCCGCTCATACAGCTCACCGATCTTATCCTTCGTTTTCAGATCCTGGGGCTGCACAAGCCACTGCTCCTCCATCACATGTCCAAGCAGCTTCTGGTAGCCCTTATTTGAAAAAATATCCTTCACGTCATCCTGCTCGAGGCTGTCTTTATGGGCCAGAAGCTCCCGGTTGATAAGCTCCACCAGCGCCCGCGCCGTCAGCTGATTGTTCAATCTCCCGCTCTCGTCAAACACCGCCCCGTTGTCCACCAGATTCCCCGTGCTGCGCAGCACATCCGCAAGCTCCTCACGAAGCTCCGGCGTCAGAAAGGCGCCGATCTGGTTCGGCTGAAAGAAGGGCTTTCCCGCCTCCCCTTCCTCCGCCAGCTCCGACAAAAACATGCCCTCCGGCGTCTCCCCGGCAGCCACGGCCCCCTCCGGGAGCGTCTGCGCGGCTTGCGTCTCCGCCTCCTCTGCAGCGCCCTCCGGCGGCAGAATGACCGGCTCCTCGGGCAGGCCCGCCGTCAGGATTTCCACGAGCTGCGCGTTCATCTGTACCAGCTGCGGCACCCCTGCCGACTGGGACTCCAAAAACTCCGGCAGTCCCTCCATCAGCTCATTCATCTGCCCCAGCAGCATGTGCGTGTCATTTTTATAATTCTCAAACTGCGCCGCCATCTGGGGCGTGATGGGCAAATCCAGCTTTGCCATCTGCACCAGCGTCTCCACGCTGGCACTGCCGCCGGTGAGGATCGTGCGGTGCATTTCCATGAGCGCATCCGCATGGATCGGCATCTGCTCCTTCATCATGGCGTTTACCATGTCGATGTTACGCGCATCCACCGGAAGCCCCGCCGCATCCAGAGCGCGTATGATGGTTGGATTCGCCGCGCCCTCGCCGCCTCCCATATACGGGCGGATAGAAACCATGCCGTTCTCGTTCGCCTTCACCTGAAAAAACATGGACTGGCCCTGCATGAGCTTGAGCGCATGATTGTCCAGGCGCGCATGGATGTTCTGTCCGTTCTCCAGACTCAAAATGACATTTGAGCCTTTGATATACGCCACGTTCCCCTCGAAAATGCTGCCGGGCTTAAGCTCCTTGACGGACGCCGTCAGGCTCGTCACCATCGACTGCGGCACCGGGGTTCCCACCGTCTGCGTCGCATTTTTGTTGTATTGTCCCACATAACCGATTTCCATATGCCTTCCCTCCGGTTACATCCTTGTTTTTCGTACATACAGGAAATATAAGCTTCTCCCATAGGGTCAAAAATTTTTCAGAAACGATCTCCTGTGAATCGGCGACGCGCCAAGCCTTTGGAGCGCCGCGATATGCGCCGCCGTGCCGTAGCCCTTGTTCTCCGCAAACGCATAGCCGGGATAGCGCGCATCGTAATCCACCATCATCCGGTCCCGCGTCACCTTCGCCACAATGCTCGCCGCGCCAATGGAAATACTCTTTTCATCTCCCTTGACAATCGGGACCTGCGGGATTTCCACCTGCGGGATCGTCACCGCGTCATTTAATAATATATCGGGTATTACACCAAGATTCTTGATAGCCTCCCGCATCGCTTCATAGGTTGCCTGCAAAATATTGATCTCATCGATGCGCTGCGGCGGCACCTCCCCGAGCCCTACCGCAACCGCCTGCTCCATGATGACGTCATAAAGCTCCTCGCGCTTTGCCGGGGAAAGCTTTTTGGAATCATTGATATACAAAATCCCGCAGTCCTTCGGCAAAATGACTGCACCCGCCACTACCGGACCTGCGAGGGGGCCCCTTCCCACCTCATCAATTCCGCACACATATGCAAAGGACGCATATTCCCGCTCGTATGCTCCCAGCGCATAGATGCGCGCCCGCTCCGCCGAAAGCCGTTCCATGCGCCGTCTCGCCTGCTTCACCAGCTGCTGCACGCCCGCGCGCCCGTCCCCCTCGTATGTGCGGATAAAAGAAGGCAGAGAGGTATCCCCCGCTGCCTTATATTCCGCCCTGATCGTTCCGATCTTCTTATTGTCTCCCACTTTCAGGCTCCTTTCTGTCATCAACGCGCCGGCTTTCTGTCCCGATTTTCCCGCCTAATCATTCAGCAGGCCAAAATTCGGCATAATGCGCAGCCACGCATTGCCTAAAATCTGATCCTTGTCCACGGCGCCCACGTCCGGGTCGCGGCTGTCACTGCTGTTGTTGCGGTTATCTCCCAGCACAAAATATTCATCCTTACCGAGGGTAATCTCCTCCTCCGCGATGCCCGGATCAAAGATCGTCTCCGCTCCGTAATCCTCCTCCAGCAGCGCGTCATTGATCCAGATCTGCCCGTCCGCATCGATGCGCACCCGCTCACCCGGCAGCCCGATCACCCGTTTGATATAGTAGGTGTCCGTCTCGTAGGCATATTCAAACACCACGATATCGAACCGGTCCAGATCCCGCACCCGATACGTAAATTTATTTACAAACAGCCGGTCATCGTTCTGCAGTGTCGGATTCATGGAATCGCCGTCAACCTGTACCTGCCCGATCACATAATTACTCAGCAAAAAAATCATCCCGAACAACAGCAAAAAATATAAAAGCAAACCAAGCAGGCTCTTTGCAAAATTTTTCATGGTTCCTATTCCTCCGGTTTCCGCGGTCAAAGCCCCGGTCTGTTATAAAACGTTTTCTGGTTTCTCCAATGTAATCCGCCCGATCGTCCCCGAGCGAAACTCCTCCAGGAGAAGCGCTGCCGCCCTGGAAAAATCCGGCTCGCCGCCCTTTTTGATGCAGGAACGATTTTCCGCGATCTGACCCAAAAGCTTTACCGGATCCGTCTCATCCCCCAGCCCATAGCGCGCACACAGCTCTGCGGCATAGTTTTCCCGCAGATACGCCAGCAGCTCCAGGCTCATCTCGTCGATATTTAAAATCTCATCCTTGATGGAGCCAACAAGCGCAAGCTTCAGTCCAACCCGCTGATCCTCGAATTTCGGCCAGAGAATGCCCGGCGTATCAAGCAGCTCCACGCTTTTGTTCAGCCGGATCCACTGCCTTCCCTTCGTCACGCCCGGCTTGTTGCCGGTTTTCGCACAGGCACGCCCCGCAAAGGAATTGATAAAGGTGGATTTTCCCACATTCGGAATCCCCACAACCATCGCCCGCACCGGACGGTTTTTGATACCGCGCTTCCGGTCACGCTCAAGCTTCTCCCTGCACGCATCCAGGATGGCCGCATGAACCGGCTTCATCTGGGCGCGGCTGCGGGCGTCCATGCGCACCACAACATAGCCCTTTTTCTCAAAAAAGGCCGTCCACGCGCGATTGGCGGCATCGTCCGCCAAGTCCGCCTTGTTTAACAAAATGAGCCGCGCCTTCTGCTTTCCAAGCTCGTCAATGTCGGGATTTCGGCTGCTCATGGGGATACGCGCATCCACCAGCTCGATGACCAGATCCACCAGCCGGATATCCTCCTGCATCTGCCGCTTCGCTTTGGTCATGTGACCGGGGTACCATTGAAACTGCATATTTGCTCCTATCGTAACTGTTTTGTAGCTTCTATAATTCAATACATCTAATACATTCTACTCTATAAATCCTGCATCCGCAAGCGGCATCAGCTTAAACCACGCCTTTCCGATGATATACTCCGTCTTTACGTTTCCGATGTTCGCATAGCGGCTGTCCTCGCTTCCGGCGGGGTTATCCCCCAGCACAAAACACTCGTCCGCTTCCAGTGTCAGCGGCTCCGCCGCGACCCCCGGATCGGAAATCGTCCCGAAAAAATGCACCTGCTTTAGCGGCTCGCCGTTGACATAGATCACACCGTCCGTAATCTGAACCGTGTCGCCGCCCGCAGCGATCACGCGCTTGATGTAATAGTGGGATTTTGTGTTGCCGTTTGGCAGAAACACGATGACATCCCCGATTTTCGGCTTGCTGATCTTGTAGATAAAACGGTTCACGAGCACCTGATCGCCGTCCTCCAGCTGCTCGTTCATGGACTGTCCCACCACGGTGGTGCGCAGACCCACAAAATAGACCAGAACGCCCGCAAGCGCCCAGACGATGGCGATCTCCACGAGCCACGCAATGATTTCCTTAAACAGCGGGACGTTAAACTCCCGCTTCTGTTTTCTGAAGCTTAATCCTTTACTGCGAGCCATCCCTCTGCCTCCCGCCCTGCCCGAGAACAACGGTGTGCTTCACGCATGTTTGTCCCCGGCCTTCCTCAAACGAAAAAGAGGACAAATACGCTATGTACTTGTCCCCCGCTTTTTCTCACTGCCATTATCTAACCAGCTCTTTTACCTTGGCTGCCTTGCCGATACGTCCGCGCAGGTAGTTCAGCTTTGCACGACGTACCTTACCACGACGTACAACCTCGATCTTCTCTACATTGGGAGAATGCAAGGGCCATGTTTTCTCAACACCCACACCGCCGGAAAGCTTTCTCACGGTAAATGTCTCACGGCTGCTGGAGCCCTGTCTCTTCAATACGGTGCCCTCGAATACCTGGATACGCTCACGGTTTCCCTCGATGATCTTTCCGTAAACCTTTACGGTATCACCGACATGGAACTCCGGAACCTGCTCCTTCATCTGAGCTGCTTCAATGTTCCTGATAATTTCTGTGTTATTCATTTTTGTGACCTCCTGTTATTTTGATGTTCTTGAAACTTCTGCCTGCGCCTGTCATACCTGCGCCCAATACCGAAAAGTAACAGAGGACCATCGCCTTTTTCACAACAGATTGATTCTACCAAATTCCAGGAGGTTTTGCAAGGGTTTTTTTACGAACCTTGCGGCAAATATAAAGTACCAGGCCAAACTGTCACGCATCAGCTCTTCTTTATATGCTCATGGGTAAAAAGATGCTCCTGGCAGTACTCGTAGCTGCCCTCGCACTTTGAACAGAAGCGGAACTCAAGCGAGGGGTCGTCAAGATCCGTTCTCCCGCACACGCTGCATTTATGCTTGTAGAGCGCCCCGTCGGCCCGGCGCATCTGGGGCGGTCTTGTCTGCGCCCGGAAATCCCGCTTCCGTTTGATCTCCGAGGGCGATACCCTCCGGTAATCCCGCGTGGAGAGGAAGAAGATCAGGAAATTCATGAGGGACATCACGATCATGATCCGCCCGGTCCAGCTCGTCTGCAGGAAGCTTAAAGCTATCATAGCCGCATAGAGCACCGCCAGCCACTTAATCTTGACCGGAATGATAAAGTAGAGCATCATCTGCATTTCCGGATAGCACAGGGCAAAGGCGAGGAAAATCGAGAGGTTGATATAGTTCGTGCTCACCGCGTAGCCCATCCGGTATGCCTCGCCTATGCCCAAAAACCGCATGACTATATGCATGATCATAACGCCCGCCACCGTAAAGATCACACCGCCGAAAATATACGCGTTAAAGCGGAACGTCCCCCAGGTTCGCTCCAGGGCATTTCCAAGCTGATAGTACAGCATCATCATGATGACATAGAAAAACACGTTCGAGAGGGAGGGCGGCATCACGACCCAGGTCACAAGACGCCACACCTGTCCCCGCAGCACCATCGCCGGATCAAGCATGAGAAACTCCAGAATGGGAAGCCCCGTGAACACCTCCGTATAATAGCACATGTATCCGATGGCATAGCCGATGATCAGCCACTTGCTCAGATTCGGGATCGCATAGCGCCCGAACTTCCGCTCCAGTTTATTCAAATAGTTCATGGTCGTCTCCTTTTTTACCAATCTATGGCAGCGCCGTCCTTCGCCGGCCGCTAACCACCCTCCCGCATGTTTGGACCGCGGTACGTATCCGCACCTAAACCGCCGGAAAACCGCATCATCCGATACCATCCGGACACATTTCCACGATCCTGCGCGAAAGGTCATTCGTACCGTACACTAGGGTTCAGTATAAAAATTTTGGTCTCATTTGTCAATGTCCACATAAACTCTTTATAAAAAGTTTAGATTTTGGGTGTTGTTTTTTGTCGGAAGCTGTCATATAATGTACCTTGTTTTCAGTTCAAATAGAACTACTTTATAATAGGTAATTATTGGTAATTCGTAATTGTCCCGGAGTCAGACGCCGGACAATTACCTCAATAAAAGGGAGTGACAAACCATATGAGTACAAATCTTTATAAGCTGGGTATCGATATCGGCTCTACAACCGTAAAGGTCGCACTGCTGGACGAAAAGGATGCGCTGCTCTTTGCAGACTATGAGCGGCACTTTGCCAACATACGCGAGACGCTGACCTCGCTTTTAAAACGGATGAAGGATTCTCTGGGCGAGCTTCACGTGGCGCCCATGATCACCGGCTCCGGCGGTCTCACACTCGCAAAGCATCTGGAAATACCCTTTGTGCAGGAGGTAATCAGCGTCTCCACCGCACTGACCCACTACGCCCCTCAGACGGATGTTGCCATCGAGCTGGGCGGCGAGGACGCAAAAATCATCTATTTCGAGGGCGGAAACGTAGAACAGCGCATGAACGGCATCTGCGCCGGCGGAACCGGGTCCTTCATCGACCAGATGGCTTCCCTGATCCGGACGGACGCCGCAGGCTTAAATGAATACGCGAAAAGCTACAAGGCCATCTACCCGATCGCGGCGCGCTGCGGCGTGTTCGCCAAGAGCGACATTCAGCCCCTCATCAACGAGGGCGCTACCAGGGAGGACCTCGCCGCATCCATCTTCCAGGCAGTGGTAAACCAGACCATCAGCGGACTTGCCTGCGGCAAACCCATCCGGGGACATGTGGCATTTCTCGGCGGGCCCCTGCACTTCCTCAGTGAGCTAAAGGCCGCGTTTATCCGCACGCTGAAGCTGGACGATACACACGCCATTACGCCGGACAACTCCCATCTCTTCGCGGCCATCGGCTCGGCGTTAAACTGCAAGGAAGCGCACGCTACCACCCTAAACGCGCTTCTGGAGCGCCTCACGGGTGAAATCCGCATGGAATTTGAGGTAGCGCGCATGGAGCCGCTGTTTGCATCCCGGGAGGAATTTGACGAATTTCTGGAGCGCCACAGCAGACATCGTGTAGAGACTGCCGAGCT
Organism: uncultured Eubacterium sp.; assembly: GCA_910589045.1. GTDB lineage: Bacteria > Bacillota > Clostridia > Lachnospirales > Lachnospiraceae > W0P33-017. The sequence goes on from CAJUSH010000002.1 coordinate 78,541, forward strand.
CTCGGACTATCACGGAAACTGCTACCTTGGTATCGACGCCGGAAGCACCACTACAAAGGTTGCCCTCGTGGGTGAGGACGGCCGGCTTTTATACTCCTTTTACAGCAACAACAACGGCAGCCCCCTGACGACCGCCATCCGCTCCATGAAGGAGATCTACGAAAAATTACCGAAGGATGCACAGATCGTACACTCCTGCTCCACCGGCTACGGCGAAGCGCTCATTAAGGCCGCCCTGCAGCTGGACGAGGGTGAGGTGGAGACAATCTCCCACTACTACGCCGCCGCGTTCTTTAATCCAAAGGTGGACTGCATTCTCGACATCGGCGGACAGGACATGAAGTGCATCAAAATCCGGGACCGCACGGTGGACAGCGTGCAGCTAAACGAGGCATGCTCCTCCGGCTGCGGCTCCTTCATCGAGACCTTTGCAAAATCCTTAAACTACAGCATCGAGGATTTCGCGGCGGAGGCGCTCTTTGCAGAGCACCCCATCGACCTTGGCACCCGCTGTACCGTATTTATGAATTCCAAGGTGAAGCAGGCCCAGAAGGAAGGCGCATCCGTGGCGGATATCTCTGCCGGGCTCGCCTACTCCGTCATCAAAAACGCGCTCTTTAAGGTCATCAAGCTCTCCGACCCCTCACAGCTCGGAAAGCATGTGGTCGTCCAGGGCGGCACTTTCTACAACAACGCGGTGCTGCGAAGCTTTGAGCGCATCGCCGGCGTTACGGCGGTGCGCCCCGACATTGCGGGCATCATGGGTGCCTTCGGCGCGGCTTTAATCGCCAGGGAACGCTTTCACGCGGGCGGGGACAAACCCACCTCCATGCTCTCCATCGGGGAAATCCTTGCCATGAAATACGACACAAAGCTCACCCGCTGCCAGGGCTGCACGAACCACTGTCTGCTCACGGTCAACCGCTTTGGCGGCGAGCGCCGCTACATTACCGGAAACCGCTGTGAACGCGGGCTTGGAAAGGAGAAGAACAAGGACAACATTCCAAACCTTTTCGAGTTCAAAAACAAGCTACTGTTTGACTATGAGCCGCTCTCCGAAAAGGAAGCCGCACGCGGCAGTGTGGGCATTCCCCGGGTGCTGAATTTTTACGAGAACTTCCCTTTCTGGGCGATGTTTTTCAAAACGCTGAAATTCCGCGTCCTGTTAAGCCCCCAGTCCACCCGGGATATCTACGAGCTTGGTATTGAATCCATCCCCAGCGAATCCGAGTGCTACCCGGCAAAGCTCGCCCACGGCCATATCGCCTGGCTGATCGCGCACAGGGCGGACTGGATTTTTTACCCGTGCATCCCCTACGAGCGCAACGAGTTCCCGGATGCCAACAACAACTACAACTGCCCCATCGTCACCTCCTACGCGGAAAATATTAAAAACAATGTGGACGAGATCACCTCGGGAGATGTTCGTTTCTTAAATCCGTTTTTAACTTTTGCCAGCCGTGAGGCATTGACGGAGAAGCTTTGTGAGGTATTTGCAAAAGAATTTTCCATCCCCGCTGACGAGATCACCCGCGCGGTGCGCGCAGGCTGGGTGGAGCTGGCCCGCGTCCGCCATCTCATGCAGAAGAAGGGCGAGGAAACACTACGCTATCTTGCACACACGGGCAGACACGGTATCGTCCTTGCCGGCCGCCCCTACCACGTAGACCCCGAGATCAACCACGGCATTCCGGAGCTCATCAGCTCCTACGGCATCGCCGTGCTCACGGAGGATTCCATCTCCCATCTCGGCAAGGTGGAACGGCCGCTGATCGTCATGGACCAGTGGATGTACCACTCCCGCCTCTACGCGGCGGCAAACTATGTGAAGAAAACGGAAAATCTGGACCTCATCCAGCTCAACTCCTTCGGCTGCGGTCTGGATGCGGTGACCACCGACTGCGTCAGCGACATTCTGACAAAATCCGGAAAAATTTACACCTGCTTAAAGATCGATGAGGTGAACAACCTGGGTGCTGCCCGCATCCGCGTGCGCTCCCTGCTGGCGGCCATCCGCGTGCGCAAAAACACGCCAAAAGCCCGGGACATCGTCCCTTCCAGCCACGACCGCGTAATCTTTACCGAAAAGATGCGCGAGGATTACACGATTTTGTGTCCTCAGATGTCACCGATTCATTTTGATTTGCTGCTCCCGGCCTTCCGCTCGGCGGGCTACAACCTTGTAATCCCGGAGGTATCCGCCCAGGAGGCGGTCAACTCCGGCCTGCGCTACGTGAACAACGATGCCTGCTACCCTTCCCTCATCGTCGTAGGACAGCTCATGCACGCCATCGAGAGCGGGAGCTATGACCTGGATAAAACCGCTGTAATCATCTCCCAGACGGGCGGCGGCTGCCGCGCCAGCAACTACATCGGCTTTTACCGCCGTGCGCTGGAAAAGGCGGGCTACCCGCAGATTCCGGTCATCTCCATCAACATGGTCGGACTGGAGAAAAATCCCGGCTTTACCTTCACGCCGAAGCTCCTGCAGCGGGGACTCTACGCCGCCGTTTTCGGTGATATTTTCATGCGGTGCGTCTATGCGACGCGCCCCTACGAGAAGGTAAAGGGCTCCGCAAACAAGCTGCACCGCAAGTGGAAGCGTCGGGTGACGCAGTTTGTCTCCGGGGAAAAGATGCTTTCCCACCGCAAATTCAACTGGATGTGCCGACAGATCATCAAAGAGTTTGACGAGCTGCCCCGCACCGATGTGAAAAAGCCCCGGGTCGGCATCGTCGGGGAAATTTTAGTCAAATTCCACCCCGAGGCCAACAACCATCTCGCAGACCTTTTGGAGGCGGAGGGCGCAGAAGCCGTCGTTCCCGACCTTTTGGACTTTTTGCTCTACTGCCTATACAACAACAAATTTAAGGCCGAGGAGCTTGGCATGAGCAAAAAAGCCGCCCACACCTCACTGCTCGGCATTAAGGCCCTGGAATTTCTGCGGTCTGCGGCACGCTCCGCATTTGAGAAAAGCGTGCACTTTGACCCTCCGGCGCGCATCGAGGAGCTGGCAAAATACGCGGCGCCCATCGTGTCCATCGGCAACCAGACCGGAGAGGGATGGTTTTTGACCGGTGAAATGATGGAGCTGATCCACACGGGGGCGAAAAACATCGTGTGCACCCAGCCCTTCGCCTGCCTGCCGAACCACATCGTAGGCAAAGGCGTCATCAAGAAGATCCGCCACCGCTATCCCGAGGCGAACATCGTCGCCATCGACTACGATCCCGGCGCCAGCGAGGTCAACCAGCTCAACCGGATTAAGCTGATGTTATCAACCGCACAGAAAAACTTAAATAACGATTAAATTTTTGATACTATATCAGCCACAGATGCTACGACATTATGACGGTACCTTTCGTTTTCGTAACACCTGTGGCTGAAAATATCCGTAAACAGAATACTTGTTATCATTTTCGTTTTCAAAAAATGCTTCTCACAGTATTTTAGGCTGATGAATCACGATATGTATTTGCTTCCCTTTTACTTTATTCTCATAAATGCTTCGGAACAGCTGAGGGTTCTCAATGATCTTTTCCTTATCATAGATAAAGAAATAAATATGCTCTGCACCGTAATGCACCATATCCACTTCAATTTCTTCCGTCAGCTTCTTGAGCTTCATATTATTTCTGGTGCACTTTACTTCGATTACATGTTCGGCATCCAGAAAAATATCGGTCCGCACGGTATGATACCCGGTATCTTCACTGACTTCAGCCCTTGCAAGTGGATAAAGCGGTTTCAGATATGCATAAAGCAGATGCTGAACATCATATTCATTCCGGATTTTCAGTTCCGACAGCTGTTCTTTCCGGATTCCGCCGCGCTTGTGAGGCGGCCGTTCCAAAAGACTTTCCAAAAAAAGATAATAGTTATCAAGGACGGTAAGCAGATGGTCGTCCGCAGGGGAACCGGTCATAATCTCTTCCAGATATTTGATGACTCGTTTCGCTGCGGCATCAAGCTGCTCCCTGGTTTCTTTATCTGAATATTCATTTACGGGATAATAGGCCCGCTGTTCCAGCTCCATCAGACATTGTGGATCAAAGTCCAGTGTCTTCAAAAAATTTCTCAAACCACTCAGCAAAAGGGAAAATTCCTGACCGTCTTTTACATTTTTCAATCGTGTTACAGCATCCTGTATACTCATTACAGTTATATTATTTATACTAGAAAACATCGATATTAGTGAGCGCCTCCCCATCGCAAATAAAACAGAAACAACGGATCTAAGATAAACAGACTCCCTTCCTTCCAGTCAAGTACCTTAAATATATCCTCCCGTCCATACAAAAGCTCTTTCAGCTTTGCCAGGCTTTCCCGAATCATCTGCGGAGAAGGCTTTTTACAGCCGTCTGCAAGCAGACGGTAGATCCGCTCTTTTACATCTTCAAACTCCAGCTTCATAATGGGCGGATTTTCTGCAATGGATTTTACAATCAATTCATAAATATCGCACTCCTGTCCATCGACAGTCCGGAAGGTATTCCGGCTCTTACCTCGGGTATTTGGCCCTTTCCGCATCAAAGATACCACATCGCCATATTCAAAGTTTGCGGTAGTATAGCGATATGCGGTTTCCAAAATTTCCTGTCGAACCTCCCTGTTTTCTTCTCCGGACATTTCCAGCATCGTACAGATGTTCAGACAGATATACTGCATCAGCTGAGGAGAAGAAAGGCTTTCCACTGCAATCTGTTCTGCAATAGAGTCTTCAATAGACATTTCCAGCTTTCCAAAACCCAGCTTTGCAATCTCTTTTAAATCGTCCACCTTCCACGCATCCATGTTGATCAGGCTCAGGCGCCCGGAAAGATCTGCATTCTGCCGGATCGCTTCATCTGCCCGATGAGGGAGAGATACAACAACAGCTTTAAATTCCCTGCGGATGGCATCCTTTAGCTGCTGTGCAATCTGCATTCGTTTTCCTTCCGGGGCATAGTGGAAGTCATCTATGACCAGAACCAGATTATGTTCTCTGTAATATTCAATAATCTTATCCTTGGTAAGCGAAAAGATTTCCTTTTTCGTATATTTATCGCTGGTGCTGGGGATCTGTTTTTCAGATGCAAACTGACCCTCGTATGCGAGTCCTGCTTTGGCAGAAATCAGCTTCCAGAAATCCGTATCTTCATCAAAGTCCGCTCCGGAAACTTCCACGATATGCTCAAACCCAATGACCTTTTCGCACAGGATAGTCTTTCCCATTTTGGAAGGGCCTATCAGCGAAGTTAAAAATCCGGATACTTTGATAGCCTGCATCAACCGAAATTCATAAGGCAAATCGGAAATGGCAGATTTTCGTGATATATAGGTGTACTCCGGAAATGCCCCGGGACGGAAAACATCTTCTGCTCTGAGTTCCATGTGCATACCTCCTAATCTGTTTTACCCATTATAACACATTTTTAACCGATTTAAACCTTTTTATCATAGACAACCATTTCTTCCTATTGTTTCAAGTATCTCAAAATATTGTGACATACAACGGCTAAGCATAAGCCTTTCTCTTTTCAACCAAACACTTTTGTAACTTGCGCAAAGAGTTTTAACATCCGCAAGCTGCAATTTCTCCAGAGCCGACGTACCACGGAGTACAATACAGTCAATCCAAAAAGCCAAACCGCTGTTACCCGGTTTGGCTTTTTCCGGTTCATATGAGAGCCGGTTCATTTACCTTTGATACAAACAACAGACATACGACCTGATAGACCAGGTATATGAGAAACATCTCTGCCAGCGTAAAGAGATTCGGAACAATCGCCCCCGCAAAGCCGCACGATATATCCATTGTTGCAAACAAAATATCGATGTTTCCCTGCGCTGACGCAATCCGGTCTAACGCATCCATTCCCGTCAGTCTCATGATGATTTCTGCCACCGCCACATACAGCCTGCCCGAGTAAACATCAAAGACAATGAACAGACACACGGTCGCGCCAAATACCAGCAGAAGCTTTTTCAGAAAACCCCTCCATCCTTCCCGAAATCTTTCGTCTGCTCCCGCAAAATTATGCAGATGCATAAAATTGACATTCCGCAAAACGGCGATTACAACCCCAAGCAAAATCGCCAGCAGAAACCCGCAGCCGACTGGTGCGGTCATAAAATCAATGAAAACCGACTGCTTTCTCTCAATGGACGGATTCAAATAAAAATGCAGCTCATAAGAAACCCCCATCGCATGAAAGATGCACAGCAGTATGTATGCACCTGATACCCATGCTAAATTTCCAAGTATTTTCCTCATAAAGCCTCCCTTCTCCGCCTAATTTTATAACATCCTTTCTTAGTCTGCTTTCAATCAACAATCTGATATTTTTAAAGTTCACTCCAAAGGACTTGTATTGATTTGAAGCATTACCTCTTTTCCATTATCGAGATTTGCCTTTATTCGTAAATAAAACGCATAACCTTCAGTACCTGCTCCTGCCTCATTATAAAAAGTACCTCCATTATTAAAATCTGCTCCACCCATTGTTGCAGTTGGTCTAAAAAGCCGTCCATACTCATATGAATAGCGCCCTGCCGGTCCATTTCCATTCCCAAAAACCATCAAAAAAGTATTATTCATTCCAAGATTATCTCTCCATCTCAAAGTTCCTCTCAAAGTAGTACCGTATTGTGTCTTTGAATCTGTAGAATTCTTTTCTGTGCTCGCCGTAACCTCCAGCGTATAAATTGTACCACCAGTTCTTTCTTGACTTTCAACCGCATTTAAAACAACCTCACAATCAAGTGTTTCTACCGTCCCATCTTCGTTCTCAACATATGCAGTTGCAATACCCTCCGGAACCAATGTTTCTTGATTCACCGGTATTTCATCAGCCATGCTTTGTGTTACATTAACACTTAAAAACGTTAATATACACACTAATGTTAATGCCATCGTTCTTTTCATTCTATTATTTTTGATCATCATATTAACCTCCGTATATTTTATCATATATCAATAAAAACCGAAATCTATTAACTCATTTTTCAAAAATAAACGTTTATTTTTTATAATTTAACACTATACTATTTATCATGTTTTGTCAACACTATATTGTAAATCTATGTATTGAAATTTATTCTATAATAGCTTAAAATATAAACAGTAGCTACCATATGATTGCAATCATTATAAAAAGACTGGCATGGCAAAAAAATCTCATCTTGAAACATCATTAAAAAAAGCCACCATCGAGCTGCTTCTTCTAAAGCTCCTCGATGAGGGCGATATGTACGGCTATCAGCTCTCGGGGGAGCTGAAGCGCCGCAGCAACGGGCAATACACCATCCTGGAGGGATCGATGTACCCGATTTTATACCGACTCACAGACAGCGGATACATCTCCTTTTATGAAAAAAAGGTAGGTGTCCGCCAAACGCGTATATACTACCATCTGGAAGATGCCGGCAGACAATATCTAAAAGACCTGCTCGCATCCTACCGGAGCTATACACAGGTCATCAGCTTTTTACTACATTCACAGGAAGGGGACTGTTATGGACCAGAGCAGACAAGTGAAACGCTACCTCAGGCAGATCAGGCGGCTGATTCCTTCTGACTGCATCGGCAAAAAGGACGTCCTGCAAACGATCCGGCACCGGATCGACGCCTACCTTGCGGAGCACCCGGACGCAGACATGTCCGAATTTATGGGAGAATTCGGAACACCCGAGGAGCTTGCCGAATCCTTTCTGGATGAAATGTCAGGCGCAGCGCTGATGACGGATTTGAACCGCCGACGCCGCAATACGATTTGCACAGGCGGGTGCCTGATACTGATTGCAGCACTGTTTGCAGCCTATGCATTATATATTGATTACTCTACTTCAGTCGACATTATTGAATCAATCACAATCTATAAAGATCTGTCCGAAGCTCCCACCGAGCTTCGGCTTCGAGCTCAAAATGAAAGTGATAACAAAGATGAACAAGAAGGGGACTGTTATGAACCAGAGCAGACAGGCGAAACGCTACCTCAGGCAGATCAAGCGGCTGATTCCTTCTAACTGCATCGGCAAAAAGGATGCCCTGCGATCCATCCGCCACCGGGTCGATGCCTACTTTACAGAGCATCCGGACACAAACATGTCCGAATTTATGCAGGAATTCGGGACACCCGAGGAGCTTGCCGAGTCTTTTCTGGATGAAATGCCGGGCGCAGCACTGATGACGGATTTAAACCGCCGACGCTGCATCAATATCTGCATAGGTGGGAGCTTTGTACTGATTGCCGCGCTACTTACCTCCTATGCATGGTATGTTAAAAATACAACAGCTGTAGGTATTATCGAAACACTTATCATCTATGAAGATACCGACGAATCCCCCACAAAGCTTGAACCCCAAGATCCGCCGACGATTCCAGATGAAAACGAACACGAGGAGGAACAACAATGAAAAACTTTATGCAGTCATTTTATCTATATGACTGACTTTACCGCTGGCACCGAGAACGGTCCATGCCGCAAAGTTACCGGTTAGTGAAACATCAGAGATTGTCTGGCAGGACGACTATTCCATCGTCATGACGCTAACCATGTACGACTCCGACTTCGCAGAGCGCGCGGCAACGACAAAAACTGCCCGCCAAACCGTTCCAGATATTCCTCCGCCGTCTGCACGGACACCTGCAGCTTTTTCTGCAGCCGCTCCAGAATATCCTCCTCGGAAAATCCGCAGTCAATGCGTGTTTCTATGATGCCTTTTGCTCTTCCCTCTGCTTTTCCTTCCCTTGCAATTTCGTCAAACAAGGTACACATAGTAACATCTCCCTTCTTCGCCAATTCGTTATAATCAATCCCGCAGTTTGTCGCCAGCCACAGTCACCAGATATTTTTATCTACAGCGCTTCCGCAATTTTCAGCACCACAAGCTTATTTTTCCGGAACACCGACTGGTATTCACCGTAGGAGCAGGGTGCCCAGGTTTGGCCCACCTCAATGGTAATCGAGGGCAAAACAAGCATGTCCATCACATACTCCCGGTACTGCCCGCCCACGGGCTTTCCGCCGGAGCCGTAGCTGCCTGCATCCCGGTAGCCGGTGAGGCTGCGGGCAATCTGATACATTTTCTGCGTCTTGCTTTTGATCCGTTTGTCCGTGCAGTCGCCGAACACAATCTGCCCCATCGCGTGGTAATTGACGACCCCACGCAGCCCCTGATTGCTTTTCAGATCCTTTGTAAAAGCCGCAATCGCCTTCGCCTCCGGCTCACTGAGAGCCTTTTTGCCGGAATAGCCCTCCGCCCCTTTCTTTCCGCCCGGGTAAAACCCGCCCTTCGCCGGAAAGTTCCGGTTCAGATCCACACCCCGGCTGTTTGCCTTCCAGCGGGGATTGGTCGTCTGTGAAATAGTCACACCGTCTGGGTTTGCCATCACAATATAGTGAATCTGCATATTTTTCAGCAGATCTGCCGGTTTTATACCGCTGATCGTCTTATTATAGTTCCGCAGATAATACTCGATCTCACGCATGAGCATCGCGGAACAGATATACTCCCGCGCATGGAGCGTGCTTACAACCAGAAGGGATTTGCCTGCATCCGGATTTCCGATCGCAAAATCGTAAATCGTACGTCCCTCCACGGACGTCCCGATCGGAATCAGCTCACAGTAATTACTGTACGCCTTCGTCAGCTCCTCCATATCCGCTTTCATCTCATTGTAGGTATACTTCTGCTTTGTGATATTCACCGCCTGCTTGTGGGAAAAGGTAATCCCCGCGGCCGCTCCCGACACACCCTGCGCATTGTAGGGGACCACCCGATAACGATAGGTTTTCCCATATACCACGCTCTTATCCGTGTAGCGGGCCTTCTCAACCGTAGCCTGCTTTTTGTAGGAGCCGCTGTCCGCCCTGCGGTAAATCTCGTAGGAGACAGCATCGTCACTCTCATGCCACTCCAAGAGCACCTTTGTATCCGACCGGCTGGTGGTATGCAGCCCCGCCGCCTTCTTCGGGACGGGAAGCTTTGAATCATCCGGTAAATTCCCCGGCTCCTCCGGCTGCTGTGAATCCCCCGATGTATTCCCCGGCTCCTCCGACTTCTGTGAATCCCCCGGTCTGCTCCCCGGCTTCTCCTGCTGATGTGAATCCCCCGATGTATTCCCCGGCTCCTCCGACTGCTGTGAATCCTCCGGTCTGCTCCCCGGCTCCTCCTGCTGATGTGAATCCTCGGATGTACCTCCCGCCTCCGGTGTCACACCTGCCTCTGCCTTCAAGGCCGCCCCTTCTGCCGCGGTACCGGCAGCGTAAGCAGGCATTGCCTGCGCTGCGATACACAGCGCACACAAAATGAGCGCCGTCAGTTTCTTTCGTCTATTTCTCATGCGTTTCTCCTGTATGTATCGAACAAAAATCCCCTAATCCATCAGCTCATACTGCAGCATCTCATAACGGAGTCTGCTTCCCTCCCCGATCTCGGCAGGGAGCAGCGCCCGCGCCACACATTTTTCCCCCAGCTGCGGATTCTCCTCCGACACTAAATAGGCATAATCCCCGTCAATACGTCCTACGGTATATCGTTTTGTCGTCAGATCCATATTTTTCCTTTCTGCATAAAACGGCGCCGCCCGCATCAGCTGCGGCGGCGCACATACTCCCAGCATTTGCCAAACATCCATGCAGGCATGGCTATTTTCCTCTATGCCCCGGGAATCCATCCGTTCCTATAAATGCAGCACCCGCTCCCTGATCTCCTGTGTTCTGCCCTGATTCCAGAACTGTGTGCCAATATAGCCGCAGGTACGGCGTGCCACGTTCATCTTGCTCTGGTCACGGTTGCCGCAGACAGGGCACTCCCAGACAAGCTTGCCATGGTCGTCAGCGACGACCTTGATCTCACCGCCAAAGCCGCACACCTGGCAGTAATCGCTCTTCGTGTTCAGCTCTGCATACATGATGTTGTCGTAGATGTACTTCATCACCGTAAGCACCGCCTCCAGGTTGTTCTTCATATCGGGCACCTCCACGTAGCTGATGGCGCCTCCCGGTGAGAGCTGCTGGAACTGTGCCTCAAATTTAAGCTTTGAAAACGCGTCGATCTCCTCCGTCACATGCACATGGTAGCTGTTTGTAATATAGCTCTTGTCCGTCACGCCCGGGATGATGCCGAAGCGCTGCTGCAGGCACCTTGCAAACTTATAGGTCGTAGACTCCAGCGGTGTCCCGTACACGCTGAAGTCGATATTTGTCTTTGCCTTCCACCCCGCGCAGGCGTCGTTTAAATGCTGCATCACCTGCAGCGCAAAGGGCGTCGCATCCGCGTCCGTGTGCGACTTCCCGGTCATATACCGGGTACACTCACACAGCCCCGCATAGCCAAGGGAGATCGTAGAATAGCCGTTGTAAAGCAATGCATCGATCTTCTCTCCCGGAGCCAGCCTTGCCAGCGCGCCGTGCTGCCAGAGGATCGGCGCCACATCCGAGGGTGTCCCCTTGAGGCGGTTGTGACGGCACATCAGCGCCTTGTAGCACAGCTCCAGCCGCTCGTCAAAAATCCGCCAGAACTGATCCACCTTTCCGCCGGAGGAGCAGGCGATGTCCACCAGGTTCAGTGTCACGACACCCTGGTTGAAGCGGCCGTAATATTTATGCCGCTTTGCGTCGTAGTTGCCCGCCTTCGCAATATTGCCCACACCCGCATCGGTAAACCGATCCGGTGTCAGAAAGCTGCGGCAGCCCATACAGGTATAGACATCTCCCTTTTTCATCTTCCGCATCATCTTTTCCGAAATGTAATCCGGCACCATCCGCTTTGCAGTGCACTCCGCCGCGATCTTCGTCAGATAGTAATACTTGCTGTCCTCGTGGATGTTATTCTCCTCGAGCGTGTAGATGAGCTTCGGAAAAGCAGGTGTAATGTAAATCCCGCGCTCATTTTTCACGCCGCGGATACGCTGATAAAGCATCTCCTCTATGATCAGTGCGAGATCCTCCCGAAGCTGTCCCTCGGGCACCTCATTCAGGTACATAAACACCGTCACAAACGGTGCCTGTCCGTTGGTGGTCATGAGTGAGATCACCTGATACTGGATCATCTGCACTCCCTGCTTGATCTCGTCGCGCACGCGCATCTCCGCGATGCGGTTGATTTTTTCCCCGTCAAGTGCAAGCCCCTGGGCCGCAAACTCCTCCCGCACCCTCTTTCGGTATTTTTCCCGGCTGATCTGCACAAAGGGTGCTAAATGCGCCAGGGAAATACTTTGTCCACCGTACTGTGCACTGGCGATCTGGGCGATGCTCTGAGTCGCGATATTGCACGCCGTGGCAAAGCTCTTGGGCCGCTCGATCATCGTCTCACTGATAACCGTGCCGTTCTGCAGCATGTCCTCCAGATTCACGAGACAGCAGTTGTGCATGTGCTGCGCAAAATAGTCCGCGTCATGAAAATGCAGAATACCCTGCTCGTGGGCCGCCAGCACCTCCTGGGGCAGCAGGAAGCGCCGTGTGATATCCTTGCTGACCTCCCCTGCCATGTAGTCACGCTGCACGCTGTTGACCGTCGGGTTTTTGTTGGAGTTCTCCTGCTTGACCTCCTCGTTGTTGCATTCAATCAGACTCAAAATCTGCTCGTCCGTGGAATTGGACTTGCGCACCAGCGCTCTCTTATAGCGATATGTAATGTAGTTTCTCGCCACGCCGAACGCGCGCAGATCCATGATCTGATTTTCCACCAGATCCTGAATCTCCTCCACATTCAGGGCGCGGTTTACCTCCTCGCAGGTGCCCCGGACCTTGTTCGAAATCCGCAAAATCTGCTCGTTGGTCATGCGCTCTGCCGACGGCACGCTCTCGTTTGCCTTCTGTACCGCCGCAATAATCTTTGTAATATCAAAATCCGTCTCAGCGCCGCTTCTCTTAATAATTTTCATACCGCTTTATACTCCTTAATAATTCAGGTTCTCAAAAAACGTTGTTGAAAACCATTGTACAAGATGTAGTGTGGCATGTCAACAACGGGTACTAGATATTTATTTTTTCAGCATTTTTAACAAACTTTAAAAAATTTTTTCCGAATCCCATTGCCAATACCGTGAAACCAAACCGCACCCACAGTCATTGCTTTTATCACGCAGAAAATCCATGCGGGTTTCCTGTATGATAAAAATACGGCAGAAATACCTGCCGTATTTTTCATCCTTCGTTTATCATCCGCTGTAGCAGAAGCCCGGCCTACCAGGCCACAATCTCCCACTCGAACTCCATCAGCTGTCCGGTTCCCGCGTGGTATTTCATCTCAATCTTCTTGCTGCCCTTCTTCATCCGGACCTTGTAGATCGCAACGCCGTCATCATACTTCTGCACGATGCTTGTGATCGTCCCGCCCTTAACCTTCTTTTCCGCAAGGGCACGGCATTTCTCCTCACCGATCAGCTTCCCGCTCTCATCAAAACGGTCAACCTTGTTATCCTCCCACTCATAGGCGATCAGCTTGCCGTCGGAAGCACGGTAGGTCAGCTTATACTCCTTCGTCCCCTTAAAAAGCTCCACCTCATAGACTCCCACGCCGTCCTCATAGTCCGCGTCCACATCTGTCACTACGGCATTTTTTACTTTATTCAATGCCTTCTGCTGTGCCTGCTTTTCACTGGTAATCCCCTTTGCATAAGCCGTATCGGGATGCCCGAAAGTCCCGACTGCCAAAAAGCAAATTACCATCATAGCTCCTGTCATTTTTCGCAACTTCATTTTTTTGTCCTCCTTTTTGATTTATAGTTAGTTCGGCCTTTGACTTCGCTGTTACGGGCTGTACCGCAGAGACATGCCCATGTGTATCGAATAAATAAGCTACAGTGCTCCCTTCGTCGAGAGCACATCCGTGATGCGGGCGTCATAGCGTGTCGCAGCATCCAGCGCCTTTGCAAACGCCTTGAACATTGCCTCCATCATATGGTGGTCATTTTCCCCGTAGAGCACCTTAAGGTGCAGGTTCATCCCGGCCGCATAGCTGAGCGCATAGAAAAACTCCCGCGCCATCTGCGTATCCATCGTCCCCACACACTGCCCCCGAAAGGGCGCGTCGAACACGAGGTAAGGTCTGCCGGAAAGATCAACGGCACACATCGCAAGCGTCTCATCCATCGGAAGCATGCAGCTTCCGTAGCGGACGATGCCCTTTTTATCGCCCAGTGCCTCTTTGATCGCACACCCGATCACGATCCCCATATCCTCTATGCTGTGATGGCAGTCTACCGCCAGATCTCCCCGGCAGACGGCATGCAGATCAAAAAAACCGTGCCGCGCAAAGCCCTCCAGCATGTGGTCAAAAAAACCGATGCCGGTATCAATCTCGCCCACGCCTGCGCCGTCCAGCGCAAGCGTGACCCGAATTTCCGTCTCCTTTGTATTTCGTTCTATCGTCGCCGTTCTCATCTATTAAAATCCGCCCTGCTCTGTCCGCTTGATAATATCATCCTGCAGGGATTTTGACAGTGTCGTGAAAAGCGCACTGTAGCCTGCCACGCGCACAACCAGCCCTTTATAATTTTCCGGATGCGCCTGTGCGTCCAGAAGCGTCTCCCGGTTTACGACGTTAAACTGCATATGCATACCCTTCTCGTCGAAGAATGTACGGATATAGGAGGAAAACTTCTGTAAGCCCTCCTCACCCGCCAGTGCCGACGGATGGAACTTCTGGTTAAAGAGCGTTCCGTTGGAAGCAATGCCATGGTCGATCTTTGACACGGAGTTTGCCGTTGCGGTGGGTCCTTTGATATCCCTTCCCTGCATCGGACCGACACCGTCCGCCACCGGTGTGTTTGCAAGCCTGCCGTCCGGGGTTGCCCCGGTCTGCCTGCCGAGGGGTACATTCGCGGAAACCGGATAAAGCCCGGCCTGGTACGTACCTCCTCTGGGATTTTTGTAATGCTCCAGCGGTCTTGTATAGGCGTAGGATGCACGGCGTGCCATCATATCCGCCTCGTCGTCGTCGTTGCCGTACTTGGGTGCCTGTGCGATCAGCGATAAAATCTCGTCGTAGCGCTGCTGAGCAGCCGCATCCGGCCGCTGCTGCGCAATGGTCTGTGCGATGACCGCTACTTCCTTTTCACCGACCTGCTGTCCGGCTGCCAGCATGGATGCGACGATCTGACCGGAAAGCTCCTCCATGCGCATGGTGCTTAAGCCCTTGCCGAAATTGTTCTCCAGCGCAGCCTTCATCTCCGCCATTGTCACGGTCTTTTTGTCAAATACCAGATCCTTGATGGCAAGCATGGAATCCGCCACGTTCGCAATACCAAAGCCCTGCGGCCCGGTAAAATTGTAAACCGCACCGCCCTCCTGCAGCGTCTTGCCGCGGCCGATGCAGTCGTCGATCATCGTCGACTGGAAAGGAAGCGGCATACGTGTCGCATGGGCGTTGTCGATACAGTTGAGTGCATTGACCATGACCGCGATGAAGTAATTCATCTGCTTCTCATAAGCCTCGTAAAACTCCTCAAAGGTGGCCATCTGCGTCACGTCTCCGGTCTGTAAGCCTACCCGCTCGCCGTTCTCATAGCCGTTGGAGAATACCATCTCAAGCGGCCGGCACATGTTAAAGAATGCCGCGTCATGCCAGCCGTCCGTCTTTCCCGCCTTCTGCGGCTCCACGCAGCCGATAATATTGTAGGTGCGTGCATCTGCCAGGGAAACACCGCGGCTCATGAGCGCCGGAATGATCACCTCATCATTATAAAATGCAGGAAGCCCGATGCCGGTGCGTGCCAGACGGGATGCCTTGATAATAAAAGCATCCGGTGTCTTGTTCCAGATACGCACGGACAGCGAAGGCTGCGGCAGCATAACATGCATGCTGGCCTCCAGACACATGAAGGACAGGTCGTTCGTCACGTCCAGACCCTCCTCGTCCTGTCCGCCCGCGATGAGATTCTGGAACAGGCTGTAGCCCGCAAAACCGTCGGCACTTGCCTCGTCACGGCACTTGTTCAAATCGTTTAATTTAATCCAGATACAGTCCAAAAGCTCCTGTGCAAACTCCCGGGTAATTTTTCCTGCGTCCATATCCTTTTTATAATAAGGGTACATATACTGGTCAAAACGTCCCGGGGAGATGGAGTGTCCGCTGGACTCGGTCTGCAAAAGCTCCTGCACAAACCAGAAGGACTGGCACGCCTCATAAAAGCTCTCCGCAGGCTTTGCCGGAACCCGCTCGCAGTTATCCGCGATCACAAGCAGCTCCGCACGGCGCGCGGGATCGGTCTCCTTTGCCGCCTCCTCCTTTGCCAGGGCCGCGTAACGCTTTGCGTATGTAATCGCAGCCTCGCAGCTCATCCTTGCCGCCACAAGGAAGGTATGCCGTGTCGCGTAGTCCGGCGCACATAGTGTCAGCTTTTCAAGCTCCGCGTCAATCTTTGCGATGATACCCTCAAAGCCGATGGCAAGCACTTCCTCGTACTTCACCGTGAAGTGCCCGATTCCGTTGTAAAAATAGTTGCCCGGCGTGAAGATGTTGTGCTTCATCGCCATAAGCGCCTCCGGCGCCATCATGGACGTCGCAAGCTCGCTGGTTGTTTTCCCTTCCCAATACTGATATGCCTCGTGCAGCCGCCGCTTTGTATCGTCCGCGATATAAAAGGGGTCTGCCTCACGGGTAGCCACCGTCTCGTACTCCGCCTCCATCCACGCATAAGAATACTCCGGAAACATCTGGCATCCTCTGGGTGCAATGGCATTGCTTCCCACGATCAGCTCCAAGGGGCGAATCACCATCGGAAGCTTTTCACAGATCGCCTGAAACGCCTTCGCACGGCGAAGAACGATGGGATCATTCTCGGTCTGTTTATAGCTATCGGTTACAATCTCTGCACGGTCCGCCTCGATCACCGGAAGATCTGCGAACAGATAATCAATCATTTGCTGAATACGGGGCGACTTTGCAATCTCTCCGTCAAAATATTGTTTCGGCATGATAGTTTCCTCCACATAAAATTTGTGAACCACACAGCGCCGGTGTGATTTTTAGCAGGCGCTGTACAGTGACCCTTTGTCCTTAGTACCAAGTATAACATAATAGAAAAGAAAACGCCATATCTTTTTCTGTTTTTTTGTGGCTTTTTCTGTCTTGGTGTTGATTTGTTCCGGTGTTACTGTTGTGTTTTATGTTCCTTATCATACTTTGATATGAGCATTGTACGTACCCACTGCGGATCGT
Source organism: uncultured Eubacterium sp. (assembly GCA_910589045.1). GTDB lineage: Bacteria > Bacillota > Clostridia > Lachnospirales > Lachnospiraceae > W0P33-017. The sequence continues at coordinate 95,693 of CAJUSH010000002.1, forward strand.
TGCGATAGTGCTGCTGAACATAGCTGGTATACTCCTGCCTGGTCATTTCCTGTATACTTTTCTTTTCCCCCAAAGTAAAAATCCCCTTTTCTTTTGTTTTTCTTCCTTATTATAGTGCATCAGATAATGTATCTGTCTGTCCGCTTAGCAGACAGAAGGGATGCACCCTTTCCCCTATTTATCCCCACCGATCGATGAGTGGAAGCCCTGCTTTTTCCCGTTTGACTCCATATCCCGCTTTGCAAGCTCCTGTGACGGCGCAAGCTTCAGATCCGCGAGAAGCTTCTGCAGGAGCTTCTCCGCACTCACCTCGTCATACTCCTCAAGAAGCGCGACGGCCTCATCGCAAATCCGGTAAACATAGCTTCCGATCTCGTACTTCTGCAGCTCTCTTAGCTTCTCAATCGCATCCTTGCGCTTGAAGTTTGAGAGGTCATCCACCACGTAAAGGATACGCACCGAAATATCGCTCTCGGCGATAGGCAGTGTGTCCGCCTTTTTGTTAATGGAAAGACGTTTATCCAAATATTCCGCTACACGCTCCATCATCGTAGTCGCGGTCGCGGTATCATTCATCTTGAGCTTGTTCAGCACGTTGCGGATACGTCCGGAAAGCTCCTCATCGATCTGATAATTCAAAACCTCCTCCGCCATCACAATCGCCTGACGGATACGGTTCTCCTTAATGTCGGACAAAATGCCGGTCACGCGCTTGTAAAGCTCTTCCTCCTCCATAGGAAGCACGCCGAGACGCTTGAACACACGCTCAATACGCTCATGCAGATCCTCGGGATCAAAGGGTTTTGTGATATAGTCCATAATACCAAGCTTCGCGCCGTCAATAACAGTCGCCTTATCCTTCTTTGCAGTGAGAAAAATAACCGGAACAGTCACACCGTTTTCCTGTGTGCGGATTTCCTTAAGCGTCTCAATACCGTCCATAATCGGCATCTCCACATCCAGAAGGATCAGATCGACATTCTCCCGATAGAGGTACTTGATCGCCCTGCGGCCTGAAATCATGGGAATGACTTCGTATTTTGACTTTAATTCCTGTTCCAGAGTTGCAAGATTGACGGTATTATCATCAATCGCGAGTATTCTCATCTTTTCCATTTTTTTATCTCCTACATTTGTTGTATGTATTACTCCGCATGTTCTTCGAGGAACGCCCGCAGCCGGTCCTCCGCGGCATCATCATCATACATTTTAAGCCTATTCTTTATATCTTTCAAGCAGTCAAGCGCACTTTTTTCAATATTTTCCGCTAAAAGTGCCTCCACTTTCTGCGCGGCGGGCTTTGATTCAAAGTTTTCGATATCGGAAAGGATCTCCTCCATGCGCGCCCGTGTCTCCTCCCAGGGCAGCAGCTCACCTGCGGCCTTCGTCTCCTCCTCCTTGAGATAGCCCTTTGCTTTCAGCACCCGCTCAATCTCATGCAAAAGGAAGCTGTACTCGGAGAGCAGCTTTGCGACCCCCTCCTGGATAAACGCATAATTGCCCTCCTTGGCAGCAAACTCGTGGCTCTTAGCCAGCTCGGAGAAGTCGTAGGCACCGATATTTGCCGACGCGCTCTTTAAGCCGTGCACCTCAATCTGGTAATTTTTATAGTCCTCCTCCTTCGCGAGCCGCTCCACCAGCGCATGCTTTTCCTCGCCGTCCATATAGTAAAGCTCCAGAAGCTCCAGATAATCGTCGATTCCCCCGGTATGCTTTGAAAGGCACTGCTCCAGGTCGACACCCGCCATGTAAAGCTCGCTCATCTTTGCGTGCTGTACCTTTTCCTCGGCCTCCGGCGTATCGTCTGCGGACTGCCTGCGCTCCGGCGGAATCCATTTGCACAAAAGCTCTAAAAGCTCGTTTTTATCCAGAGGCTTTGCGATGAAATCCTGGAAGCCGTTGCTCAAAAACATCTCCCGCGCATTATTATATGCATTTGCAGACAGTGCGATGATCACCGGCTTCCTGCCGTTCTCGCCGCAGTCCCTGCGGATGCGGGCAGCCGCCTCGATACCGTCCATCTCGGGCATCATGTGATCCATCAGAATCATATCGTAGCCCGTCGCCATGGCCAGGTCGATAGCCTGCTGACCGCTCTTTGCCTCATCCACCTGAAAGCGGTAAGGGGAGAGCGCGCCGCACGCAACCTTCAGGTTGATCCGGTTGTCATCTACGACCAGCACACGGTAATCCGGCACGACGAACGCCTCGTCCACAGATTTCTGCACGTCCAGCTTCCGCCAGGGCTGCTGCTCGATGCTGCGCATATCCGCCACCTGCTGCGGGAAGCAGACCGTAAAAATCGTGCCCTTCCCGACCTCGCTGGCCACGTCCACGGTTCCGTCCATCAGGTCGACAAAGCGCTTTGTGATCGCGATGCCAAGTCCGATACTCTCAAGGTTACGGTCCTTGCGCTCGTCCATGCGCTGGAACTGATCAAAAAGTCCCCGCACGTCCTCCGGCGCAAAGCCCTCGCCGGTATCCTCGAACTGGAACACCATAAGCACCCGCTTTTCGTCCAGCCACTTGTGGGTGACGGTGAGCTTCACGTAGCCCCGCTCCGTATACTTCATCGCAAAGTCAAAGAAATTGCCGATCATCTGACGGATGCGCTTCTCGTCTCCGATCAGCCTGCAGGGCAGCTTGGGCGAAATGCTCCGCTTGAGCTGCAGTCCCTTGCCCGAGGCCGTCATCTTCGAGAGATGCAGCGCCTCCTCCAAAAGCTGCTCCGTGCTGTACTCCACATGCTCCAGCTCCATCTGTCCCGCCTCGATTTTCGAAAGGCTTAATATATCGTTGATGACGCCCAGCAGGTTCATCGAAGCGTTTTTAATATCGCAGGCAAAATCGTACACGCCCCTGCCGCGGCTCTCCTCGATGATCAGCTCCGCCAGACCGACAATGGCATTCATGGGCGTGCGGATCTCATGCGAGACATTTGCCAGGAAATCGCTCTTGGCGCGGTTTGCCTGCTTTGCCTCATCCAGGGCGCGCAGCGCGTCCTTCTCCGCCTTCTCCGCCTTTTTCCTGCCGTTCATGATCTCCGTAATATAGTTAAACTCCATCGTCTGGTCGTCCAGGATCAGCACATAGCCGCGGATCTCCTTCCAGTAATCCCGGATCACCGTGCGTCTGACCTCGTAGTGCTGGTTCTCAAAATCGATCTCTTTTTTCTCGTACTCGTCAAACAGCTCCAGCGGCATGCTGTGCACCAGCCGGATATTGTGATGGATGAGAGCCGGCTCCAGCTCGGGAAATACCCGCTTCGCCGCCTGGTTATATTTCAGAAGGTTCATCGACGCATCCGTAACGATGATGCCCTCCCTCATATTTGCAAACATCGCGTCGCCCGATACAGCCGTCAGGTTAAAGCCGCCCTTCCCGTGGAAGCAGACGACAAACGCATCCGCCAGCAGCATACACAAAATTCCCGCAAAATTATAGTGGAACGGCAGTATACGGCAGGAAAACAAGATTGCCATCCCGTAGGAAAGGTACAGGATAACCGTCATCATAACGATCTGCTTGCGCCGGTATGCCACGCACTCCCTGCGTATATAGGAAATGACCGTCGCAAGCGCCACGACCATGGGGAGCAGCTCACACCCCAGCACAAGGAACGCGTAAAGCTCCCCCCGCTCAACGCAGAGCATTCCCGTGCCGTCCGCCAGCGTCTCATAACGGCTGTTTCGGAAAATCAGTCCATGCCACCGGCTTGTCCACACCAGCACCAGCATAATCACATCATAAATAAATACGTAAACGGACACCCAGCCGGGTGTATAGCCGTTCGCGTAGCAGCAGAAAAACAGGCAGATAAAGTAGCCCATAAAAATCAATCCGCCGTGTGCCAGCTGCAGTCCCATAAAGGCAGCGCTTCCGTTGTCCGCCATCAGCTCAAAAAGATAACCGACGTTTAAAATCAGCGTCATCGAAAGAAACGCCGTGAGTGCCTTGCGCTCCGCCGTCCCCTGCCCTCTGCTGTTCCAGACAAATATAAGAATGGTCAAAAAGATGGCTACCCCCTGCAGCACAGCTTCATATACCATATCGCATCCCCCCTGTATAAATTCATACCCGCACGAAACAGTACCTCGCCAAGTGCTCCTATTATACACTGTCCACTAACCTCTTGCTTCGCCTTTCGGCTTGCATTCGCTAAGTGGCCAGGTATTACTCGCACTAAGCTCGAAACTACCTCGCCAAGTGCTCCTATTATACCACATCATTTTGGGTAATGCTATTAGTTTTTGGGCTACTGCCGCGGGAACCTTTACGGTTTTTCCCCGCTGAGCACCCGGTTCAGGATATCCGCCAGGGGCGGCATCGTATTCATGGCCTCCTGGAGCGTGTTTGTCTGCGCCCCCACCTCCACCAGAAGGGATTTCGGGCAGTAATGCAGATTATAGCGCAGCCCTTTTAAGTAGATACCACGGCTTAGGCCGGGGTAATACTCGCTCGCGAGCAGCTCCATCTGCAGGGAAAAGGCCAGATTTGTCTGCAGGTTCGGGTTTTTTAAGGAATCCAGCTTTCCGTTTTTGTTTGTGTAGCTCAATCCGTTGAAAAACATCAGCGGCGCCATCACCGTATCATTCACCTCGGTCAAAAGATATGTATCCTCCGCGACCCCGTCCCGGTGCAGGTCGATGACTACTTCTATGGAAGGGTTTTCCTCCAGTATCTTTTCCAGAGCCGGCCCCGCCACCCCGTATGCCCGGTCGCGGTCCGAGTCGTAGGTGCCGCGGTCGTGCATGACCCGCAGGCCATAGCGTTCGGTCAGAATCTCCGTCAGGTAATCCCCGAGTCCCACCACCGACTCGTTTAGATCCCCGGCCTTCGAATCCTTGTAGCCCTCCAGCGAATGGGTATGATAGATCAAAATCTGCGGCCCCTCCGATGCCGCGTCAAGCGTCAGGTCCTTCTTTAAAAGCCGCCTGACATTAAGCTGTCTCTGATTACTTCCGGTCGTCGCATCGATAACGTAGTGCTTTTTCACAAGAGTCGCATAGTCTGAAAGCGCCTCCAAATCCACCTGCTGCGCCTTTTCGGTAGCATAGGAAAAGAGCGTCTTTTCCCGGCTTGCCGCACTCTCCCCCTGCATCTGATAGAGAAAGGACTGCTGCATCATATCCTGCGCCCAGGTGCTTCCATCCTGCTGTCCGGCACCGCTCTCCTCCGGCCCCGCATCCTGTGCGGACCACGCCTCATTTTCCTCCGCCAGCTGCGCGGCAAGCTGCTGCTCCAGCTCTGCCTCAAAATCACTCCCGGACATGCCGGCGGCATCTCCCTGGGCAGCATAGGTATACACCGGAAAGCTCTCCAGCACCAGATCCAGAATGACCTGTGAGACGGAGCGCTCCTGCTTTTTATAGCCCGTCACCGGAAGAAAATAATCGACCACATTTTTGTAGAGGCTCTCCCGCACCTCAATCCCCGCAAGCTCCGCAAACCCATCCGTCCGTAGCCCGCTGCCCGCCTGAACCATTTCCGTGATAAAAGCTGCGCACACGCAAAAGAGAAGGATGAAAAACGCCGTGATCCTTCTCTTCTTTTCCTGTTTTTTCGACCTAGCCTTCACCTGCACACTACCTCCCTAATGATAGATACTATGCAGGAGTTGTCCGAAATATGACTCTTTTTTTGTTTGCCGTCCGGGAAACCTGCGTTCCTTTTCCCCGCTGCCGTTTCCAGGTAAATGCAGCCGCTGTGCTTCCGCCCCGGGAGGGCGTATGGTGCTTCTCACCGGCTCGCCCTGATCCCGGTGAGCGTGCCGTACCCCTCGGCGTTTCGCACATCATAATCCCGCTCGGTACAAATATCCACCGTTCCATCATCCTGCCAGTACTGACGCAATATCCCGCGAAAGCTTCCGCCGCCCATATCCGCACCGTTAGACATCAAAACATCCAGAAAGCGGCGGATCTTCTCACCTTTATAATACCACACATCCTTTTTCCCGTCGTAGGTCACGCCAAAGGGCTGATACTCGGCTGCCATCGTCTCCTTCTCCTCCCGGGAAAGCGGCTCTCCGCAAATCGCCCCGGTTGTTTCAGGGTTTTTGAGCGCTTCGATATCCCGGGCCGCAAATTCCTCATCGGTGCACCGGCGCAGGCCCGCCAGCCGTCCGCTTGGGTCAAAGGAGCCGTCCGCATTTCTGACAATACCGTCAAAATCACGAATGGCACAGACATCCACCTCGCCCTTCTCGTCAAAAAATTCGACACCGGCCCGCTCCTCTCCTTTCTCATCCAGCGGATAATAATCCTCAAAGTAGCGCACCCGCTTCCCCTTATATTTTAGCACATTTGTTTTCACATCGTAGGTCATTCCAAAGGACTCGTAGCACGAGAGCTGTTTTCCGAGCGCCTCCCGGTCGCTTATGCCTTCTGCGGTCTCGGCGGCGTAAGCCACGTTTTCACCGCCCGCCGGGAAGGGTGCCTGTGCGCCCTGCTCGCTGCAGGCATCGTCCACGGCACATGCAGTCTCCCCGGAAGCTGCGGCCGACTCGAAAAGGCCATTCGTGCACCCGGCAAATTCAGCCGCCCCCGCAGGGTCTTTCCGATACCCGGCATACGCTGTGCCGAAAAGCCCCTCCTGTGCTGTCCCTGAGGCAGTGCGCTGCGTCCCGGACACATCTGCACCGCAGCCAGCCGCACAGCCCGCAAGCAACAGCCCCGACAAAAGAAACACACCATAGCTCCTGTTTCCTGCTTTTCTCTCTTTTTTCATCTGATACATCCATCCTTTCTGTCATTTTCATGTATCAGAATCATAGCAGACCTTTTTGTGATGCCCTTGGGATTTGTGTGTGATTTATGTGTGGAACGCTTTGCCCCTGCACATCTGACGCCAAAACACCCTTTTCTCCTCACGACGTGTACGTTCGTTCCGTATTACAAGGCTTAAGCACAAACGAAAAACGCACGCCTCCGGACGTATTGCAGACCTCACAGCGGCTCCCGTAGAAACCGAGGATTTTTTGGACAAGGTACAGCCCCAGTCCACTGCCGCCAAGTCTCCGGCTGCGCGACTGCTCCACCCGGTAAAACGCATCAAAGAGCTTCGAAAGGCATTCGTCCGGAATATGCGTGCCGCTGTTTTCAACCTGAAACGCAAACCGTTCCTGTGTCTTCCTGACCGTGATGCGTACGACCGCCCCGGCAGGTGAATATTTCACGGCATTTCCGATCAGGTTGGTAAACACCTTTTCCAGCAGCAGCCGGTTCCCGAAAATCATAGCTTCGGGCGGCATGTCCCGGTCAATATGAAGCTCCCTTTCAATAATCAAATCCTCGATCTGGTTCAAATAGTCCCGAATCAGCGCCACGGTGTCAAAGCATTCGTTTTTCAGCTCCCGCCCTGACGCTTCCAGACGCGACACCGTAAGAAGCTCCTGCACCAGATGCTCCAGCGTGTTCGTAATCTCCAGCGAGCGTGCTAAATACTTCTCATGGTTCTTATATTCACCGATTCCAAGCAGCATGCCCTCAAGCTGGCCCTTGATGATGGTGACCGGCGTCTTCAGCTCATGAGACACTGCGGAAAAAAAGCTCAGCCGCTCCTGCTCCCGAAGCCGCTCCTGCTCCATATCCTCCGCGAGCCGTCTGTTTTTGTTTTGCAGCTGCATAATTAAAGCCGCATAAAAGTATGCAAAAAAAAGAGCCGTCAGAAGACTTAGGACAAGCAGCACGGGAAGCACCCGCACAAACGCCTGCCGAAGCTGCGCAATCCGGCTGCCGTTCCCGTAGACCAGCAGCATATAGCGTTTCCGGCTGCCCGCAAAGGAAACGTAAAAGCTCTCCGACACAAGCGGCGCCTCATCCCCATATCCCTGCTCACTGACCGCCTCCGCAACTGCATAGGTATTTTCTGAATGGTCCGGCTCCGCCGGCACGGGTGAGCCGCTTTCATCGTACAGCTTTGCATCGCTGATCTCAGGGTTTTGAAGAAACTGCCCGAACACTCCCCCGCGCTCCTGAAACGTCACCTGTGAAAGCTCCGAAACAAAATTTTCCACCTGCTCATGCAAGGCGCTGCCAAGCTCATTTGAGTATGTCCGCGGCATGAGCCACGCCAGCAGCCCGTAGGTGAGAAGGCTCACGGAAAACAAAATAGCTGCCGTGAGAAGGAATACCTTTGCAAACAACCTAGCGTCCATGTTCTTTCTCAATTCTGTACCCCGCTCCTCTCACCGTCTGAATAAAATCTATGCCAAGCTTTTTGCGCAGATTTTTGATGTGCGTATCCACCACACGCTCGTCCCCGTAAAAATCGTACCGCCACAGCTTATCCAACAGATTCTGCCTTGTCAGCACACGCCCCTGATGAGTCAGAAGCTCCCGCAAAATCTCAAACTCCCGCCCTGTCAGCTCAAATTTCTGCCCTTCCACCACGGCACAGTAATCGTCCAAATCCAGGACAAGATTTTTATAGGTAATCGTCTGGTTCACACCGCCGCTAAGGGCAGCGCTGCGCCGGAGCACCGCCGCGATTTTCCGTATCAAAATCGGCACGGAAAACGGCTTCGTAATATAATCGTCCACCTGCAAATCCAGCCCCCTGATCTGCTCCTTCTCCCCGCCAAGCGCCGTCAGCATCACAATCGGAACCTGCGACTGCCTGCGAATCACCTCGCAGACGCCGAAGCCGTCGATTTTCGGAAGCATCACATCCAGCAGCACCAGGTCAAACAGCTCGCCGGAAAACAAATCCAGCGCCTCCACGCCGTCCCCCGCGGTCACCGTCTCATAGCCCGCCTCCCGCAAAAAATTGTTCAAAAGCTCCTGAATATCCGGATCGTCCTCTACAACTAAAATTTTTTCCATCAAATCCCCCATCTGCCCGTATGCTGCCATGTCTGCCAGCCTCATGCTTCGCCTGCGGGCCGCATTTACCAAGTGTTCCTATTATACCATATGTTTTTGTGATTTGTGTGTAGCTGCGTGAGCCTTTTCCTGTTTTCCTGTCTTGCCGGACTGATATGAGTTTCATCTGGTGTGCCCCTTCAAATTCGATTGACTGACTCGTTCAACATCATTAGGTTCTAAGAAAATATTACCCCTGCGCCGAAGATATTTATCACGGGGATAGAACAGGTGCGCAAGCATGGATGACAGAAGAAACAAAAATGTAAGAATTGAAAAAAGCATGGCAAACACCAGCTTTCGCTTCGTTTTGCCATGCTCTATTTTACTGGCGGATATCCACGTACCCAAGCGCAAGTGCCGAATCCGTAAACGCGTCCGCACCTCCGAAGGTGTCAAGGCTCAAGTAGAGTGAACCAAGCTCCTCCTCATTTACGACCCATGCCATATGAACGGTCGCGGTCTCGCCCGGCTTTATGCAGTCGATGTAATTGTTCGCCCGCTCGCCGCCGGTCACATCGAAATACTGCATAGTCCAGAAAGCGGAATAGCCCCGGTTGATGGCCTGCGTCCATGCATCCCCGGCCTTTGGCGTCTCATAGTCACTGTTGCCCCAGCCCTTAAAGCAAACCTGCATGTTTCCGTCCTTCTCGCAGATGCGCATCAGATTTCCACAGAAGATCACGTCGTTTAATTCTTTATCGCCGATGTTTGTGTATTCGACAGTTGCATAAACCAGCTTCTGTGCAGCCTGCCGCTCATCCACTACCTTTGAAAGGGAATCCTTCCCGCCCCCGCTGATATACTGGATAGTTGCCGGAAGCAGCTTCCCGTCCGCACCTACGGTATTTTTCAGATCCGCATCCACATACGCGGGATCGAGCAGGGAGAGATCGTCCGCCACCTTCACGTCAGATACCTTAACCGTCAGATCGTCATACACTTCGGTCCCGGTCTTTTCCGCCGAAAAGCTTTCGCCGATGGCATGGGTATTTGCCATCTTTTCTTTTGCAACTGCAAAATCCACGCCCGGTTCATCATCCGATATCTCCTGGCATTCCTCTAAGGATGCCTGATATTCGCTCCAGTTCTGCGCGTTGACAATGCCGAGATTTTCCGCTGTATCAGCAGGCGTCACACGGATGCCCTCCGCAATCTTTATCGCCTCCTCCTTCGTTACATCCGAAGCGACATACATCTGCATCACATAATGGATATCGGGATATGCCACATAAATCCGCTGGTTGAAGGAAATGTCCTCCGGATAGAGGTTCGGGGTCTCCAGATAAACGCCGTCATAGCCGTTCACTGTAAAATTCTCGCTGACCGCAACGTCGTCGTGCTTTACCTCAAACGCATCGTCCCCCTTATCCATCTTGTAAAAGCAGATGGACACGCCGCCCTTTGCCAGCGCATTTTCATAGCTGTACTTTCCTTCCTCCGTCTGCACCATGCCCTCGGGCAGATAGCCCACCTCCATCCTGATGTTCGGAATCTGCTCCGGTGCCTTGAGCGCCGCTTTCTCTGAATCTGCGGTATCCTCTCCCACCGTTTTCACGGTCACACTGTAATCGGAGGTTTTTTCCTGCTGCAGATGGTATGCCCGAACGCCGGCATAAACACTTGTTCCAAGCAGCATCACCGCCGCAAGGCTTGCAGCCACCACCTTTCCGGCCGTCCGGCCGCCCCTTCTAAACTGCGGATGCTCTGTCCTTACCTGCTTTTCTACCTCTCGCTCTATCATTTCTCTCATCTCCTCCGGCATTGTTGGAAATTCCTGCTTCAAATCCTCTAATCTCATATTCTTCCTCCTTGCACTGGCTTTCGGCCGTCGAATCTGCCATACGCGCATATCGCTGCAAACGTCCCTCTTTCCTGCTTTCTGAGCACTCGTAACGATTCAGCCTTCGGCTTCCCGGTTACTGTTCAACCACCCAAATTCCTGTGACCGTCAGCTCTGGCCCTCTGGTTCCTGTTTCGAAGCTGCACAGCCACGTTTTTTGCAGCCGCTGCTCGTGCGCCCTATACCGGCAGTTCCGTCATAACAATTCATCTCGTGAAGCCCCGGCCATTACCTCAATCAAGCCCTTCCGCAGCTTCGCAGCACATGTGTCGTCCGCATATGGGAGCAATCCTCCAGCTCGCTTCTCAGCTTCGCCCGCGCCCGCATCAGGCGGTTTTTCACTGCGCTCTCCGTAATCCCAAGCAGCTTCGCCGTCTCCCGCACGCTATAGCCCTCCAGATAATAGAGTGTCACGCAGATGCGGTTCTCCTGCGGCAGAGCCGCCAAAGCCTCGTACAGGCCGGAATAATCCTCCGGCCACATGCCCTCCTCCTGCCTGTAATCCTCGAGGGAAACAAGGCGCTTTTGCCTGCGCATGATCGCGTAGCACTCATTGATTACGATTCGGATCAGCCAGGTTTTCGCATAGGAATCCTTTTTCAGCGTATGCAGATTTGTAAACGCCTTTACAATCGCTTCCTGTATCGCATCCCCGCAGTCGGCGTCATTGCAGAGCAGCGTCTTCGCCACGCGGTACATGGAATCCTCCGATGCAAGGATCAGCTTTCCTAATTCTTCCTTCTTCATAGTATCCTTTCTGCTGCAGCAAGGCCTCCTGTCAGGCTGCAGCCACTGTTTGCCGGCCGGCATTTTATGCAGTCTGCGGGTGCGCGCCAAAGTACTCCCGAAGCCGCCTTTTGCCGTGATTTTGCTCTTTTTTGTTTCACAGCTATTTCGTATACATAGATTAGATGTTTGAGCCGGAGAGATGGTCGCTGAAATTTTCAAATTTTTTTGATTGGAAATAGAAAAAGCAGGAAACTAAACAAATTCCCCGCAGGACTTCCTGCGGGGAATTTGTTTACACGATGATCCGGCTTTCGCCGGCAAATCTCTTATTTGTATAACTCAACCAGCTTCTGCAAGTGCTCGAAGCGTGCCTTTGCGGCCTCCTCGGACTCCTTGAAGAGCTTCTCTGCGCGCTCGGGGAACGGCTTTACGAGACGTGTATAGCGAGCCTCGTTGTTCAGGAAATCCTGATAGCTGCCGTCTCCGGCCTTGGAGGTTAACGTGAACGGATTCTTGCCCTCTGCCTTTAATGCAGGATTGAAGGAGAACAGATTCCAGTAACCGGAAGCAACTGCCTTCTTCATCTCATCCTGACAGTGGTTCATGCCGCCCTTTGCAATACCGTGCAGCTCACAGGGAGCGTAGCCGATAATTAAGGAAGGTCCGTTGTAAGCCTCTGCCTCTGCAATAGCCTTGACTGCCTGTGCAGGGTTTGCGCCCAGGGCGATCTGTGCTACATATACATAGCCGTAGCTCATAGCGATCTCAGCCAGGGACTTCTTGCCGATCTCCTTGCCGGCTGCCGCAAACTGGCAAACCTCACCGATGTTGGAAGCCTTGGAAGCCTGTCCGCCGGTGTTGGAGTACATCTCGGTATCGAATACCATAACGTTTACATCCTCACCGGAAGCAAGCACATGGTCTAAGCCGCCGAAGCCGATATCATATGCCCAGCCGTCACCACCGAAAATCCATACGGACTTCTTGCCGAGGTAATCCCTCTTGTCGATGGCTGCCTGTGCATCAGGACATCCGTTTGCTGCCGCCTTCTCCAGCTCTGCGATGAGTGCTGCGGTGGGTGCTGCGTTTGCTCTGGTGTCATCCTTTGTCTCCATGAACTTGTCAAAAGCAGCCTTTAACTCAGCGGGTGCCTTGTCTGAGGTTGCGCAGGCCTTTGCGGACTCGATTGCCATCTCACGGAGATACTTCTGTCCTACCTGCATACCGAAGCCATGCTCTGCATTGTCCTCGAACAGGGAGTTGGACCATGCGGGTCCCTTCTTTGTATCCTTGTTTACCGTGTAGGGTGAGGTTGCTGCGGGGTTGCCCCAGATAGAGGAGCATCCGGTCGCATTGGAGATATACATCTGCTCACCAAACAGCTGGGTAATCAGTCTTGCGTAAGAGGTCTCGGCACATCCTGCACAGGAGCCTGAGAACTCAAGCAGCGGCTGGTTGAACTGTGAACCCTTCGGTGTAACATCGGAAAGTCCTACATCCTTCTTTCCAACGTTTGCTACCAGATAGTCGAATACGGGCTGCTGCATAGCCTGTGACTCCTGCGGTACCATGCGGATCGCATCGGTCGGGCAGACGGTAATACACTCGCCGCATCCCATACAGTCTAACGGCGTAACACTCATGGTGTACTTGAACTCGCCGGCCTTCGGTTTCATATCCGCAAGCTTGATGTCGGCAGGTGCTGCCTTTACCTCGTCGTCAGAGAGGAGGAACGGACGGATTGTTGCATGGGAACATACAAATGCACAGTTGTTACACTGGATACATTTCTCGGGATCCCACTCGGGAACGGTAACCGCGGTACCGCGCTTCTCGTATGCGGATGCGCCGGTCTCAAACTGGCCGTCCTCAATACCCTTGAATGCGGATACGGGCAGGCTGTCGCCGTCCATCTTGGAGATGGGCTCTAACAGCTCGTTTACCATCTTTACAAGCTCGGGACGACCGCTCTTTTCAGGCTTGGGTGCGTCGGGAGCCGGATTCTTCCAGGAATCGGGAACCTCTACCTTGTGAACAGCGTCCACACCGGCATCGATTGCCTTGTAGTTCATCTCAACGACTGCGTCACCCTTCTTGGAGTAGGACTTCTTAGCCGCCTGCTTCATATAGTCAACGGCCTCGTCGATCGGCATAACGTCTGCAAGCTTGAAGAATGCGGACTGTAAGATCGTGTTGGTACGCTTGCCCATACCGATCTCGATTGCCTTGTCGATCGCGTTGATCGTGTATAACTGGATGTTGTTGTC
>CAJUSH010000003.1:0-103748 GCA_910589045.1 uncultured Eubacterium sp.
AAAACTACAAAATATAATCGGCGTTTTCTTACATTTTTAAATCGGCGTTGACATAATAGCGGCTCTTCATATCCTCACGCAGCCGCCGGATGTTCTTTTCCTGTATGGCCGTCGCTCCCTTTTCCAACGGAAGGAGCAGCTCAATATATTCCTTCACCTGCTCGTCTGATATGCTCACGCCGCTGAGCTTCCCGATTTCTTTCCCGAGGTTCTCCATGTACGTTTCAGCAAGGAACAGCGTGTCCTTTGCCTCCTGAAGCTTCCCTCTGATGTCCCCTGTATGGATCATGCTCCAGCTCCGCTTTGCGGTTTGCAGGGCAAGGTTGAGGGTATTGTTGCACACCACGCGCACAGGCGTGACCGCCACCCGCACCGCCCCGGAGCCGTCATGGGTATTGCTGAAAACCAGATACGGCGATATCTGCTCCCCGGAAATAATGTACTCGCTCGGAAGCCTTGCGAGCAGCCACACCTTCCTGCCATCCTGCAAGGAACCGGCAGTTTCATACCGCACGCCTTTCCCAAGCAGCGCGTCCGTGAACGCAAATGCCTCCTCGTTCTGGACTACTTTATAGCGGTCTGTCACAACGCCGAGCACCTGCCCGTCCGTGTCCCTGACATTTGCCCTGTACCCCGGAACCCGCACCCTTCCCTCGGTGAAAATATCTTTCTGCAAAACCTTCCAGTCCAGCCCTGCCAGCCACAGCGCCTTTTCGGATGTGGGCGCTTCCTGCACCTGAACGCCAAGCCCGTGCCACGGCTTCTCCCTTGTGTAAAACATTGATTCTACATTTGCCGACATAATCTTTTCCTCCTTTGCTGATAATGCCAGTCTGTCTTGTTACAAGGGTTTAATATCGTTGCATAATTCCTGCGGGACAGATTTTACAAAAAAGCCAGGCCTGCGGGGTGCCCGGTATTAAAGATACCTCGGATTCAACCGGTCGAACACGCTCTGGGGAATCTTATATCTCCGCCCGACCTTCACGGCCGGGATCTGCTGCTCCTTAATCATGCGGTATGCCGTAGTCTGGCTGATTCTTAGCAGGCTGCACAGCTCCTGCACGGTAATATACTGCTCCAAATCTTTCACTTCTGTCATATTCCATGTCCTGTTTTCCATTTTCCAACCTCCTGATTTTTCATAGTGGCGCATATCAATTTATTTTAATGATTAACCAACAGTTATCTAAAATATCAGATAACGCCATTACTTTCCTGTTGGCAGTAAATAATAATTTATATTTCCACCTACAATCCAGTAATCAGAATTGGGGTACAAAAAAATGAAAGGAGAATTACAGGTACGGCAGGCCAAAACCCCGCAGTTTCCACCGGCTATCTAAAAAACTACGTACTTGCTAGAAAGACTATGAGTAAGACTAATATAAAAAGTAAGACTACTACAAAGAATAAACCAAATACAAAGAATAAACAGATTAAAGTAAGAGTAACAGATGAACAACTGGAATTAGTATCTATCAATACTAAAAAGCTGAATATGAATACAAGCCAGTATATCAGATACTGCATTTCGGCAGACTATCCGGGCCTGATAGGCAGGCTTCCGGAGGGTATTGCCACCAGCAATTTGCTGAATAAGATTTACCATCGACTTGAAGGGCACACGGACCCAGAGACCCTCGCCGAAATCCGCAATTATGTCAGGGATTACTACAACGCAAGGAAAGGGGAGAATAAAAATGCATGATAACAAAAATAACCGCGACTACGAAATGGGAATCCTTACCAACCATGCCGGGAAAGGGCACTACACAAACAAAGATGCGATCAGAAAGCTGGTCAAATATATTGCGAGAGCCGAAGGAAGCTCCAAAGCAGGAAAAGGGGATGTCCTCTGCACCGGCTCCTACGGTGCCGTCGATTTTCTCGGTGAGGAATTTACCGTCCGCAAATTTGAGGACATCCAGCACTGTTATACAAGGGCGGGGAAGGTCGCCCGCTATGCAGACCATGAGATTTTTACTTTTTCCCCGAATGCAAGCAGGATATTAAAGAAAAATCCGGGAATCCTGGCCGAGCTTGCAGACGAGATGGCCGCTGTGCTCTCCGACGGGCAGTATCAGGTGTTTTATGGCATCCACACAGGAGCAGGAGCCGATAAAGACACTTCGACTCTTTCAGACACAGAAAAATGTCAGGACAGCAATCTTCATATCCATTTTGCTGTTAATACTGTGAATTTTCAAACGCTGAATAAACGGCAGGAGACAATGGCCGCCACAAGAGCGCATGAAAAGCAACTGCAAAGGATTGTCGAAATGAAACTTACAGGGCAATAACTATGCTCCTGTGTGGAACATAGAAAACTTTTCAACATAATAGCCCATGACCCGGCAATCATAGATTTCCATCCTCAGCTAAAAACGAAGAACGCTCTAATATTATAGAACATTCTCCGTTTATCATCCTGGGGCATCTGATCCTCTCGGCATTCGTCAAATATCCATGCAAACATGGCTATTTCCTCATTGCTCTCGGAAATGAAACACGAGAAAAGGAGCATCCAAATCGTTCTGAATACTCCTTTTTCTGCTTCAATGTTATACTATTGATTTAAAATTCCCTTACCTTTAAAAATTTGGTGTCAAACTGGTGTCAGATTCTACTCACATACCGCTCAAACCCGCATAAGCACTGGCTTTATTTGTCGAGTGACTTCATCGTCGGGAACAGCAGCACATCCCGAATCGCCTGCGAGTCCGTCAGCAGCATCACCAGCCGGTCAATGCCGTAGCCAATCCCGCCGGTCGGTGGCATACCGATCTCAAGTGCATTGAGGAAATCCTCGTCCGTATGGTTTGCCTCCTCGTCTCCGGCCTCAAAAGCCGCATCCTGCGCCGCAAAGCGCTCACGCTGGTCAATCGGATCATTTAACTCGGAATAAGCATTGCACATCTCCCAGGTGTTGATAAACAGCTCAAAGCGCTCCACCTTTGAAGGGTCGGAGGGCTTCTTTTTGGTGAGCGGCGAGATCTCAATGGGGTGATCCATAATAAAGGTCGGCTGAATCAGCTCCTTCTCGCAATACTCCTCAAAAAACAGATTCACAATATCACCCTTCGTGTGACGATCCTCGTATTCGATGTGATGCTCATCTGCCAGCTTTTTCGCCGCCGCAGCGTCTGCCACTTCATCAAAATCAACGCCCGCATATTTTTTGATCGCGTCGTTCATTGTCAGGCGGGCGAACGGCTTGCCCAGGTCAATCTCGATGCCGTTGTAGCTGATCCTTGTAGTGCCGCATACCTTTTCTGCCAGATAGCGAAACATACTCTCGGTCAGCTCCATCATGCCCTCGTAATCCGTGTACGCCTGATACAGCTCCATCAGCGTGAACTCCGGATTATGACGGGTATCCACCCCTTCGTTTCGGAATACACGCCCGATCTCATAGACGCGCTCCATGCCGCCGACAATCAGACGCTTTAAGTACAGCTCCAGGGAAATGCGCAGCTTTACATCCTCATTTAATGCGTTAAAATGCGTCTCAAAGGGTCTCGCCGCCGCACCGCCGGCGTTCGGCACCAGCATCGGCGTCTCCACCTCCATAAAGTCGCGGGCGTCAAGAAAATTGCGGATCTCCTTTAAGATCCGGGAACGCTTTACAAAGGTATCCTTCACCTCAGGATTCATAATCAGATCCACATAGCGCTGACGGTAACGGGTATCGGTATCCGTCAGACCGTGAAACTTCTCCGGCAGGATCTGAAGCGATTTTGTCAGCAGGAGCATCTCCTGCGCGTGAACGGAAATCTCACCGGTTTTCGTCCGGAAGGCAAAGCCCTTCACACCAAAAATATCACCGATATCGGACTTTTTGAAATCCATGTACGCCGCTTCACCAATGGCGTCCCTGGCCACATAAACCTGAATAGTCCCTTTTAAATCCTGAATATTGCAAAAAGAAGCCTTCCCCATCACGCGCTTAAACATCACCCGGCCGGCAATACTTACCTGAATGGGGGAAGCATCCATGATCGCCCTTCTCTCATTGTAATCATCATTTAACAGCTGCTTCTTCTGATCCTCATCCAGCCCCTCCACCACAGGCGCCTGTCTGCCCGCAAGCAGCTCTTCCTCATGCGCCGTATACGCGTCCCTTACATCCGCACTGTGATGTGTCTGGTCATACTTTGTGATGACAAACGGATCCTTTCCGGCCTCCTGCAAATCCTTTAGCTTTTCACGGCGCACCTTCAAAAGCTGGTTAATGTCCTGCTGTGCCCCGTTTCCCTGCTGCTTCTTCTCTGCCATGTCTACCTCCAATCAACTAGTTGGACTTCTGAATCTCCAAAACCTGGTAGGTCAGCTCTCCAACCGGTGCCTCAACCTTAACCTCATCCCCGATCTTTGCACCGAGCAGTGCACGTCCCAGGGGAGACTCGTTGGAAATCTTTCCCTTCAGGCTGTTTGCCTCGGTGGAACCGACAATCTTATATTCAAGCTCCTCGTTATACTCCTTATCGAGAATACGGACCTTACAGCCAACGCTGATCTTATCCAGATCCACCTCATCCTCAACAACAACCTCGGCATTTTTCAAAATAGACTCTATTTCCTCTATACGCGCCTCGATGTCGCGCTGCTCGTCCTTTGCCGCATCGTACTCTGCGTTCTCGGACAAATCGCCCTGCTCCCTGGCTTCCTTAATTTTCTGCGCAATCTCATGACGCTTCACAACCTTTAAATTCTGTAACTCTTCCTCTAATTTCTGTAAACCCTCATACGTTAAAATGTTTTTCTTTGCCATTTTTACTTCAACCTTCCTATTCTTTTCTAATAAAAAAGTCCATTTAACCAATGTATTATAGCCGAAACCACATGCACTGTCAAGAATCCGCCGAAAATCCGCATATACTCGGATAACAGACGGGTTCCTATTCACGCTTCGCGTGTGAAACGTTCAGCCTGCGGCTTCACGGTTGCCTCACCTGCTCATCGCTTTGGCATCCCCCGCCAAACGTCCGCAGCAGCTCCTCCAGCTTCTCATAGCTGTCCACCTCGCCGAGCGTTCGTCTGATATGGCTTGCGCCGTAATAGCCCGACGTATACCATGCCGCGTGCTTTCGCATCTCGCGGATACCGACATATTCCCCCTTACACGCAATCTGCATGCGGGCATGGCGCAGCAGCATCTCAATCATAACGGGAAGCGCCGGCTTTTCAAGCCGCTCCCCGGTCTCCCACTCATACAGGATCTGCCGAAAGATCCACGGATTGCCCTGGGCGCCCCGCGCCACCATAAAGCCGTCACAGCCGGTCTCCTCTCCCATCCGCAGGGCGTCCTGCGCCGTTAAGATATCTCCGTTTCCGATGACCGGGATAGACACGGCATCCTTGACCGCCCGGATGACGGACCAATCTGCCCTTCCCGCGTAATACTGCTCCCGTGTGCGCCCGTGCACCGTTACCGCCGCCGCACCGCTTTCCTGCGCAATGTGTGCGAGCTCGGGAGCGTTCACATGCGCCCCGTCAAAGCCCTTGCGGATCTTCACCGTCACCGGGCGGCTGGTCGCCTTTGCCATCGACGCAATGATCGCCCCCGCCAGACGCGGATTTTTCATCAGCGCGGAGCCCTCGCCGTTGTTCACCACCTTCGGCACGGGGCAGCCCATATTGATATCCAGAATATCAAAAGGTACGCCCTCCGATTCCAGCCGACGCGCCATATCCCCCATAATCTGGGGATCGGAGCCGAAAAGCTGCAGAGACACCGGATGCTCCCGCTCATCAATGGCAAGCATTGCACGCGTATTTTTGTTGTTGTACAAAATCGCTTTCGCGCTTACCATCTCCATACACAAAAGCCCCGCGCCCTGTTCGGCACACAGAAGGCGAAAAGGCAGGTCGGTCACGCCTGCCATCGGTCCGAGTATTAAATTGTTTTTCAGTGTCACATTTCCGATTCGTAAGGTCTGCAAGGCTTATTTTCCCTTCTGCTTCTCATAGACAAAACGCATCCCGTCCAGCGTCAGGTTGGCATCGTAAATATCAATCTTTTTCGTCTCCGCCGCAATCATCGCGCCCAGACCGCCGGTGGCAACCACCTTCAAACCGGCAAAGCCGGACTCCTCGCGCACCTTGTCGATGATGTATTCCGTCTGCCCGATCTGTCCGTACACAAGCCCCGCCTGCATACTGCTGATAGTCTCCTTCGCCAGAATGCTTTTCGGCTTTTTTATCTCAATCTCCGGAAGCTTCGCCGCTTCCTGCCACAGCGCCCTGCCTGCCGTGCGGATGCCGGGTGCCGTAATACCGCACAAAAACTGTCCCTTTTCATCCACCAGGTCATAGGTTGTCGCCGTCCCGAAATCCAGCACCAGCACCGGTCCGCCATATTTTTCATAAGCGCCCACGGCGTCCACGATGCGGTCCGCGCCGATCTGCGAGGGGTTCTCCGTCACAATGCGGATTCCTGTCCGCACCCCTGGCTGCACGATCAGCGGGTCGACATGCAGGTACTTGTAAAGACCGTTTTTCAGGGAATGCATCACCGCCGGAACCACAGATGAAATAATCGCCGCATCGATCTGCGACGGATCGATATCGTTATCCCGCATGAGATTTTTTAACAAAATTCCGTATTCGTCGGATGTCCGCGGCAGCTTTGTCGTGATCCGCATCGTCAAAAGCAGACTCTTTCCATCAAATACGCCAATCGTTATATTTGTGTTTCCCACATCCAATGCTAAGAGCATGTCAATCCTCCCCTGGGTCCTCTCCTAAAAAGAATACCCGAAAATACAATTCCAATGCCTCCAAAAGCTCTCGTTTTGTGCTCTGCAGCTGCTTGATCTTGAGCACGCTGCCGATCTCATCGTAGAGCAGGTCGCCCTCCTCGGCCTCCGTGCAAAATTCCAGACTGCCCTCCTCGTCATAGACCAGGCGCAGCGCGCCGCCGATCTCTTCCGTGTAGAGCACGCACATGATTTTCAACTCATCCTTGATACGCTCCGGCAGCCCTCCGAAATCCTCGTTCAGATAAAATTTCTTCGTGTAGGAGCTTGCCCCGCACAGCGTAATCTCTCCATTATACATAGCCGTAAATCCCTCTCACCGACACTTCCCCGGAATCAACCCGCCGCAGGCCCGTATCCGTCTCCACCAAAAGCTCGCCCCGGTCGGAAATACCCTTTGCCACTCCCTCGTATTCCCCCTTCGGGTTGAGGACACGCACTCGTTTTCCTGTGTTGGCCAGAAAACTGCCGTACTCCTCCATCAGTTCGCTCATGTCCTCCGTGCGCAGGAAAATCTCATAATAATACTCAAAATATTCGCATACTGCCTCGGTAAGCTCTGCGCGGCTGTAATGCCGTCCGCTTACCAGAAAAAGGCTGGTCGCCCGATCCCGCAGCTCTTCCGGAAATTCGACATTGTGTACGTTGATTCCGATTCCAACCACAATATGATTGATGTAATCCATCTGTGTGCTCATCTCCGTCAAAATGCCGCACACCTTTTTTCCGTCAATAACAATATCATTGGGCCACTTGACCAGCGCATCGATGCCCGTCTGCTCACGGATCGCGCGCAATACTGCCAGCGCGCTTACCAGCGTCAGCATCGGCGCATTGCCCGGCTGCATCCCTTCGGGCTTTAAGACGATGCTCATGGCAATCGCGACACCCGAAGGCAGCACCCAGCCGCGCCCGCGCCTGCCCTTTCCGTTGTCCTGCCGGTCTGCCACGATCAGCGTCCCATGGGGTGCACCCTCCTCTGCCATCTGCATGGCGGTCGTGTTCGTAGAACCGATCACCTCGAAACACTCCAGCCGTTCACCGATCCACACCGTCCGACGCAGGCTTAACAATTCATTTTTATTCAGAAGATCCGGCGCACTTTTGATGCGGTAGCCCTTATTTGGAACCGAGTCAATATCATAGCCCGTCTCCTTGAGCTGCTTGATCACCTTCCAGACCGCCGTCCGCGACACGCCGAACCGCTCGCAGAGCTGCTGCCCGGAAACGTAATCCTCCGACTCCCGCAGCGCCTGTAAAATTTTTGCTTTCACACATTTTACCTCAAAACCAAAATGGATGGCAGCCGTTAAACGTCTGCCCGATTAGCGGAGTTGTAAACGCCTCAGCCCGACCACGCCCTAACGCGGCATCGTCGCATACATGATTGCCTTGATCGTGTGCATACGGTTTTCCGCCTCATCGAACACAACCGACTGCTCACTCTCAAATACCTCGTCCGTCACCTCCAGCTCGGAAAGGCCGAATTTCTCGTAAACCTCCCGTCCGACCGTTGTTTTCAGATCATGGAATGCAGGCAGGCAGTGCATAAAAATCGCCGTGGGCTTTGCCAGCTCCATGACACTGCGGTTCACCTGGTACGGCTTTAGGCTGTCGATCCGCTCCTTCCACACCTCGGCAGGCTCACCCATGGACACCCATACATCCGTATAGATCACGTCCGCATCCCGCACCCGGTCCACGTCCTCGGTCAGCGTGATGGTTGCCCCGGTTTTTTTTGCGATCTCCTCGCAGATACCTACCAGCTTCTTGTCCGGAAAATAGGCTCTCGACGTGCAGGCCACAAAATCCATGCCAAGCTTCGCACACGTAACCATCAGGGAATTACCCATGTTATAACGGGCATCACCCATATAAACAAATTTTACATCCTTCAGATATCCGATGTGTTCCCGCACCGTAAGCATGTCCGCTATCATCTGTGTCGGATGAAATTCATTCGTCAATCCGTTCCAGACCGGGACCTGTGCATAGCGCGCAAGCTCCTCAACGATATCCTGCCCGAAGCCGCGGTACTCGATTCCGTCAAACATCCGGCCAAGCACCCGCGCCGTATCGGCAATGCTCTCCTTCTTTCCGATCTGAGAGCCGGAAGGGTCAAGGTACGTCACCTGCATACCCAGATCATGCGCCGCCACCTCAAAGGAGCAGCGGGTACGCGTGCTCGTCTTTTCAAATATCAGCGCAATGTTTTTCCCCCGCAGCTCGTCATGCGGAACACCCTTTTTCTTCTTTTCCTTCAGCTTCGCCGCCAGGTCAATCAGGTAAAGGATCTCCTCCGGCGTATAGTCCAGTAATTTCAAAAAATCTCTGCCTTGTAAATTCATACGCTTCCTCCTATTTAAATCCGCCGTACTGCCGGGCAAAAAAGCATCCCCCGCCCAACGCGCGGCAGTAATGATCACAATCCATACGAAAACGGGCCGCCACTCGGACAGCCCGCTCCCCGTTCTATCTCATACCGCAGGCCACGCTGCGGATTTTTTATTTCTCGGATGCAACCTCTACAACAGACTTTGCCAGACCTGCTACTCCCTGAATCTCGGAAGGGATGATAATCTTGGTCGCCTTGCCGTCTGCCGCCTTTGCAAATGCCTCCAGACTCTTTAACTGCAGAACGCCTGCGTCGGGCTGTGCCTCCTTTAAGAAGCGAAGACCGTCCGCATTTGCCTGCTGGATCTTTAAAATCGCTTCCGCCTGACCCTCTGCCTCGCGGATCGTAGCCTCCTTTCGCGCCTCCGCACGAAGGATCGCCGCCTGCTTTTCCGCCTCCGCATCCAAAATCGCGGATTCCTTCTTACCCTCAGCAACAAGGATCGTAGACTTCTTCTCACCCTCTGCCTTTAAGATGGCCTCACGGCGCTCACGCTCCGCCTTCATCTGCTTCTCCATCGCATCCTGGATCGCCTGCGGCGGAATGATATTCTTTAACTCCACGCGGTTTACCTTGATACCCCAGGGGTCGGTGGCAACATCAAGCGACGCACGCATCTTTGTATTGATCGTCTCCCTCGAGGTCAGCGTTTCGTCCAGCTCCAGATCACCGATAATATTTCGGAGTGTGGTAGCGGTAAGATTTTCGATCGCCATGATCGGATTTTCCACGCCGTACGCGAACAGCTTCGGGTCCGTGATCTGAAAATAGACTACCGTGTCAATCTGCATCGTTACGTTATCCTTCGTGATCACGGGCTGGGGCGGGAAGTCAACTACCTGCTCCTTCAGATTCACACGCTTTGCGATACGGTCGATAAACGGCGTCTTAAAATGGAGCCCTACGCTCCACGTATCCAGATAGCCGCCCAAACGCTCAACAACAACCGCATGAGCCTGGGGAACGATTTTGATACAGGACACTACAATCATTAAAATCACAAAAAGCAAAATAATAATTGCAATCATCGGTACATATTTCATGTCATTTCCTCCTAATATTTATAAAATCTCAAAACATACAGCCGCATCCGCTCAGCCTTACACCGCATATAGATCCGCTTTGCCGGGTTTCCCGCGAAGCTGGAAGGCAGCTCACCAAGTGTCATTATTATACCAGACACAAAAAAGAAAAACAACCGTTTACGGCTGTTTTTCTTTATATGAACCTGACTAATCGATTAACGAACAAAATCAACTAATAGAATACATGGTTGCCAATGACAAGCCCGCTGTCACCGTTTACGCGGTGGAAGAACATTTTTCCGCCTGTGGGATCAACACCTGCAAGCGCGTCTGCTGCTGCCCGGCGGCAGGCGCTTGAGATATTCCCGCTTGCCAGTACCCTTGCAAGGGAACCGTTGCTGACCGGACTAAACTGTCCGCGCTGGTAAATGACACCGGAAATGGAGTTGGGCCATCTGCTGCTGCGCACACGGTTTAACACAACCGCGCCTACCGCAACCTTTCCCTCGTAGCACTCGCTGCCTGCCTCGCACTGGATGATTGCCGCAAGAAGTGTCATGTCATCCGACGATGCGCTGGTGCCGCCGGAGGAAGCGCTCGCTGCCTTTGCCTCCTTCGCCTTCTGTGCCTCGATCTCCTCAATTGAAACCGCCTTGGTCGTTCCGAGCTTCACATTTACAAACTCATCCGATACATAGCCCTTCCCGACCTTTACCTTGACTGCAACCCAGCCGTTAACCTTCTTTGCACTTCCGTTATATAAAAGCTTGTCGCCCTTGTCTGCGACGGCGAGTACCTTTGCGTCCTCCTTTGCCTTACTTCTGACACGTAATCCGTCGGTCTTTACATATGCGTATTTCTTGCAGACCTTCTTTGCATGCTCGTATGCCTCCGTGCCGAACACCAGGTACTTATTTTTAACATATCCTTTTACGGAACCGGACTCGATCTTCGTCCAGGTCTTACCTTCCTTTATAACCGTTGCAACGGATGTAGGATAAAGCTTTCCGACGATCTCCGCGTCCGCATTGCCCTTTGCACGGATGCTCAGGGAGTCATCCACGTCCGCCATTACCTTATCCTGCCATTCCTGCTCAGCCTTTGTCTGCTGCTTCTCCTCGGGCGTCCCTTCTTCCTGTACGGACTCCTGCGGATTTTCCGTACCCTCCGCTGTCTCCTGCGGAACCTCCGTATCTGCCTCCGCTGCAGTCTCCTGTGACTCCTCCGGGTTCCCCGCTTCATCCGCCGCCTCCGGCTCGCTCTTGGGTGCGACCGTAACCAGATCCGTTTCTGCCTTCTGAATAGAAACGTTCGCTACCTGCGCCATATCCAGGGCATTGCTCTGCGTCTCCTCCAAAGATGCGATGATTCCCGCTTTTGCATGTGTACCGGCCACGGTAAGGGCTGCCGGCTCCTCTGCCCCTGCACCGCCTAAAATGCAGGCGCCGCACACTAACATGATCGTACAAACTGAAAGCACAATTCCCTGTGTAAACTTTTTATTCCAACTCATAAAAATAACCTCCGTTATAACATGCGTTTTTCCGCGGGTACCAGGCCAGACAGCCATGCTGACATGTATATTTGGCGACTGCCGCGGGAGTCAAATAAGATTTCCTATCCGACTCTTAGAAAAAAACATTTAAAGTTCTTTTCTAATATTTTACACAATTTGTAACTTTTTCATTCGTATTTATTAAAAATTATTAAAGAATGTTACAAATTTGTTACGCATTTGATTATAACAGAGGTTATTACATTTGTCAAATTTTTATTACAGAATTATTACAATCTCTTCATCAGCTCCTCACGGGCACCCTCGTAGCCGGGCTTTCCAAGCAGTGCGAACATATTTTTCTTGTAGCTCTCAACGCCGGGCTGATTAAACGGATTCACACCGAGCAGATAGCCGCTGATGCCGCATGCAAACTCGAAGAAATAAAACAGCTCGCCGAGGTAAAACTCGTTCTGCTCCGGAATCTTAACCATCAGATTCGGCACATTTCCGTCCGTGTGCGCCAGGATCGTTCCGTTCATTGCACTCTTGTTGACAAAATCCATATCCCTTCCTGCCAGATAATTCAGGCCGTCAAGATCCACCGGCTCCTCCTCAATGAGCACGCATTCCCTGGACTTTTCTACATTTAATACCGTCTCAAACATAATGCGGCTGCCGTCCTGAATGAACTGTCCCATAGAGTGCAGGTCGGTCGTCAGGTCAACGGACGCGGGGAAGATACCCTTCTGGTCCTTGCCCTCGCTCTCGCCGTAGAGCTGCTTCCACCACTCGGAAACATAGTGCAGGCTCGGCTCATAATTTGCCAGAACCTCAACCGCCTTGCCCTTGCGCAGCAAAATGTTGCGGATTGCCGCGTAGCGCATTGCATCGTTATCCGCAAAGCCCTGCTCCAATGCCAGTCTACGGCCCTCGGCAGCACCCTCCATGAGCTTGTCCAGGTCTGCCCCGCTGGCTGCGATCGGAAGCAGGCCGACAGCGGTCAGTACGGAGAAACGGCCTCCCACATCATCCGGCACCACAAATGTCTCATAGCCCTCCTCGTCAGAAAGGCTCTTCAATGCACCCCGCGCCTTGTCCGTAGTGGCATAAATGCGCTTTGCAGCCTCCTCCTTGCCGTATTTCTGCTCAAGCATCTTCTTAAAAATACGGAATGCAATCGCCGGCTCCGTCGTCGTACCGGATTTTGAGATTACATTTACGGAAAAGTCACGCTCACCGATCACATCCATCAGACCCTTTACATAGGAAGCGCTGATGCTGTTTCCTACATAATAGATCTCCGGAGCCTTCCGCTGCTCCTTTGAAATATTGTTATAAAAACCATGGCGCAAAAATTCGACTGCCGCACGCGCACCCAGATATGAGCCGCCGATGCCGATCACCAGAAGCACGTCCGAATCGGACTGAATTTTCTCCGCTGCCTTTTTGATGCGTGAAAACTCATCCTTATCATATGCCACCGGAAGATCGATCCAGCCCAGAAAATCGTTTCCCGCACCGCTTTTTGATGTCAGAGTTTCCTTTGCAGCCTCCGCTAAGCCCTGCATATAGGAAATCTCTTCCTCGCTGATGAAGGAAGCCGCCTTGGAATAATCAAAAGTTACCTTGCTCATGTTCATTTTCCTCCTTTATAGGTATTCGAAACATCTACCAAAATCTTAGCAAAAAGAAACTGGCTTTGCAAGATTTATGGAAAGATTTCCGAAAGTACCGCGTCAAAAATCTGTGCGTCCTTGATCTTCTTTTGCTGCTTTTGTAATTCCAGGGAATCTCTCATGTTTTGCTCCTGCTTTGAGACAAATTCCTCCCCTTCCTCTGCTAATACCTCCTCCGGCTCCTCCTGCACGTCCTCCTCCGCGAGAACCACCTGCAGATACCCCGTCAGCTTTTCGCTAAAGTAGGTCAGCTGCCGGTTAATCCTGCTCATTTTGTTCAGCTGGAGCGCCGAAAAAAAGACAAGCAGGACAATACTGGCCAGCATGAGCTTGTCCGTGTGTTCCGCCAAAAAATTTAAAACCTGTGTCGCCAAAATCGTTCCCTCCTTCTTTTGATTTCTCCCTGATTATTATCATATAACCTCGTGCGACGCATTTCCAGTTTTTTTCACCGCATGTTTCCCCATGCTTCGACACGGAATGAACGCGGAGCCCTTCACGGTTACTCGCTTGACTTTTTGATTGGGAAGTATATGATAAGTAATAGATGCATAAGATTAACGAAGGAAGGATTTTATTATCATTATGAAGAAAATTTTACTTACCGGCGGCGGTACTGCCGGCCATGTAACACCGAACATCGCCCTCCTGCCCCGTCTGCAAAAGGAAGGCTACGAAATTTCCTATATCGGTTCCTACACCGGAATTGAAAAAGAATTGATTGAGGCACAGCACATCCCCTATTATGGGATCTCATCCGGAAAGCTGCGCCGTTATTTCGATCCGAAAAATTTTTCCGACCCTTTCAAGGTGATCAACGGGCTGAGACAGGCCATCTGCCTCATACATAAGCTAAAGCCCAACGTCATTTTTTCCAAGGGCGGTTTTGTCTCCGTTCCCGTGCTCCTGGCAGCCAGGCTCTGCCGCGTGCCCGCCATCATCCATGAATCCGACATTACACCCGGTCTCGCAAACAAAATCGCACTTCCCGGTGCCACCAGGATATGCTGCAATTTCCCCGAGACGATGAAATATCTTCCCGCAGAAAAGGCTGTGCTCACCGGCTCACCCATCCGTCAGGAGCTTTTAACCGGCGATGCATCTGCGGCACGCGCGCTGTGCGGATTTGATGAAGGCCGTCCGGTCCTGTTTGTCGTCGGCGGAAGCAGCGGCTCTGTCGTGATCAACAATGCCGTCCGCGAAGCACTTCCCGGGCTGTTAAAGAAGTTTCAGGTCGTCCATATGTGCGGCAAGGATCATTTGGACCAGTCCCTGATGAAAACCGCCGGCTATCAGCAGTTCGAGTATATCGGAAAAGAGCTGCGGGATATTTTTGCTCTCTCCGATGTTGTCGTTTCCCGGGCCGGTGCAAACTCTATCTGTGAGCTACTGGCCCTGCACAAGCCGAATCTTTTGATTCCCCTCTCTGCCGGAGCGAGCCGCGGCGACCAGATCTTAAACGCCGCCTCCTTTGAAAAGCAGGGCTTCTCCATGGTTTTAAAGGAGGAGGATATGACCGCGGCGACACTCACCGACGCGGCGGAGACTCTTTATGCGGACCGCGACCGCTACATCGATGCCATGACAGCCAGCGGCCAGATGGATTCGATCGAGATCATCATGAAACTCATCCGCGAGGTAGCGAAATAGCCCGGAGGGCTATTTCACCTCGAGCTTTTCTTTTAATGCATCCATCTCCCCGTCGGAAAAAGAACCCGCTTCCCAGAGAATCACCTTCTTCCCGCCCTTATAGCGGGGGATGAGATGCATGTGATAGTGGAATACGGTCTGTCCCGCCTCCTCGCCGTTATTCTGCAGAATATTAAAGCCGTCACAGTTCAGCACCGTCGTCATGTGGGTCGCCATGCGCTTTGCCAGCTTCATCGCTTCTGCGGCAAGCTCACCCGGCAGCTCATAGATATCCGCATAATGCGCCTTCGGTACAATCAGGGCATGGCCCTTTGCCGCCGGCCCTGCATCTAACATGACCTTGAAGTCCTCATCCTCAAACAGTGTGCGTGAAGGGATCTCCCCAGCCACAATCTTACAAAAAATGCAATTCTCGTCTCTCATATCCATTCTCCTTTCCCCGACCACTTAAAGCCCGAAACACTGGGTCTTGCTTTTTTAACCGGCTCCAGGCGGATCTTTCATTCGTTTTATTGTTACTCCTGCGGTGCTGCGAAAACAAACAGCTCGTCTAACTGGCGCAGCGTCTTAAAATTACCTTTCGCCGACATTTCCCCGGTCATAAACGCGCGCTGGAAGGTCATGCGCCCGCCGATGATCGCCCCTAAAATCTCCGGTGTCACCTTCACGTAAACATCCGTGTGCTCCTGCTGCCCGTAATGGCAAACCAGCTCACCGTCATGTACCTGCAGGCACAGCGGTTTCTTTTTTCCTTCTATAATGAAGAGATAGTTTACATCCAGATCCTTCATCCCCGTAAAATGGGACTCAAAATCGATCACATACGCCAGACTGTCATCCGGTGCGTTGGATTTCTCCATCAGGCCGCGGAACTTCTCGGCCAGCTGCTCAATATCCTCCTTTTGCTGCTTCACATAAGAATCGTCCGACACGTAGTGGGACAGCTGCTCGCTCTCCTGAGGCGTCAGCTCCATCTGAGGCGTCCGGAGCACGGTCTGTGTCACCGCCTGATTGCTCGTCGGCAAGCTCTTCATCTGCTGTGAGATCGTGCGGTAAAGGCTCTCTGCCTTTTTCTCTATGATAAGGGAATAGTCCTGGTTCATCTGAAAGCTCACCAGGTCCTCCACATAACCGCACAGGCCGTTGCACGGCAGACCGCCCAGCGTCGCCCATGCATTCATCAGGCTCAGCTCCGCCTCCCGCTCGCCGTAAGTCGTAGACATGACGATCGGCTGCATGTATGTCCGTTCGATCCGCTCCTTATCCCCGTACAGCCAGCAGGAATCCAAAAACTGCTGCATATAACCGCCGATGCCGAGCCACTCCACCGTCGTTGCCAGAATCACGCCGTCCGCATCCTTCAGGGTCTGTGGCAGGGTAGATATGCTGCTCTTATGCTCATAAATATTAAAGCGCTCCACATCAACCCGAAGCTCCTCCAGCACCTCCTGCATTTTATTGAGTACATAAATTGTCGGGTCGTCAAGAACCCCCCTGCCCCCGTAATAAATGTTTACCTTCATAATCGCCTGCTTTCCTTATTGATAATTTATAAAAACAGTATAGACAATCCCCGGTCAAAACTCAATGCCGACTTTCAAATAATCTTGTTGCGGTTTACTCCGTGACCGGTAACAGGCAGTTTGGACATGAAAATTCGCTTCGCGAAGTCAAAGCTGCTGCCTGCATCCTATTCTCCCGCAGCAAGTGCGTGACTCGGGTGTGAAAAGTAACATAATCTTACCGCCACTGTGCTTCGGAAATTGTAAGCTTCTTTCGATACAAGAGTATTGCTGCCAGAAAGCCCGTGACAGTGCCGCCCAGATGTGCCCACGCATCCACGCCCTCTGTCGTAAAGCCGTAGCTGATATATGCCGCCATCGCGAGCAGCATGCGGCGTATGGAGATCGACTCAAATTTACCGCCGTTTCGCAGCACAACCCACAGAAGCGCCCCGATAATGCCGTAAATTGCACCCGAGGCACCCGCCGCCACGGCATAATCGCCGCTTAGCTCCATCATCGTCAACGACATTGCCCCACCTCCCAGACCTGCCAGCAGATAGATGCATACAAATTTCCATTGACTGACGGCACGCAAAAGCATATCTCCCAGAAAATACTGCATGAACATATTGCTGATCAGATGCTCCGCCCCGAAATGTAAAAACATGGAGGTAAAAAGCCGATACCACTCACCCGCCAGGACATCCGGCGCGAAAAGCGCACCGTGCGCATATTGAAAGCCTGCATCCCTCGTATCTCCCTGTACACGCAGTACAAGCCAGACTGCAATATTTACCGCAATGAGCGCCACATTCACATTCAGCCATTTTTTTCTTAACTCTTTTTCCTGCCTGATTCTTTTCTCATCCATAGGAAAACCATAGCATGGAAAGCATCTGCTGTCAATCAGCCGGTACACACTCGAACCTCAAATTTTTCTCAATAAAAAACATACTCCTCCCGGGCAAAGCGCAGCCGGTCCCCAGGCTTTACCTGACATTTTTGCTTATAGGGCAGTAATTTCCCGTTGATATATGTCCCGTTGCGGGAATTTAAATCCTCGATGTAATACGTCTGTTCCTCCCGCGTAATCCGCGCATGGTTTCGGCTGACGCCGGCAGCGTGCAGCCTCCCGTCCGCCTGATCGTTTCTCCCTCCAACCAGGAAGGAATCTCCCTCGATGAGAAAGCTTTCCTCCCCTCCGGCACCCTGGTAGAGCAGCCGCCCTTCGGCATGCCCGGCTTCTCCCAAAAAAACCGTGGGATGTGCGCACTCTTGCGGCTTTTCCTCCGGCTCAAACAGGTAGGTCGTCTCTGCCGGTTCCTCCTTCTTCGCCTTCCGGAGACTTTCAAACCACGCCCGCGCGGAGACAACGGGCAGCTTCTCAAACATGCGCCGCGGCAGTGCGTCAGACACCTTCGGCCGCAGACGCCCGAAAAGCTGAGACTGTGCCGCTGCTTCTGGCACCGGGGCATATTCCTGTGTGCTTACCGCCGGCTCCTTTGCACACTGCTTTGGCTCATCTGCCGCATACATCTCTTTTTCCGGGACAGACTGAATTTCCCCGGTCAAATTCCCGTTTCCCGACTGCTCCAGCACATACTGCCAGATGTCCGCATTTGGCTCCTGACATTTTTCGTACAGTCCGTAGCCGAGACGCACCGCATCCTTATCCTCGTGATTGATCAGTGGCAGGAGCTGCTCCATCAGCTCCCGCAGAGACTCCCTCGGCTCCTTCTGCCACAGCGGTTCATAGCAGAAGACCGCCTGCTCACCGGAAGGATCCAGAAAAATCTGCTCCGCCTGTAAAATTAGATGCTCACACTTCAGGTAAAAGCGCGGCAGCTCCTCCTGCAATGCCATAAGCCCGCCCAGCAGATGCCCGAACAGTCTGAAATTCAGCGGATGATGGCGCAGCCAGTCCGCAAGACTCTGTAAGCCCGTAATCTGATACCAGAAGGTCATATCTCCCTCGTGCTCCATCGTCACCCACTTCAAAAGCCCCGGAATCTGCTGACGCTCCATCATTTTTTCCGCCAGCTGTCCGTCCATATTGAGCGGCTGTCCCGGCTCGATCACAACCATATAGCTGTTCTTCAAATTTCTCTGATACCGTATATTCATGAACGAAATCTACTCCCTTCTCTATCAATTCCCTTTTCCAGATCCATTTCGGCGGACAGATCTCCTCAAGCTGCTCCCTGCACATTGCAGCCTGACGCACCTCGCCGTAATAATCCACACCAAGCAGCAGCCCTTTGAGGATCGCAAAGAGAAACAACGGCATCAGGATTGCCGACTCGATCGTATAGCCTGCCTGCAGGCGCTTAGCCCAAAGCCTGCCCATCATGCGCCTGCCAGCATGCCCATATATGCCGCCAGCAAAAAGGGCACAAACGGTATGCAGTCTGTCCTCCGTTTTTTTCGCAGGGCAAGCAGGCCAAGTGCCCATATGCCGCACAGGACAAGGGCACCAAAAAACAGCGTCAAATTTCGCTCCGGCCCCAGGTAAATGCCGGTTACCGTAAGCAGCACACCGTCCCCTGTACCGATTCTTCCCTCCGACGCAAGACCTAACAGAAGCAATACGATGCCCACCAGCATACCCAGCAAAAGGCTTCCGATTGACAGCATACGAAACAGCATATGTAAAAAAATGCCTAAAATTCCAAATAAAAGCACAAAATTTACCCGTATTTCCTTTCTTCGTATGTCCTGCGCCGTGCACACTGCCAGCATCCCTATCATTGCGATTTGTCCCCACATTTGCTGCATACATTTCTACCTCCTGCTTCCGAAATTTTTACCATATAGACGGTGCGCTTGAGCCCTCCGCACGAAAGGCTGCTATGGTAGCGGTCCCCGTAGTCGGTCACAAAGACCGTTCCTCCCGCCCCCTTGCCGCAGCTTTCACAGACCTTGTAAATCCCGCCCGATACATTGCGCAGTCCTCCCACCGAAGCCTTTCCCACGGCCCGGATACTCAGATCCAGATAGGAGCATGTCCTTGTCAGATGGTACACACTGCCCCTTGGCGTAATATAGACCCACAGCTCATCCTCCGTCCCGCCCTTTAACGTAATATCCCCAATCCATTTTCTGCTGCGCGCACATTGCTGAAACCGGTACGAATAAAATCCCAGCAGCCGAACCGGCAGCTCCATCTCATAGGATGCGCGCAGTACGATATCGTCCCCTGAAAAATCAGAGGAAAGCAGGGAAACCCCAAGTCCCCCGCCCCTGATCAAGCCGGTCGGACATCCGCTCTCCTCTAAGCCTGCCGCAAATGTCAGACACGCCTTTGCAAGCAGCTCCGTCTCTGCTTCCCGCTCCTGTTCCGACTCCGTATAGCACGCCGCGGCAAGCGTGCGTGAGGTAAACAAAAGCGCCTTCTCCATACACACCTGCACCTCAAGCACCCGGAACAAAAACAGGAAAAATACCATAAAGCAGATAAACAGCGGCATGATAACGACCATCTCCAGAGTGATCGAAGCCCTTAAATATGCATCATAAGATGCCTCCTGTCCCAATTTTTTCTTTTGCTTTGTTGAGGAGAGAGCAAATTTACGTTTTGATATATTCATGAAAGAAAGATTTGAAAAAAACGGGGTGTAGTTATTTTCTATACTTGTCTTTTTATTTCTGTCATGGAACAGAGGCATCTTATGATACATATTTTTTATTCCTCCGGTAAATAACCGTCCTGCACCGTGCCCGAAAATACCAAACGGTCTGTGCGTAGCCTTTGAAGCGTGACCATCGAGGAAAACAGCGGCGCCGCTTCGCAGGTAACCTCCCCTCGAAGGAACAGCGCCATGGAATCCATGCGCACCTGCCCATATCCGCTTTTTTGCCGCAGACGCTGCTCCATCAGATCCATCGCACGGTAATTTAACAATTTCTCGGACTTTAAATACAAAAGCTTTTGCAGATAACCCTCATAGTTCTCGCCTGATGCTTGCTCTTCGGCCTTCATTCCTCCCGTCAAAGCAGCTCCCAGCCCCGACAGGCTGCTCGTCCAGCTCTCCGCGGTTTTCATCCAGGGCACCCGCTTACCCGCGAGAAGCGTGCGCACGTCCAGCACACTCTCACCGAACGCCCACGCTGCCAAAATCCCCTGTGCGGCAGCCGGGATAACTGCGCTAAGTCCCAGGGGCGCTAAAAGCGCCGCTGCAACGGCATACGCTTCCTCCTTCTTTGCCGCATCTCCCTGCAGATAGAGAAAATTTGCGCCCTCCCGCAACAGTAAAAGCTCCTGTACGACCCTTTTCAAATTTTCCCGGTCAGACAGCTTGCCCGCATGTATGTATTCCAATTCATAGTCAAGCGCACCGTCGCTTTTTTTCTCCGACGTGAAGCAGGAAAAATACGTATTTAAAAACTGGTGATAGCAGAGCTTCTCATACCATCCGCCGCTATCCTTCCACGGCTCGTTTCCCTGCTGCAGGCTGCGGCGTTCTAGCGTATCTTTGTCGGAAATCGCTTTTTCCGAAACACGGCTGCCCTCGGGCAGCACCAGCGTGAGCAGATCCGTCTCCCTGAGCTTTTTAATGACCTCAATGGGATTTTCCACCGGAGCGGCAGGCGCCGCCGCACCTTCGTCCGGTTTCGATACGCCCGCCGCCTCCGGCGTGCGCTCCTGCGCCTGCTGCTCCTTTGCTGCCTCAAGCTCTGTCTGCGCATGATCAAGCGCCAGCCTGCTTTGTTTTCCCTGCTCCATCGTCTCATCTGACGATGCCAAGCGCTCCTGCAGCTTCCTTGCCAGCTCGAGGGGATAGCGCAGCTTCATCGATTCCGCTGCCATCCGGCGGAACGGGGCACCGTTATAGTCTGTCGCGAGAACATAGTGGGTCACGACCGCGTCGCTTACGTCCATCTGATAAAAGTTCTGCGTATCCCACAACAACGACCCGGTCACCGCAGGCCGCAGGTTTTTCTGGCAAACCTCCTGCAGGCGGCTGTTCATCTGCGAAAAGCAAACCGTACCGCTGCCGTAGCCCACGTCCAGCAGAAAGATGCCGTATTCCTCAAACAATTCCCGGTTATATTCGGAAAGGACGGATTCCAGCGCATTCACACGGTTCATCTCTGCGTAGCTCTCCAGCCCCTCCACCCGGGCGGCCTCCAGCAGCGCCAGCAGAAAGGATGCCACCAGAAGCAGGGCGAGACTTGCAAACACCGTAATACTTCCCCGGCAGGTCTTTGCTTTCTTACACACTTTTACTCTTTGAATTGATCGTGTCAAAAATATCACCAACTAATGAGGAGAGCTTCTCTTTAAAAATCAGCACCAGTCCGATGAGGACAACAAGAATCAGTATCATTTCCACGGTTCCGATCCCGTCCTCACTTCTTAAAAGCTCCGCCGCACGCCACATTTGGATGCGCGCCCTGATGATCCAGCGATCCAGTTTTTTCATAGGTTCCCTCCTGTTTTTCTCCTGTAATTCCTGCCGCCGGCCCTATAGCTGAAAGCTTGCAATGGCCGGAATCATGATCATAACAATGACCAGTCCAAGCATCAGCATCATAGGTAGCAGCAGCTTTGTCTCCAGCTCCTCGCCCCGCTTTTTTGCAAGGCTCTCCTGCGCCGCAAAGGCCTCCTGCACCTCCGTTTCCAGCAGTCTGCTAAGCCCTGCCGTTCCTTTGCGCAGATTTTGAACTAACAGCGTCGCAAATTTGCGGTACACCTGCAAATTCAGCCGCTCCCCAAACTGCTCATACGCACGCCGCTCCCCGACGCCATCCCTGATTTGATGGTACGTAATCCGCATCTCCTCGTAGACAGGTGACGGGAGTGCTTCCTTTTTTTGTACCGTCTGTCTGTTCTCATAGCTTTGCACCATCCGCTCCCACGCACAGCTCACAGTCATGCCCGCTCCCAGCAGCAGGGCCATCTGGCTGAGCATCTGCGGATATTCCGCAAGCAAAAGCTCCTCCCGCTTCTGCTTCGCCTTTCGCATGTCACGCTTCCTTCCCACAGCCACCGCCGCGATTGCGGCAAGCCCCAGCAAGAGCACGCTGTTGTGTGCCGTCCCGCGCTTTTCCTGCCAGCGCACCGCCCGCCCCGCCACTGTGGAAGGAAGGGAAAACACTTCGTTTGTCCCGGCATTGCGCGTGTCAAGCGCTTCCGCAAGCGCTGAAAAAAACTGTTCCCGCACACTCTTCTGCGGCGGATAGACCATCATGGAAAAGCTGTGGACAAGCTCTGCCTCCTCATATCCAAGCGTCGCCGTCACCGCAACAAGTGTCCCCTCCGGCGTAAGTGCCTCTTCCATAAGCTCACCCTCCAAATTTACTTCCCGGTAGCTCCCAAAGCTCCAGCTTACCGACACGCGCCCGTTTAGCACGGAATCGGTCAGCACAACATTTTTTGAAATATGGTCCAGCGACTCGTTTTCTCCCAGAAAGACTTTCTCCAGCTGCGCCAGCGCTTCTGCAAACAGCTCCTGTAGCTCCCGCTTTGTCAGATGCCGGTTTTCCACAACGACCCGATATGGCTCCTGCACCACAAGATCCTCCACATCCAGCAGGTAATCCTTTTGCATATCACCCTCCCCGGGCTGCGGGCGCAAAATCTCCTCCGGGGTCCCGGTCTGTGCCCCTTTCTCTTCCAGACACACCAGCACTCCAAATGCGCCGCTCACTGCCAGGATCAAAAAGTAGATGCCAAGCTCCTGCCGTTTTCCTTTTTTCACACAGACCAGATAGGCCGCCAGACCCACAAGCACTGTTCCTGCACATACATACATTTCTTTTCCCTCTAAACAAGTACAATTGTCTGCATCATCCGCTCTGAGAGCGCGTAAGCGGACAAGTACACGGCCAGGCATGCACTCATCACACACACCCCCGGCAAATTCCCATACAGTATGTCAAAATATCCCGGGGAGGTCAGATTCAGATAGAGCAGGATCACAAGCGGCACAACATTCATGATCCGACTCTCCAGCCGCCTTGCCGCCAGATCAGCCGCCAGCTGGCGCTCAAGCTCGATCTTTTGCCCGATCTGCCCGGCGGTCGTCCGGATGATGCCGATAAAGTCTCCCCCGCTGCGCTTGGCAAAGAAAAACACCTGGCAAAAGCTGACCACATCCTCCATATCACTGCGCACTGCAAAATCCTTCAGCAGCTCCTCCAGCGGCACGTTCATAGCAAGGTGTGCCAGCAAATGCTGCAGCTCCTCCACGATCAGCGCATGCTCCCCGTACATCTGCTCCATCTCACGCTTCGCCTCCCGCCATGCATTCTCCACGGAATAGCCGGCATTTAACGCCACCGCCACCGAGGAGATCGTCTCCTTAAACTGCCCGCACAGCTCCTGCTTTTGCTGCTGCAAAAGCTGCCGTGCCTTAATCCTCAGAAAAACCGGATAAAAGGGAATGATTAAAATGACCGCAAAAACCGAATGATAAAAAAGATAGCTGACAAGCAGAATGAGAAACACCGCCTCCGTAAAATAGCGGACATGCTCCCCCAACGAATACTGATACCTGTGATAATCACGCATAACCGGACTCCAATCCGGCGGCACGCAGCTTTTCTACGTGCATGAGCCTTCCGAGCCGTCTCCATTCACCGACGATCTTTCCCTCCCGCTCGCCGGTCTCCTCAAAGCGGTAGAGCGGCTGCAGACGGATTTCTCCCTGGCAGATACCTTCTACCTCCATAATATCCAGCACCTTGCGGGTGCGGTCCCGCAGCCTCCCCAGATGGATCAGGATGTCAACACCCGCCACGATCTGCCCGCGGATCGCACTCACCGGAAGCTCCATCCCCATGAGCACCATTGTCTCCAGGCGCTTTAGCATGTCGTAGCAGGAATTTGCATGCCCGGTGCTCAGCGAGCCGTCGTGCCCCGTCTGCATCGCCTGTAGCATATCGAGCGCCTCCGCGCCTCTGCACTCCCCCACAAGAATCCGGTCCGGGCGCATCCGAAGCGCCGCCCGTATCAGCTGGCGAATGGAAATTTCCGCTACATTTTCCAGGTTTGCCGCCCGCATTTCCAGCCGCACGAGATTTGAAATCCCGTTCAGCTGCAGCTCCGCGGAATCCTCAATCGTGATCACGCGCTCACCCCCGGGAATATAGCCGGAGAGTGCATTTAAAAACGTCGTCTTTCCGGATCCGGTCCCGCCTGATACAAACATGTTATAGCCCGCCTGTACCATCCGCTTTAAAAACTCCGCAATTTCCTCCGAGAGGGACTCCCGTGCAAGCAAATCCCCCATCTGCATCGGATGTGCGGGAAACTTCCGGATCGTGATCACGGAGCCGTCAATCGCAATCGGCGAGAGCACGATATTTACCCGGGATCCGTCCCGCAGCCTGGTATCCACAATCGGAACCGCCTCATTGACCATTCGGTTTCCCGCGGCCACGATAGACTGGATCGTGTCCTCAAGCCTGTCCCTGCTCACAAACTGCTTCTCCCATTGCAGCAGCCGTCCGCTTTTTTCGTAAAAAATATGCTCATGGCCGTTTACCATGATCTCGGTAATCTCCGGATCATTGATCAGCTCCTGCAGAATATCCAGTCCCCGCAGCGCATAAAATACCTGCTCCCTTGCAGCCTCCCGCTCCTTTAAGGACGGTCGAAATATGTCTTTTTCTTCTATAGACTCGTCAATCAAAGTCTGTATCTCTTCATTCGACATATTTCGCGATACATCCATCCGTGCGAGAACACGGCTTTTAATCTCCTCCACATAGTCCGTCATAAAACCTCCCTTCCCACGATCTCCCTGACAAATGCTGCCATATCACCGAGCAGCATCGCTTCGTACATCGACGCATCCATTGAAAAGCTCCCGCTCATCGCCGGCATCGGAACAATCTTCAGATTGGACAGCTCCTTTTGTCCGCTCTCCAATCCGAGATCTTCCAACAGGCGGGCCTGCGCCCTATCATACAGAGTTCCCTCCCGCTGGAGACTGTACATGCGATCGCAGCAGTTATATACTGCCCGAAGGAATAATGGCCGGACCGGCAAATTCAGTACCACCAGCTCATATTCACTTTCCTGCAGCACCCGACGCAAAAGCTCTGTAAAGTCTTTTCCGGTCAAATCATCCAAATCCATCTGCGCGCGGACCGCCGGAATATAGTCCAGCTGTCCAAGGGTCTGTGTCAATGCCGCCAAAACTGTCTGCATCGGCACAGTTTCCCTGTGCATCTCATAAATCAAATCACCCACATCCCTGAAATCCGTCCCGAAAAATCCGCTGTAATAAGAAAAATCAAGATAAAGGGTACGCTTCTTCTCCGCGCGGATCAGACTGTATACGAGTGCAAACCCGGTCTGAAGATCGTAACCATGCGGGGAACAAACCGCAACCACCTCCCGCTCATAGAGCATATGGAGCGCGCCCGGAAGATAGAGCTGCTGCTCTGCGGCAAGTGCATACACTGCCTTCAGCAAGCGGTCTGCCGGCTGGTACGGACAAAGCTGCCCCTCCCCCAGCCGCAGGAGCAGGATTCCCTCCTCCTTTGCAAGCGCTGCCTGGCCCTCCTCCCAATCGCTTTCCCCGACCAGTGCCAGCACGGCCCCTGCGCTGCGCAGCTCCTCCCAGCTGCCGCAGAGTACCGGCCTTAACCGAAGCCGGTGCATCATAAGATATGCGGCAAGTCCCGGACCGATCTCCTCATCTAAAATCGATAACTTCGTCTGTATGCTTCACGCCTCCCTCCGTTTTTGTTTTCGGAATATTGTCTGTCACCCTGGAATTCATTCATGAGAATTGATAAAGCTGAATCTTACTTGAAAATCATTTGCAAATAGAATCAGATAGATTGTAAGGAGATTATAAGCGAACGCTTTTCATTTGTCCATGTAGTATCACGAAAAAATTATTTTTCGCGATACTACAGGTTCATGTATAGTAAAATTGCATAAAGCATGCCGTAACCCCCGATTCCAAGGCCTCCGACCACACACAGGTTTAACAGGTTTAAACCCACTGCCAGTCCGATCCCTGCGGCGGAAAGACACCCGTTTGTGAAATAGATTGCCACGGCGCCCACCAGCATCCGAACCAAAAAGTGCAGTAAAAATGCGGCTTTGCGGCGCAGCGCACCGATGACTAATACCGCCATGCAGGCGGCGACGATCACGAGCATCCCGGTTGATGTATCCATAAATTCCTACCTCCCTGCTTTGTACCAATTTACTCCGAATTTTGTAAAATATGCCTGTTTTTGTATAAGTTGCCAAGCAGTTGCTTATAATGGAAGTAAGAATAAAAAAGGACGTGACCATATGCTACATTTGTTTCACCAGCCCCGGAATGAAAAAAAAGATACGCGCTACACCGTCCTGCTGGACGATCTAGCGCGTACAAAAAAGGAATTGGATCATGTATATGCCGCGTTTTCGAACGTGACGGATCCGGATCTGATCGACGCGTACATCTATCAGCTAAACTCCGCACAGCTAAGATACCGCTTCCTGCTCAACTCCGTAAAGGAATATCAGTAGGAAATGCTTTTTATCTCCTCCTGCTATGCCAGAAAGCCCCGGCTTTTCTGCGTCCCGTCAAACGCTGCTTCATTTAAAGAATTTCTTCCATAGGTATAACCTGCATATACCGTTTCTGTGTTTTTCATGACAGGCTCTGAGGTGTCCTCCTCCGCAATCTTGGAGAAGGCATCGTAGAGCTTGTTCATGACATTGCGTGCGTTGGAAATCGGCTTTTTCTTGTGTGTTGCCTGTGCCAGCGCAAGCTGTCTGCGGCTGTAATTGTACAGCGGATACAGCTCCTTCGCAAGGTCGTATTTGAAATCCAACGAATCCTGCAGATTTTTCAGTACTGCATCCGCATGACGGATCGCCTGCTTAAAAGGCTCCCCGCCAAGCTCAAACGTCTCCAGCGCATCATCCAGATAAGTAAAAAATATATCATACTGTATCACAATCATCTCACTGGCATTGCACTGCGTCAGCCTGCGGGTAAACTCTTTTTTCTTTTCGTCTGTCATACCATCAGCCTCCGTATTTCATAACACAATCGTCTACTGCAGGAGCTGCAAAATCTGCTGCGGCATGTCATTTGCCTGCGTCAGTACGGAGATCGCCGCCTGATCCAATACGTTCATGTTTGAGTAAGTAGCCATTTCCTCTGCCATATCCGTATCCATGATACGTGAGATCGCCGACTCCATATTTTCTACGGTTCCGTCAAGGCTCTTCACCGCATAATCCAGACGGTTCTGATATGCACCGATCCGCGAGCGCACGGCGCTCACCTGTGCAATGGCATCATCCAGATCTGCCATGGCCTGGTCTGCCTTTCCGCTTCTCACCAGATTCAGGTCACTGATAAACAGTGCCTCGCAGTTTACCGCCGGAATGCGCACATCGACAATCTGGTTTTCGTGGGCGCCGACCTGAAGCGTCATACTTCCCAGATCGGTCATCTCCAGATCCACGGTTATATTATTTCCCCCTCCGACATTGGCTAACACGCCCTTCGCGTCCTGCTCCGGGTCAACCTCAAAAATCATCTCAAAGCCGTTCAGGTCCTTGATCGTAACCTTCTTCCCGTCCGACAAGTAGGTTGCCGTCTTTGCAAATCCTTCCTCATAAGTGGCTGCGGGTGTGATCGGATTGCCGTTCATATCCAGCTTTGGCGAACCCTCCTCTAAAATATTGATCCCGGTATCCTTGCCCTGGGCCGTTCTCGGGTTTGCCTCGTTTGAATTTGTGTACTCGATCTTTTCTTTTTTCCCGTACCCGAACGTAGTCAGCTGATACTGGACGTTTCCGCCGCCTGCCGGTAATTGCTCCACCTTTACACCGGCAAGCTCGCCCTTTTCCTTCAGCTTTGTATAAATATCATTCTGGCTATCTGTCGCCAGAATATCGATCTTGACACCGTTGATTTCTATCTTTGCCGCCGTACCTGCCGTTATGTTACCGGTCGTCAAAACGGCCTTCTCCGGAAGCTGTGTGATCTGGACCGCATAATCCTTCGCATCCACCCCGTCCGTGGTCTGGAAATTGCGGATATAGGTTCCCGCCAGATCACCGCCGACACTCGGAAACATCCGGTAATCCTGCGAACCGTCTAAAATCCGCTTTCCGTTAAACTCCGTATCCCGCGCGATCCGGTCGACCTCGTCCTGTAATTTTTCCACCTCATCCTGGCATGCCTGCTTGTCATCCTCCGTCATGGAATCAGTCGCGGACTGTACGGACAATTCGCGCATGCGCTGCAGCATCGCATGGATTTCGCTTAACCCGCCATCTGCCGTCTGCAAGACGCTCGTTCCGTCCGC
The DNA here is from genome assembly GCA_910589045.1 of uncultured Eubacterium sp. Taxonomy (GTDB): domain Bacteria; phylum Bacillota; class Clostridia; order Lachnospirales; family Lachnospiraceae; genus W0P33-017. The sequence goes on from CAJUSH010000003.1 coordinate 28,790, forward strand.
CGCGTTGCTGCTGGACTGCTCGAGAGCATTGATCTGCGCGCGCATCTTATTGCTGATGGCCATGCCTGCCGGGTTATCCTTCGCCTTGTTCAGCTTAAAGCCGGAGGACAGACGCTGAATTGAAGCGGACAGCTTATCCTCCGTCCGATGAAGCTGGGCATTTGAAATCACAGCTGATATGTTCTGGTTTACTTTCATAATTCGCACCTCTATCTATTTCTTGTGCGCTTCCCTGCGGTTTTGTATCCGGCAACGATCCCTGTCACCGGTTTTCATCCGAAAAACATCCGTTACATATATCGGCGTCTTACGCCTCTTTTGTAATCCCCTCTCTGAAAAAACGAACCATTTTTTCCACGATTCCGTAAAGCTCCCTCGTCTGGATTTCCTGCTCCCTGTCATCCCCCGGCTGTACGCTCTCCCCGGCATTCAGCTCAAAGCGTACAAACTCCACATGCTCGCTGTAGAGGATCTGTACCTGATTTTCAAAGCCCTCACCTCTTAACTCGCCAAGCAGCGACTCAATCTGCTCCTGCTCCCGCGTGAGCTGATCCGCCCCTGCCCTGGAGTCGGAGGCGATATAGCCCCGGATGCCCTTTGCCTCAGCACGCAGCTCTGCCGTCACCCTGCCGTAGGTATTGCACTCCATCGTGATGCGCACCATGCCCTTTTTTTCGGAACCGCGGACGATTTTCACATTGACGCCGACCGCCCCGTCCCTCGTGATGACGGGAATCTGGTAACGCTCCTCCTTCGTCATGCTCACGCCCAGATGGAGCTGTGCCGTCATCATCTGGAGCTGACGAATATCAAGGGTTGACATTCCGTGCGCGTACATCACGGTCTGCCCGCAGTGCTCCGCCACCTCTGCCAGTGTGTTCTGCGCCTCTGCCAGCTCCTTTGGTGTCTGCAGGCTCTCGCCCAGCTTAAACAGAATATCCTCCTTGATCTTTGCAATCTCCTCCATCAGGTCCTGCTCGCTCTCATCCTCCTCGATCCGGTCCGCCAGTGCGAAGAAGCGCCGGAGCGCATCGTTTGGATTAGCCATCATCTGCTGCATGGCCAGCACATTGTCCACCGTCGCGGGCACGGCGTAATTTTCCAGCATCTCATAAATCTGGCTTTCCGCCGCTGCTGCCGCCTGCATATCCGCAAGCTGCTCCCTGTAATAGGCCATAGCCTCCCCGTCGTCTGCCTGCGTCCTGGAAAGCTCCTCTAAAAACTGCTCCGGCGTCAAATCCTTCCAGCGCTCGCCCTTCAAAAGATCCGAAAACTGCTCCGGGTCCGTATCCGTCTGCCGTATCTGCTGAAAGCATTCTGTCTGGAACGCCGCGTCAATCTGATCCGTGATCGAGGTTCCGTTCATGGTACCCTTTACGCCGCCAAAATTGTCGTCGACAGAATAGTCCATGCCGCTCTTTTTCCCGCTTCGCACCGCACGAAGCAGATTATCCATCGTGATCGGCTCGCCCTGCTGCACCAGCGCACCGATGGCCGCTCCGTCTCCTGCCTCCACCTGATGGATCAGGCGGTAAATCCCGATGTAGGAATCCCGCTCCTCCGGTGAGATCCCGTGATTTTGCTCCAGCTTCCACAAATATTCGCTGAACTTTGTCAGATCATCCCCGCCGCCGATGCGCTCGCGGATCTGCGCCGCCTGCTCATTTAGCTCGGACATCTGCATCTTCAGCGGATTGATTCCGTCCCGTATCATCTCCCGCACAACCGCAGGCTTTAAGCTGTCGAAGGCCTGCTGTACCTGCCGGTCTGCCAGCTTCATCCTGAGCACGGACTCCTCCGTGATCGCCAGATGATTGTATGCTAAAATGCGCACTGCACGGGCGTTGCCCTCATTTGCTTCCATCCCGATTTCCCGCAGAATATCGTCAACATTTCGAAACGCCTTCTGAATCGAGTCACCCAGATCGCGGCGCGGCTCCGTCATCATCGTCTCGTACGCCTCACCCGCAGCATCCATCCGCGCCTGCATGGACGCACCTTCCGCGTGCAGGCTCTCCACAGTTCCGTCATAGCGCGTACTGCCGATCGCGTAGGCGGGCATTCCCTTTAACTGCTCCGCAGCCTCGATCGTCTCCTGGAACAGCGCTACCTGGCCGCTGCCGGTCTCGCTTCCGTCCGCCTGCAAAAGCTCCCTGTAATAGCTCTGCTCCTGCGCCTTCAGATCCTCCACCAGCCGGACAAGAGGCTGGATGTCAAGCTCCATGCCCCGCTTGATCAGGCTGTAATTCGCCTCCGTCGTCATGACAAGGCGTGTTTCCTCCAAAATCCTGCGCGCTTCGACCAGAGAATGGCTGCGCTCAAACTCCTGCTGTCCGTTTGCATCGCCCTTTCCGGCACCGCCCGCCGTCAGCCGGTGCGCCTCCCGCAGATTTTCGATCGTCAGCTCCTGGCCCTGCGATATAACATACAGCAGATCCGCATCCGTCGTCTCCTCGATGACGGTCATCGCCTCCGCAGCTCTCTCTGCCGGCGAATAACCCTCCATGAGATATGCATCTGCGGGCGCCCTGCCGTCCGCCACAGCTTCCGTCATCGCCTGCATGACCTGCTCCTGCGCGGGGGGCAGCTCCATCTGCTTTAGGTCGTTCAGGTAATTCAGGTTCTGCGCCGTAACAGGCAGGTTGTTTGCCGCCAGCCATTTGCCCGCGGCGAGATTTTCCTCCGTCACCTCAAGCCCTGCCGCTGCAACGACCCGCTCGATCTGCTCCGTAATCTGCGCCCCGTCAAATGTGCCGTCCGGCTGAACGACATAAGCGCTTCCCCCGTTGTACTGCGCCTGATAGAGATTGCCGACGGTCGGCTCCAGCCCGTTGTCCAGCATATATTTAAGCGCACCTTCACTGAGAGGCTCCATCGCATTTGCCTGTGCCAGCGCCGTCTCATACTGCGCCGCAAGCGCCGCGGAGCCTGCGATCTGCGCGATCTGCTCCGGTGTAAGCTCTCCGCTGAAATAGCTTGTATCCTTTCCGGCCTTTGCAAGCTCCATCTGAATCTTGTCGGTTTCCGTCACAACCGTGTGTATATCCGTATCCCGCAGGGAAAAGCCGTCCTCCTCCACCGCCTGCGCACGCTCCGGCGTGGTGGTATTTGCGCCGACGACCATCTCGTTTTTCATCTGAACCGCATCCTGCGCCGATGCCTGATCCATAATATCCTGAAAGCCCGTCTCCTGCTCGTTTTCCGGCTTCTGATAGGTCACTGTCTGCGTCTGCGGTGCGGAGCCCCGAAGGATTCCGCTTATATCCGCGTTTTTTTCCGTCTCATGAGCCTGCGGCTCACTGCTCTTCGCCCCGCTCACCTGGGCCTGGGCAAATATTCCTCTTTTTTCCAGCTGTTCGATCTGCATGTGGCTTCTCCTTCCAAAAGTAAAACTTCACTGTAAAGTATTTCGGACGAATCCCGGAAAAATTTAGAGCCACCGCATAATACGGTGGCTCTGCGAAAAACCTGTGATTTATTTTGCCGGCTTTTTGCTCTCCTTATAATTAAACTCAAACACGGCTGCCCCGAATGCAGGCAGGGGATATGCAATGGAGTAGGGCTGTCCATCCCATTCGCCCTTCTTTGCCCGATAGCTTTTCGCCACCTCCGCCCCGGAACCGCCGAAGCATGCCTCATCCGAATTTAAGACGAGCTTATAGCTGCCCGACTGGGGCACGCCTACCCGGTACTCCGGCCTTGCCACCGGCGTAAAGTTGAGCACGCAGATCAGACATTTTTTGCCGTCCGAGGACTTGCGGATAAAGCTGTAGATGCTGTGCTCCGTATCATCCGCGTTAATCCACTCAAAGCCGTTCCACTCATGGTCCATCTCGTACATGGCAGGATATTTTTTATACATCTTGAGAAGCTGCTTCATATAATCATGAATCTGCTGATGCGGCTCCTGTGCAAGCAGAAACCAATCCAGCTCCCGCTCCTCGCTCCACTCCCGAAGCTGCGCAAAATCCTGTCCCATAAACAGCAGCTTTTTGCCGGGATGCATCATAAAGTAGGTATATGCCAGACGCAGGTTCGCAAATTTGTCCCCCTCAAGCCCCGGCATCTTATTGATCATGGAGCACTTCAGGTGAACTACCTCATCGTGGGAGAGCACCAGAATATACTTCTCACTCTCGTTATAGCTCATGGCAAAGGTCATCTTGTAGTGGTTATCCTTGCGGAAATAAGGGTCAAGCTTCATATAATCAAGGAAATCGTGCATCCAGCCCATGTTCCACTTCAGGGAAAAGTTCAGGCCGTCCTCCTCCGCCTTTCCGGTGACCTTCGGCCATGCGGTGGATTCCTCCGCGACCATGATCGCACCCTTGTTGCGCCCGGTAATCAACGTATTGATATGCTTGAAAAACTCAATTGCCTCCAGATTTTTATTCTCGCCGTACTTATTGGCAACCCACTGGCCGTCCTGTTTTCCGTAATCCAGATAGAGCATGGACGCGACTGCATCCACACGCAGGCCGTCGATATGATAGTTCTCCACCCACATCAGCGCACTCCCGATGAGGAAATTCTTTACTTCATTTTTTCCGTAGTCAAAAATCTTTGTACCCCAGTCCGGATGCTCACCCTTTTTCGGGTCCGCATACTCGTAAAGACAGGTGCCGTCAAAGTTAGCCAGACCGTGGGCATCCCGCGGGAAATGTGCCGGAACCCAGTCTAAAATCACACCGATCTTATTCTTGTGCAGCTGATCCACCAGATATGCAAAATCCTCCGGCGCACCGTAACGCGACGTTGGCGCATAGTAGCCGGTCACCTGGTAGCCCCAGGAGCCGTCAAAGGGATACTCGGAAATTCCCATCAGCTCAACATGGGTATAGCCCATCTGCTTTACGTATTTGATCAGCGACTTCGCGAACTCGCGATACGTATAAAAGCCTTCGTCCTCGCGGTTGGGATGCCGCATCCATGAGCCGGGGTGTACCTCTAAAATCGCCATCGGCTCCTTATACACATCCTTTGCGGCGCGCTCCTTCATCCACTCCGCATCCGTCCACACAAAGCTGTTAATATCTGTTACGATGGATGCCGTCCCCGGACGAAGCTCCGCATAATTTGCATAAGGATCAGCCTTATAAAGAAGCTCCCCGTCCGCCGTCTCAATCAGGTACTTGTACATATCCCCCTGCCTGACACCCGGAATGAACAGCTCATAAATGCCGCATTCCTCCGGTAAAAGACGCTCCATCTCATGCGCCGTCTCGTCCCAGTCATTGAAGCTGCCGATGACCCAGACCCGCTTTGCCCCGGGTGCCCACAGATCAAACATCGCACCCTTTTTGCGCTTCTGCGTCATCAGATGTGCTCCCAGCTTTTTGTAAATGTCGTAATGTGTGGACTGTCCCAAAAGATACATGTCCAATTCAGTAAAATAACCCATACCCCCGTCTCCTTATTGTTATAATATTTTTTTAGTCCTCGAAATCCTTTTCATGGAGGACGACATAATTATTTTCATCATAGCGCTTTGAGGTCAGGATGCCAAACATCTTCTTGAAGCTGCCTTTCTCCACGCGGTCGATCGCCTCGTCCACGATCTCCTTCACCTCCACCAGCGTCGTCGTCTGGTCAAGCTTCTGTATGCTGCTGATGCGCGTGTACAGCGCCAGCACCGCCATCGCGTCAATACCGTAGCCGTTTTCTGCGGCATACGTCTTTGCAAACTCAACCAGCTCGTCATTGGTAAAATACGGAATCGTAATCCGCTGGCCGAATTTCTCCGCAAACCCGTCGTGCCTGCCAAGGGCCTTCGCGACCCCTTCCTTTGTATCCTCTAAAATTACAAGAAGCTCTGCAGGGTGCGCATCGATATAAGCCGACAGCTTCCCCAGCGTCTCCCGGGACAGCTCATCCACCCGCTCGATAATGAGGCACCCGCCGCTGATCTTTTCCATCAATGCCTGTACATCCTTGAGGTTTAAGGCATCGCCGTTGATCTTTCCGATCTGCTTGCCCGGCTTGTCGACCATCTGCTGCAGTGTCTTTACCAGGTTTGTTGCCAGCATCGTCTTTCCGCAGCCGGAGGCGCCCTCTATGATCAGATTGCCGCCCTTCCCGCGGTCCGCACCCGTAAGATAAGCTCCGCACCCGCTCAAAGCGCTGCAGATCTGCGCCTCCATGCCGTCCACCTTCGCAAAATAGGAAAACCGTTTTGTCATCTCGGCATCCAGCTTTTTGATGCCGCTGAATGCAGCGGGAGCCGGCTGGCGCCTCTCCTCCGGTATTCCTGCGGAACTTTCCGCCGCCGGCTCCTGATCCTCGAACAGATCCATGCTGATCTCCGGCAGGGGCGTCGTGGGATCCTTCATGGCTTCCCAGTCGGAAAGCACCTTGTTGAACCGTTCCTCGCCCTCCTCCACCGTCTCCTCGGATGCCGAAACAGGCGGCTGAACCGGCCTGCCGGCAGCCGAAGGTGCCTTCGGCGGTGCCGTTTCTTCCGGCTTCGTGTCTTTCCATAGATCAGCAGCACTGTCGACAGCCGGTGTCTGCTCCGGCGGCTTTGCCTTCCCCCTGCCAATACTGTGAAACGCGTCAAAGGACAGCAGCTCCGCCAGATTGGGGAAGGTTTTTGATAAATGCCGGGCCGAAGCATTCTCCAGATCCCGCCGGACTCCGGATTGCTGCGACTCCTTTTTCTCCGTATCCCCGACAGGCGGTTTTGCCTCTTCCGGCTCTGCGACAGGCGGCATCTGCTCTGCCGGCTCTGCGGCTGGCGGCACATGTCCCGCCGGCCCCCCGGCAGACGACATCTGTCCCGGCGGCTCTGCGGCAGACGGCATCTGTTCTTCCGGCTCTGCGGCCTGCGGCATCTGCTCTGCCGGCTCTGCGGCCTGCGGCTTTTGCCCCGCCGCCTCCCCGGCAACGGGCTTTTTCAACGCCGAAAAAAGCGTCGGCCATGTCGATTCCGTCGGTCTTTCTTCAGCCGGCTTTGGCGGCGCCTGCTCTTCGACAGGCAGTTTTGGCTCCGGCTCCGGATCCCGGTACAGCTCCAGCCCCTCGGCCTCAAGCTCCGCAGCCAGCGCCTCCTCCGAAGCATCAAATTCCTCGAAGGGCGCTTCCAGCTCCGCGGCAAGCTCCGCATCAATGTCCTCCGGTTCATAGGAAGGCATATCTAAAGGTATATCTAAAGGTATATCCGGGGGAAGCTCCTCCTCCGGCTGCATCTGCCGCATTGCATCCGGATCTCCCTGGCCTGCCTGCAGACGGTCAATCTCCTCCTGCAGCCGCTCGTTTGCATCTGCAAACACCTGTGTCGCACGTTCCATAAACTCCGGCGAATCCGGGTCATACACCTGCTCTACCAGCTCCCTGGTCGTCACACCCTCATCCAGCTGGGCGATCACCATAGACAGACGTTCCATCAGATCCCCCGTTTCCTGAAGTGCCCGGACCTTCGCAGATTCCAGCTTGCGCTGCTTGGCATCCTGCATCGCCGCCTCCGCGGCACGCTTTGTCTTTTCCCACTCCGTGAGCACATCGTCAATCGTCATCTGCCCGCTCACCTGGGGCTCGTAGGCACCGCCGCCGGGCAGGGACAGGGAAAACTGCCCGTCGTATTCCTCCTCTAGGATCTCCTGAAAATTTAAGTTCAGTGAACCGTCAATCTCTTCGTCCGTCTCATATTCCGGCGGCAGGACAGGCTCGGTCAGATAGCCCTCCTCCGCGAGAAGCGGCTGTAAATACGGAATTTCCTCCACCATCTTTTTGATGGAATCCATCGTGTCATTTACAGTTTCCTTCTCGGTGGCCTCCATGATCTGCTGCATGCCCCGCGCAAGCTCCTCCTGGAGATTTTGCGTATTGAACCGGTCCGCACTGACATGCACCTCGGGGATTTTGATCGTGTTGTTTATGATCTCCCCCGACTGCAGATATTCATCCGGCCGCACCTCGATAATGCCATCCTTCTTTTTGCGGAACTGCTTGTACTTCTCCTCCTGGTCAAGGTTCAAGGGCTGGTAGAGCATCTTTAACTCCAATGCTTTCTCCACGTAAGGGCCGTCCCCGAACCAGAGAATCAGCTCGTCGCACGCCTCGATGCACTTATCGGTCATACCCGCCTCGTGATAGAGATAAGCAAGCTCAAACGCCCATTCCTCGGTATACTCCTGCTCCTTCAGCTCGTTCAAGATCGCAATCTGAGAAGCAAAGGGTTCCCCCTTCGCCTGACTCATCCGGTAGCGCAGCACATATTTTAATGTATCATGGGGCGCAATCTCAACAAATTCATCGTAGTACTCCTGCGCCTCATCAAACTGTCCGGCACTGATCGCAATCTCTGCCAAACGGTATATAATCTTTTTGCCAATCGGCGAGCGGTCATATGCCATGAGCAGCAGCTCCTTGCTGTCCTCATAGCGCCCGGTCTGCTGGTAGATTTCGCCCACCAGCATCAGGGAATTGACGTTGCGAACCTTACGCCAGTTGATGCTGTCGGCAATCTCCGCCGCCGCCGCATAATTTTTCTCGGCGGCAAGCGTCTCTATCTCGCCCAATTTTAGCTTGTATTCGTATCTATCCAAAATGTCTACCTCTAGTGCTAAGTGACGTTTTTTCATTTCAAGTAGAAGTTTATCCACAAACCCACAATTTAGTTTACCATACGCAGCCTATCCTGTCAAAAGCCAAATACCCCGCCGCAGGCAGCAAAACGCATCTTTTTACGCGCGCCGGCAGTGGGGTATTTCCATTTATTATTTCTTGTCCTTCGACTTTTTTTTATTTGCGCCAAAACGAAAGCGTTCACCATGGCTCCACGCATCGGTGCAAAGCTTTTTTGATTCGGGGTCCACATGCGTCACCATCGTATATTCCGTTGTCTTCGACGGAAGCCCCCGCCGCCCCAGAAGATACGCGATAAAGCGCTGGCACAGATAATAGATTACCGCAAACGTCGGCACGCCGAAAAGCATACCCATAAACCCGAACAGGCCGCCGCCCACGATGATCGCAAACATCACCCAGAAGGAGGAAAGTCCGGTGGAATCTCCAAGAATCTTCGGTCCGATGATGTTTCCGTCCACCTGCTGCAGTGCCAGCACAAAAATAAGCAGATACAGTCCGTGCAGCGGGTCCGTAATCGTGACGATGATCAGACACGGCACCGCCCCGATAAGCGGCCCGAAAAACGGAACCACATTTGTGATACCGATAATCACGCTGACGAGCAGCGTGTAGGGCATCCGCAGTATCGAGCAGCCGATAAAGCAGATAATGCCGATAATGATGGAATCAATAATCTTGCCGATAATAAAGCCGCCAAAGATCTCGTCCACCTTATGAATGATCTGAATCAGGGTGTTTGCCTGCTTTGTCGGCAAAACAGCAAAGATCATCTTTTTTGTCTGTCCCTCAAAGCGCTCCTTCTCCATGAGCACATAAATCGAGACGATCAAACCGATAACGACATTTTTCAGTACAACCACCACATTAATCGCACCCATTGTGATGCTCATCACATAATCCTGAAGCTGACCGCCCTTGAGCTGCGGCACAAGCGTATCGTTAAACCACTCTTCAACTGCATCCGTCGCCTCCAGCAGATATTTCTCCCATACAAGCGGCTCCCCCTTTGTCAGGGAAAGATTTTCGTACCATTCAATAAAATGGTCCACATTCGTGGACATCGTGCTCACCAGATTGACAATGCTCTCGCCCAGCGCCGGAATGATCAGATAGATCACGAATCCAAGCAGCGCCACAAAAACAAGCATCGTCAGAATGCTGGCAATGGTTCGGATCAGCCGCTTCATCTTCTGCACATTTTTTGCCTTCGGCATCATCAGGCCGGCAAGCCCGCCCTCGATCCGCCGCATCAGCGGATTGAACAGGTAGCCCAGGACCGCACCGATGAAAATCGGCTGCATCACGCCCCCGAGCGTTCCCAGCACACTCTTGATTTCGCTGTATTTAAACAAAACCACAAAAACGGCAATACAGCAGCAAAACACCAAAAAGATCAGTGCCCCAATCGCCAGATAGGGACGCATGTCCCAATCCGAGCGTTTTTTTTCCATCCTTTGTTTCTCGTCCTCCATAATGTTCCTGTCTCCTTCTCTCTAACAGTCCGGTCGGACCGGCCCCGGCTTCCCCGCGGCCGATCCGTTATGCCCCTCCTGCTATGACACGCGGTTGTAGTTGATGAGACAGCCCTTCAGAATAATCTCCCGCTCATCATCCGTCAGATCACCCAATGTCATTGTAAATTCCGTGAGCGCATCGTCCTTTACCACATACGCCCGGATAGTATCCTGTTTTTCCTCCACGGCCCTGCGGATACCGGGAACCCAGATAAAGTCGCCGTTTGCAAACGGCAGCGCTCCCTCGGGAATCACAAACGGAAGCATTCCCCAGTTGATCAGGTTGGAGCGGTAGCGCTTTGTCGCATACTCGTTGGCAATATTTGCCCAGCCTCCGAGCACCTTCTGACACGAGGCCGCCTGCTCGCGCGCGGAGCCGTCGCCCGGCTTTACCGCAAAGATCGTACTTCCGATGCCAAAATTCTCATGGCCTGCATCCGGGAATTTTGTTCTGACCACGCGCATGACATTTTTCAGCTCCGGAACCTCATGGCACGGATGCTCTCCCGCAATACGCGCCTGCTCCGCCTTTCGAATCTCCTTGGCACGGGGCACATAGTCGGGATCCTTCCGGGACAGCGTAAATTCTGCCAATCCCATCGGGTTCGAGCGGTAGGAGGATGTCTCGCCGGAGGGAATCAGCTCGTCCGTCGTCGTCACCGGATCGTGAATCTCGGATACCACCTTCAGCAGCAGATTTTCCGTGAGCGCAGACATGGCCGGCCAGTCCTTGATGTTCGGCCCCAGCCTGATGGGCTCCTCGGGGTGCGCCACTCCCTTGCTGTCATAAACACGGTTTTCATAGATCGTTTTGTCAAAGAAATACCTCGGCCTTGTATAAGCCACATCAAAATCAGTTGCCGCCGTCAGATAGCCCTTATTAGCCGCGGTCGCCGCAATGGAGCGCGCATCCATGAGCGCCACCGATGCGATTTGTCCGTTCTGCACCTTCGAGCCCTCGCGGTTCGGGAAATTGCGTGTAGAATGCCGAATTGAAAAGCCGTTGTTTGCGGGCGTATCCCCGGCGCCAAAGCAGGGACCGCAGAATGCCGTCTTCATAATCGCCCCGGTCTGCATCAGCTTCGCAGCGGCACCGTTTTTCACCAGCTCCATATAGATCGGCATACTTGCCGGATAAACACTTAACGTAAATTCGTCCGGGCCGATGCTCCTGCCGGATAAAATATCCGCTGCGTCACAGATATTTTCAAAGCCTCCGCCCGCGCAGCCTGCGATAATACCCTGGTCGACGTAGAGCCTGCCGTCGCGCACCTTCTCCTTCAGGTTCAGCTCCACGGCACCGTCAAAGCTGACCTTCGCCCGCTTCTCACAGTCATCTAAAATATCAATCAGATTTTCGTTCAGCACACGGATTGGATAAACGTTGCTGGGATGGAAGGGCATCGCAATCATCGGCTCAATCTCATCCAGATCGATCTCGATGCAGCCGTCGTAGTAGCTCACCGCCTCGGGGCGCAGCTCCTTAAACTCGCCGCTTCTGCCATGGATATCATACCACTCCTTCACCTTGCCGTCCGTACTCCAAATGGAGGAAAGGCAGGTCGTCTCCGTTGTCATAACATCTATTCCGATCCGGGCATCAACACTCAGGTTCGAAACACCCGGCCCGACAAACTCCATCACCTTATTTTTTACAAAGCCCCGGTCAAAGACCTCTCCGATAATCGCAAGCGCCACATCCTGCGGTCCGACGCCGGGCTTTAAACTTCCCTTCAAATAGATAGCGACAACCTCGGGCATACGGATATCATAGGTCTGGGAGAGCAGCTGCTTTACAAGCTCCGGTCCGCCCTCGCCCATCGCCATCGTTCCAAGCGCACCGTAGCGGGTATGGGAATCCGAACCGAGAATCATCTTCCCGCCCCCGGCCAGCATCTCCCGGGCGTACTGGTGAATAACCGCCTGATGCGGGGGCACGTAAATACCGCCGTACTTTTTCGCACAGCTCAGTCCAAACATGTGGTCATCCTCATTGATCGTTCCCCCTACCGCGCACAGCGAATTGTGGCAGTTTGTCAGCACGTAGGGAATGGGAAACCGCTCCAGTCCTGACGCGCGGGCCGTCTGGATAATACCCACAAATGTGATATCGTGGCTCGTAAGCTTATCAAATTTAATCTGAAGCCTGTCCATGCTTCCCGATGTATTATGCTCCTCTAAAACACGATACGCCAGGGTTCCCTTTTTCGCTTCCTCCCTTGCAGGCGCATTTCCCGTCTTGCTCTGTAAGCGTGCCGACGCTTCCTCCGTATCCGCAATAATCTCACTCTCGTTTACGAGAAAGACACCGCCGTTATATAACTTCATGCTTCTTTCCTCCAATGCTATTGATAACTGTTCACAGTTAATTCCTGAACAGTTACATTGTATATGCAAATAACAAAAAGGGCAACCGCTTTTTTCCGTTGCCCTGAAAAGTAACACTATTTCCGCCACTGTCCGCACCTATGGTGTAAAGCCTGTTTACTCCTTTCAGCCTAATGTCTGAAAAAATGCAGCCGCGTCCGTTTTGGCGCATCCTGCGGCTTTTCATCATCCAGGCCCTCCACATCCCACGTCGCACCCGAAAGATCGATGGCGTCCTCCTGCTTTTCTGCCGGCTCCGGCTCTGCTTCCGGCTTTAACCCGGCATCAGGCGCAGCAGCCTCCTCCTGCTGATTCGTTTTCTCCGATGTCTCCTGCGGCGGCTGCTCCTGCCCCTCCGGCTCTTCCTTCGGCGCTTCCTCCGGCTCAATGCCTGCATTGCGGAAATACTCGCGGTTAATGCGGATCTCCGTCTTAACATCCTCAAACTGACCCTTCTCCTTGGGCTGATCAAATCTCCTGCCGTTTTTGCGTTTTTCGCGCTCGATTTCCTTGTTGCGCTCCTCGATCAGAGAAAGATATTTTTCCGTATCTACCAGATCCTGCAGCTGCGCCTTCAACTCCAGCTGATTTGTGCGGACAATCTGCTTTTTTTCCTCCAAATCCTGGATCATGGCGTTTTGAACCTCCCGGATCTGCTCCGTCGATTCCTCCATGATCGCCTGGATATGGTTCAGCGCCTCGTCCGTGTACATGACGGAAGCGGCATAGATGTCTTCCGCCTTACGGCTGGCATCCCAGATAATTTTATCACCCTGTTTCTTATGCTCACGCTCTGCCCGGTCTCTGCTCTGCTTCGTCAGCTCATACTCCTCCATAATCTCGTAAATGCTGGAATTCAAGCGATCGATCAGCCCAAACATTTCCTGCTTATTGACAATGATCCGGTCCTTGCTGTGAACCTCACTGCGGGAAATCAGTACGTGGATGTCACGAAGCACTTTCTCTAACTTATCCTGTGAACTCATTCGTTTTGGTCTTCCTCTCTATCAAACAGCCTGTTAAACGTAACGAATGTCTTTACTGCGCATCTCCACCAATCCAAGGGGCACCGCCCGCTCACCGGATTCGTCGATGATATCGATGGTGCGCTCCACATCCTCCTCCGGCACGATAAAAAGCATGCCAACACCCATGTTGCATATCACGCGAAGCTGGTCAAGCGGAATGTTGCCGTCCTGATGGAGCATCAGGTAAAGCGGAGGTATATTCTGCTTCGGCTGCTTGATGACCGCACCGCAGTTTTCCGGCAGAAGCCTGCGGAGCGCCGCATCCAGCCCGCCGTGTGCTACCTGCATGCACCGGTCGATAGGGATTCCCGCCTGATAAATTGCCTCCAGCACCTTCTTATAGCAGCGCGTCGGCTGTATGAGCAGCTCCCCCAGCGTACCCTGAAGATTTTCGTAATATACCTCCATGCTCGCCTTGGTCAAAAAGAGCTTCTTTTTTGCCGTCACATATCCATTGTTATGTAATCCGTCGGAAGCGAGCCCCATGATAACGTCAGACTGCTTCACCGGGCGTTTGCTCTGGCCCACGCCCCGATCCAGGATACCTACTGCAAAGCCCACCATATCGTACTGGTCGTAATGAAAAATATCCGGCAGCTCCATGATCTCGCTGCCCGCATAGGCAATTTCAATCCCTTCGCAGGCCTGTGTTGCTCCCTTTTCCATATCCTCGACCTTATCTTTTTTCGGTCTTGCGCAGGAAATGGTGTCATAGAAAAAGAGCGGCTTTGCCCCTGACGCGACCAGATCATTGACGCAGAGTGAAACGCAGTCCTTCCCGATCGTTTCATAGCTTTCCAGCTCCGCCGCAATTGACAGCTTCCCGCTGACGCTGTGTGTTTTAGAAATCAGCACCGGATCAATCATATTCCGGTATAAGCCGATTGATATCTCATTTGTAAGTGTGTGTAATCCAAGTCTTTCTCTCACAAATAAACCCCTGTTTTCCATATTTTTTGCTGTCCGTATATTGTCTGCTAATCCCATTATACGCACTGCGGTATACTAAGTATTCTAACATTTCTCCGACTTTTTTCCTACCTCTTTTTTATCGGAACCGCAAAAATTATTCGACAAATTTTTCTGTGTTAATATAAAGCTTCAATTATTAAGTCACACAATATCTTAAGCTTCACCGCTGTCAAACACGTGGGAGGCCGCACGCACGGCACCCTCCCACGTGTTGAACACGCCAGACGTGTCCGGCACGTCAGGGGATCGCCCCACTCTGCTTTTCATTTTTCTTTTCATTCTTCTTTTTTTAGTGCAAAGGCGCCAGGCCGCACCCCTTCGGCAAATGCCCCAAATCCCCGAAAATCTGCCGCGGGGAAGTGGGGCACTTTCTGATAGTACTGTAGTCAAAGTGACCTTCAAGAACAGCAAAACCAAGAAGACTACCTCAAAGAAATACCGCTGCGTAGTCAAGGCTGCTAAGGACACACCGGATACACCGGTTGAGGAGGCACTGGCAATCTCCGAGGTAAAGCAGACCGCTTCCAACGCAATCAACGTTACCTTCAACAAGGACGTGTCGAAGGAAGTGACGGCAGAAAATTTAACTATTTTCTCTGACAATGCTGCTGCTTTACAGCTTGCTGTAAAGAGTATTACCTTTTCCGCAGACGGAAAGAGTGCAAATGTAGTAATTTTCGGCAATTTTATTGACGGAACTACTTACAAGGTATCTTACACAACGCTTGAGGCAACCTTCCCTGCTTCCGTAGGCGCTGTTACAAACGTTACCATCAACACAACAACCGCACAGCAGAACGTTGCAACTCCCATCAAGTTCCAGCTTTTTGATGCAAACGGTATTGACGTAACACCCAGCATTAACCTGGATGCTTACACCTCCATCACCATCAGCGGAAACTATGCAACGGCTGAGATCAACAAGCCTTCCACCGCGAAGATAACGCTTGATACCATCGGTATGATCGCAACCGTTACCGTTACCTACAATGCAAATACTGCGGATTCCGTAGATGTATCTACAACCCAGGATATTACCTGTGTAGATGCAAAGGCTATGATCGGAAAGGCATTATTTGCGGTTGCAAAGGATAGCGATGTAAATAAAAACAGCCAGTGTGCAAAATTCTACCAGGGCTTAAGCGATACTTCCGCAAAGGTTGCTGTCGGTGCTTCTGCCAGCAGCATCTACTTCTGCGCAACGGATGATAACGGGGACGTGATTTCCTACGATTCTTACGATGTAGAGTCTTCAAACGACAATATCGTTATCGCCAGCGTTACGAAGGATACGGGCAAATACGCGATCATCACGGCAGGCGGAAATAACATCGGCTCTGCGCAGTTAAATATTACTGCAACCAAAAACGGCAAGGCCACCTACTATGTAATTCCTGTTACTACCTACAAGAAGGGTCTTGCGACTAAAATGACGGTTGAGACCACCCGCACATCCATGTCAGACTCTATGGATCCGGACTACTCCGCAACGATCACCGCTAAGTTATACGATGCGGCAGACGAGCTGATCGAAACCGGCTCCTATATCGGAGAGTGCAAGACAGATGCGGCAGTTCCTGCAGAGATTCAGCCTATCAACGTAAGCAACACCAAGAAGGGTGAATTTAAGGTTACCGCTCATAATGCAACCGCAAAGACTTACACCTTTGAGATTTCCGGCTCTGACAACATTGACAACTCCAAGGCAATCATGAAGCGCATTACAATTTCCGTAAGCAAGCTGCCGAATAACTTACAGAACGTAAGCTATCAGCTTGAGGTTACCAAGCCGACACTTGATATCGCAAAGGCTGATGAGAGAACCACAAAGGTTCGGCTTTACGCAATCTGCAACGGTCTCTTCGCCGGATATGTAAGACATGATGACTTTACAAAGATCGGCGGAAAGTCCATCACCGATTCGAAGCAGCAGATCCAAAGCGTTTCTGCAAGCGCTATCTTCGGTACTGTAACACTGGATGTTGCAAACAGCAGCTTAGTAGCAACCGGTGATGCCATTACAGCGGCTGATATGGATGACATGGGATCTATTGTTGGTTTTGACTTAAATTCAGTCATGATAGGCACAGACGGGGATTCAAACTCTGTAAATGCACGCCCGGACGGCAAGGGTGACGTTGCAAGAACCGGCAGCTATACCATCCGCTTTGATCTGAAACTTGGCAGCAATAAGGTCGTATCAAAGACTGCCGGAATTACTGTAAAGAACTCTTATACACAGCCGACAATCAAAGTCCTCTCAACCAAGGTAGATACATTAACCCCTGATGCTATCATCAACGACGGTCATCTTTCTACCAATGTTGATATGAACAATGACACAAACAGCTATGTATCAATCCTGAGCTTCTTTGATGCAAATTACAATGAAATTACATCTGCAACAAACACTAAGGGTGACAGAATGACTGTCAGATATGCATCCGTAGTAGATAACATCGGCGACGAAGTATGGATCTTCTATGTTCCGGTTAACGCTACATTCATCCAGAACTAATTTCATGATTCCAAACATAAAGGAGCTGCCGCCCTGGCGGCTCCTTTTGATTCTATCTGACAGGAGGCAATTATGAAAAAACGTAAATTGATATATCGGATGCTTGCCCTGCTTCTGCTGGCTCTCATATCCATGAACATTCAGGTTCCCCAGGCACAGGCAGCGACAAAATTCAATGCAAAGACCGCAAAAAAGAATTTAACCCTGAAGTATTACGAGCGCTCCGACGGCATTCTGCTCATCTGTAAAAACAAAAACGACTACCCCGTAAAGCTGGAGGGCAAGGTTACGTTCCTGGATGCCGGGAAAAATAACCTCGCCATTTCGGAGGATCAGAATAACTGCCTTGGCGCAAAGCAGACCTGTGCACTCTTTTACAAGGCACCTGCGGACGGCAACTCAAGCTATATGGCATACAGCTCCTACAAAAAGAGCCTGAAGGTAAGTAAATGCCCGTACAAGAGCTACAGCTCCAAGATCAAAGCCTCCACGGATCTGCATCCCACAGGCTTTGATCTGTCCGTATCAAACAAATCGTCTAAAAAATTAAATGTCATACGCATATCCCTTGTTATATACGGTGATTCCGGAGACATTACAGGCTACATACAAAAATACGCGACCTGCTACGACAAGGATACATCCATTACGGAAACGGTCGATTACCCTGTATCCTGCACCAGTCACAAAAAAATAAAAGTGTATGTAGACACAGCCTATAAATATTAAAATTATTCTAATTCCCTTTCATTTTTTAAGGCTCTAACGTATTGTACATGTTCAACACGTCAGAGCCTTTTCGTTTCCGGCTTTTTCGCCTCCCAAACCGGTTTTTTCCGGTTCATTTACATCTTTTCGCAAAATTTTTAACTTTACAGCGCTTCTGTCTTTGAGCTATACTACACCATAACCTGAAGCGGAATCTATTTCGTTTCCACGTATTGAACACTCATTTTGTGCAGATAATATTAAAATTCAAAAGCCTTCATCTAAATTGTGAAGGAGCTGGTGCTCTCCTTTAACTGACCGGCAAGCTCCTTTAGTGTGCGCGACTGATCCTCAAGGCTTCCGACCCAGTCCGCCTGCTCCTTCGAGAGCGTTTTCGCATCCCCGGTAGAAGAAAGACATGTCTGCATATTGTCATCAATTTCCTCAAAAGACTTATCAATATGGTCTTTACTTTCAATAAAGACGCTCATGCCAGACGAAAGTGTCTCATTGATCTTCTCGATCCCCTCGATATAATCCTTAAGCTCAACAAATACGGAAAGCACCATCTGTGAATTTTTTGTATTATTCTCAAACGTATCCATAGACACACTGATGGAAGAAACCGTCTGGCTGATGCGGCTGCGGATATTGGAAATCAGCTCCGAAATATTGGTGGTCGCCGCCGATGTCTGCTCGGACAGCACCCGAATCTCCTCCGCCACAACGGTAAAGCCTCTTCCAACGTCCCCGGCACGGGCCGCTTCAATCGAAGCGTTCAGCGCCAGCAGATTTGTCTGGGCGGAAATGCTGCTGATCGTGGAAACAATTTCCGTAATATTCTCGGAAAACTTTTCCAGCTCCTGGATATCCTCATAGATCGCACGCATATTTTCCTTGGAGTCCTCCGTGGACGTTTCCAGATTTTTTGCCACAAGGGCGGACTCGCTGAGCTTTCCAAGCACATCCTCCATCGTGTGCTCCATATCGCGGTAGCTTTCCTCAAAGGCGCCGATGTGCTCGTCAAACCGGTCAAGCTCAATTTTTCCCTGCTCCACACTGCCGGACTGAACCTCCATTGCCCCCGTGATGGATTCCATTTCGGTGCTCACCTTATCCGCATTTGTCACAAGCTGGTCGGAGACCTGATTTAAGTCCCCCGCAAAGCTCTGAATATTTTCCACGCTGTCTACGGTAATCTCCAGCAATGTCCTCATTTTCCCCATAAGACCATTAAAGCCCTCGGCCAGCATGCCAATCTCGTCGCGGCTTGTCACCGGTACATCCTTTGAAAAATCTCCGGAAGCAATTTTTTCTGACAGGAGCGTGATGGGCTTTGTCATTCTCGAAGCGATAAAAAACGATATGGAAATTCCAACCACGATTGAGATGACCATAGCTGCTAGAAATCCTCCCAGCATGGAAATCCGGGACTGATTCATCACCTGACTGCTGATGGCGGCAACAACATACCAGTCACAGCAATCCACACTCTGCGCATAAAAGCTCCTTGAAACCCCATCATAGTCCTTCATCAATACGGGTTCCTTTTCATTGCTCCCTATATAGGAGACTAACTCCCCGTATATTCCGCCGCTTGCGGATATAAGTGATATGGGCTCGTCATCCACATAGCCGAATGCGCTGTTCGGATGATTCACAATACCGCTTTTGCTGTCCACGATAAACAGATAACTGTTATCCGGCAGTTCCTGCCCGTTTACGATCTCGATTAGCGTATCCACAAAAATATCCGTTGCAAGCACACCTGCGAGCTGCCCGTCTTTCATGAGCCTTTCCGAGATCGTGATAACTAATTTTCCCGAATCGTCATCCCGGTAGGGCGTTGAAAAATAAAGATCATCCTGCTCACATGCACCCGTAAACCAGTCTCTCTGTGTAAAATCAGTGCTCCCGTCCGGAACATAGCCCGTGCCGGAGGACATTTGGTTGCCGGTATCCGTAAAGTACAGATCGTATATGTACCCGCCCGTATTATAATTCTCTACGATCGATGTCAGATATGGTATGAGATAATCCGTCCCATAATTCCCGTTAATCTCAATCGTATTGGCCTTATTACGAACCATATCCGCCTGTTCGGATAGCCATGCGTTAATTTTCGCGGAAGTCACCTCAGTCAGCAGGCTGTATTTGTCCATCGATTCAGACCTGATCGCCCGTGAAGCAATACTGTAGCTGATAAAAGCCGTTACCATCAGACAAATCAGCATCACGATACATGTAACACCTACTAAACGCCCCTTTAAACTTTTCATTTTTTGTCTCCTGTTTGTTCTGTTTTTTATCATTAACACAAGCAACATTGTATTGGAAAAATGTGGCCTTGTCTAGGAAAAAATACCAAAAATGATATATATAATCGAAAAATTATCTGCTATTTAAAAAAAGCTGTCTTCCTTATTTATGGAAAACAGCTTTTTACTGCCATATACGTTCTTATCTTAAGCTGATACGCACCAGCGCACGCTTCAGCGCAAGCTCGGCCCTGGCAACGTCAAGACTCTCGGCCTTCGCCGCCAGCCGCTCCTCGGCGCGCTTCCTTGCCCGCTCGGCACGGTCTGTGTCGATCTCGTCCGGCCACTCCGCAATTTCCGCAAGAAGCGTTACCTTATCCCCGAGAATCTCGGCAAACCCTGCGTGGACAGCCGCTTTTTTCTGCCCGTCCTCCTCGGTAATCGTAACGATTCCGGGCGCTAAAACGGTTGTCAGCGGAATATGGTTTTTGTACACACCCATATCCCCTTCCACGGAGGTAAACTCGATCATGGTCGCCTCTCCGGTATAAAAGACACGCTCCGGTGTGATAATTTCTACCTGAAAATTTCTGCTCTCATCTGCCATACGCCATCCCCCTATTTCACACGGGCACGTACTTCATCGATCGAACCTGCATTCAGGAACAGACCTTCCGGAATGTCGTCATGCTTTCCTTCCAGAATCTCCTTGAAGCCGCGGATCGTCTCGGCGATGGGCACATATTTTCCTTCCAGTCCGGTAAACTGTGTTGCAACGGAGAAGGGCTGTGACAAGTATCTTTGAATCTTACGCGCACGGTTTACGACAACCTTGTCGTCCTCGGAAAGCTCGTCCATACCCAGAATCGCGATAATATCCTGCAGCTCCTTATATTTCTGCAAAATCTCCTGCACGCCGCGGGCTACCCGGAAATGCTCCTCGCCCACGATACGGGGATCGAGGATACGTGAGGTCGATGCCAGCGGATCTACCGCCGGGTAAATACCCAGAGCCGCAATGGAACGCTCCAGTACGGTGGTTGCATCCAGATGAGCGAAGGTCGTTGCGGGCGCGGGGTCCGTCAGGTCGTCCGCAGGCACGTAAACTGCCTGAACGGATGTGATGGAACCATTCTTTGTGGATGTGATACGCTCCTGAAGCGCACCCATCTCCGTCTGCAGCGTCGGCTGATAGCCTACGGCTGACGGCACACGGCCAAGCAGCGCGGATACCTCGGAGCCTGCCTGTGTGAAACGGAAAATGTTGTCGATGAAAAGAAGCACGTCCTTTCCACCCTTGTCACGAAAGTACTCTGCCATCGTAAGTCCGGTCAAGCCCACACGCATACGCGCTCCGGGCGGCTCATTCATCTGTCCGAATACCATCGTGGTCTTATCGATAACGCCTGACTCCTTCATCTCGTAGTAGAGGTCGTTACCCTCACGGGTACGCTCACCTACGCCGGTGAATACGGAGTATCCGCCATGCTCTGTCGCAATGTTGTGGATCAGCTCCTGGATCAATACGGTTTTTCCTACTCCCGCACCTCCAAACAGTCCGATCTTTCCACCCTTCTGATAAGGGCAGAGCAGGTCGACGACCTTGATTCCGGTCTCTAACATCTCCGAGGATGTCGACTGTTCTTCAAAGCTGGGAGCGGGTCTATGGATGGGCATGTACTCCACGTCAGTCGGAGCCGGCTGCTCATCGATGGGCTCACCGAGCACGTTAAAAATACGTCCCAGTGTGTTTTCACCGACCGGAACGGAGATCGAAGAACCGGTCGCTTTCGCGTCCATACCCCGCACCAGTCCGTCAGTAGGGCCCATGGCAATACATTTTACGGTATCATCACCCAGATGAGAGGCTACCTCAACGACAAGACGCTCCCCGTTTTTACGGGTAATCTCGATCGCCTCGTTGATCTCCGGAATCTGTCCCTCCGGGAACTTGATATCCAGGACCGCACCAATGATCTGAGTGATTTTTCCAATATTTTCTGCCATTGTTTCACTCCTTTTAGTTTTGTTATTATACTTTAATGTACAGCTCTGAGCCAGATTCGCAAAACCGCTGCTTCACAGCTTTCCTTTTGCGCATCTTTGGCATTGACCAAGTGTCTTTGTGGAAATATGCTCCCGAATGCAGGCATTCTTCGCATATTTTCTCCAAATACACTTGTCCCAAAGCTGTTATGAAATCGCTTCCGCGCCGGCGATGATCTCTGTCAGCTCCTGGGTAATAGAGCCCTGGCGCGCACGATTGTATTTCAAAGACAAATCACTTATCATATCTTCAGCATTGCTTGTCGCCGAATCCATGGCCTGCATTCTGGCGCCGTTCTCGCTGGCAAGCGCCTCCACAAGCGCACCGTAAAAAATGCTGGTGACGTATTTCGGAATAATCAGGTTCAGGGCTTCCTCCACGTTCGGCTCATAGTTCATAATCAGCCGGTCGTCCGCCGCAGCGATCTCCTCGTCGGAAAATTCCATGGGGAGCAGCTTCATCAGCTTCGGCACATGAACCACCGTATTTTTAAAGTGGGTGTAGGCGAGATAAATCTCACCGATCTCTCCCTTCGTAAATGCGTCGAGCACACGGGCACAGACTGCCGCGGCATCCTCATAGGCAGGAGCCTCCATAATCGCGGAATGGTCCTCCCGGATTTCATAGCCGTAGCGGTCGAGTACATCCCGCCCCTTACTTCCGATACAGAACACCTCCACCCGCTCCTTCGGCAGAATATCCGGATTGTTCGTCACAAGCTTGGTGACGTTCGCGTTATAGCCCCCCGCAAGACCGCGGTTTGAGGTAATGACCACCACTGCGATCTTATCGGACGCACCTCTTGTGAGATACGGATGGTTGATATTGCCGGACTTCGCCAAAATGGAAGTCACTGTCTCATACATATGATTAAAATACGGGTCAGTCGCCTCAGCATGAAGCTTCGCCTTCTGCAACTTTACGGTAGAAACTAATTTCATGGCTTTTGTGATTTGCTGCGTACTCTGTATGCTGCTTTTTCTTCGCTTGATGTCTCTCATCGAAGCCATAATTTATCACCTCTTGTGCAGCTGCTCAGTCCTGAGCAATTACATCTTTCATTCTACTTAAAAGTTTTTTTTGCACTCGCCGATCGCCTGTACCAGCTTCTTTTCCGTCTCCTCGTCCATCTCCTTCGTCGTGCGGATATTTTCAAGAATTTCCGGATACTTGGTCGCAATATAATCGAGCAGCTCACCCTCAAAGCGAAGCACATCCTCAACTGCAATGTCAAGCAGATAGCGTCTGGTCGCCGCAAAAATGATCACAACCTGATTTTCTACCGGCATGGGCTTGTACTGCGGCTGCTTTAATACCTCCTGCAGACGGGTACCCTGTGCAAGCGTCTCCTTGGTTGCATCGTCCAGCTCGGAGCCGAACTGTGAAAAGGCTGCAAGCTCGGTGTACTGTGCGAGCTCGGTACGGATGGGCGCAGCGATCTTCTTCATCGCCTTAATCTGCGCGGAGCCTCCAACCCGGGATACGGAAAGACCCGCGTTGATCGCCGGACGGAAGCCTGCGTTGAACATTTCTGTCTCCAGATAGATCTGTCCGTCCGTGATGGAGATCACGTTCGTCGGGATGTACGCGGATACGTCGCCCGCCTGTGTCTCGATGATCGGCAGCGCAGTCAGGGAGCCGCCGCCGAGCTTGTCGGAGAGACGTGCCGCACGCTCCAGAAGCCTGGAGTGCAGATAGAATACGTCACCCGGATATGCCTCACGTCCCGGCGGTCTGCGCAGAAGCAGGGAGAGTGTACGGTAAGCGGTTGCATGCTTACTCAGATCGTCGTAGATCACGAGTACGTCCTCACCGTTCTCCATCCATTCCTCACCGATCGCGCATCCCGCATACGGTGCAATATACTGTAAGGGCGCCAGCTCGCTGGCAGTAGAAGCAACAACGGTCGTATAAGCCATTGCGCCGAACTCCTCCAGTGTCGTCACGATCGAAGCGACCGTGGAAGCCTTCTGTCCGATGGCTACATAGATACACTTCACGCCCTGTCCCTTCTGGTTAATAATTGTATCAATTGCGATTGCTGTTTTACCGGTCTGTCTGTCGCCGATGATCAGCTCACGCTGTCCCCGTCCGATCGGGATCATGGAATCGATCGCCTTGATACCTGTCTGGAGGGGCGTATCTACCGATTTTCTGGAAATAACACCGCTTGCCACTCGCTCGATCTCGCGGTATTTGTCTGTCTGGATGGGACCCTTGCCATCGATGGGCTGTCCAAGTGCATTCACGACACGCCCGATCAGTGCGTCACCGACGGGAACCTCAACCACGCGGCCGGTCGTCTTTACGGTATCGCCCTCGTTGATGTTCTTGTTAGCTCCGAGTAATACGGCGCCGACATTGTCCTCCTCAAGGTTCAACACCATTCCATATACTTCACCCGGAAATTCCAGAAGCTCACCCTGCATCGCGTTCTCCAGGCCGTGGATACGGGCAATACCGTCCGCCACCTGAATGACCGTGCCAACGTCTGCCACCTCAAGAGTGGAGGCATACCGGGCGATCTGCTCCTTGATCACGGAACTGATTTCCTCTGGTCTTAAATTCATGGAGCGCATTCACCTACTTTCAACTGTATTTTTGATAATTCGGAACCAAGG
The DNA here is from genome assembly GCA_910589045.1 of uncultured Eubacterium sp. GTDB lineage: Bacteria > Bacillota > Clostridia > Lachnospirales > Lachnospiraceae > W0P33-017. The sequence goes on from CAJUSH010000003.1 coordinate 53,409, forward strand.
AGTGCCAGCTTGCTCTTAATGCTGCTGTCCACAACCCGGTCCTTAATACGGATGACCATTCCGCCGATAATGGAAGGGTCTACCTCGTAGTGCATTTCAAATTCCACATAATCCGTGGTTTCCAGAAGCTTCTCCACAAGGTTGGATTTCTGGATCTCACCCAGCGGCATCACTGTGGTGACATAAGCAGTACCGATATGTTTATATTCCTTTGCCTGCTCAATAAAATACTTCAATACGGCGGGTGTCTCTCCATAATGGCCTTTTTCCACCAGCATGCGAAGCAAGCCCACCAGCTCGTCTGCGATACGACCCTTAAAAATATTTTCCAGGGTCGCAACCTTGTCCTCTTTTACAATTTTCGGATGATTCATCAATTGATTCAGCTCGTTGTTGCTCATGAAAACAGCAAGCACGCCCTTGGCTTCCTCCAAAAACGAATCCAGCCGACCTGATTCCACTGCTAATTCAAACAATGCATCACCGTATGTTTTGGATACTAGCTTAGCCATGTTGAATCACCCATCTCCTTTAATGTCTGATCGACCAGTTGGTTCTGAATATTGATATCGATGTTTGCGCTGACAACCTTCGCTGCCATGGCTGCTGCCACCGTGATCATCTCCTGCTTCACCTCGTCGGCAACGCGCTTCTTCTCAAGCATTGCCTCCTCGTTTGCACGGGCGATAATACGTGCGGCCTCCGCCTTCGCATCATCTACGATCTTCGCCTCACTGCGCAGCGCCCTCTGCCTTGCATCGGCGAGGATCGCCTCCGCCTCCTTGTCGACACCCTTCAGCTTCTCCTCGTACTGCTGCTTCAATGCCGCCGCGTCATTTTTGTCCGCTGCCGCGTCGCTAAGCTCCGTCTGAATCTTTAACTGACGGTCCTGAAGCATTTTCCGCACCGGGTTAAAGAGCAGGTAGCTGAGTGCAAGAAATAAGAAAAATATCGCAATCGCAAGCAATATCGTGTCATGTACCAACTGCATGTCCAGATCAAATAATCTATCCATTTAGAAGTGTTACCTCCTTATATAATAATTGGTACTCCGGTTATCTTGCCAAAGGCTTTACGAACATGAGCAGCAGTGCAACGACAAGGCCGTACAAACCGGTCGTCTCCGCAACTGCCTGTCCAAGTAACATGGTAGAGGTGATATCACCCTTTGCCCCGGGGTTACGTCCTACCGCAGACGCACCGTGTCCGGCTGCGATACCCTGTCCGATTCCAGGTCCGATACCGGCGATAACTGCCAGACCTGCACCAATTGCTGAACAACCTAAGATAAAATCTGTACCTGTGAAATTCTCCATGATAATTTCCTCCTGAATTGATAATTAAAATTTCCAAAGCATGTGCGCCTGCCGCACATGCCTGCGCCCGTGCAAATCGCGAAGCAGCCGCTTAGGCTTCCACGGGCTGCACATCAGAACTCACCATCCTCGATGGCCTGATTCACGTATGTCATCGTCAACATACAAAATACATATGTCTGGATTGCTCCGGAGAACAGATCGAAGTACACATGCAAAGCTGCCGGCCAGACTACCGCGAGCTTACCAATCAGCGTATACACCAGCGTCTCAATAACCACGCCCGAAAGCACGTTTGCAAACAGACGCAGCGACATGGATACCGGAATCGCACAATCACCGATCAGATTGATCGGCGCCCAGAACGGCCAAGGATCACACAGACCTTTGATCACACCGGAAACATGCTGGTGCTTAAACTTCTGAAACGTGATGATCGAAAACGTCATCAGCGCCAGCGCCAGTGTCGTGCCGTAATCCGCTGTCGGCGGCCGCAATCCGAGCAAGCCGGAAATATTGCTGAGCAAAATGAAACAGAAGATTGTTCCAACGTAGTTCGCAAAATACTTCGCGTTGTGCCCCATCGTATTCTCTACCATGCCGTCCAGCTTTTCCACAACAAGCTCCACGATATTCTGGAAGGAATCGGGAACCTCCGTGGCGTGCTTCATCTTGATGTTTGCGGCAACCGCAAAAATCAGCAGCAGAAGCATCACGAGCAGAATGCACATATGAGAGGTCGTAATCCATACTGTCTGCCCGAAAAGCTGATAGGAAAACAGTCCGTGAATCATAAAATCCACTTCTGAATCAGCGGCCATCAAAATACCATAGCCCAAATTTTCACCTCCTTTGCTGTATATCAGCCCGTCATACAACTGATATGATTCATTTTCCGCAAGCTGTCAAAAACCCCGGCAAATACACCGGCCTATTTTGGACAGCTGCTTTTTTCCATCATATGATCTTCGTCAGGAACTGACGCCTCGTCATAATGATCCTTTTTTCCAAGCAGTCGGTAGAATACCGGCTGCAAGTATGCAGATATCTTAAGCCCCAGCACTCCGAAAAATGCCGGAAGCAGCATACCCAGTTCAAAATACAGCATAACCACAAACACAAGCAGTACAACAAAATAACGGAGCATTGCCGATGCGATGATCTTCTTTTTCGCACCGTCCTCCGTGCCAAGGCTCACCGCATCCTCAATGGACATCGCCATATGGACTGCCAGAAAGACAGCACAGCCGATGCCGATCCACAGCCCGGTGGAGTAGAGCAGCTTTTCCGACACAAACCATACGCCGATCACCTCGAACAGCACACCGTATATTATTATTCCCAAAAGCAAACCCGGTAATGCCTTATTCAGCCTTTTTAACATCTGACTTATCCTCATCCTTTTTCTTCGGATCGTAAATCCTGCGCGCAAACAAAAAAACATTTCTCATGCCCGCCAGCGCCCCAAGCGCAAAAAAGGGGACAGCCAGCCATGAAATATTTACCTTTTCGCCGAGCCATGCACCAAACAGCGTACACGCAAAAATCGGAACAAGCATATTGATGCCAAACTGCATGATCATCGAAAACGACTGGAATACCTCTCTGTTGTTTTTCATCACTCATCACCAATCCCGGGACGGACCTTTTGCAGCAGCTTTGCGATCCCCGCACTGCCACAGGCCCTTGCCTGACCCGCCCAAACCGTTACGCATGATTCATTCTGCCTGCGGCTAGTATACCTTTTTTTGGCGAAAAAGTCTATACATTTAGCTTAATCTCTCGATTTGTCCGGGAATATTTATAGTAGCGCACCCCTGCCGCATCCATCATCCGCTTTGAAGCGATAACCGAGGGCGTGTGCTCATATTTGTCGCTGTCGTAGACCACGGTCTTGATTCCGCTCTGGATGATCGCCTTGGCGCACTCGTTGCACGGAAACAGTGACACGTACAGCTTTGCATCATCCAGGCTGCCGCCGCGGTAGTTTAAAATCGCATTCAGCTCGCTGTGGGTGGAATACAGATATTTGTTATCCAGCGGATCACCCTCACGCGTCCAGGGAAACTCGTCGTCGGAACAGCCCATGGGAAACCCGTTGTAGCCCATGGACAGAATCTTATTGTCACTGCTCACGATGCAGGCCCCCACCTGGGTATTCGGATCCTTTGAGCGCATGCCGGAAAGCATGGCAACGCCCATAAAATACTCATCCCAGCTAATATAATCGTTTCTTTTGTCACTCATTTGTTTCCTCCCCCTGCTCGTTCAGCCGTACAGCCAGCTTTTTGATCGTTTTTGACAGCGACTCAAAGCACAGTCCGTAGGAAGGCAGCGGCGCGCCGTAAGGGTCCATAATCTCAAGCTCCTCACCTACCAGGGTCGTCAGAACCTCCACCTGCTCCAGCCTTTCCTCACCGATAATTGCGAGGGTTTTCGGAAGGTCCTTTGCCTCCATGACCAGAACAAGGGTATGCGCATCCACGTCACCCGCTACCAGCTGCTGTGACATGTAGCCCTCCATGTTGATGCCGTTGCTGATCATCACCGCGGAGACCTTCTGGTTCAACGGCTCCGGGAAAAGCACCACCAGTCCCCGCGCCTCAACCCGGATGTCCCGCTTTAAGCTGCACTCCTGCAAAAGCGCGGCCGCCATAGGTGCCCGGCAGGTTCCGCTGCTGCAAACAAAAATCACCTTGTCCCACATAGTTACACCTCCAATATCTGATGACCGGCCGCCTTTAAAAGCCGGTTCATGATCGCCTGTCCCATCCCCGGGGTCGGAAAGCTCTCCGAAAAGATCACATCCACACCCAGTGTGTCAAACCTGCGCAGGCTTCCATAGAGGTGCCGCGCGATGGCGTCCTCGTCATCCCGCGCACCAATGCTGATCACCGTTCCCTGCCCGTACAAATCCTTTGTCTCATCGGTGGCGAGAATCCCTACCCGCGCACCTCCTGCAGCCAGCTCTGCCGTCCGGCGGTTAATCTCCGCGGTGACGGCATCACTCTCTCCCTCCACGACCTTTAAGTCCGCCCGGGGCGCATAGTGGCGGTATTTCATGCCCGGCGCCTTCGGCTTTCTTGCGGAGTCCGCCGCGATCAGCCCCGGATCTATGCGCACCTCACCGAGCACCTCCCGCAGCATATCCGGGGTAATATAGCCCGGCCGCAGGATCATCGGCACCTCCTCCGTCAAATCTATGATCGTGGACTCCAGACCGATGCACGCCTCGCCCCCGTCTAAGATCATGTCGATCCTGCCGTATAAATCCTCTTTTACGTGGGCCGCCGTCGTCGGGCTCGGACGCCCGGAGACATTCGCGCTGGGGGCAGCTACATATCCGCCGGAAGCCGCAATCAAAGCCTGCGCGATCGGGTCCGAGGGCATGCGCACCGCCACGGTATCCATACCACCCGTCGTTTCATACGGAATCCGGCTATTTTTCCGCAGGATCATCGTCAGCGGCCCCGGCCAGAAGCGCCCGGCCAGAAGCCGCGCTTCCCCGGGCACCCCGGCCGTAATCTCATCAAGCGCTCCCGGGTCCGCAATGTGCACAATCAGGGGATTATCCGAGGGACGCCCCTTCGCCTGGTAAATCCGCCGGGCTGCACCGGCGTTCGCCGCATCGCCGCCCAGACCGTAAACCGTCTCAGTTGGGAATGCCACAAGACCGCCCTTTTTTAAAATCTCACCCCCGCGGGCGATCGCCTGCCTGTCGATCGCCAGGGGATTTATTTTTACAATTTCAGTATTCATGTTTTCCAGTATAACATAAATGGTGAAAATTTACAAAATAATTGTGATGGCTCTGTGAGCACCCGTAACAATAAAGCCGGGGCGAACCGGTTCCAATCACTCCGCACCAGGCGTCCGCACGCCGTTTAAAAACTCCATGACTCCCATGTGGATCGCCCAGACCAGCTCATTTTGATAGTCATCCTGCGTGAGCAGCGCCGCCTCCTGGGGACAGCTTAAAAAGCCGCACTCCACGATAACCGTCGGTGAGACGGTCCGCTTGAGCAGATAATAGGTGTCGTTCGCCTTCGCCTGCCTGTGGTTGTCGGGGTCCACACGCTCAGTCAGGCTTTGCTGTACCAGCTTTGCAAGCGTCTCCCCCTCTGCGGACTGCCCGTAATAAAACACCTGGGCACCCCGGACCTCCGGCGACGTATAGCTGTTCTGATGGATGCTCACGGTACAGTCCGGCTTGATCTTTTCAATCAGTGCGCAGCGGTTCTGCAGATCCGCCACCTTTTTATTGCTGTCGCCCTCCTCGTAAAGCCCCTGATCCGAATCTCTTGTGAGGGTTACAGCTACGTCCTGCAGCTCTAGCAGCACCTTCAGCTTTTTTGCAATAACCAGATTGACGTCTTTTTCTAAAATACCGTCCGCCGATACCTTACCGCTGTCAATGCCTCCATGTCCCACATCGATCACCACCTGATACCGGCCGGATTCCCGTGCCTCCCTTGTGGCGCTCACCAGCTTTGCCCCCTGCCGTCCCAAAATCCCGGCAGCACACAAAAGCACCAGCGTCATGTACAGCTCTAATTTTTTCTTCATACAAAAACCCCGTATCTTTTCATGAATTGTTTGATAGTTTCATGGCAGGTCCGCTTACGCATTTGCCTGCCCGCCACTACATTCTATGAAAAGATACGGGGGTGTATGTTTAAAAATCATGTCAGCCTATTGCAGATAAGAAACGATCGTGTCCCACACGTCGGCGGTCTCCATCCCGGCCTTCCAGAATGCCGCACCGCCAAGCTTTTCATCCTTCACCACCTGAAGCTTCAGCTCCAGAGACTTTGCATCCTCCAGCCACACCTTGTAGGTTACGCCGTCACGCTCATACTGTGCATAATTCTGTCCCACATCGTCAAGCCAGACGATCTCGCCTCCGCCTGCATCCACGCGGCTGCGTGCCTCCGCCATGCTCACCGCTTCACTCGAAAGGTCATAGCCCACGTAGTCATCGGCAGCCGCCTCCGCGGAATCGCCGTCCTCCTCCTTCGGCGTCTCCGCCCAGATACGCGTATAGAAGGGCAGTCCCAGCACTACCTGCTCTGCGGGGACACCGGCCGAAACCGTATTTTGCGCACCGTCCGTCACAAACGTAATGGAGGAAACCGATCCCTCGTCGCTTCCCGCGTAGTGCTCGTCATAGGCCATCACGATAATATAATCCGCAAAAAGCGCCTGCTCCGCCCGATTGTAAAATTCGGTATAAGCACTGGGCACATAATTGTCCACCGACAGGGTCAGTCCGTTGTCATCACACTTTAAGGACAACTCACGGATAAACTGAATGTATGCGTCCCCTACCTCGTGGCTGAGGGCCTCCAAATCCACATTCACACCGTCCAGATTGTACTGCAGTGCCTTCGAGATAATCTGGTTGACCAGATTCTCCCGCACGGAGCTGTGGGTCAGAACATACGTGGAATCTACCTCCGCGTTTTCCAGATTGGAGAAAAGTCCCCACACCTTCACGCCCTGCTCATGGCAGTAGCTCACATAGTCCTTGCTCGCCACATCTGCCAGGTTGCCCTCGTTGTCGTTCAGATAAAACCAGGTCGGCGCAATTACGTTCACGTCCTTCGAATTTGCAAGAACCGTCGGAATGCGCGCATTTGCCTCCGCATTCGTCGTCTGATGCCATAAAAGGTTCACCGGCTCATCTAACAGGCTGTGGGTAAAGCTCTCCCCCTCATAGCTGTGGGGCGGGATCTGCTCCTCCGCAAGCTCGGCCGTTTTTCCCTCCCCGGTCAGCTTTTTATTTTTTACATATCCGATGATGCCGTCTGCGGTCTGAACTTTGCACCAGTCGTCCATCCGCTCTAAAACAGCCACCTCGTCGCCCTTGGCAAGCTCCTTTAAGATCGGACTTTTGATGCCGCCCTTCACGCGAAGCTGCGTCTTTTTGCGGACGGTTGTCCTGCCGCAGATACTGTCCCAGTCCGTCGTCAGCAGGATGCGATAGGGATCCGTATACAGCTCGTATCCCAAATCCGTGTACTGCTTCACGAAATCCAGTGCAACGTATACCGAATCGTCCATGACCTGCACGATCCGGTAGCTCTCCTTTGTCACATCATTTCCTATAAAGAAATCCTCGCGGTCCGCATAAACCGTCACCAGATCATCGGCTGTGGTATAGCGCAGCAGCTTTTCATTACCGTCCCAGTAAAAGCGCCCGTTCAGTTCATCATGCAGGGTATCAAAATCAAGATAAACTCTTCCGTCCATCCATTTTCCCTTTAAAGCCGTCAGCTGCTGGTTCCACACAATCGCCACGTCATCCGCATGCTCCGTGCCGAAGTACTCCGTCAGCTCCTGCACCTCCTCCGAGGGAATGTACGCTTCAATTTTCTTTCCCACGACTAAAATCAATAAAATTACAACGATCAGCGACAGGGCCGCAAGAACCGGGCCTGCCTTTTTTCTCATAGTAGCTCTCATGACAGATACCTCCTGGTGTATCGGAAACGAATTTATTTCGTTTTCTTAGTATAACACACCTTTTGCGCTTCGAAAACCTTAAAGTAAAAACAGGGCGCGCCAACACCCTGTTTTTGTTCTTTTCATCTTTTTAAAATCTTCTGTTTCACCCGGCAGAGGTTCCCTTGCTCCTTCCGCCAGGCTATTTAATGTTATCGCTTGAAATGTCCTTCGCACCGGCAAAAAGCCGGCACGCTTTACCATACTGATACAGTCGGCTCAACCGTTATTTGAAATGTTTAAATGCTGCTGTTTTGTATCTTCACAGCATTCATGTTTCATTTAATTTGTCAAACCGTAATTCCCTCAGCACCCCCTTCCCTGTTTCGTCATATACATAATCTCTCATGTAGCAGGCTTCCTCAGACGCACACAAAGCATGCGTCACATGCTCCGGCGTGCTCGGGATGCCGTCCAGAAAAAGCACGATTCCCTGGTCCGCGATGGACTGCAGCTCTACGTACAATTGACCTCTGTCCTGTTTCATACTTTTTTCCTCACCTTTTGCAGCGGTCTCGTATCCCTTACCGCCGCCACCTTTTCCAAAAGGAAGTCTTCATTTGTAAATCCCCGTGAACTATGGTTCCTCCGGCAATCCGGTATAAAGTGTGAGCGGTTCCTTCGTTTCCGAAGCATCCGGCAGCGGCATCTCCCCTCCGGTCAAATCGGCCTGCGCCGCAGCATTTGCCGTCTGCGGTTCATCCGCCAAAAACTGTTCCAGATGGGACTCCAGAATCTCCCGGCGCTCCTGCTCCGCATCCACCACAAAAAGCTCCGTGATATTCGGATCCCAGCAAAGCAGCGCAAACACCGCAGGATTGACCGGATAATATTCGGTGGCAGCAGCCTGAAAGTCACCGGTATACTGCAATGCATACAGCCTGGTATTCTCGTAAGTCCTCGCGTCGACAACGGCCGCCTGGTAGCGCAACAGCTCCTCCTCCAGAAACCGAAGCCCCACCGCGAGCACCTCACCCTCCTCATCCCTGATTAGGCGGTATACCCGCTTGCGCTTCACGACCAGGTAATCCTCACCGTTCGGAAACATGATGCGCAGATCCACGAACTCGTTTTCCCGCAGCGTGCCCGGAAGATACAGCTCCCGCAGCTCCACCTGCCGCTCATCGTCCGCTACCGCTTCTCCTTCGTATACAACGTCACTGCCAAGCGGCGTACCCTTTGCCAGGGAAATCTTTACACGCTTTCCAAGAAGCTCCTCCGCCGTGAGCGGCTCTGCGAGGGACAGATCCTCCGTGGACTGCACCCGACGCTCCTGAAAGCTTGAGGCAGTCAGCTCCTCCCCCGCCGTCACATCCTCCGTCAGCACAAATACACTCATGTAGCTGTACTGCTCCTGAAGCTTTTCATAGTGGGCGATGCTTTTGTTCATCTGCTCCATGCTTCTGCGCTCCCGGAGAAGCATACCCGTCAGGGGAATCCCTATGAGGAGCGCGCCTGCTGCCGCCGCGCCCATCATCATCTTATACCTGAATCTCAGTCTAATCTTCGGTTCCTCCTCATTCCTTATAATAGTTCCTGAAAAAAAGACAACTGGTCCTTCATCGGCCAGAACGGGTCGGCGATGAAAGGAACCGTCCGTACAGGCACATGGTACTTTCGCTGGAAATTCTTTTTTTCGTATACGTTTCCCGTAATCGTAAGCAACGCGGTAAAATAATGAATATTCTGGATATGTGTGTTCATAAAATGTTCCGCCTTTCCAATGCGCCACGGACTTAAGGAAGCAACGACATAGCGCAGGTCACAGCGCAGAAACTCCTGCCATCCCCTTGTCTCACAGCCCAGATCCAGCATCAAATACCGGTACGGGCCGTTCAGCAGCTCCGGCATACGTTCATACGCCGCCCGGGGATAATAGCCAACTCCGTCCGCCGTGAAAAAATTTCTTTCCCCGGCCTTCGTATCCAAAGCGTCGATACAGGGCTTATTCGAAAGCTCCACTACCGCTGCCGGGATACCCCGCTCCCCCGCCGCAAAGCTTGCGGCGGCAAGAGCGAGATGCGTCGTGCCCACACCCGAATCCGCGCCGAAAAAGCCGATCGTCCGATGCTCCCTCCTCCTTCCTGCCAACCGAAAATGTATGATACTCACCACCCTTCCTTTTTCCGCAGTGTATCAAAAAACCGCTTCTTCTCCATCGACGGAACCGCCGGATCTTTGTCCAGCGGAAAGCAATACACGTTTCTGCGCCAACGTCTCGCGTAATACTTCGCCATCCGTTCGTTGCCGTAGTTGACAACCGGAACCAGATGCCTCCTCAGATACAGCCGTTCATACAGTGCAAGCGCCGGTTCGATCTCCCAGTCCCTGCCGCCCAGTACCAGCATCATCCCGTCACATTGTTCTAATTCTACGTCCGTTGATTCGTATGTCCCGAAATCCTGAACCAGACAGCCCTCTGCCCGCTGCAGCCATTCCTGCTCCTTACTCCTCGAAAGCACAGCGCAAAAATCGCCGCAGGAGACGGTTTTGTTCTCCTTCCTTACCCAGCTTCTGCGGGCTATGCGCCGCAGGTCGCCGCTGTCGTTTTTCTCCGTGTAAAGGCTTGGAATACCGGCTCCGTTCAGATATACATGATAGGAAACCGCCAGATGTGTTGCACCGATGCCCGGCTTCATGCCGATCACTGCAAGATTTGTTATGAGATGCTCTTTTCCTTCCGAAATCCCCGATGCATATGACTCCAGCTCTTCCATCAGATGTGATGTCCCGCTAAAACGCTGCGATAGCTCCGGAGCCGTGGCCCTGTAAATGATACCGTTCAGGCGCGCCCTTGGCACCTCCTTCGGTATATACTGCTCCAAAAACTGTAAAATTCTGCCAATGCCGTAGATATCCGTGCGTTCGTCGCAGGGCAGCCCGAGCCGCTTTTCCGGTGCGGCAAATGCCGCGGTCCCGTAAGACTGGTATGGATTTCCCTCATTGGAAATATATGATGCGATGCCAAAATCGACTATTTTTAACTGATTGCCATATACTATAATGTGTTCCGGCTTCAAATCCTGATAAATAATCGGTGTCGGCCTTGCATGGAGATATCCAATGACATCACACAGCTGTCTGCCGATTCGCAATACAAAATCTAAGGGAATGGTTGTCTGATGAAGCACATAGGCTTCCAGTGATTCACCCGCGACATACTCTTCGATCAGGTAGTAATTCTCATCATCCTCCTCAAAATCATAGATGATGGGAATCGCGGGATGGTTCAAAGATTTTAAAAGCCCGGCTTCCGACGGGAAGCCCGAATGGTCGGACACTGACTTTGGAATGCACTTGATTGCCCGATCCTGTCCTAAAACCCGATGTCTGGCAAGATAAACACGGCCGTTGGCGCCGGCTCCGAGGAGCCCGGTCACTTCGTATCTGTCAGACAAAATTTGCTGCTGCATATTCTCACCGCACTTTCCGTAAAAAATATAAAGCCGGTTCGGTGAAAAAAGCATCTCCAAGTCTCTTATACCACAGGGAGGAAGGCTTTGACAACCTCTTTTTGAAAAGTTTATACTTTTTTAAGAATTTTACCCGCATAAGAGGGGCCGCTTTCTCTTGACGACCGGAAAAAATTCTTATATACTTTTGGTACTTTCTAACAGAATTTACATTTAACACATTGATTCGACTGTAATTTATAAAAAATCCGATCATCGATAAGGAATGAAAACTATGAAAATAGAACGCATTAACGACAATCAGATACGCTGCACACTCACGGGACAGGATTTAGCCGACCGTCACTTAAAGCTCTCGGAGCTTGCCTACGGCACCGACAAGGCAAAGCGGCTCTTCCGCGACATGATGCAGCAGGCATCCTACGAGCTTGGCTTTGAGGCGGACGATATCCCCCTCATGATCGAGGCGATCCCGCTCTCCGGCGGCTCCATCATCCTCAACGTGACAAAGGTGGAATACCCGGAGGAGCTTGACACCCGCTTTTCCAACTTCACGGATTACGGCGGTGATTCCCAAAGCTACGAGGGGGATGGTGCCGCGGAGGCCCCTACACTCGAAGGTGCCGACGGCATCCTCGACCTCTTCCGCAAAATCGGCGAGGCTGCCGCCTCCCTCCGTGCAAACGACAAGGATCCGGCGCCTGCCTCCGATGCGGGCTTTATACCATTAAAGGATACCGCCACAACCGTGACTCCCGCCGCCGGAAGCGAAGTAGCCACTCCCCTGGAGGCCGCCTCCGATATTGTGAAGCTGTTCTCCTTCCGGGAGATGAACGCCGTCATCCGGCTGGCACATGTACTGCACAATTTTTATACGGGCGACAATTCCCTCTTTCTGGACGAACCGGAGCGGGTCTACTATCTTGTGCTCCACAAGAGCCGCCACACACCCGCCGAGTTCAATAAGGTATGTAATATTTTATCCGAATATGCCGTCCAGAACCATTACATCGAATCTGCCGAGGCTTACTTCAATGAGCACTTTAAGTGTATCGCGGCGCACGATGCGCTGCAGCGCCTGGCGAATTTTTCGTAACCGGAATGTCCATAAAGATCAGACAGGGAAGGCTTTTCTTTTCCTGTGCAAAAAGAACCCTCTGAACTGCATGTTCAAAGGGCTCTTTTTTGTCGATTATTTCTCGTGCTTTAAAAACTCATTGATCTGGTCAACCAGCGCGTCCGGCTCGATGCCGTGTACCATTGCAGCCTGCTCAATGGTTTCCATCTGCGATGAAGGACAGCCGAGACAATGCATTCCGATACCGAGCAGTACCGGGGCAATGCTCTCATCTATCTGAAGTAATTCACCGATCATAGTTGTCTTTGTCACTGTTGCTGCCATCTTTTCATTCCTCCTTCACTCTATGTGTTAGATATCGCTAAACCGTTCTTATTATAATCATTTTATATGGCCTTGTCCAGTAGGACGCTTCAAATCTTAGTATCTGACAAAATCCTCCGGTTATACATAACTAATTTACGGTACGTATTTTTGTACATACAATCCGCGATTTCGGGCTTGTTTTTCGGATATGTTTGTAATAAAATAGTGTCACGGGCTACAGCATCGTAGCATTTTCGAAAATGAAGGAGGATAATAAAATGGCTTACGTTATCAATGATTCTTGTGTATCCTGCGGCACCTGTGAGGGTGAGTGCCCTGTTGGAGCTATTTCTGCTGGCGACGGAAAGTACGAGATCGCAGCTGATACCTGCATCGATTGCGGAACATGCGCAGGCGCATGCCCTACCGGCGCGATCAGCCAGGGCTAATAACCGTATTTTCAGCAGTATTTAAAAAAGAGGCCGCACCATGCAGCCTCTTTTTTTGTGCCGTTGCATCTATTCCAGACTCGGCACGGTCTTTACGACCTGCTTTCCTTCTTTTTTCCGGCGCCCGAAACGCTTGCGGCGCTTGCCGTAGCTTCGGATCGCTTCATCGAGCTTCTTAAAGCGCTCCTCCTCCTGTTCATCCTGCATCCGCATCAGATAGTTCATTTCCTTCAGGACACGGTCACCCACTTCTGTCCCAATATCTTTACTTAAGTCTTTATTATTGTCTGTCATTGCATTCCGGACAATTTGAGTCATCAATTCCTGGAACTGCTCCATGCGCTCCTGCGGCGTCATCTGCGGCAGGACGGCTACCGGCTCCACCTGCTTTTTCTCCGGCACCTGCTTTATGGGCGCAGGCTGCTTTAACGGCTGCTCCTGCTTTCCAACGGGCAGGGGCTGCGCTATATGGTCCGCTGCCGCAATCGATTCATTATGTAAACGATCCTGCTTTTCCTGCTGTAACAGAATTTTGATCGCCTTCAACTGATAACCCTCTTCCTTCAGCTCCTTGATGCGCAGGAACTGGTCTACATTCTCCTGTGTATAGTAGCGGTGGCCCATCTCGTTGCGTGGCACCGTCAGCTCTAATTCATCTTCCCAGTAACGTAATACATGAGACTCCACGGCCACGATGCTTGCGGCGTCGGAAATCATATAACGTACCTGTTCCAACTAATCGACCTCCTTTTCATTTATTCTTCCTTTATTATAGACAACCTGAAAAAGAGGTACAATCTTTTTTCGCCGCAGGTTTCGACAAACCCGGACGAAGCAGAATACCCCAGGTTGCCGGCTCCCAAAGCTGTTCATAAAAAAGAGTGAAAAAATCTTACAGGTATGCTATAATAGTATCAACTCCGGCCTGGAGCCGGTAACTGAATCGTGTTTATGCAGGAGGATTCATGAGTAATCATTCAATTAAATTTAAAGGCAGGCTGCGCAGCTACCTGTGTGCGTCCCTGTATCTGATTCCTATTTTTGTGTTGCTCGGCATCCCGTTTTATTTTACAGATAAAAATGCCGGGATATGCATCAGCTGCTTTACCGGTGTCTATGCAGTCATCGTCATCGTCGGCTACTACCGGATCCGTCCGCTGCTCACAAATGAGCTGATCAATTTTGCCACGCAGTACGGCACGGTACAAAAGAAGCTGCTCAATGAGTTTGAGATTGCTTACGCGCTCTTAGACAGCAACGGTAAAATCTGGTGGGTGAACAACCGCTTTGAGGATATGACCGGCAAGGATAAAACCTACCACAAGTCCATTACCTCGCTGTTTCCCTCCATCACAAAGGAGCTGTTGCAGGCCAATGAGACACTGGAAATGAACCTGACCATGGAAGAAAAGCATCTGCGCGTATCCATGAACCGGATTTATTTTGACGCCATCGTCGGCGAAACCGGCATCATCGAGACAGACAGCGAGCGAAACTATCTCACTGCGGTATACTTCTTTGACGAGACAAGACTGAACCATTTCATTCAGGAAAATGAGAACCGGCGGATGGTTGTTGCCCAGATTTATATTGACAACTACGACGAAGCACTCGAGAGCATCGAGGAGGTTAAGCGCTCCCTGCTCGTGGCCCTCATTGACCGGAAGGTAAACGCCTACTTTTCCAAAGTGGACGCTCTGGTGCGCAAGACCGAAAAGGATAAATATTTTGTGGTGTTCCGCCATGAATTTTTAAAGGAGCTGTGTGAGGATAAGTTCAGTGTCCTTGAAGACGTAAAGACCGTGAAGGTTGGAAACACCATGGTCGTGACCTTAAGCATCGGCATCGGGGACACCGGAAGCACCTACGCACAGAACAACGAGTATTCCCGCATGGCCATCGACCTGGCACTGGGACGCGGCGGCGATCAGGTGGTTTTACGCGAGGGCGAAAAGGTCACCTATTTCGGCGGCAAGGCACAGCAGGTGGAAAAAAACACCCGTGTCAAGGCCCGGGTAAAGGCACACGCACTGCGCGGCATCATCGAGAGCAAGGAGCGGGTTATCGTCATGGGTCACCAGATCAGCGATATGGATTCCTTCGGCGCCGCCGTCGGCATTTACTGCGCGGCGCGTACGCTGGATAAAAAGGTGCAGATCGTCTTAAATACCGTCAGCTCCACGCTGCGCCCCTTCCGGGAGCGCTTCACCGAGGAGAACGGTTATCCGGCGGATATCTTTTTAACCCGCGAGCAGGCGATCGAGGTGTGTACGCCCAACACAGTTGTCATGGTGGTGGACACGAACCGCCCGAACAACACAGAATGTCCCGAAATATTGCGAATGACAAAGAATATTGTCGTATTTGACCATCATAGACAGTCAAATGATGTCATTGAGAATCCTGCGCTCTCCTATATCGAGCCTTATGCCTCCTCCGCGTGCGAGATGGTTGCAGAGGTGCTGCAGTATTTTACGGAGAGCATCAAGCTTGCTCCCCAGGAGGCGGACAGCATTTATGCCGGCATTTTGATCGATACGAACAACTTCATGGCAAAGACCGGTGTGCGCACCTTCGAGGCGGCTGCCTATTTAAAGCGCTGCGGCGCCGAGGTTACCCGGGTGCGTAAAATGCTGCGCAATGACATGAGCGATTACAAGGCACGGGCCGAGGTCGTCCGTCACGCGGAGGTTTACCGCGATGCGTTTGCGATCTCCGTCTGCCCCACCGACAATATTGAAAGCCCTACCATCGTCGGCGCACAGGCGTCAAACGAGCTTTTGAACATCACGGGCATCAAGGCGTCCTTCGTTCTGACGGAATACAGGGGCAAGGTTTATATCAGCTCGCGCTCCATCGACGAGATCAACGTACAGCTCATCATGGAAGCCTTAGGCGGCGGCGGTCACCTGACCATCGCAGGCGCGCAGCTTGAACACTACTCGATTGCCGAGGTGAAGCGCATGATTCAGCAAACCATAGACAAGATGATAGAGGAAGGAGACATTAAAGTATGAAAGTCATTTTATTAGAGGATGTGAAGGCACTTGGAAAAAAGGGGGATATCGTAACGGTTAGCGATGGCTATGCCAGAAACATGATCCTGCCCAAAAAGCTCGGCGTTGAGGCGACAAGCAAAAACCTAAACGACCTGAAGCTGCAGAACAGGCACGCCGAAAAGGTAGCGCAGGAAAACCTTGAGGCGGCACAGGCACTTGCAAAGGAGCTTGAAGATAAAAAGATCGAGTTAAAAATGAAATCCGGTGAGGGCGGAAGAACCTTCGGCTCCATTTCCACAAAGGAAATCGCGGAAGCCGCCAAAAAGCAGCTGAACATGGAGCTTGACAAAAAGAAAATGATCTTAAAGGATCCCATCAAAGCGCTTGGCACATATGAGATACAGATCAGGCTTCATCCACAGGTAACCGGAAGCTTTACGGTACACGTATCAGAGGAGTAAGAACCCATGCCGGAAGAAGAAGCGCTCATTAAGCGCATAATGCCAAATTCACTGGAGGCGGAGCAGTCACTCATCGGTTCTATGATCATGGACCGGGACGCGATTCTGACCGCCTCCGAATTGTTGGTGAAGGAGGATTTTTATCACCAGCAGTACGGTCTGCTCTTCGAGGCGATGGTGGAGCTGCTAAACGACCGGGAGCCGGTTGACCTGATTACGCTTCAGAATAAACTGCGGGAGAAAAACGCGCCGCCGGAAATCAGCTCCCTTGAATATGTAAGAGAATTATACGATGCGCTTCCCACCTCTGCGAATGCAAAGTATTATGCGCAGATCATAAAGGATAAATCGCTGCTGCGGCGCATGATCCGCACGACGGAGGGAATTGCAAACGACTGCTACCAGGGCGTGGAATCCGTCGGAGTTTTGCTGGAGCAGACGGAAAAAAAGATTTTTGATCTGCTGCAGAACAACGGCGGAGAGGATTTTGTGCCGATCAAACAGGTTGTTTTAAATGCACTTGACCGCATCGAAAAGGCATCCAAAACCCAGGGAACCGTGACCGGAATCGCCACCGGATTTCTGGATCTCGACTATAAGACGGCGGGCTTACAGCCCTCCGACCTCGTGCTCGTCGCGGCGCGCCCCTCCATGGGAAAGACTGCGTTTGTACTAAATATTGCACAGTATGTAGCATTCCGCAGCGATCTGTGCACGGCAATCTTCAGCCTTGAGATGTCAAAGGAGCAGCTCGTGAACCGTCTCTTTTCCCTTGAGTCCAGGGTGGACGCGCAGAAGCTTCGCTCCGGTGATCTCTCGGATTCGGACTGGGAAAAGCTGATCGAGGGTGCCGGAACGGTAGGGCAGTCCAGGCTTATTATAGATGACACGCCAGGCATTTCCGTTCCGGAGCTTCGAAGCAAATGCCGCAAGTATAAGCTCGAGCACGATTTAAAGCTGATCATCATCGACTATCTGCAGCTCATGAGCGGCAGCAGCTCCAGAGCCTCCGATTCCAGGCAGCAGGAAATCTCGGATATTTCCCGCGCCCTCAAAGGGCTTGCCCGTGAGCTCGGCGTACCTGTCGTTGCGCTCTCACAGCTCTCCCGCGCCGTAGAGCAGCGGCCCGATCACCGCCCCATGCTCTCCGACCTGCGTGAATCCGGTGCGATCGAGCAGGATGCGGATGTTGTCATGTTCATCTACCGTGACGACTACTACAACAAGGACACCGAGGATAAGGGCATAGCGGAGATCATTATCGCCAAGCAGAGAAACGGTCCCATCGGAACGGTCAATCTTGTATGGCTGCCGGAGTACACGAAATTTGCAAATATGGAACGCTGACACCTGTTTCACATTTTTGCCCCTCCGGCTCCAAAAAAGCAGCCCCTTTGTCACTGTCAGGCGGGCCTGACACGTCGGCAAAGGGGCTGGTCTGCTTTTAACGGCGCGAAAATCTCACCGCCGGGCCGGATGCAGCTACTGCCGAAGAAAAAAACTTCCATATCTGCCACCGCATTACAAAAGCCCGGCGGACAGCTGTCCGCCGGGCTTTTCATCACATACTAATCCTGAACGTAGGGCATCAGTGCTACGTGACGTGCTCTCTTGATCGCAACGGTCAGCGCGCGCTGGTGCTTTGCACAGTTTCCGGTAATTCTTCTGGGAAGAATCTTACCTCTCTCAGAGATATATCTCTTTAACTTATTCGTATCCTTGTAGTCGATCACATTGTCTTTTCCACAGAATACACATACCTTTTTCCTTCTGTGCATGGGGCGTCTCTTTGCGGGAGCGCCGTCTCTGTCACTCTTATTATAAGGCATAGCTCTCTACCTCCTATTTCGATTGTTAGTTGAACGGCAATTCTTCGTCGATTCCGTCCGGAATATTCATGAAGCCGTCGCCTGCATCCATGGGTGACGGGCGTTCAGCAGGAACGTATCCGCCGCCATTCTGCTGGCTTGCATTCTTGCTCTCGGCAAACTCCTGATCCTCCACAACAATGTCGGTCGTGTATACCTTCTGACCGTCCCGGTTGGTGTAGGAGCCTGTCTGGATTCTGCCGGTCACAACTACCTTTAAGCCCTTGCGAAAGTACTTTTCCGCAAACTCTCCGGAGCGGCCAAAGGCCACGCACTGGATAAAATCGGCGGTTTGCTGGTCGCCGCTTCCGTTATTACGGCTGAACCGGCGGTCTACTGCTAATGTATAACGGGCAACGGCAGTTGCATTCTCACCCTGGGAATAACGCACCTCAGGGTCACGGGTCAGACGACCCATCAAAATAACCTTATTCATTCGGTTCTCCTATTCTATTTCTCGTCGGTTCTAACACACAAGAAACGAAGAACGTTGTCCATAATGCGGACATGTCTTTCAAGCTCTGCCGGTGCAGATGCCTCCGCATCAAAGTGGATGAAGTAGTAGAAGCCTTCGCCCATCTTCTGGATATCATAAGCCAGCTTCTTCTTGCCCCAATCCTCGATGTCAGTAATCGCACCGCCCGCGCGGGTGATATACTCCTTCGCCTTCTCAACAACAGCGGTTCTGGCATCGTCTTCGATCTTGGCATTTACAACGAGTGCTAATTCATATTTATGCATCGTCTTTACCTCCTTTTGGTCTCTGGCCCATTCACTTCGTCATATTTTGGAATGAGCAAGGAATCATAGTTCACGAACATGTATTTTACCACGGATTATTCGAATATGCAAGGTATTTGGGTAAATTTAGTGAAAAACACGTAACAGTTCAGCCTTCGGCCTCATTGTTACGGAATCCAGCCCATTTAAAGTTTGCTTTCAGCAAAGGGCTGGATTCTTCGGCTAAATTTACATATTTTTACGGACTTTGCAGCCGGTGCAAAGTCCTGGGCTGAACGGTTACAAAAACACCAGAATGAACGGTTACACAATCCGGCTCATTTAAAATCTGCCCCCGGCATCAGGCTCTTTGTATTTTTTTCCACCAGCCTTCTCGCCATCATTACCTGATGCCCGCATCCCGTGCACTCCAACCGGAAGTCCGCACCAACCCGCAAAATCCTCCAGTCGCGGCTGCCGCAGGGATGCCCTTTTTTCAGTGTCACAATATCTCCTACTTTGTATTCCATATATCCCTTCCTCCGTCCGGTTCTACGTCCGGATTGCGCAAGCTCACACCGCTACAGCTCTATTTTTCCGAACACCTCTCCAAGCCCTGCCTGAATCACAAGGTCGGCGCGCCCGTCCATCGGTGTAGCCGACTTATTGATGAGCACCAGCTTATTGCCCCGGTAATAATCGATCAGCCCTGCTGCCGGATAAACCGCGAGGGACGTACCTCCGATAATGAGCATATCCGCATGGCTGATATAGTAAACCGCCTCCTGCATGGTCTGCGTGTCCAGACCCTCCTCATAGAGCACCACATCCGGCTTGATTTTGCCGCCGCACACATCACACAGCGGAACCGGATCCGTTGATTCCAGTATATAGCGGGCATCGAACAGCTTTCCGCAATGCTGGCAGTAATTGCGGTGCACGCTGCCGTGCAGCTCCATAATACGCTTTGAGCCTGCTGCCTGATGCAGCCCGTCAATATTCTGCGTCACAATTGCTTTCAGCTTTCCTGCTTCCTCTAACTTTGCCAGCATCTCATGGGTTACATTGGGCTTTACGTCCGGGCAGAGCATCTTATCCCGGTAAAACCGGTAAAACTCCCCGGTTTTTGCCACATAAAAGGAATGACTTAAAATCGTCTCCGGCGGATAGTCATACGTCTGGCTGTACAGCCCGTCCACACTCCGAAAATCCGGAATGCCGCTCTCGGTGCTCACCCCTGCTCCGCCGAAAAATACGATATTATCCGATTCCTTTACCATCTGCAAAAATTGCTGAATTGCTTCTGACATATGCATCACCTTCTTATACAGTCTTTATTTCTCATAATATCCTGTTTGCCTTTTTTTTACAATCATAAATCGCATTTTCCAAACAACTTTTTCTATTTGTGATCATTTTTTAAACAAGCTCTCTGCTCTTCTACACATATTCCAGACAAGACATACGTTCTTATATTCTGCTATGAGAATATGCGTAAAATTTTCGGTACAGCATCATGCGAAAGGAATCTTGCATATACAAACAGATGGAAAACGGAGAGCCTCACACTCTCCGATTCCCATTCATCATCTTACATAACACCACCGCCACCAGCGTGCTCACCGCCGTAGCCACAATCCCCGGCCCGACAATGACTGTCGGGTTGACGCTTCCATACTGGCTGCGGTAGGCGATCATGTTCACCGGTATGAGCTGGAGCGAAGAAATATTGAGCACCAGAAACGTACACATCTCCCGGCTGGCAACGCCCTTTGGAACCGCCGCGGTTTTCTTGCTTTTCTTTTTTTCACTGCGGTCAGAGCGCTTTTTCGGCGCAGCCGCGGACGGCACGCCTTCCCTGCGCGCATCCTCCAGCTTTTCCAGCTCCTGCATTGCCTCAAGCCCTGCCGGAGTCGCCGCCCAGCCAAGACCGAAAATGTTTGCCATAAAATTTGCAGCAATCAGCTCACTTGCACGGCTCCCCGGCGGCAGCGACGGAAAGAGGAACCTTAAGAGCGGCCGCAGCCTTCTCGCACAGCCCCTGACAATCCCCGTCTGCTCCGCTATTTCCATCAGCCCCGTCCACATGGCGATCACCCCCGCCATCGCAACGGCAAGATTGACCGCCTCCTTCGCAGAATCCACCGCCGCCTCCGTAATCTGTCCGAAGCCGCCGTGAAACGCGCCGAAGATCACACCGACCACAATCATTCCGCCCCAAAGATAATTCATTTCCCATCCTCCCGCAGCTTACATAAGCGCCGCAGTCACTTTCTCCTTCACAGTATATGCACCTTTTGCAAAGTCGTTCATATAATATTAACAACGGTTCATCCCATGCTGCCTGAAAAGCCGGCCTGCATTCCTTTAAAACCGGATGAACAGCTACAACAAAAACCCGGGGAGCATACTTATGTCATTTCTACTTTTTTTATCGGATGCAATCATTCCTGTCCTCATTTTTGCAGTCATCAGCTATGGCTTATTAACAAAATGCAACATCTACGACACCTTTATCCACGGTGCCATGCGGGGACTCAAAATCGTTGTGCAGATTCTGCCAACACTCATCGGCCTGATGGTAGCGGTAGGTGTCCTGCGCGCCAGCGGCTTTATGGAATGGTTTGCCGGAATTTTATCACCCCTGTGCGAACAAATCCACTTTCCGTCGGAGCTATTATCCGTCGCCTTTGTAAAAATGTTTTCCTCCTCGGCTGCCACCGGCCTTGCGCTCGATATTTTCAAGGAGCACGGCACGGACTCTGTGGAGGGTCTTGGCGTATCCATTATGCTAAGCTGTACGGAATCCATCCTGTATACCATGTCCGTCTATTTTATGGCGGTGAAAATCCGAAAAACCCGCTGGACACTGCCCTGCGCACTGATCGCAACGATTTCCGGCATTGCCATAAGCGTATTTCTCGCTTACGCAATGACATAGCCCGCGCTCTTTAATGCGTTCCCCAGCTCTCGTAATCGCTGTACAGGGAATTTCCGGTATCAAAGAGCAGGCAGTCCCCGTCTTCAAAGGTAAATACAGCTCCTCCCCGGTCCCTCTGTTCGTACATAAACCCCTGCAGACGCCACATATTGCAGTACCCGCGGCTGCTGTTCCCAGGATTGGCATAGCTCAAATGTGTCTGCCCGTCACGAAGGGAGCGAATTTCAAACTGCACCAGCAGATATCCGCCCCGCAGAAAAACGGGATCGTCCTGACGGATGCGTCCGCCGTGCAGACGGATGTACGCATCCAAATCCACATTTGACTCCACCAGATACAAATCCGGCGAAAGCTGATACTCCCCGTCCCAGACCTGGACGGAGCGCGCCTGCAGCTTTCGGTCGGACACATTACGCCTGCTCACGGAGACGAAGCTGCGGTTTTTAGCATAAAGCACAAGCACCTTTTTCACCTCCGTCAGATCCGCTCTGCAGTAAAGCCGCACCTCCTTACGCTCCCTCCCATCCCGGGAAATATAATAATAGGAAGGAGATAGCACCACACAATCATGCTCGCCGCGCATATCCCCGACGGTTTTTAACTGCAGCTTCACACGATAGCCAAGACCCACTGCCCCGGCATTCGGATTGCAGGGATGGCTCCCCCGCAAAATCGGGATTCTGCCTGCCGCTGCACGCCCGGAGAGTGTCTGCCCCTCCAGATTTTTTTCACCAATCCAATAAGCAAACTGCTTTTTCTTTCCAAGGCTGTCATAAAACGCGCTCTTCCAGCGCGGATAATCCACAACATCCGTAAGCGCCAGATCATACATACGCCCCACAACCGTCACTGACAGCTCGTCGTATGCCCCATAATGTTCCATCGACAGGTTTGCCAGATATTCCGTACAGTCCCCGCCGCTCTCATTTGCACCCGCATTTTTTGCAGTGGTGCGAAAACAGATCCGATAATCCCCCTCATAAACTCCAACCGGGAGATAAAAGCTTTTCCCCTCCGGGGGAAGGTCAAGCCAGCTTCCCGCCGCAAGCAAAACGGTGCCGTCATACACCTCAAAGGGAAAACGCACCTGCAAACGCTGCGTGTACGTTCCATAATCCTTCGTGCCGTAGCCCGGCTGCTTTTTGTGAGTTCCGAAGGTGGAAATACCGACTGTAAAATTCCGCCCCAGAATCAGGCTGCAGCTGCTTGCGGGATGCACCTGCTGATTATGGGCAATATCGTCCGTGACTCCACCCTTACACACAACCGGCGTATGGACCACAACCGCATTAACATTGGAAACCGGCTGCTCCTGCTGCCTGCTCCCGAAAAGCTCCACGTAACGCGCACTCCCGCTGGTTTCCCACACATCATTTCGTTTTGTGTGCGGAATCGTCACCGCATCCGAAGAAAAATCTACAAGACGCGCGCCCCTTTGCTTTCTCATTTTCCCCGCGGCCTGCCGCACAAAGGAGCCGTCCAGAATCACCTCCTTGTCGATAACAAGCGCATCGTTTCTCACCCAGACCTCCTCTGCCGCCCGCTCCGCGGCCGCACGGATTTCGTCGGCGCTTACCCCGCCGCCTGTAAACAGATTGCCGCCAAAAACCCGGGCTTTGCATACCGGTATTTCCATATAGCGCTCCCGGTTCTGCTCCAGTGTCACCCGCGGCTCATACAGTCCGTCAATCTCAATCGGCGAGACAGGAAGCGCCTGGTTTTCTGCGGCGGCAGACTTTACCGCATAAAGCGTGAGCTTCCTGATCCGGTAATAGGAATAGGTGCGCCCCACCGGGTACGTAAACCGGCTCGTAAAGGAACCGACCGAAACACCCTCCTCCGTCTCAATAGGGTAGGTATAAACTACCTCCATCTCCACCGGAACTGCCGCAACGCCGTAGCAGTGCTCCAGAAGACCCTCATAATAATATTTTTGCAGCTTGCCGCTGATGCACACCTCCTCCCCGGTAGGTATCCCCTTTGTCACATCAAACTCCGGCTCTCCACTTCCGTTTCGCTGTGCCCCCTGGATCGAAATCGTATTCTTATTTTTACATGCGTTTTGTCCGTAGGAAAAATTGATCGTCTCCTCATAGTGCTTCCCGGGAATCGACACGAGCATTCCCGGAATCGGCGGAAAGTACACTTCCTTATGAAAATGTGTAAGCAGCGCTTTTGGGTCTGCCCAGTCGCGGGCGCTCATAATACCCTCCGCTGTCGTGTACACCTCCCCGTGCAGTGTTCCGTCCGCATCCATCCACCCGGCAGCCCTCCCGTTTTCCACGACCGTCATAATCGCATCCAGATAGACAAAGCCTCCTCTCTGATAGAGCTCCATCTGCCAGTCCGCCGACGCCCTGCCGATTTTCGCAAAGATCAGCTCTCCTGCGCATTGAAAACGGGTAAATACATAATCCGGATTAGCGGGATCGGGCTGCGGCGTGCCCTCTTTTTCCAGCTTCAGGCGAATAACCCCTCCGGCACCTTCCGCCTCTTTCGTGCGCCGCACGACCCATCCGATGGTGCGGTAGCGCACACCGCCCTCCGCTTTTTTATCATGCGTCGTCATACACAGATTTCCCTGGGAATCAAATGTCAGACTTTCCTCATACAGATTGGCTCCATCCGTCCTTGCCGACACAAAAACCGGCACCCACAGACCTCCCAAAAGCAGCAGCACAGAAACAGCTCCCAGAAATCCGGTAAGCCCTCGGTATCGCTTTTTCATGCGAATCCTCCTTTTTTCCGATTCATACTTACGGGATCTGGAACATAGAATTTAAAGACATTAGAATTAGGGCTTCATTTTAGCATAGTCCCAAAGAAAGAGCAATGAAAAAATTATTTCAGAAAAACAACAAAACAGGAATTGGACTCCGGCTGTTAGGTCTGGGACTTTGTGTTGCCATACTTCTCACATGCAGCATGTCTGCTTTTTCCTCATTACATTCGAAAAAAAAGCCGGCTTTCAATTCCTACACAGAGCTTCTCTTTCAGGAGCAGCTAAAGGGCGACACAATCGGACTGCACTATACACTGGCGCACCCGCAAGACTACGGCATCACAAATTATGAGATCTCCATCGGCTCGCTGGATGAATCCGATATTTTATCCACACAGCTCTCCTGTGAAAATATCCGCTCCATGTGTGAAAGCTATGATTACGATTCCCTCTCCACGAACGACAGGCTGACCTATGATATTCTCATCTATACCCTGAACCAGAATCTTGAAGGGTGCGGCTACTATTACTATAAAGAGCCCTTAAACCCCATCAACGGCATCCAGGCAGAGCTTCCGGTATTGATGGCGGAATATACCTTTCGGGAAATCACCGACGTAAACGATTATCTCGCACTATTAGAGAAGGTTCCCGCATACTTCCAGCAGATTCAGGATTTTGAAGAAAAGAAAGCTTCCAGGGGTCTGTTCATGCCTGGCTTTGCCGCGGATAATATTATCTCGCAGATTTCATCTCTCTTAGATGCACCCTCCTTTTCATGTCTGCGGGAAACCTTTCCCGGCAAGCTTGCGCATGTTTCGGGGCTGACCGAAGAAAAGCAGGCCGCCTATATACAGGCGCACGAAAGCCGCATTGAGGAATATCTTGTACCGGCGTATGACTCCCTGCTGAAAACCCTTACCCGCTTAAAGGAAACCTCGGAAAATGACGGCGGTCTCTGTTATCTTCCCGAGGGCGGCTCCTACTACGCCTACCTTGTAAAAAATACAACCGCAAGCGCGCGCTCCGTTGAAGAATTAGATAAACTTATTGAAGAAAAAAGACAGAAAAATATGTCTGAACTTGCAGAAATAATTAAAAATAATCCTGATATATTGTCTGAAATGAAAAATGTGAAATTAAGCTTCAGCACGCCCGAGGAGATGCTTGAGCACTTAAAGCAGGTCATGACAGATGACTTTCCGGAAGCACCGGATAACACCTACGAGGTAAAAACGGTGGAGCCGGCCATGCAGAGCTTCCTCTCGCCCGCCTTCTATCTCACCGCACCGATGGATGACCCGGACGATAACAACATCTACATAAACCCGATCCATCAGCGCACGGATCTGGAGCTTTTCACAACGCTGGCACATGAGGGCTACCCGGGCCATCTCTATGAGACGGTCAGCTCCTATGCACAGGATTTCTCTCCCCTCAGGCATGTGCTCGGCTTCGGCGGATACACGGAGGGGTGGGCGACCTATGTGGAAATGCAGTCCTATTACTATGCGGGGCTTGACGAAAATGTGGCGCGCGCCTTGCAGCTCAACGCCGCGGCAACCTTAAGCCTTTATGCCTCCATCGACATCGGCATCCATAAAAACGGGTGGGATCGTGAAATAGTACAAGAATTTTTGTCGGATTATGGTATTACCTCCAAAAGTACAGCTGATCATGTTTATGAGCTTGTAGTGGAAACGCCCGCGAACTACTTAAAGTATTACGTCGGCTACCTCGAATTTTCCGCGCTCAGAGAAGCCGCTATGGAGCGGTATGGAGAACAATACAATGACAAAGCGTTTCATCAGGCGCTGCTTGCCATCGGGCCTGCACCTTTTTCCATCATAGATCAATATTTACCTCTCGTAATTGTTTCATATCTTCAAGATCCAAGCAACGCCTGATAAACATCACGCTTAGAGATCCCCCGATCCCTTGCCACAAGCTTCATGGCTTCCTTTCGGGGGATTTCCTGCGCTTCATAGATCGCCATATGCGCTTCGATGCTCATGCCCTCCCATGTCCTTTGCTGCTCCGCTTCCATTTCACGGCGACTTCTGCCCTCCAAAACCAGAACATACTCTCCCCGAGGTTCATGGTCCTTATAGTACAATAAGACATTATCTAATGTCGTTTTTTGCACTTCTTCATATTTTTTTGTCAGTTCCCGGCAGATCGTAACGGAGCGGTTCCCAAGCGCTTCCAAAAGCTCCTCCAATGTCGCGACCAGACGATGGGGCGCTTCATACAAAACGATGGTGCGCGTCTCCGTTTTCAGCTCCTCCAAAATGCTTCTTCGCTCCTTTTTCTCCCGGGGCAGAAAGGCTTCAAATACAAACCGCCTGGTCGGCTGCCCCGACATGGTAAGCGCCGTAATACATGCAGCGGCCCCCGGCAGCGAGGTCACAGTGATGCCCTCCTCCAGTGCAAGGCGCACCAGCTCCTCCCCCGGGTCGGAGATTCCGGGTGTACCTGCGTCCGTGATCAGCGCAATATTTTTTCCCTGCTTTAACTGCCCGATGATCTGATGCGCCTTTTCAATCTTGTTGTGCTCGTGATAGCTCGTCATCGGTGTCCGTATCCCGAAATGATTCAAAAGCTTCACGGAATTGCGCGTATCCTCCGCCGCGATCACATCCGCTTCCTTCAGGACGCGAAGCACGCGATACGTAATATCCTCCAGATTGCCGATGGGCGTCGCGCACAAATACAGTGTTCCGTTAGTATCCATAAACCTCCGTAATCTCCTTCGTGTATATTCCCTGTTCCTGAAAAACGATCAGCGGCTTTTCCACCGCCAGCCGCGGCTTTCCTCCCCGAAGTCCCTCGATAAGCACCATGTTCGGCTCTTTATCGGCAAAGGGATAAACCATGCGCATGCGCTTCGGCTCGATCCCATATTCATGCATCCGGCAGAAAATCTCCACCAGCCGGAACGGACGGTGCACCATGAACATACGTCCCCCCGGCTTTAACAGCTTCGCGCTCTGTGAAACCACATCCTCTAAGGTACACAGCACCTCGTGCCGCGCGATGGTCTTTGCCGCATCCGCATTTGTCAGCCCATGCGCTCCGATCATGTAGGGCGGATTTGTTGTAACCACATCAAAAGAAGATGCCCCAAACAATGTGGAAGCATCTTTGATGTCACCGTTTACAATATCAATTTTATGCTCCAGTCCGTTGAGCCTTACACTGCGCCTTGCCATGTCCGCACTCTCCTCCTGGATTTCAAGCCCGGTAAAATGCCCGCCCCCGGTCTTTGCCTCCAGCAAAAGAGGGATAATACCGGTTCCGGTTCCCAGATCCAGCACGCGCTCCCCATCCTTTACCTGTGCAAAGCCCGAGAGGAGCACCGCGTCCATGCCGAAGCAGAAGCGGTCACGGCTCTGGATGATCCGATAGCCGTTGCGCTCTAAATCATCCAGACGCTCATTCGCCCTCAGAAGGCTTTCGCTCTCTGCTCTCATGTGTTTTCTCTCCCCGCTCCGCCTGATCCCTTCGGTTGTTTTTACTGCGGTTTTTATTATAATAGCTATTGTTCCGTCGCTGGCGCGGCTCACGGTTTTCATGCTCACCGCCCTGTCCCTGATCCTTCTGGAAATCCTTTCGGCCTTTATTTTTCGGACGCTCCCGACTGCGGTCCTTCCGATCCCGCAGCTCGCGGCCTGTTCCCCGCTCCTTGCGCTCCGGTTTTCCCTCGCCGCCATCCTCCACGGCGGAATGCTCCTCCTCCTCGAGTACCTCAAGCTTCTCCAGCTCTGCCAGCTCCGCGGCGGAAAGCTTCGTGTTTTTCCGGCGGGGCTTAAACTTTAACCCATCCACCTCATACTCCCGAAGCTCCTTCTCATCGTCAACCTCCACGAGAACCTTCACCTTCTGGCGCAGAACATTCACGCTCTGAACCTCACCCTTTAACCCGTCACCCGTGATGACGTAATCTCCCACATTCGGAAGACGGCTATTCAAATATTCGTAGGTTTCCTCCTCGTTTTTCAGACAGCACATCAGCCTGCCGCACACACCGGAAATTTTTGTAGGATTTAAGGAAAGATTCTGCTCCTTTGCCATTTTGATGGACACCGGGACAAAATCGGACAGATAGGACGCACAGCAAAGCTCCCTGCCGCAGATGCCGATGCCGCCCAAAATTTTTGTCTCGTCTCTTACACCGATCTGGCGAAGCTCAATACGGGTGCGGAACACACTTGCCAGATCCTTGACCAGCTCACGGAAATCAATGCGCCCGTCCGCCGTGAAATAAAAGAGCAGCTTATTATTGTCAAAGGTGTATTCCGCCTGCACCAGCTTCATCTCAAGTCCGTGCTTTTCGATTTTTTCCTGGCAGATTTTGTAGGCTCCCTTCTCCTTTTCCCTGTTGTGCTCAACGGTTTTTTCATCCTCCTCGGTGGCGACGCGGATCACCGGCTTAATCGGCTGAACCACCTCGTCATCCGAAATTTCACGCGGTGCGATGAGCACGGTTCCGAACTCCACACCCCGCGCAGTTTCCACAATGGCGTGGCTTCCCACCTCCATCTCGAAATCCTTCGGATCAAAATAATAAATCTTTCCCGCATTGCGGAAACGGATCCCAACTACTTTTGTCATTCTAATTCTCCTTTATTGTCAAAAGCAAAAGCTCAATGACAAGATCAAAATTCACATTCGCCCTCAGACGCGCCTTTGCCTTTTCCAGTCCTTCCAGGATCAGCTGAATCCCATGATAGGAGCTGGTATTTGCCTGCTTTTTAATCTCGTAAACCTCATCCTTAAAGATCAGGCTGTTTACATCCGCGGTTGCCTTGTACAAAAGCACATCCCGGTACCAGATCATCATAATATCAAAATAATCGTTAATTTCCAGCTTATATTCACTGACATGCTTCACGGCCCCGATCATCTCGGAAAGCCCGATCTCCTTCGTGCGCTTCACGAGCTGCAGCGCGGCATCCCTAATCTCGTTAAAATGCGCAGCTGAAGCCAGGTGAAGCGCCTTCCCCACAACTCCCTGAGAAAAGGCAACACAAACCTGTGCCTGATAATCCACCACGCCGCACTTTTTCATAAGGAAGTCCTTCAAACGATCATCTGCCACCGGCTTCAGATCCAGACGGATACACCGCGAGCGGATCGTCGGAAGAAATGCATCCGCATTCGTCGTCAAAAGCAGAAGGATACCGTAGCCCGGCGGCTCCTCGATGGTTTTTAAAAGGGCATTCTGCGCCTGGATGTTCATCTTCTCCGCCTCGTCAACAATGTAAATCTTGTACGGACTGCTGTAAGGCTTCACCGCGATATCGTGATTCACCTGCACGCGGATATCCTCAACGCTGATCGTATTCGGTTTCTCATGTGTGACATAAATAATATCAGGATGATTGCGGCTCTCTGCCTGCCTGCAGGAATGGCATATGCCGCATGGCTCACACCCCTTTTTCTCACACTGCAGGGCAGAAGCAAATGCCTGTGCAAGCATCATTTTTCCCGATGCCTCCGGACCGTTCAAAATATAGGCATGGCTCACCTTATCCATCCGAATCGCATTCTGCAAATGCTCTATAATCTGTTCATTTCCCAAAATATCTGAAAAAGCTGCCATAATATGCTTCTCCTTTTTAATAATTTCGCTACGATTCACGGCTTGGAAGCCGTCCATAATAACGATTCGTGCGATATTGGAAGTTTTGCTCCGCAAAAATTTCCATAAATCCACGGTATGGTTCAATCCGTCCCATGAGCAGTCACGTCAGGATATCCAAAAGCAGACCCTCAATTTCACCGATACGGCTCAAAATACTGATCTGGTTTTTTTCATCCTCCACCAGCTCCTGCGCCAGCTCATCCAGATTTTCATCGATGAGCCGGATAATGCCGTACACCCGGTGCCGTCCTCTGTGGTCGAGAAAGTTCTCCCTGGAAAATTTGTGGGAGCGGTTTACGATCTCATTTAAAAAATCCTTGATCAGTCCGCGGTACTTTTTCATCTCACGGATATCCATGTGGCGGGCGATCAGCTTGCCCTGTACATTGATATCCTTTAACATGTTGTTGATCTTCGTCTGAAGATCCGAATCCTCAATAGCGCTGGTCAATGTAAAGCGAAAGCTGTCATCTACCTGCCCGGCATTATTTGTCTGACTAACCGACGAAAGCGGCGTCGTTTCATTTACTCGAAAATGATCCATATGTCAATATCACCCGTTTTGTACACTCCGGATATACGCGGTAATCTGCTCTACCGTTTCATCCAGACGCACATTCTGAAAAATCGGTTCTATGTGTTCGCTCTCTAAATTCTCCCGGGAGAAATCTATTTCATCCGCCAGAAACCGCCGGCACATCTCCCTGTAGCTCGGCCTGGCCTCCCTCATCTCCCGCTCCAGCGCGCGCTTTAGCCGCTGGCCGTCCTCTACTTCTAAATATATCGGAATTAAATGGTCGTTACCGTAGTAATCTCTCAGCTTTGTGTAAGCCTCAAGCGTATTGATTGTAAGATAATCCGAATGCGAAAGATCCGTCTGCCCATGCGCCACAGTAAAATAATGCCAGACGCCGTGGGCCGTTTCATATGCACGGCACTCCACGATTTTACCCTTCCTTTGAAGCGCTTCAAGCTCCGCATCCGTATAAAAATAATATTCCGCGCCGTCACGCTCCCCCTCCCGGGCGGGTCGGGTCGTCCCGGTCACCAGACGCCGCAGCCCAAGACTCTTGTCCGACAGCAGTCTGCGGTAGACCGAATCCTTTCCGGAGGAGCTTTTTCCCATGAGACAAAAGATATGGCCCATCTGATCTCTTCTCCCTTTTTGTGTCTTTCTTAGTATACCTTAAACCTATTTACATTGCAATTAGAATCCCGCGAGGATACCGATGGAAGACGAGGTAAAATCTTTCATACCTTCCAAAGCCAGCCCGCGCTCCTTTAACCGTTTCAGATCCCTCACAAATTCCCCGTCAATCTCCTCGCCCGGAACGATAATCGGAATGCCCGGGGGATAGAGATAAACATATTCCCCACTCACATGTCCTGCCGCATTTCTGATATCTATAGTCGTAACCTGCCGCTCCATCGCATCAGAAATAGACAAAATCTTCTTTTTTTCGCTGTAGATACGGCGGACAAAAGCATCTCCCTTATGCTTACCCGGATGAAGCGTTTTATCAATGGAAAAAAGTGCCGCCAAAAGCCTTTCAAAGCCTTCCCGCTCATCCATCAGCGAGCAGAGCGCCGTCACATACTCGCCCGAGTACATTTCAAGCTGCAGCCGGTAATCGTAAAGCAGACGCTCATAAAGCTCTCTGCCGCAAATATCGCAATTTACGGTGCTGATCAATATTTTTGAGCCATCCCTTTCCCCGTCAAAATCCTCATCCTGCAGCACACGCAGAAACCGAAGCGCCCTGCTTTTCTCGTAAAACTGCTTCAAATGCTCCGCAAGCTCTGCAAAACGCTCTGCCCCCTCCCTCTCTAAAAAGGGAACCACACGGCTTAAGCCTGCAAGGAGCACATAGGACGGCGAGCTGCTCTCATAAACGGCTAAAAACTGCCGCATACGCGCCCCGTCCACCCGGTCGCTGCACCGATGGAGCACGGCACTCTGGGTAAACGCCGGAAGCGTTTTGTGGACACTCTGAATCACGATATCCGCCCCCTGCTTTACCGCCGATTCCGGAAAAAAAGGGTGATAGCCAAAATGCGCGCCGTGCGCCTCATCCACGATGAGCAGTGCCCCGTGCGCATGCGCAATCCGCGCAATCGTCCGTATATCAGAAACGACACCGTCGTAGGTCGGGCTTGTAATATATACCGCTTCTATATGATTATCAACAGAAAAAAACTGCTCTATTTTTTCTGTCATAAGCGCATCCTGAATATCAAACCTGCTAATTTCCGGATAAATGTACTCGGCGGTGAGCTCTCGGAGCATAAGCCCGTGATATGCCGATTTATGGGAATTTCGGGCAAAAAGCACCCGCCCGCCCCGGGTTACTGCCCCGGATAATGCCGCTAAAATACCGCAGGTGCTTCCGTTTACAAGAAAAAAACTCTCCCGCGCGCCCGCAAAATCCGCATAGCGCTGCTGCTCCTGCGCCAAAAGCGCCTGCGCATGATGCAGATTGTCGAACCCCTCCACCTCGGTGATATCCAGACCGTAGGCATCCGACGGCAGCCTCATGCGCCGTTTATGCCCCGGCATATGGAACGGATAAATATCTGATTTTTCGTATGCCTCCAATTTTTCCAGCAGCATCGCTTCTCCCCGTCCATTCTAATCCAGATAACGGCCCAGATCGGGAATCCAGCTTCCGAGGTAAACAAGCCCCTCCAGCTTAGCCTTCCACAATGGCCGTAAAAAATTCCAGAAGCGGCCGTAGACCTCCTCCCAGGTCGGCCCACTTTTGCGCCGCTTTTTTAAATAGCCCTTCCATTTTTTGATGAGATAGGGATACGCCAGGTAGCTGTCAAGCTGCGCAAAGCGCGACTCGTCCATCGCAAGCCCCTTCTCCTCACAAAACTGCACCAGCTTCTTTTGGAACTGCCTGCTCTCAAAGCCGCACACGCCCAAAGTCTCATAAATGCGCGCAAAGGCTCCCATGTCACCGATGAACTCCAGCTTTGCAAACACCTCGCCAAGATCGTCAAACAGCATCTCCTGCGCCGGATACAAGAGCAGCGTTCCGGTCTTATTGTTTTCCATTACAAGGCGCAGGGTATATTCCCTGGGCGGATGTGTCAGCACCGTCTTGTCCAAAGGAGTCACGGCAAGCCCCACCGGAAGCCGCATCTCATCCAGCAAGGCACTCAGCTCCACCACAAGCCTTCCCTCCTCCATGCGGGAACGCCAGCTCCACTCGATATTTGTCTCCCGCTCCCACTTGATCGTCGTTTTTAAAAACTGTGCAAAATCCGCCTTTTTGAACATTTCCTGGGGCTTTAAGAGATAAGCATATTCCAGCCGGTAGCTGCTGCCCTTTCCGTCCTTCCTCAATCCAAGCACATCCGGATTTTTTAAGAGCAGACAATTCCCTCTCCCGGATGCGGACAGCTGTAATGCAAGCTGCTCCAACACATAGCTCGCAAACAGCCGCTCCATGGGAATATCAAGGCTTTTGCTCTTTGCCTCGATCGCCGCCCTGCCAATCAGATTTCTTCTCAATTACAGCCACGCTCCAATCCGGTTCTGCACCTTACCAAGCACCTTGCGCTCCTTTGCATAGGCCAAAAGCTTTGAAATATCCTTTTTCGGCTCCCCGATATAGGAAAGCAGCGCCTTTTTCAGCTCCTCCCGGTCCATGCGGTCCTCATATTTCAGGCAGTCGCACATGAGACGCTCTTTCTCGTAAATCTTCATCACGGCACCGCCAAATGGAACCTCCGTCACGCCAAGGGTCAGCACCTTTGGCTCACTGTAATAGGGATACACAAAGGGATAGCTCAGATGAAAGCGAGATTTTGAGGTATTTTTGTCCACTGCGATCCGGTACTCATAGGGCTTTGCCGATAGATAGCCGTAAACGTAGAGCGCACTCTCCATCGTCAGCACCCCGTCCTCCCCGAACAGCCGGACGATCATCTCATCCTCGGAAAGCTTTTTATCCTGCAGACTGTAATATCCGTTTTTTATGCGAAGCAGCACGCCCCAGTCCACAAAATTCTGGATGCGCCGGTAGTCAATCCCCAGCGTGTAGAGCTGCGAGGTTTTGACGACCCCGCCGTTTTCTTCAATGAGCGCACAGATCGCCGCTTCGTCCCTGTCCCATTTTTCCTGTCTTGTCATAGCTTAAACATCCGTCCTATAAAAGATTAAAATAAGATTTAAGTTCATGAAACCAATATGCCAGGTCACTGATTGCTGCATTTTACTGTAAATTTTTTCCGCTTAAAGCATGAATCATTGGTTCTTTTTTAAGTATAAGGTTTCCCTCCCAGTTTGTCAATCATCTCCTTTTCATCAAAAAAATTTAGTTGAAAACGAGCTGCAAGTGGCTTATAATCAGCTTATAAACAAAAAGTTCTACGATTTTGTTACTATTTGGAGGCACTCATGGACGACGTACTCAGAAGAAATCCTTCCAGAAAGGAATGTGAAAAGGCAATCCGCCGCATTCTCATCACGGAAATTCTGGAAAACGGAAAAAACAAGCATTTCCGCATGGCAACAGACTTTATTTCTTACTTTGAATCCCTTTATCCCGCATCCGACAGTCTCACGAAGCAGGTACAGCGCGCAGTAAAAGCAATGAACATGCCAAAGGACGACGACGGCTTTTTCATTATCGACCGCACACCTCAGCAGGTTGCGCAGGATAAAGAACTACATACCCTCTTTGAGCATGCGAACGCACGGGTGGAGTCACTCGACGACTGCGACATGCTCTTTCTCGCACTCGATCCAAACTACCGCTCCTACATCAGCTATCAGATTTCTACCTCTGACACGCTTCAGGACAAATATGTCACGGTCCAGGAGACAAGCAACGGTCTGATCATTTACACGAGAGATAAAAAGAAGCTGGAGCAGGTGCTCCAGCGTCTCATGCTTCCCGGCTAAGATTTACTAAAACCTTAAATCCTTGCTTTTCTTTTTTCTTTTGCCGCGTCTGCGGCTTTTGCGCGTATCGTAAATGGTGCGGTAGCGGTTCCGCTCCGACCTGCGGCTTCTCATCATGGCAAGCTTCTGACGGAAAACATAGGAGTAGGTAAAAACCCAGCGCAGCAATAAAATCAGAAGGATAATGATAAAAAGCGCTCCCGCGGCAATACCGATCATTCTCGCATTGATTTCAATGTTAATGCTGTGCAGCTCTTTTTTCACATCCTTCGGCTCGCTCTCCAGCTCCTTTTCCTGCTCGCCTTCCCCTTCTGTCTCATCCGATTCGCTGCCTGACGTGTTTACCTCCGTGCGCACATTTTCCGTGAATTGATAGCTGTCCAGCTCAATATCATTCATCCGCACGTCTGCCCGTCCCACAACATGGTTCGCATAAGAATATTCTATGGTTCCGAGCACATCCTCATCTGCATTGTCATAGACAATCTCCGATTTCAGCTTTGAAAAAGATACTCCTGAGGGAACAACGACCATGGCGTTTTCATCGATGCCCGCAAAAGGCTCCCTGTTCTGGTCCGTCGGGTCATCCGTCTCGTAGTCCGCCACCCGAAGCAGCTTAAAGTGCTCGAAGCAATAATCAAAAATCTCCTGCGTATCCGTATAGTGATACGGCGTCTTTTCCCGCATGACAACACACACAAGCGGCATATCGTCCTTTTCCGCATAGGTGACAAGGGTATTTCCCGCCGCATTTGTATATCCAGTCTTACCGCCCGTACAAAAATCGTACAGATACGTGGAATCGCCCCGCCAGGGGTAGAGCATCTTGTGATGGTTATGCAGCGGCGTCTCGTCCACATGCTTATTTGTCGGCGGGATTGTGTAGGATTTTGTGCCTGCAAGAATCCGGAAGGTCTCATTCCGGTAAGCCTCCGCCGCAATCAGCGCCATGTCATGTGCGCTTGTCCAGTGATCCTCGTCCGGCAGACCATTTGGATTCTGGAAATGCGTGTTTGTACAGCCCAGGCTCTCGGCGCGGTCGTTCATCATCTTTGCAAAGTTTTCCATCGTTCCGCCGATGTGCTCGCCGATTGCCCATGCACATTCATTTGCCGATTCCAGCATCATGCCGTAGAGACATTCCTCCATCGTCATCTCCTCACCGATATCACGGCTGATATGGGAGGTATCGCCCTCGTTTTTATATACCGCATCCTGGGAAAAGGTAACGATCTCATCCAGCTTCGTATTCTCGATTGCCAGAAGTGCGGTCATAATCTTTGTGATACTTGCAGGATAATTCACCTCATCCATATCCCGCTCAAAAAGAATCGTACCGGTTGAAATTTCCATAACACAGATGGACGGTGCTTCAATTTTCGGCATTTTGGGCCATGTCTCCTTCGCTTCTACAGGCATAAAAAAATTCGCCGCACACAAAATAGCTGCCAGAAGAGCGCTCATCGGTTTTGTTAATTTTTTCATAGTTTCCTCGTTTTGGTCTTGATTTTATTTTTTTCCTATTATAGTATAATATCCGGAAAAATGATAAGCAATACTTTCTTTCTATATTTTGTAAAATTTATGTAACATTTGTTGTTATTCATGCATCAAAATGAAATACTTGCTGAAGGTTCACAAATCGTATCTGACATTTTAATTTTTTTATGCCAAAAATACGATATCAAACAGAAAAAGAGTAATGAAAGGAATCGCGCATATGAGACTTCGCAATATACCGGGTGCGGATGAAGCCGTTTCAGCCTGTCCCTATGTAATTGATAATCCGGCTTCTTTCCGGGGCAGGTGGGCGGCATGCTTTGGACAGGAGCATCCCATACACATCGAGGTAGGAATGGGAAAGGGTCAGTTTTTGTTCGGGCAGGCGGCGGCAAACCCAAAAATCAGCTATATCGGCATTGAGCGCTATACCAGCGTCCTCTTGCGGGCAATCCAGAAGATCGATGATGCCCATCCGCCAAAAAATATCCGTTTTATCTGTATGGACGCGGCAGATTTAACCGAAATTTTTGCGCCCGGAGAAGTTTCCCGCATTTATCTGAACTTTTCCGACCCCTGGCCAAAGGATCGTCACGCCAGACGGCGCCTGACCTCCGCAGCGTTCCTCGCCCGCTATGATCAAATCGTATCCACCGACGGAACCATTGAATTTAAGACCGATAACCGGCCGTTGTTTGACTTTTCGCTCGAAGAAATCGGGGCATCGCCCCTCTGGAAGGTCACGCAGCACACCTTCGACCTGCATCACACGCCGGAGATGGTCTGCGGAAATATTATGACCGAATACGAAGAAAAATTTTCGGCAGCAGGCAATCCCATCTGCAAGCTCATCGCCGCACGCAGCCTTTCCTGAAATACGACAGACGGCCGGATTTCAGGCTTTCTTCCCACGCACATAAAAAACGATGCCGCATAGACTAAAGAAAAAGGCTTCTATGCGACATCGATTTTTTTGCTCCTGCAATCATTTTTTCCGGCGGTGCGGTCCATTGCAGCAAAAGTGCTGCTGCATTTACGCTTCATTCCAGGAAATCATCAAGCTGTTAAATTGTGTGTAATTTTACGGAGAGCGGCTTCCTTCGCTTCACCAGATAAGAGATGCGCCAGTCACGCACAGGCGTCGGCTTAAAAAAGAGCGGAGAACAGATGCTTTTCCTGTGGATCGTGTCCTCCTTCGATTTTCCTGCGAGGAAAATCGAGGTAGGACCGCTGCTGCATGCGATGATTGCGATCGAAGTCGCCGCGTTTTTCTCCGTATCCCTTCGCACCGGGGAATCTCCCCGCAGCTTTGCCTTTAAAAAATAGCTGTCCCCGGGAATTTCAGGACTGGTATAGTAGGAAAACGACTCAAAATGTACCGGATAGATCATTTCTTCGTTTTCTTCGAAAAGCTTTAATGTCTCCTCCTCCAGCTCCTGTGCCTCCACCTGCTCAATACAGAGGTCAAACTGCTGCCCGCTCACAGGATGTACAAGCGGAATCCTCTGTGCATTTCCGGTGAGATGAAAATGCTCCCCCGGCACTGTTATTGCCCGCTCATCAAGCACCGCTGTCAGACCGGATAAATCCCCGGCATGTCCCTCGTCCCATAAATACTGAGCGCGGGTAAACACCCAGCCATATCTGGTATCCAGGCCGTAGTGGGCCATACACCGCAAAGAGACGGGGTCCGTTTCCTGATCCCCTGCCGTTTCGGGCACATACGTAAGAGAACAGCTCCCACGCGAAGAAAGCCTGTCATCTCCCCGCAGGAGCTCGACTTCTACATTCGGAGAAGTTGGATTGTCGAGCTGGATGCGTTCAAACAGCTCCTCGTCAAACTGACCCCCGTCAAAGCCCGCTGCCTGAAAACGCCCGGTAAATGCACAAAGCTCCTGCGGATCAATTTTTTTACAGTAGTCCAGCACCAGTCCTTTTGAACAGGTGTAAAAAGACAGAAGCTTCCACGTCTCACCATCCCACCGGACAAGCTCATTGATGCGCTTCTCCTGTGTGTGCTCCGGCACTTCGTTTGCGCACGCACCATGCTCCGGGGTCACATCCTCCTGCGCCGGTATGGGGCCGCCGCCTGCATCTTCGCAATGGCTACCCCAGAAATTTTCTTCAAACAGTACCTTCCACTCACTCATAGCGCTCCCCTTTCACCATTACATCCGAATCTCAATATCTTCTTCCTTTGCAAACACGGATGCATACTGAGGCAGGCCGAAGCGCCGCACAAACAGCTCGCATTTGCATAGAAACAGATAGTAGGGATTGAGCCCGCTTCCAAACAGGCTCTCAAAATTACCCTGCCCCTTGGCGATCACAACATCTGCCCCAAGCAGCGCATCCCGCGCCTCCCCGGAAAGCTCCTTCATAACCGTGCCCGGCATTCCGCTTCCGTTTCCGATACAGCGCGCTTCCCGGTCCAGTCCAACCTCTGCGGCATCCGAAAGCGTCGCGTCGTTTAATACATCCCTGCCCCGCAGCAAAACCGTGATATCCAATTCCGGAAATCGTTCTCTGATCAGACGGATAAACAGCTTGTCCAGCACGATCTCCCCGCAATTGTCCGTAATATAAACGAGGCGCTTTGCTGTATGGAGCTCTCCCTGCAGCTTTCCGTATGCTTTTTCCGAAACAGCCCCGTCATCTGCCCTGCTTAAAATCTGCGCCAGAACATCCTCACTTACATCCTCCAGAGCGCCGAAATCAATATAGTTGCCTGCACACACATATTTAATGCATGTATACAGCATATCCTCCGATGCCCGAATCTTTTGCTCCAGCGCCTCCTCCCGGTCAAGCATAATCCGGTTGTATTTATGCTTTAGCTCAGCGTAGTCAACCGTCCCGCCAAAATAAGACTGATACAGCTCCTCCACCTTCATCGACAGCCACGGTGCCGATTCCTCCCGCCCGTGCCTGTATAAAAGAAACAGCAGCTCATGCATGTAGTCCGATTTCTTTTTTTCATCCGTGCATGGACGTATACGCTGTTCCTGCTTTTTTATGATGCAGGATATGCACGTTACATTTGCTTTCATACCACACCATTTCCGTTCTCACTGTGCCATATTAAACTGCGTCCGGAAGCCAGCCTCTATCAGAGGGGCTTGAAATCCGATGCCGGATGCTTGCACAGCGGGCATATAAAATCCTCCGGCAGTGTATCCCCCTCGTAAATATACCCGCAGACCGTGCAGATAAAGCCCTTCTTTTCGGGCTGTGTTTTCGGAGCCTGCTTAATATGTTTCTGATAGTAAGCGTAGGTTACGGAGGGCGCATCGCCCAGCACCTTTGCGTCCGTCACATCCGCAAGAAACAGGGTATGGGTACCCAGATCAACCGTGCTCACAACGCGCGCGGAAATGACCGCGTTTGTCTCCCCGGTCAGATAGATCACGCCGTTTTGTGCCCTGGAAAATGTAATCTCCTTTGTCTTGTCCACATCCGCACCGCTGCGAAAGCCCCAGTGGCGGTAGGTGTCAAAGCTTGAATTTTCCGTCAGGACAGATACATTGAAAATGCCTGTCCGAAGGATCATATCATGTGTGTAATTTTTCTTATTGACCGCGATGGTGATGCAGTTCGGCTCGGTCGTAACCTGGACGGCAGTATTGATAATACAGCCGTTATCCTTCTCCCCTTCTCTCGCTGTCAAAACAAATAAGCCGTAGCTTAACCGATACATTGCCTGATTATCCATATCTGTCTCCTTTTTTAATGGCAGCTGTGGGTTCCACAGCCGTGATTTCCGCAGTCATGCGCTTCGTCCCCATGGTGATGGCTGCATACGGTGTCCGGATCGTAAGTTAAGCTGCCGGCAAGAAACGCCTCCACCTGTGCGTCTGCATCTCCGCTTGCTCCGGGAAAAAGACGGATTCCCGCCTCTGCCAGTGCCGCCCGCGCGCCGCCGCCGATCCCTCCGCAGATCAGCACATCCACACCGCCGCCAAGCAGAAAGCCTGCCAGTGCACCGTGCCCCTGTCCCTGTGTCCCTACGATCTCTGAAGAAACGACTTTCCCGTCCGCTGTCTCATACACTTTAAACTGCTTGGTATGTCCAAAATGCTGGAATACCTGTCCGTTTTCATAAGTAACCGCTATCTTCATGCTTTTAAATCCTCTTTTCTTCTTTTTTGAACCATTGCAAAGCTTCTCCTAAAGCTCCTCATCATCCTCTTCCTGCTCCTCTGCGATCAGCTTCATCTTTTCCTGCTGTACATGGGTATGGCTCACCGCAAAAATAACCGCACTCACAAGCAAAAGCCAGTGGTGGAGGGTCACGGCGCACAGCAGATAAACGATGCATGGAATTTCCACCAGAATCAGCCTGCGCTTCAGGGTCTGCCTTCTCTTATATAATATCCAGAGTATCCAATAGATAATTACCAAAACCGCATTTCCAAACACATACAGAAAAAACGCCCCAATGGAGGAAAAGCCCTCCGCCGATACACCAAGCTGAAAAATCATGAGCAGCATCGTCGTGATACGCGTCACCTTTTCCACCTGGTCCACCCAGCCTTTTATATAGCAACCGGTTGTCTCCTGCTTTTTTACAGTGAATAAAATATTAGGAAGAAGCAGCAGAGCCACAAGGATCAATCCCATCAGGCTCAACCACCCCATGCCAAGCTCCCCGGCCAGAAAGAGGGACGTAGGGCCATCGGATGAGCCGATCATGCCGGCTATCATAGAAAATTTCTGCATACAGCCTCCCCCTCTTTATTTTGAAGGAATAAAGCGCGAGATCCTTCCGGCAAACTCATTAAAGTTCTGTGTCTGTAAAATTATGCGTCCCGGACCGGTAAGCCTTGTGAGGAACATACCCTCTCCGCCGAAAAAGATATTTTTCAGGCCCTTGACCGTCTCGATCTCGTAATTGACGGATTTTTCAAACGCAACCACATTTCCGGTGTCCACCTTAATCACCTCTCCCGGAGCCAGCGTCTTTTCAACCTTATTTCCGTCGATTTCCAGGAAAACCATTCCTTTTCCGTGAATATCCTGAAGGATAAAGCCCTCACCGCCGAAAAATCCGGCCGAGAGCTTCTTCGTAAAAGCAACGCTTAATTCTACCGAATTCTCGGAGCAGAGAAATGCACCCTTTTGTGCGATCAATCCGCCGCAGGCACCGACATCCACCGGAAGCACCTCTCCTGCAACAGTGGAAGCAAATGCAATGGATGCACCGGGACGCTCTGCCTTGTAGGTCGCCATAAAAAGAGACTCACCGGAAAACATTCTTCCGATGCTTTTTCCGAGCCCGCCCCGCATGTTGGAATCCATCGATATACCCTCACTCATCCACGCCATTCCGCCGGACTGTGTGTACATGCATTCTCCTTCACGGTCAAAGACTACCTCTACTGCCGGCATTGTATCGCCGATTATCTCATATCTCATAACAAAGTTCCTCCTAAAAATAATTTGATAACTTTACTATAACACTGTCGGAGACACTTTAAAACACATTTTTGGAATTTTCCTGGTATCAACAAAAAAAGATTGTTTCCAAGACCTTCTACAGTCTGGAAACAATCCTTTTAAATGCGCCTCCAGGGGTTCGAACCCTGGACACCCTGATTAAGAGTCAGGTGCTCTGCCAGCTGAGCTAGAGGCGCTTGTTCATCTCAACACAAGACATAGTATACACCGTTGAGATGAAAAATGCAAGTACTTTTTTGAAAAAATTTCATATTTTTTTCTGCGTGTAATTTCTTTGCAAAATTACCCCAGATTTGCAAACAAAGCGGCGATTTCATCCGGGCTCATTGCGCGGTTCGGATCGGAGAGATCCGGCATCGGCGGCAGCTCCTTCTTCTCCGGCTCGGGCTCGGGTATCGGCTCCGGCTTGGGTGAAAGGGACGCCTCCTCGGCGGCAATGCTCGCAAGCAGCCCGTCCAGTTCATCCGAGCTTAAATCCCGGTCAGGATCGGAAAGATCGGGCATCGGCGGCAGCGCAGGCTCAGGTTCCGGTTCAGCTTCCGGCTGCGGCTCGGATGCAGCTTCCGGCATCGGCTCCTTTGCCGCATCAAGATCCGGCAAAGGCTCTGCTGTAGAATCGGTCTTTGGCAAGACATCCTCCGACAAGTCAAGACCAGGCGAAGATGCCTCGGTCAAATCAAGGTCCGGCAGCGCTTCCTCCGGCAAGCCAAGGTCCGGCAAAGGCTCCCCGCCCAAATCAAGATCCGGCAGCACCTGAGGCTCCGGTTCGTCTATCGGTCCCAATTCGGAGAGCGGCTCCAGCCCGGCTGAGGGTTCCGGCTCCACTGCCCCTTCCGGCTCCAATTCGGCGATCTCTCCCATCGAAACATCCGCTTCAAGCGTTGCGAAATCCTCCAGATCTCCAAGGCTGCCCAAATCTCCGATATCCAGATCCCCCAAAGGCGCCGGATCGGCTGGAGGAGTCTGGGCCGCCGGCATCACCTGGGAGGGTGCCATCACAACCTGAGGCGAAACATTTGACAGCTTGCTCACGGCCTGAAAAATTTCATTTTTTAAATTCAGCTCCAGCTCCCTCATCTGGTTTGACATTTCAATCTGCTTCTGCACCAGCTCGGTGTTTGTCTCTCTGGAATCGCCTTGGCTGACACCTGAAAGAATACCGGACATTTCCTCAATCTTGCTCTCCATACCGAAGATAATATCAAGAAGCTTGTCATTGGAATTCATGAGCGCATCCGTATTTTCCTTATTGCGGTTGATCGTCACCTTTGCAGTAGCCTTCTGCGCAGCGACAATCTCCTGGAAGGGATCGGAAACCTTGTCCTCCATCAGGGCAAGCTGCTCTTCAATCTCATCAAAGTATTTGCGGATCAGAAGATAGGAAGCCTTCTCTGCCTTGAGCATTCCGGCATACTGTTCCTCCTGCTCCTCCTCGTTTATGCGGATCCATTTAATGACCGAGGAGATGTCCAGATAA
Source organism: uncultured Eubacterium sp. (assembly GCA_910589045.1). GTDB lineage: Bacteria > Bacillota > Clostridia > Lachnospirales > Lachnospiraceae > W0P33-017. The sequence continues at coordinate 97,179 of CAJUSH010000003.1, forward strand.
GCAAACACAAGAACCGCCACTCCCACAAGCGCGACCTCGAGCAGCGGTTCCTCCATCACCACCATCACGTAAAGCTCTCCGATGAAAAGGAGCAGAATCGCCAGGGAAGAAAACAGGATTAAGCCTGCCGGCTTGTTTTTTCCCCTGGTATCCGTTTTTTTCTTTTGAAATTCATTTTCCATAAAAATACCTCCATCTACTTTGTCTGTATGTGTTTTCCGAAGGCCTCATGCGCAGACAAAGTCTCTACAGCCTGTGAATATCTTACTATACATTTTTTGAATTTACAATACTTTTTGTACGTCGAAAGATTCTGCTGGTAATGAGCGGTTACTGGTCACGGAGTAAGCAGTAACACGAGCGAAAGCGCAGGCCATGACATCAGATGAAAGGTAAATATTTTTACTGTGCGTTAATGGTATCTACAATAGAGAGGTTTCGTATCCGCTTTATCGGACCATACACCGAAAGAGACGTTGCAAAGCATACAACCGCGACGATTAAAAGCATCCGGCTCCAGGGCATCTCCCAAGCCTGACCCCAATGTGAGGTAATAAGAATTTCAAACATCAGGCGGTTTAGACAAATCCCGAACACGCATCCAGCCATGCATCCCGTCAGCGCATAGGAGCAGGACTCCGCAACAACCATTTTTACAAGCTGGCGCTGGCTTAAGCCGATCGCCCGGAACGCGCCGTATTGTTTGATGCGTGCCGAAACGCTCATATTGACACTGTTTACAATATGAAATACCGTAATCATTGCGATCAGAATAAGGAAGCCGTAAACACACATCGAAAAAGAATACCCGGCACCCCGAACGCTCTGGTTTGAGCTTCTCTTATCCGAGAACTTGTATTTTTCACCGGACTTATTGTATATTTCTTCCACGTCTATATCCTGCGCGCGGCTTGATAACTGCAAATCAATCACCGTATAGCCCTTACTCCCGGTCAACTCACGAAACGTCTTTTCCGAGCAGACGATGATCCCGTCCGCCTTCCCCTGATCAAAGGGTACATCGGAGAGCATTCCCACAACGGAAAGCTTTTTACCCCCGCTTCCTGCGATTTTTACCGTGTCGCCGACCTTTATGCTTCCTGTCTCAAAATATACGCATGCCCCAGTCAGCTCCTCATCCTGGACTTTATCCAGGGATCCGTCTACCAAATCATTTTCTGCCCAGTTAAATTGATATGTTTCGTAAGATATAAAATCTATATTTTTCTTTTTCCCGTTTATCTTGACCGGGACATCATATGCGAACATCCGACCGTATGCCCGCTTTACCATCGGATGATTTTTCAGCTCCTCCATAAGCGCTTCATCAACCAGACAGGCTTCATCCCTGCTCACGATGGAAATATCCGGAGCAGAGGGACGCAGCGGTGTCAGGGCATGATGCATAAAATCAACCGCCACAGAAAACGAGAGAAACAAAACGATACTGATCCCGAATGAGCCTACCATAAGAATAAAATTCTTTTTTCCCGCTGTCGCGTGATGCACGCCCAGCGCCGTATCAATTTTGAACAATTTTGTCCGCGCAGCCCTTTTCACACGCATGATGCTGCCTGCATTTCCCGAAACCGCAGCGAGCGGAGATACATAAGAAGCCCTCTTTGCAGGTGATAAAGCGGCAAAATAGACCGTAAGTATACCGACTAAAACACCTGATACGACACTTGGGATGCTTATCTCAAACAAAGGCAGCTCCCCGAAATAAACAGGACTTAAAACCCGAAGCACGCCGCACAGCACCCAAATTAAAACCACACCGAGAAGCACGCCGGACGGAATCGCTTTTATGCACCAGGATTCAGCTTCTTTTCGAACGAGCTTTTTTATCTGCTTTTTCGTCGCTCCGATGCAGCGCACCATTCCGAAAAATTCCGTTCGCTGGGCGACGTCACTATTTATGCTTCCCGTAATCATGAAAATTCCTGCAATCAATACGAGCACGAACAGAATGGCCCCCACACCGTAAATCCGAAGCATAAACTCATTTCTGCTTTCCCCGGTAAGTCCCAGCAGCTTACTGTTTTCAATCACCTGATCGTCGGAAAATCCAAGCTGCTCCTTCAAATCCCTGATCGTATGCTGTATTCCCATATGCTCCGAAAATTTTACATAGAGCGCACTGTCATAATCCTCCAGCTCATTGCTCTCTTTCCCGCTAAAAAATTTTCGGAATGCGTCTGTCGTCAAAAATACGCCGTAGGAATCCTCGCTTGATGTTTTGATCGCGTTTTCGGTAAACCCGGAAATCGTATAGGTCACTGTTTTGCCCGGTGTATCAAGTACAAGCGTATCACCGATCTGAAGCTTGAGCCTGTTCATGGCATTCTCCGTAACCACCGCTTCGCTCTCGGACTGCGGAAAATTCCCCTCCGTCATACAATGGGCGATGTCCGTGACGTAGCTCTCGTCACAGCCAACAAGAATGGCGTCTTTTCCGGATAAAAAATAGCCGTCATCTCCTCTGAAATTCAAAACACCATAGCGTGCCGTCGCGCTTACCTCCGGGCGTGCCGAAACGAGCATCGCTTCCTCATCGGTAATTTTCTGAATACCGATATGCCACTCCCCGCCCTCCTTTTTTGCGTACAAAATCTGACTCCGGATAAACATATCCGCCATTCCGAATATCACCGTCACCAGAAACACGGCTAATACAATACAAAAAACAGACATACGGTTTTTCCTTCTGTGGATTTTAGCCGTAATTGGAACCAGGTCAAGATAGCTTTTCATCTGCATTCCCTCCCAAATCCGTTACCACGCCGTCCCTTACACGGAGCACCCGGTCAACCGAGCTACTGAGATTTCGGTTGTGCGTGATCATTAAAATCGTCTGCTGATATTCCCTTGAAGCCCGCACAAGAAGCTCCATCACATCCTGGCTGTTTTTGCTGTCAAGATTTCCGGTCGGCTCATCCGCCAGTATCAGCTTCGGCCTTGTGATAAGCGCCCGCCCGATGGCAACGCGCTGCTGCTGCCCGCCGCTTAATTCTCCCGGAAGATGGTGGCGCCGCCCGCTTAAGCCAAGCACCTCAAGCATCTCGTCAATTTTCTTCGGGTCAGGCTTTTGATAATCCAAAAGCAGGGGAAACATGAGATTTTGTTCCACATCCAGCTCCGCCACAAGCTGGAAGGACTGGAACACAAACCCGATATTTCTCCTTCTGTAGATTGTACGCTTCTCCTCATCCAGTGAAAATAGATTTTCCCCGTCAAGCCAGACCGTCCCCGAGGTCGGCAGATCCAGCGCACCGATGCAGTTGAGCAGCGTGCTCTTTCCCGAGCCGGATTCCCCGATCACTGCCACAAACTCACCTTTTTTCAGAGAAAAGGAAACATCTTTTAAAGCGTCTACCCTTGCCTCGTCCTTTCCATAGGTTTTACATAAATGCCGTACGTTTAGAATTTCCATGAAACGTTACCTCCTTCTCCTACAGACTAACAAAGCAAGCTTACAATCCGATGAATTTCAGCTTACGATTTCGTAAGGTAAGGAAACCGTAAATACCGTTCCCTCCCCCACATGGCTTTCAACAGAGAGCACACCGCCCTGTCCTTCGACAATCGCCTTTGCCAGCGGAAGCCCAAGACCGATGCCCTGTGCATCCGCACAATGTCTGCTCCGATAAAAACGCTTGAAAATATGATGGATATCCTCATCAGAAATCCCGCAGCCATCATCTGCAACCCGAAGCCTTTGCATATCCGGCGAGCGTTCCCACGAAACACAGATGCGATCTCCTTTTTTTGTATGATCCAACGCATTTTTCACCAGATTGGCAATGGCCTGTGCCGTCCATTCCAGATCGCACACAAGCAGCTCCTCCCCGTCTCCTTCTACTACAAGCTCCTTTTCCTCCACCCCGGCGCGCACTGCAAGCTCATCCAGGGCATACCAGACGACCTCAAAGGCCTGGTAGTACCGTTTTTCAAAAACAATGCTCCCCGCATCCAGACGCGTAATTTTAAGCAATGACTGAATCAGCCGCTCTATACGTGTCAGAGCGGCTCTAATCTTCACAGAAAATTCCTTTACTGCTTCCGTATTCTCAGGTTCCTCTTCTATGATCTCCTGATACATAAACAAAGCCGCAAGCGGTGTCTTCAGCTGATGGGAAATATCCGAGATCGTATGCTTCAAAAACTGCCTTGCCTGTTGATCCGTCTCGTTTTTTGCCCGCTGCATCGTAAGGAGCTGCTCGACCGCGGAAAACATTTCATAAACCGCGCCCTCCTCAAGCTGCGGCAGATGGCAGGAATCGTCGTCCTCCATAAAATTTCGGATGGTCGCCGCCGCGTCCTCAAAGAGCCGTTCCTGCTTCTGAAACAAAACAAACGCTCCCCGGAAAAGAAGAACAGAAAAAAAGACCAAAAATGCAAAAAGCTCCCACCAGATGTTTTTGGAGAAAGAAGCTAAAAACGGAAGGAACCGCACCTTAGTCTGCTCCGTCACACCGATTTTTTCCAAAAAATCCGCTCCCGAAGCGCTGTATTCCCTGCTTGTAAGAGCAGATGCCACGATCTCCTCCGGCACGCCCTGCGCGATGAGCGAGCCGGCAACCGCACTGTCATGAGAATAAATCATATGTTTTGCCGCGCGAACCTGCCTGCCGCATTCCAAAATTCCTGCCAAAAGCATCCCTGCGACCAGCACCGATAAAAACAGAAAAAATCGGCGTGTCAGCTTATCCCGATACAGACTCATGCTTCCTCCTTCCACTGATAACCAAAGCCACGGACGGTGAGCAGATACCGGGGACGGGACGGATGCTCCTCGATTTTTTCCCGCAGGCGCCTCACGTAAACCGAAAGCGTGTTATCATCCACAAAATCTCCCGTATTGTCCCACAACTCATTCAAAATGTATTCCCTTGTCAAAATCCGTCCCTGATTCCGCAGGAACAAAACGAGCAGTCGGTATTCACCGCCTGTAAGCTCCAAAGGATTTCCTTTTAAAAACACGCGGCTTTCCGAAAGGTCAATCATCAAATTGCCGCCTGATATTTTCGTCGTCTCCTTTTTGTCCGCTTCTCCTGTCCGGCGCAAAAGTGCCCGGATACGAGAGCATAACTCCCCCAACCGAAACGGCTTTGTGATGTAATCGTCACCTCCGCCGTCCAATCCCCGGATTACGTTCACCTCTTCATCCGATGCGGTTAAAAATATAATCGGTATTTGATTTCCGTTTTTTCTCACGTTTTCACAAACATCAAATCCGGTTCCGTCTGGCAGTGTAACGTCGAGAAGCAACAGCCTGTAATCCCTTTTTCCCCTTAACAGCGCCATTGCCTCTTCGACTGTACGAGCAGTCTCGACCTCAAACCCGTTTTTCTTCAACGAGTATGTCAACCCGTCCGTCAGACCCTCGTCATCCTCTAATAATAACAGCTTATCCATGATTTTCGGCTCCTTCAATCCCTCATATTCTTTTTCGCCTGTTCAAAATATAATCTGAACGATACAAACATTATAAACCAAAAAATCAGAAAAGGAAGTCTATTGATAAAATGTTTATTATGGATAAAATTATAAGTATGCATTGAAAAAAGCCGATCAAAGGTATATCTTGCAATTCGAACACTGGTTTGATAAACTGTGAATCAAAGCTAAGAAAGAGCATAAGTTTTTTAGGAAATTTGAACCATAAAGAAAAGAGAGACAGATTATGAACAATCAATTTATCCGGGAAATCACAATCAACTGGGATCAAATCGATCCCTCCAGCTATCTGAGAAGCATTGAGTCGATCAGCAGTCTTGACCGGCTGGAATTTGAAAACCCTATCACGTTTTTTGTAGGTGAGAACGGAAGCGGAAAATCGACGCTTCTGGAAGCGATTGCTGTATCCTATGGCTTCAATCCCGAAGGCGGGACAAAAAATTATAATTTTTCCACCTATGACTCCCATTCTGATCTTTACGGAGCCATTCGACTGTCAAAGGGATACCGAAAGGCATCCCACGGCTATTTTTTGAGGGCCGAAAGCTTTTACAATGTGGCTACAAAAGAAATGGAATATTCGGATGCCCTCCATCCTTCCAAGCTATACCATGAAATATCACATGGTGAGAGCTTTCTTTCGATTGCCCAAAGCCAGCTAAGTGCAAACGGGCTCTATATTTTTGACGAACCGGAAGCGGCGCTTTCCCCTTCCAGACAATTGACGCTTCTCATGGAAATATACAACTGCGCGAAAAACGGCTCTCAATTTATCATTGCCACCCATTCTCCGATTCTGCTCGGAATCCCGGGCGCCGCTATTTTGACTTTTGATTCCGGTCTGATTCATCCGTGCAGCTATGAAGAAACGGACAGCTATCAGGTAACGGAGATGTTTATCAACCATCGGAACGCGCTGCTGGATCGGTTGATTGAGTAAAATAAAAAGCTGATTATTACCATACCGGATAAATTTATAGACGAATCTTCACAAAAATTATGATCATGATCAAACTGAAGGTTGACCTATCAAAAATAGTTCAAATATATCAGTTCGTAACTTATTTCAATTTAATTTCTACTTTGTAATATTTTAAAAAATATGGTACA
>CAJUSH010000003.1:103758-104492 GCA_910589045.1 uncultured Eubacterium sp.
TTATTTTAACTTTATCGGGGAATACATACCGCCGACTATGGCGGAGAAAGAGCCTACACCCGAAGAACTGGAAGAAATGCGGAAGAATGAAGCGAGAAAGGATAAGCTTCATCAGAATCATCTGAAACGGAAAGCCAGTGGGAAACAGAAAGAATATGAGGAACGCACCAAAGCGAAGAAAAAGGCACAGATTGAGAGCCAAAAAGAGCAGATAATAGTCGAGGACAGGGAAAAAGGCATATATTTCCATGCAGGAGTGCCAAATGCTATTGTCAATATGAGAGGGGGTGCGGACAAAAAACTGGACTTCCACGGACTCCGAAAGGAGCTGGAACACTATGTATTCTCAGGACAAAATCGATATTGCATTACAGGTTTATCATCAGTGCGGTTCTGTAACCACAACCATACGCATACTGGGTTATCCAACCAGAAGGGCACTCTATACATGGATTGAAAACGAGGGCGTCCAAAAGCCGCCGAGAAAGGTATTGGATCATACCAATACAGTGGCGCATCCCCGCAACCCTCCCATCGAAGTCAAAATGGATGCGATCCACCGTTGCTTTGAGCTTGGAGAAAGTATAAAATATAATACACGCCCTTTCCATCAGGAATATAGCCTTTTTTATGTAGAACCTCCGGGCAGGTCCGTAGTCGCTGTTTAAGCAGACATCCCGATATATTTTATTGCAATGCTGCCTGGCAATGTTTTCTGCTGCATCCAATAACAT
>CAJUSH010000004.1:0-76770 GCA_910589045.1 uncultured Eubacterium sp.
TATGATCGGACATGTGTTTTTCATCATCACAGATTGCAATACGGATCAATGTGCCGCCTCCCCGCCGTTATATCATGTCAGCAAAAAATCAGGCGCGAATGAAATGAGCATTTGATTTCGCCTGATATGATAACGAAAGAATCGTGTATGCTATCGTCAGCGGCAAAAGAAAGTCTTTTGCCGCTGACGCAGACTGATGCTTTATTATAGCCATTTTGAAATGCCAAAACAATTTCATTGCTGTGAAATGTATATCGGCTGCCGCGAAATGCTGTATAAAAATTCATCAATCACTCAGAAAATTTTATCTGGGCATTTCAATTTTGTGCCCGCATCTGCTCAACCGGAGACTGCTTTTTCTGCCTGTGTACCATCCAGACGGACAGGACTGCCTCCATACCAAACAGCACAAGGAGGAACAGTCCCATTTGCAGGAACGGAAACTGATATGGGACAACCACACCGGCAAAGGATTTCCTGCTGACATCCGCACAGACTGCCACGGAAAGCGGCAGTCCCAGAAGCAAGACTGTAAGCGCCGCAAAAAGCGCATAACACATCCCCTCGGTGACATTCATCCGGCACAGCTGCTTCCCGGTCAGGCCAACCGAGCGCAGGATACTGTTCTCCCGCTTTCGGGACATCTGGTTGGAAAGCGTCGTATTGATCAGATTGATAACGCCAAACAGAAAGATCAGCCAGGAAAGAGCCTGCAGGCTTCCAAAAACAATGCTGCTTTGCATCTTCTCAAATTCGATATGTGTTGCTATGGTATCTATTCCGAGATTGCTGCGGCCCGCTACCAGTCCCTGCAGACTGCTTTCCACAAACGCTGCTTTCTTCGGGTCGCTGACAATGCTCCAGGAGTAGTCAAAGCTTTCGATTTCAGGATATATCTCACAAAACAGCTCCTCCGGCGCGAACAGGGCCGCCGAGTCCATGGCAAGCGCACCATGTCCGTTTGCCATCTTCGACCCATCGAACAGTCCTGATACGACAACTGTCACCGTTTCCCGGCCCAGGACCAGCTCCATGGCAGCTCCAACATCCATGTCGGCATGGCGCTTCTGATAGCCCGTACTCAGGAGAATGCTGTGGGCATCCGCCGGCATGGCGCCGGATACCAGTGAAGCTTCTACATCCATGCGGTTCGAGTCCGTCAGCATGTCGCACATACCGGCCTCCGCGCTTTCGGAAGTTCTAAATTTGCCGTGCAGAGACCGGCGGGTGACCAGCACGTTCGTCACCCCATCCACAGAAAGGATCTCCTGCCTTAAGTTTTCGTCCAGCGGATTGCCCGCAGCCATGATTTCTTCCTCCGGCTGCTCTGAGGACAGATATATCTTTATATCCCCGTCCGGGAAAAACAGCCTTGCAGCCTGCTCCGGCGACCGGGTCAGGACCATGGAAGACACCACCAGAAGAAGGATTCCGCCCAGGCTTAGGGACACTGCAATGCTCACTGACTTCTTGCGGTCTCGCCCAAAATTTGCAAATCCCATAGATACGGGACTTAGTTTCCGGTGTTTCTTTCTGTTGTGTACCTTTTCCTGACCTGCGGAAAAACGCATTGCCTCCAACGGTGAAATATTGGCAGCTATTTTGACCGGTCTATGAACTGATATGGATACCATGAACCAGCAGACCATCACGGTCAGAAGTACGGCTACCCCATAATAACCTCCATGGAAACCTTTGGGAAACAGGAGCAGGCCGCCGCCCACACCCAGCAGGACACCCATCAGGATTCCAATACCGCCCAGCCGACCGCTCTCCTTTTTCACGATGCGCCGGATCTGTCTGGGTGTTGCGCCGATGGTGCGGAGCTGTCCATAGCTTTGTATTTTGTCGTTCACAGAGATACGGAAAATACTCTGGATGACTACATATCCGCCGGCAAGCACAAGGGCGGCTATACCGAAAACAGTCACAAAGTCAATAGACTTTGAGTTAGAAGCAAAATAATTGCTGTTCATCCCTACATGCGCAGAGCCAAACTGTGCGGCAATCTCCCGGCAGCGGGCAGCCATGGTCTCCTGGTCAAGCTGCCTGTCATTTTTGAAATGCACATAGGCGCGGTATCCTGCGGGGTCAAACCCGGCCCACTGCGTCAAGGCCGTTTTGGACACGGCAATGGCACATATATTCGTTTCCTTTTCTCCCAAATTAGACAGGATGCCGGTCACGGTATAGTCGCCATGAAAGCTCTCGGTATCCAAGCGAACCGTCTCGCCGATTTTGGCGCCCAAACCGTACGCGGAGAGAAAATATTCACTGACAGCGATTTCATCCGCCTGTACCGGGAGCGCTCCTTTTACCAGCTCCATCTGGCTGCGGGCAATATAGAGCATGTCGCTGTCGCAGTACACATAGGAGGCGTTGTATCCCTGCCCGGAATGCTCCTGCCCCAGCAGATAGTATTCGCCCACCCGGGCCAGCTCCGGCAGGTCTTTCAACGCCGTCACATCGGACGCCTCCACGCCGGTGAAGACCGCCTCATAGGTGTCGGCTACCTGATTACGCTGGTTCTGCGTAAGAGAAGCTGACAGAATCGCTGTAAAGCAGATCAGGAACGCCGCCAGGGCGACGGCGATCACTACCATCAGGTTCCGGCGCTTCTCACTTGCGAGACTGCGTTTTGCAAGTTTTTTCACAATGGATCCGGTTTCATTTTCAAAAGGCCATGTCATGTCCGCTACCTCCTTTATCCCACAATCCTGCCAACCTCAATCCTTAGGATCCTGTCCATGAACTTCTTGTCTGCCGTGTCGCCGTCCAACGCCGCGGGCAGAACAATATTTTCATAGACATTCAGGATCGGGACAAGGTTATAGCTCCGGAAGATGAAGCCGATGCTGCGGCGACGGAAGATGGTCAGCTCCTCGCCGCACTTTTGCGTCAGCTCATCCCCGCGGAAAAAGACGCTGCCGGACGCAGGAGTATCCGGCCCACTGTTATCATACTTTTTCAGTTCAATTGCTTGTAGTACACTCATAATCAAATGCTCCTTTCAAGGTCTTCTGCCTGCTGATAAGAACATTATAAAATTCAAATGTCACAGAGATGTCCGAAGCGGCATAAAAAATGCGGCTGAAATGTTACAAGACTCGGACATTTCAGACTGTCATGTGTTATCTTGCAGGGAGCATAATGGAAAATTTAGAACCCTTGCCGGTATCGGACACACGGAGTTTTACGGACATCTGCGAAAGGCCATAGGAGTGGAATATCCGGAAGGGCGCAGCCTCAGGCGATTCCGGCTAACCCTGAAAGCCGCCGTGCTGCTTTGTGGCAGGAGGAATATATTTCTGCAGATATTTTCTCAGGTTCTTATCGCAGGCATAAACATAGGTACCCATGATGCCGCGCGTCATAAATACACCGTAAGTATTTAAAACATAGGTTATTAAATCTTCATCCGATGTATTTACTTTAACCGTTTTGTCATATAAATGAGAGCGGTCGACTTTTATCCGATTGTCCGCTGGATCATAATAAAGCTCCGGCCCGATGACTACTGCGGCATAGTTTAAATCCAGTCCCGGGAGCGTATAAATACTTCCCATTTCTTCTTTGGATGACTGGTTTCGCAGCCAGCCGACGGTCTGCTTATTCCAAAAGATACCGGTGTTTTCGATCTGTATATCAGGTATGTCCGGTTTTTCCTTCGCAGTCCACATCCAGGCGTATCCGCCGCACAGGCGGCAGAGCCCGGTTGACAACCATAAATTTACCGTCGGCTCTCATAAGCTGAATGAGCAGGGTTTCAAAATGCTTTGCGGGGGTTTCTTCAAAGGCTTCCCCTGTCAGGATATGGATGCGTTTAAAAGAATATTGCGAGCACAAATCCCGCAGCCGGTTATGATCTTTACTGCGCTGCAGCGGATCCTTTGTTTCACCAATATAAGCTTCTTTGCCGTTTTTCAGAATATACAGGCAATGGTAATCAAAGGGCAGCTCCCAGCTGTCATAATCACCGGAAGAATAATCAAAGGTTGTAATTTCAAAATCTGTCATACGTTTTCCTCACTTTCTGCGATCGGGAGCGGTTTTCGCAATTATAGCATAAGATGTTTTCTTTTCAAAGGCGGGGACATCGGAAAGCCAATACGCATATTTATATTATACAGGGAATTGTGCGGGGTAATCCTGCGGCCAGAAGACGGCAATGACCGGAATGCCCCAAAACAATTCCTACCGAAATGATCTGAAGGAGGAAATATTTATGGCTACCGGTTATTTAATCGTGCAGGCACGGGCAGCCCACAATGCGCTTCCCCTCAGCGGGGTACAGATCTGGATTATGGATGAGCATGAGAAGCGCGTTTACCATGTGACAACGGATGAGAGCGGTGAGACGGAAAAGCTTGTGTTAGAAACCTTAGATAAATCCCTGTCCCTGAACCCGGATTATGTCGGCACGCCCTATCTTGGCTATGATTTGCTTGCGCGTGCGGAGGGCTTCAATACGATTCACGTTGTGGGTATTCCGATTTTGGAGGGAGAGACAGCCATTCAGCCGCTGGCATTTATTCCTATGGGAAAGGAGCAGCGTACCCCGACCGTCACGGAAATTCAGATCGGCGTGCCCGCCGTCTCCATGCCCGGAAAGCGCAGTCAGGAGGGCCCGGATGAGGAGGCGGCATCCCGGGTGCTCCGCCAGGTGGTCATCCCGAATCCCATTACGGTGCACCTGGGCCGGCCCGCTGCCGCAGCGTCCAATGTGCAGGTGTCCTTTCCAGACTATGTGAAAAACGTTGCCAGCAGTGAAATCTATCCCACGTGGCCGGACGCGGCTTTAAGGGCAAATATTTATGCGATTATCACCTTTGCACTGAACCGTATTTTCACGGAATGGTATCGGAGCCGGGGCTACAGCTTTGACATAACAAATAACACTGCCTACGACCAGTATTTTGTGCAGGGGCGGAACATTTATGAATCCATAAGCCGGATCACAGATGAAATATTTAATGAATTTGTCCGAAGGAAGGGACAGAACGCGCCTTACTTTACGTCGTTCTGCAACGGAACTACCACAACCTGCGCCGGCCTGTCCCAGTGGGGGACGGTGACGCTGGCTGAGCAGGGGCGCAGTGCCCTGCAGATTCTGCGCTCCTACTATCCGAAGGATGTTGAGATCGCGGAGACAAATATTATTACCGGTGTTCTGACCTCCTATCCGGGGACTGCGCTGCGGACGGGAAGCGTCGGGCTGGACGTGCAGACGGTCCAGAGCTATTTACAGAGAATCCGCCGCAATTATCCCGCCATTCCTGCAATCACGGATCAGGCGGGTGTGTTCGGCGAGAGCACCAGGGCGGCGGTCACCAAATTTCAGAGTATTTTTAGTTTGGCATCGGACGGTGTGGTAGGGAAGGCTACCTGGAATAAGCTTTCTTATCTGTATACTTCCGTGACCCGGCTTGCCGAGCTGGACAGTGAGGGTACCTCCCTCGGGATCGGGACGGTTCCGCCGGGGTCCGTTCTGCGCATTGGCTCGTCGGGGCAGGATGTGGTCACGCTGCAGTATTTATTAAATATGGCGGCTGAATTTAATGCGTCGATTCCGGCTCCGGCGCAGGACGGTAAGTTCGGGCCGAATACGCAGCAGTCGGTTGCGGCATTCCAGCGGGCGGCGGGGCTTGTTCCTGACGGTATTGTGGGGCCGCTCACCTGGCAGGCACTTTATAATACCTATCTGGGAGCGGATCAGATCATTGTGCCAGGCACGGGAACTGGCGGGGGCACCATAACGTATGTTGTCCGCGCGGGGGATACGCTTTGGCTGATCGCGCAGAGGTACAATACGACGGTAGACGCGATCAAGAAGCTGAACGGCCTGACCGGTGAAAATCTGAGCATCGGTCAGATACTTAAAATTCCGGCGGCGCAGAGCGGGGGCGGCACGTACCTTGAGTATACGGTTCGCGCAGGGGATACGCTTTGGCTGTTGGCGCAGAGATACGGTACGACAGTTCGTGAAATTAAAAATCTGAATGGTCTGACCAGCGATAATCTGAGCATCGGCCAGGTGCTTTTCATACCCGGGTAGGACGCGGATTATTTGTTAAACCTGCTTGCCTGCGCAGCTGCGGCGTCTGCGCTTTTGGGTGCAGACTGCTTTCGCATGTCTGTAAGGGGCGATTGCTGCGAAACAGAACTTGAAATAACGCCCCGAATGTTACTATGAGCGGCTTGCGGGCCGTGCATAGTAACATTGTGAAAACTTGACCGATATTGTTCTGATAAATAGATATTGACTTTCGCAAGATGAATGGTAAAATGAAAGAAATTGATTTTACAAAATTCTACTTTATCTGGTTTTTCAAATATTTTATACCTGTTTTAATTTTATAATTATGAACGTAAACTATGGTGTGAAAATGCATCATAGTAAATGAAATATACTTAAAATATAGGAGAGAAAGGCAATGGAACAAGGTAAAACAACGCAAAGGCGGGACAAAGCGGGATTGAAAAACGGAGGGGAGGAGCTGGGAATATCAGCGCTTCGTTCGATTCGGGCCAGAATCATTTTTATAGCGATGCTTGCAATCGTAGTCGTAAGTATTACGCAGATCGTTATTTTCGGTTCGCGCTCAAGGAAGCAGTTTAAGGATATGGTGCTCTGCTATATGGAGGATATGGCGGATTCCTATCAGAAAACGATGAATATCCGCATCGCGGATCTAGCGGAGACGGGAACGGAGCCGGATGTGGCATTTTGGGAAGAGATGGTAGGCGGCCTGGATATTATGGGTATGGAAGGCTCCTATGCCTATATCGTAGACCAAAACGGCATGATGTGCTATCATCCTACCGCCGAGAAGATCGGTACACCGGTGGAAAACGAGGCGGTGACCGCTGCGGTTACAGAGATTCAGCGGGGCAATATTCCGAAGGAGACCTCTGCTATTAAATATACATATCAGGGGGCGCGCAAATATGCTGCTTACAGTGTGACGGAGGACGGCTCCTATATTTTTGTTATTACGGCTGACGAGGACGCGGCGCTGTCATCCTCCACCGGCAATATGAAATCCTCGGACGAGATCGTGCTGATTTCCATATTCTGGGGCGGTATTGTGATGGTGATCTGTATGGTGATCGTATTTTTTATCTGTGATGCGATCGTCAGGCCGCTCAAGCATATTGCAAGGATTGCAATGAAGTTTGCGGAGCTGGATTTCAGGGAGGATGCCGGACAGGAAAAGCTGAGCGCAAAGAGGGATGAAACCGGGGCGATCAGCCGGGCCGTGGATACGCTGCGGGGACATCTGAGCGGCGTGATCGGCCGGATTGAGGGGCACAGCGAGACGGTGAAGGAGACCTCGCACTTGCTCAATGAGGATACGGATCTGGTTTTCGAGGCGGTGAAGCAGATCGAGCAGTCCGTGCAGGAAATGGCGAAGGGCTCTACGGCACAGGCGCAGGAGACACAGCAGGTGATGGAAAATATTGTTCTCATGGGAAATATGATCGAAGAGAACAATTCGCATATGGATGAGCTGCGCGAGATGGCGGAGGGCATGTACAGCTCGAGCGAGGTAGCTGCCACGACATTGAATACGATGGATGAGGTAAACCGGAAGGCGCAGCAGGCAATTGAACTGATCTATGAGCAGACAAATACGACCAATGAATCGGCGGTCAAGATTAAAGAGGCGACGGCGCTGATTACGTCCATTGCGGAGCAGACAAATCTGCTTTCCCTGAATGCTTCGATCGAGGCAGCCAGGGCGGGAGAGCAGGGCCGCGGCTTTGCTGTCGTTGCGGGACAGATTCAGAAGCTGGCGGAGGAATCCAATGAGTCCGCACAGCAGATCGGGGAAATTATCGCGCATCTTATGGAGGATTCCGAGAAGGCGGTTCGGACCATGGACGAGGTGAAGCTGGTCATGGCAGATCAGAATGAAAATGTGGGACTGACGAGAGGCCGGTTCGAGGAGATGCATGGCGGTGTTGAAAAGACGATAGCAGGTATCCGCAGCATTGCCGGAAAAATGGAAAAAATCGATAATACCAGAGCTGGGGTGGTGGAGATCGTACAAAATCTGACGGCCCTCGCACAGGAGAATGCGGCGGGGACGCAGGAGGTATCTGCCTCTGTGATGGAAATGGGAGAGCATATGTCCCGCATCGCTCAAAATTCGGGAGAGCTGCGGAATATAGCGGATGGCATGCAGTCCGAGGTGGAGGTTTTTGTCCTTTAAAACGGATCAGAAACTTTACGTGAAAGTGGATTTTCAGAAAGGAAACAGGCGATGTTATTTTTACAGTATCCGAAATGTTCCACCTGCCAGAAGGCAAAAAAGTGGCTGGATGCCCACAATGCGGCATATACGGCGCGTCATATCGTGGAAGAACGGCCTTCTTATGAGGAGCTAAAGGAGTGGCATGCGAAAAGCGGCCTGCCGTTAAAGAAGTTTTTTAATACGAGCGGGGTGCTGTACAAAAATATGCAGTTAAAGGATAAGCTGCCCGGTATGAGTGAGGAGGAGCAGTTAAAGCTCCTGGCAGAAAACGGGATGCTTGTAAAGCGCCCGCTGCTCGTAAGCGGGAATGTGGTGCTCATCGGGTTTCGGGAAGCGGAGTGGGAGAAGCAGCTGCTTTCGTAGGCCTTGGCAGGATGCATAATTTGTATGTTGGAAACGATTTTTGTCCTTGTAAAATTCCCAGCAGGGAGTATAATAAAAGTAGTAGTCCGTTTTTGCGTGCGTATGCAAAAAGCGCAATTTTTCTTTTCGGAAAGGATAAAAATCATGTTTAAAGATTTGCAGAAGCTGAGGATTGAAGAAAGGCTTAGAAAAAGCTCGTTCATTACGTTATTCCTGACAAGTTTGGCGGCGGTCATAGCAGTTGCTGTTATGGGCATTATGATAGCCAGATATAACCACACGCTTACATACTATGCTTTTCCGCAGGGACATATTGCGCTTGCCATGAATGAGTATGCGGAGATTCGAAGCTCCACAAGAGCCGTGATCGGATATCAGGATGAGGATGAGATTAAAGTGGCTATGGCAGCCCATGAAGAGTCGCTGGAAGAGATCGAGCAGTTCATGGCGGAAATAGAAAAATCGATCGTCACGAAGGAGGGGGAAGCGTCGTTCAAGAAGATGCGCGATGCGCTGGATGCCTACTGCGTGAAGGATGCGGAGGTTCTCGAAATCGGAAACACGATCGATCCTGAGCAGAGTGCGATCGCGCAGGAAATGGAATCGAAGGAGCTGACGCCCCTTTATGATGCGGCGGATGAGGCGTTTGCCGAATTGATGGCGGTCAATGTGGAAAAGGGCGATGCGTCGCAGGCGCTGCTGCTGAAGCTGGCGGTGATCCTGATTATTTTGATTGTCGCATTTATCTGTGTTGCTTTTTTCATCTCGAACAGACTGAGCATTACGACGGCAAAAGGAATTGTAGACCCGATGCATGAGCTGATGAAGCGGCTGGACGCATTTGCGCAGGGGGATATTTCCTCGCCGTTTCCGGCAACGAAAACCGATGATGAGATTGCCGACATGATAAGAACAGTCAGCAGTACTACGATAAAGATCCGGACGATCGTCAATGATATGGATGATCTTCTCGGGCAAATGGCCGAAGGAAATTTCGCGATCCATTCATCCTGTGAGGAGGAATATGTCGGTGAGTTCAGAGGACTTCTGGAAGCGACGGAAAAGATGAATCATGATATCAGCTTATCGCTGAACGAGATCAAGGGCTCCTCGGATATGGTTTCCATCGGTTCCACAAATCTTGCGGAGGCGTCCCAGGCGCTCGCGGAGGGTGCTACGGATCAGGCTGCTTCGATTGAACAGCTTCAGGCGATGGTTTCCGAGATTTCATCGAGCCTTGGACGGACAACCGATAAGGCGAATAATGCGTGTGAACGGGCCACACAGTGCGCACAGGAGGCAAAGAAAAGCCACAGTGAGATGGAGGTTATGGTGGATGCCATGAGCAAGATCAGCGAAACCTCACGTAATATCAGCAATATCATTGTGGAAATTGAGGATATTGCTAGCCAGACGAATCTGCTTTCTCTCAATGCGGCGATCGAGGCGGCGCGCGCAGGGGAGGCGGGAAAAGGCTTTGCGGTTGTTGCCGACCAAATCCGTAATCTGGCTGATCAGAGTGCAAAATCCGCGGTCAGCACGAAGCAGCTGATCGAGGAATCCATCAGCAAAATTGAGGAGGGCAATCAGGCGGCGGCAAAGACCTCGGAGAGCATTATGAACGCCGTTGCGATGATGCAGGCAATTGCAGATAACTCCAAGGATATCAGTGAGATGGTGACAAGGGAGGCCGATTCCATAGAGCAGGCGGATCAGGGTATTATCCGCATTTCGGAGGTGGTGCAGTCCAACTCGGCTACGGCGGAGGAAACATCGGCCACTAGTGAGGAATTGTCTGCACAGGCGATATCCATGGACGAGATCGTAAGTAAATTTGTATTAAAGGGCTGACTATCAGGCGGATGGCCTGACAGCTATTACATAAGGAGAGGGTTTTGCAGGAGTCTGCAAGGCCCTCTCCTTTGTGCAGGTTGCCGTTCTTCTTTTACCGCTTATACCGGAAAAAACGCAGCTCGCTTTCCGGTATCTTGAAAAGAAGGGACGCGGCTGTTATGATGCATCCATATTCAGGAACGGTTTTAGGCCGTTTTGCAAAATGGAGGAAAGCATATGGATATCATTCGTGTTCAGAATCTCACGAAGACATACGGTAATTTTACTGCGGTAAACAATATCTCGTTTTCGGTGGAAAAAGGAACGATGCTGGGGTTTCTTGGCATTAACGGCGCAGGGAAAACAACGGTCATCAATATGCTGGCGACCCTGCTGGCACCGGACAGCGGTCATGTGGAGATCTGCGGGGAGGAGCTTGGGAAGGACGATGAGCGGATCCGCAGAAAAATCGGAATCGTGTATCAGCAAAATTGTCTGGATGATATTTTATCGGTGCAGGAAAACCTGATCTGCAGAGGGATCATCCACGGGGCGTCAAGGGCACAGGCGAGGGGACAGTGTGCGCGGCTCGCCGAAATTTTAAAGCTGGGCGATATTATGAAGAAGAAATACCGGATGCTCTCCGGCGGACAAAAGCGCCGGTGCGAGATTGCCGCGGCACTGATGCACACGCCCGAAATATTGTTTTTGGATGAGCCGACGACCGGGCTTGATCCGGCAACGCGGATGGACGTGTGGAATATTATCAGCCGGCTGCAGAAGGACGAAAAAATGGCGGTGTTTCTGACGACGCATTACATGGAGGAGGCGGCAGGCGCAGACCAGATCATCATTCTTGACCGCGGAAATATTGTAACCCAGGGAACGCCCTTTGCCCTGAAGGAAAAATTTGCGAGGGATAAGCTCCGGCTGTTTTACAGGGCCGAAAAGGAGCCGGGGCTTCTGGCAGAGCTTGCAGGGAGCGGGCTGATGCTGCCACGGGAAGCGGAGAAACGGATGCCGCAGGAAACGAAGGCGCGGACACCGCAGGAAAGTCAGAAAGCGGAGGCGCGGACACCGCAGAAAGGGCGGGAAGAGGCGGCGCGGACACTGCAGGAAGGGCGGGAAGAGGCGGCGCGGACACCGCAGGAAGGGCGGGAAGAGCCGGCGCAGATACCGCAGGAAAGTCAGAGAAAATGCAGAGGAGCGGCGCATGGGACCGGGACAGGCGATGCGGGTATTTTGGAGCTTGCGGTTGCTTCGACGATGGCGGCACTGCCGGTGATTGAACAGGTAAAGCCGTTCATTGACGGCTTTGAGGTGATTCAGGGAAACATGGACGACGTGTTTTTAAACGCAGTCGGAAGGAAGCTCGCGCAGGAAGGAGGAAATGACTGATGGAACAATTTCTGGCAGTTACGGGACGCAATTTGAAGCTCTATTTCAGGGACAGGGGAGCGGTATTTTTTTCTCTGCTCTCCATGATCATTGTCATCTGTCTGATGGTATTTTTTCTCGGGGATATGAATATCGAGGATACGGCCGGGCTTTTCGGGGGCTTTCCGGGGCGGGATGCGGCTGCGGATAAAAAGAATGCGGAGCTTTTGATTCTCGCGTGGACGTGCGCGGGCATTCTCTCCATCAATGCAGTTACGGTGACCCTTTCCTGCTACGCGGTTATGATCCGGGATCGGGTGAGCGGGAAGCTGAACGCGATCTACACGGCGCCGATCCGCCGGGGTATTATCACGGCAGGCTATATCGCGGCAGCATGGCTCGCATCGGTGATTATCTGTACAATTACCCTTGTCATTACGGAGGCTTATCTCGTCGCGCAGGGGGCCGCGCTTTATTCTGCCGGGGAGCATGTACAGCTCATGGGGATGATTTTTGTCAACTCCTTTGCCTATGCCTCGATCATGTATTTTGTTGCGATGCTGGCAAGGACGGAGGGTGCATGGAGCGGCCTTGGCACGGTGGTAGGCACGCTGGTGGGCTTTCTCGGGGGCATTTACATTCCGATCGGTACGCTCTCCGAGGTGATTGGGAATGTGATGAAATGTACGCCGATTATCTATGGGACGGCAATGTTCCGCAATATCATGACGAAGCATATCATGGACGGGCTGTTTGTGGATGTGCCGGGGGAGTTGACGGACGAGTACCGGCTTGTGATGGGGATCGACCTGGATGTGTTTGACCGTCTGATTGGAATCCGGGAGGAATGGATTGTTTTATTTTTCTGTGGTATGATATTCCTGGTTGTTGGAATTGCCATGCTGCGGTATGGACGGAGGACGGATCGATAGCAGGAGGAGCCGATGAAAATTACGATTGAAACGCCGGGACCGGGAGAGGAGGATGAGATTATTATCCGCTGTGCCGTGCTGGACGAGAAAATGCTGCATCTCATCTATTCGCTGAAAGCAGAATCAGATCACGGATTGACCGGATACGCTGCGGATCGCATCGTAAAGCTTTTGCCGAAGGACATATTTTATTTTGAATCGGTGGACAACAAGGTATTTGCCTATCTGGAGGAGGGTGTTTATGAGATTCATAAAAAGCTTTACGAGCTGGAGGAGGAATATGCGCACACGAATTTTTTGCGTATTTCAAAGTCTGCCATTGTGAATGCGGCAAAGATTGCTTACCTGAAGCCGAGTTTCAACGGGCGGTTTGAGGCAAACTTAAAAAACGGCGAACGGATTGTAATATCGCGTCAGTATATGCTGGAATTGAAGAAAAAGCTTGGGATTTAGGAGGGATGGGATGAAATTTCTGAAGGATTTTGTTCGGTGGTTTTTCTATATTACGACAGCAGTTTTATTCATATGTGCAGTTGATTTCAGTTTGTGGGGCGGTGATCTCATTCCGAAAAGTACACTCTGGCAGATTTTGCTGTCCGGTTTTTTGACAGCAGCGCTGACGGTGCTTTTGTTTCCGGGGGAAGGCGGAAGCCGTGCGCGGATTTTTTTCCAATGCCTGGCTCACTACGGGGCGCTGTGCGCGGTGATGATCGTGAGCGGCCATCAATTCGGATGGCTGGAATACAGCTTTGGCGGAATCGCGATGATGCTCGTGTCGGTTGCGGGTGTATATGTGATCTGTCTTGGCCTGCATTACCTGGTTGATCTGCGCTATGCGGATAAAATTAACCGAAGGCTTCAGGAAAAATATGGAGAAAAGGAAAGCTGAACTACAAAAAAGAAGGAGGCGGGATACGAATATCTCAGTGAGTGCAGAGGATATGGCGTTTGAACCATACGACGAGAGGAATGTGTATGACATGCAGTAAGAAGAGGAATCCGGCAAAAATTACTTGCCAAATTCCGACATTGCATGTATAGTGGATGTGGATATATGAAGGGATGGCGGCAGCTTGGATGAACTGCCGCAAATACACTTATCAGGAAGGAATCTGGCATATGAAGCATCTGGAAGCGATTGGCGAGACGTCCTATCTGTCTGTGCCGAACGCGCCTCTTTACCGGAAAATCATGCGGTATTTTTATCAGGAATATGAAAGGATGCATTTTCAGCTCTACAAAGAGGATATTTACGAGCTGCTGAAGGGGGATGAGGAGTTTTCGGATTACTCCATGAAGCAGCTGGAGGCAGATCTGGAAGCGCTCGTAAAATGGAAAAACCTGACGCCGATTCAGGACCCGGGAAGAGTTTACACGATCGCGGATTATAAAAACAAACAATATCGATATACAATGTCCGAATATGCGGTGGAAATTGAGCGCCTGACCGTTAGACTGGAAAATGTCTTTCTTGAGTCAGGCAGCTTATCCACCAATTTTTTTGTGCGTCTGGAAAAAAGCCTGGAGGAGGCGGAGCGCATCTCACACGCAAATCTGAAAGAGGTTCACGAGTGGTGGAGCCTGCTGCAGGAGGATTTTAAGCGCCTGAACCAGAATTATCAGGATTATCTGCGGGATTTCTATTCCGGTAAGGCTGACCGGCTGATGAAATCCGTCGAATTTGTACTCCATAAAGATAAATTTATTAAATATTTAAATGAGTTTGTGCAGGAGCTGCAGCACCATGCGAAGCGGATTGAGCAGATTTTGCTTCTGGGCATTCCGCTCATTGAGTCCGAAATTTTGGAGCGTGTGGTGGCCAGCGAGCTGGATATTCCACATGCGCTGATGGAAAGCGGCGGGAATGCGGAGTCGGAGATTCGGGAGAACGTGGCGGGGAAGTGGAGTTCCCTGAAAAACTGGTTTCTCGACGCGGCGGGCCGGGAGTGCGAGTGCCGTAAGGTGCTGCGGATCACAAACGATATTATCCGAAGCATCATCCAAAACGCCGCCCTGATTGTCCAGATTCAGAACTGGGGAATCAGCAGAAAGGATGATTACCGGAAATTTCTTGAGCTTTTCCTGAAATGCGGGGATATGGATGAGGCGCATCGGCTCTCGGCGCATGTGTTTGGAATACAGAATATCAGGCATTTCAAAACGAATGAGCCCCGTGAGGAGGATGCCATCAACCGGAGCATCTATGAAGAGCCGCCCGCGGAGTATCTTTTGAAGCCGCATACGAGGGGCTATCACGAAAAGAAGGACAAGCGGGGCTTTCCGGATAAATCGCTGGAAAAGCTCATGCAGCGGGAAAATTATATGCGGCGCATGGAGCAGCAGAAGGAGATCGTGCTGCGGTATATCAGGAACAACCGGGTTGCTTTTTCCGAGCTGGACGAGGTCATCTCGGAGACGACGAGAACAATTTTTTTACAGTGGATTGCGCAGGCAAACATGAGCTCGCAGAAAACGGGAAGGACGGAGTACGGGCAGGAGTTTCGGCTGATCCGACAGGAAGGAAGCTGCATTGTGCACTGTGAGGACGGAGATTTGACAATGCCGGCCTATATTTTGGAGTTTGGAGATCCGTAGGTTTTTGGGGTCCGGCATGGAAGAGCGATGGGGATGATTTTTTATGAATGAGGTAAGAACACTTTTTGAACAGTTCTGGGTGTGCAAGGAGGGGGATAAGGAGCGCTATTATCGGGTGAAGCGGGACATCCCCCGCTTTCAGCGCTTTGTCAGGGAGCAGCTGGGCTGGAAGCTCATACATACGGAAAACCTTCTGAAGCTGGAAAAACGCCCGGCCCATGCGGAGGCTTTTATGGGCATTCAGGAGTTTTCGGATATCCGGGACTACTGTATTTTGTGTGTTGTCCTCATGTTTTTGGAGGACAAAGAGGAGCAGGAGCAGTTTTTATTATCAGAGCTGATTGACTATGTGGAGACGCAGCTCAAGGGATATATGCAGATTGACTGGACTTCCTTTACCCAGAGAAAGTCCCTGGTTCGTGTCCTGCAATATATGGAGCGGCTGCAGATGCTTCGCGTGTATGAGGGAAGCAGCGAGGCGTTCGGTATAGAGGCGGGACAGGAGGTTTTGTATGAAAATACCGGCTACTCCAAGTATTTTGCGACAACCTTCCCGACTGATATTGCCGACTATGAGTCCTGGGAGGATTTTGAAAGGATGAGCTTTGAAGGATTTCAGGAGGATCGGGGTGCGCTCCGTATCAACCGCGTGTATCGACAGCTTGCGGTCTGTCCCTCCTTTTTCTGGGAGGGAAATGAGGATGCGGATGCGCTGTATTTGAAAAACCAGCGCCATTGGGTCGCAAAATATTTGCAGGAAAATCTCGGCGGGCGGCTGGATATCCATAAAAACACAGCATTTCTCATGCTGGAGGAGGGCGACTGCTACGGGCTGGTTCACCCCAGGGATGCCATGCTTCCGGAAATCGTGCTTCTGATGTGTGCGATGGCTTGCCGGGATTTGGCACAGGGCAGGCTGACGAAGCAGGAAAATGAGTGTATTGCTCTTTCCGTACAGGAGTTTTCGGGGCTGGTGTGCGCATGCCGCAGAGAGTGGGGGCGGGTGTGGAGTAAGGAGTACCGGGAGATGGATGATGAAAAGCTGGTGCGCAGTGTGACGGATTATATGAAGAAATGGCTGCTTTTGCGCATGGACGGAGAGCGGGTGGAGCTTCTGCCGTCTGTCGCTAAGCTGTCAGGTTTTTATCCGGATGAAATTCAGGGAGGGACAAAGCGTGAGTAACCGTTGGAAAATGAACCGGATCGGATTTGTGAATTTCTGGCTGTATGATGAGGAGGATTTCACGTTTGTGGACGGCAAGCTCCTTCTGCGCGGGCAGAACGGCTCCGGAAAATCGATCACAACCCAGAGCTTTATCCCCTTTGTGCTGGACGGGGACCGCACGCCAAGCAGACTCGACCCGTTCGGCTCGAGCGACCGGAGGATGGAGTACTATTTTCTGGGTGAAGAGGGGAAGGATGAGTCTACCGGTTATCTTTTTCTTGAATTTCAGAAGGCCGATACGCAGGAGTACCGCACAATCGGAATCGGGCAGCGCGCAAAGCGGGGCAAGCCGATGGATTTCTGGGGCTTTCTTTTACTGGACGGGCGAAGGATTGGTTACGACCTGTGGCTTTATAAAGAAGTGGGAAGCACAAAAATTCCGTATGACAAGCGGGATTTGAAGCTGGAGCTTGGCGAGGGAAATCCTCTGACAGGCAGCCAGAGCGAGTACAAAAAGCTGGTGAATCAGTATATTTTCGGATTTCGGAAGGCGGAGCAGTACGAGCAGTTTATAAAGCTGCTGGTAAAGGTGCGTGCACCCAAGCTTTCCAAGGAATTTAAGCCGACAAAGGTGTATGAGATCCTGAACGATTCTCTGCAGACGCTGACCGACGAGGATTTGCGCCCCATGGTTGACGCAATGGAAAAGATGGACGAGATCCAGGACAGCCTTGAGATGCTGAACCGGGCGTTTGCGGATGTAAAGATCATACGCAATGAATATACGCGATATAATCAATATATGCTGGGCAAAAAGGCACAGGCTTATCTGGGCAAAAAGCAGGAGGCAGAGGAGGCGAAGCGGCAGCTCGAGGCGCAAAAGCAGCGCAGGCAGGAAATGTTGGAAAAGCAGCGCGCAGGCAGCGAACGGCTGGAGGAGCTAAGGGAGCAAAGACGGCTTTATGAGCGGGAGCGCGACGGCCTGATGGATTCGGACATGGAGGAGATGGATCACAAGCTGGCGCAGGCGAGACGTGCAAAGGAGGAGGCCGGCCGACAGGCGGAGCGCTGGGAGGAAAAGGCGGAGGAATATCGGGAAAGCATTCTCAGGGGCGAGCAGCGGCTTTTAAGCTTCAGGAGCAGTCTGGAACAGCGGCAGCAGGAGCTTTTGCGGCAGAAGCAGGAGCTGGAGGAGCAGCAGGAGCTTTTGCGCTGGGAGCGGCATGAGGAGGCGGTTTCGCTCCTTGGAGCCGAGCGCTGCGAGGGCACGGAGGAGCTGGGCAAGGCGCTTGCGATGTATAAGACACGGATCGAGCAGTGCAGACAAGCGATACGGCAGTACGAGGAAGCGTCAAGCGCATATGATGAGGCGGCCGACGCGCTTGAACAGATCAAAAAGCAAAAAATCGGGCGGGAGCAGCAGCTTCAGGCGGCACAGGAGCAGGTGACCGTCTGTGTGGATGAGTGGATTACCGGACTGTTTGCGGCAAAAAAGGGAGCCGTGGAGTGGAAGCCCGGGCAGGACGTACTCACAGGCGCACAGGAGCAGGTCAGGGGCTATCAGTCTGTTTCCAGTGCCGGAGCCGTGCGGGAGCTTTTGCGGGCGGATTATGAGAGACAGCGGCAGGCGCTTCTTGATGTGAAAAGTGAGGGGGAACGGGAGAAAAGGCTTTATGAGGAGGCGCTTCGTGAGACGCGGGAGGAGCTTGCCCTTGTCAGGCGGCAGGAAGAGCTTGTGCCAAAGCGGGACGAGAACGCAAACAAGACGAGAGAAGCCCTGCGGCAGGCGGGTATCACGGCGGTTCCTTTTTATAAGGCGGTGGAATTTGCAGAGGGTCTGGACAAGAAGGCGTGCGCGCGTATGGAAGCGCAGCTTTGCAGGATGGGGATTTTGGATGCCCTGGTTGTGTCGGACGAGGATTTGAGAAGCATAGAGAAGCGTTGCCCGCAGTTTTTAGATGCATTGCTCTATGTGAAGGAGCGGGGAAGCTCCCGCTTTTCCAAGCTGACGGTGAGCGATCAGTTAAGCGGCGGGCTGCGTGAGGTGGTTTTGCGTATTTTGAGCAACCTGCATGAAAAGGCCGGGGAGGGAGCGGGTATTTATCTCTCCGAAAACGGTACTTTCCGACAGGGAATGCTGGCCGGGCGGGCGGATCAGGAGAGCGAGGCCCAGTTTGTGGGACAGCTGGCGCGGAAGCGGCGAAAAGAGCAGAAAATCCGGGAATTGCAGGAACGGGTTGCGGCGCTTGAGGAGTTGATCACTCGTGTACAAAATGAGATTCTTCATATTATAAAGCGGTTGGAAAAACTGCAGGAGGAATACCGGAGCCTGCCGGATTTTTCCCGGATCGATGCCGCACTTGCCCGTGAAAAGGAATGCTCGCTTGAGCTGCAGATGGTCAGTGATGCGTGTGCGGAACGGGAAAAGCGGGCATATGCATGTGAGGAGCGGAAAAATCAGCAGTATCAGGTCGTGCTTCAGCGATGCAAGCCCTTTCCTTACGGGCGGACAGAAGCAGAGTACGAGGAGGTGAGCGAGGGTATCACAGCGTATCAGGAGATCTGGCAGACATGCAGGGAGCTGCTGTTTCGGATCGAAGCGGAACGGGAGCGCTGCATGACGCAGGAGGAGCGGATCGAGCAGGAGGAGCAGGCGATGGACGACGCTTTTATGGAGCGGCGTCTTTATACAATGATGGCGAAGGAGCATGACATTCAGATTCGCCAGCTTGAAGAGTATCTGAACCGCCCGGAAAACATCGAGCGGGCCAACCGTTTGAATGAGCTGCGCGGGCTGCTGGAAGCAAACGGGAAGGAGTCTGATGAGCAAAAGACCGTACTAGTGCGTCTGGACGAGCGGCTGCGTGCGCTCCGGGAATCAGAGCCGGAGCAAAGGCGGCTGGTGGAGCGGACCGCGGGCGAGGAGAAGCGTCTGGGGAAATACTTTGAGGAGGAGCTTTCCCTGAAGCTGGTGTTTGCGCAGAACGGGGAGACGCTCGGCGAATGTGCCCGGAAGGCGGTCGGTGTGCTCCGTGACAGTGATAAAAGCAGGGAGGCGGGGGACATGCTCCAATCCCTGTATCAGGTGTACCAGAAATACAATGGAAGCCTGGCAAATTACGGAACGTCGCTGGAGGACTGCTTCGAGACGGCGGAGGCTTATACAGACGGAGATTCGGGCGCACTTCGCAGGCGTGTGCGCGTCGTTTCCGTCTGGAACGGCAAAAAGGTATATCTGGAGGAATTTTACGGCATTTTAAAAGCATCCATCGACGAGACGGAGCTTTTGATCCAGCAGAGGGATCGGGAATTGTTTGAGGATATTTTGTCGCAGACCATCAGCCAGCAGCTAACGGATAAAATTGCGGAGAGCAGGAAATGGGTCGGGGATATGTCAAGGCTGATGAAGGAAATGGATACTTCCATGGGCCTTTGCTTTTCGCTGGACTGGAGACCCCGCACGGCGGACAACGAAGCAGAATTGGACACGGCAGAGCTGGAGCAGATTCTGCTGCGCGACCACACGCTTTTGACGGTGGAGGATATCGAAAAGGTGGCGTCTCATTTCCGCAGCAAAATCCGTATGGAAAAGCAGCGGCTGGAGGAGAGCGACGGGCTGATCAATTATATGGAGCTTGTGCGGGACGCGCTGGATTACCGCCGATGGTTTGAGTTTCGGATGTATTTTAAGCGTGGCGGGGAGGGAAAAAAGCCGCTGACAAACGCGGCGTTTAACCGGTTCAGCGGCGGTGAGAAGGCAATGGCGATGTATGTGCCGCTGTTTGCCGCAGTCAATGCACAGTATAAAAAGGCGGAAAACAAGGATCATCCCCGCATGATTGCTTTAGACGAGGCGTTTGCAGGTGTGGACGATAAAAATATCAGCAGCATGTTTGCGCTTGTGCAGAAGCTGGACTTTGACTATATTATGAATTCACAGTCACTCTGGGGCTGCTTTGATACGGTGCGCGGTATCCGCATCGCGGAGCTTCTGCGGCCGATGAATTCACAGATTGTGACGATTATCCGCTATACATGGAACGGACGTGAGAAGGTGTTGGATGAGCAATAATTTGGATTGCGCAAGCTATTTTAGAAGCCGGTCGGAGTATAAACGGTGCCTGGAGGAGCTTCGCAAAAAATGGAAATCCTATGGCAGGGCGGCGGGCAGGATTACGCTGATGAATGCCTCAAAGGAGGAATGCCGTGCAATCGGAGGAATCGTTGGGCGCGCCTTTGAAGAGGGGAGCGTTCGGTTTTCCGTCCCGGAGTTTGAAGCGGGTTTGCAGCGGACGCGCTTTGCCCCGGTAGAGCTTGGCGGGGTGCTGGCGTGCTATTTTGGGGAGGAGGTTCTGGCGAACCAGGAGCAGAGGCGGCGTGAGCAGGAGAAAAGGGCTGATTTTTTCAGGGAGCTGGCGGAGCTTTTTGAGGGACAGCCGGGGGCAGATGGCAGCCTGGGGCTTGATGACGGATCGGGCTTTACGGAGCAGAGCTTTGTGCCAGCGCAAGGGGCCGGCTGTGGCGAGAAGAGAAATGCCGCGTCAGAGTGGATAAGGGCTGCGGCGGAGATGAAGAAGTATGGTTATCAGATACTGATGAAGGAATATGTGAAGGGTGTGGCTGATGCCAAAGAGCTGGTGGAGACAGTCGGCAGGGCACTGTGTGTGCTCATGGCGGGGCAGGTGCGTAGTGAAGAGCGGGATGGCTGTGCGTCAGAGGAGATGATTGGCCGGGAGCATCCTGCGGTCAGCCCGGATCGGATGTCTGGCCGGGAGCATCCTGCGGTTGGCTCGGATCAGATGTCTGGCAAAAAGCGCAATGTATCTGAATGGAGGCAGCCGCTTGCCGTATTTGCCGCAAAAATTTCCGGAAACCCGCACTATTTTGACCGGGGAACAACGGCGGGGCAGCTTCTGGTGCATGGCATCTGCTTTTATCTGAACCGGGAGCTTCCGGGGAATGCTCGTGAGTGGCGGGAGCTGCTGCTTCGCGCCGGTCTTGTGCCGGACAATGTATCAAGCAGCGTCCATGCATATGGGCTGCGCCTGCGCACGGCAGACGGCTATCATCCGGCATATGAGGCGTTTTGCGCCCGCAGGGAGCCGTGCGTGGTGACGCTTGAAAATCTGCGGGGTGTGATCGGGGCGGATGCGGTGGGATACTGTGCCTATGTCGTGGAAAACGAGATGGTGTTTTCCTATCTGGCCGAGTGTCTTCGGGATAAGGAGGTTACACTTCTGTGCACATCGGGGCAGCCCCGGACGGCTGCGCTGGAATTGCTTTCACTCCTGGCTGCGTCACATACGGAAATTTATTACAGCGGGGATATCGATCCGGAGGGCATCGATATTGCTGACCGGCTGTGGCGGCGCTACGGCGATGCCCTCCGTATTTGGAGAATGGGGCCGTCAGATTACGAAGCATGTGTTTCTGAGGAGCGTGTTGATGAGGTGAGGCTGGCGAAGCTTTCGCATGTCCTGCATCCCGTGTTAAGGGAGACGGCGGGGTGTGTGAGGAAGAGACGCTGTGCCGGATATCAGGAGAATTTGCTGGAGAAGCTGGCGGGGGATGTGAGGGGGTAATACAGATAGGGAGTATAAGCTATGTGTTGCATTGCCCCAGGTGATTTCAAATGCTTGCGGTCTTGATGTATTCCTGTTATGATTGGAGTTAGGAAATTGACAGCTTGGATGGCATCCTGTAAGGATAAGTTCAGCAGGAATGGATTTTAGGCCGGGCTAAGCGCCTGCGGTCGGCTCGATTCCTGGGAATCATCGTGGTTGCGGGTTTGCGAAAAGCTGTGATGGGAGCCGAAACGAAAAAGGGGAGGGCAGGCATGGCAAGGACAGTTGGAATCGGCCATCAGGATTTTGGGGACGTGATACGGAAGAATCTGTTTTATGTGGATAAGACCGCTTTTATTAAGGAATGGTGGGAAAACGAGGACAGTGTGACGCTGATCATGCGCCCAAGACGGTTCGGGAAGACACTCAATATGAGTATGCTGGAATACTTTTTCTCGGTGAAGCATGCGGGAAGGGGAGATCTGTTTGAGGGGCTTTCTATCTGGCAGGAGGAGAAGTATCGGAAGCTGCAGGGAACTTTTCCGGTGATTAGCTTGTCGTTTGCTAATGTAAAGGAAACGACCTACTCCATGGCGCGGAAAAAGATTTGTCAGATGCTGGCAAACCTGTATGTGAAGCATTCGTTTTTGCTGGAAAGTAATATTTTACAGGAGACGGATGTCAATTATTTTAAGCGTGTTTCAGAGCATATGGACGACAGTGACGCTTCGATTGCCCTTTATCAGCTCTCGGATTTTTTGTACCGCTATTATGGAAAAAAGGTAATTATACTGCTGGACGAATATGATACCCCGATGCAGGAGGCATATGTAGGCGGCTACTGGGAAGAGCTGGCAGGATTTACAAGAAGTATGTTCAACTCGACGTTTAAAACGAACCCATACTTAGGGCGGGCGGTCATGACCGGGATCACCAGGATCAGCAAGGAATCCATTTTTTCTGATCTGAACCATCTGGAGG
The DNA here is from genome assembly GCA_910589045.1 of uncultured Eubacterium sp. Lineage (GTDB taxonomy): Bacteria > Bacillota > Clostridia > Lachnospirales > Lachnospiraceae > W0P33-017. Next base: position 23,069 of record CAJUSH010000004.1, read on the forward strand.
TTGTCACAACTACATCCGGACGATACGAAAAGGCCTTTGGCTTCACGCAGCAGGAGGTTTTTGCGGCGATGGATGAATTCGGCAGAACGGACAAAGAGGCAGTAAAGGCGTGGTATGACGGGTTTACGTTCGGTGATGTCCGTGATATTTACAACCCGTGGTCAATCTCAAATTATTTGGATAAAGGGAAGTTTGACACCTACTGGGCGAACACGAGCGCAAACAGCCTGGCCAGCAAGCTGCTCCGGGAGGGAAGCATTGACTTGAAGCGGCAGTTTGAGGTTTTGCTGGAGGGAGGAACCATTCGGGGTAAAATCGATGAGCAGATCGTATTCAGCCAGCTTGACCAGAACGGGGATGCCGTCTGGGGGCTTTTGCTTGCGAGCGGTTATTTAAAGGTAGTGAGTCATCGGGAAATCACCGATGTGACGGATGCCTGGTTTGGCGGGGAATTGGAATATGAGCTGGCGCTGACAAACGGGGAAGTGCGGATGATGTTTGGAAGCATGGTTCGCAGCTGGTTCGCAAGAAGCCGATCCGATTATAATGAATTTGTCAGGGCAATGCTGGCCGGGGATATAGATGCAATGAACGGCTATATGAACCGGGTTGCGTTAAATACCTTTAGTTATTTTGATACGGGGAAGGATGCGTCCGGTGCGCAGCCGGAGAAGTTTTATCACGGTTTTGTGCTGGGTCTTCTGGTGGAACTAAATGGACGCTACCGGCTGACCTCAAACCGGGAGAGCGGCTTCGGGAGATACGATGTGATGCTGGAGCCGTTAAATAGAAAGGACAGTGCCATAATTCTGGAGTTTAAGGTGTTTAGACCGCAGAAGGAAAGCGCTCTTGAGGACACGGTGCAGGCGGCGTTGAAGCAGATTGAAGAGAAAAACTATGAACAGAAGCTCGTGGATGTAGGGATAGAGCGGGCGCGGATTCGTAAGTATGGGTTTGCCTTTGAGGGGAAGCAGGTGCTGATAGGGGAGGGATAGGGATAAGCCTGTCACCAATAACTTTCCATATCGCCCCGAATCGTTACTATGAGCGGCTCCTGAGCCGAGAATAGTAACAGCATTTATGCGTTTGTCGTGCGAAATCACTGTTATGTTGGCAGAAAGATTGGAGCAGTTGAACATGAAAAAACCGTTGCCGATTGGATACGATAATTTCAGAGAGATCATTTCCGAGGGTTTTTATTATGTGGATAAAACCGGGATGATCAGGGAGCTGCTGGACCAGCGGGGGAAGGTGAATCTGATTACCAGGCCGCGGCGTTTTGGTAAAACACTGGCACTTAGCATGCTCCGGTCTTATTTTGAGCGGGAGCTTGATGACAGCGGCTGTGGGATAGATAACCGCGGGCTGTTTGACGGGCTGGAAATCATGGAGGCCGGGGAAGCATATACGGATCATATGGGACGGTATCCGGTGATCAATCTGTCTTTAAAATCTGCAAAGCAGCCGACGTATGAAATGGCGTATGCAATGATCCGGCGCCGGATTGCAGAGGAGTACAGACGGCATGAATGTATTCGGGATCAGATTAACAATGCGCACGACCGGGAACGGTTTGAGCAGATGATGTGTGAAACGGCAGACGAGGGAGCCTATGCGGACGCGTTAGTTTTTTTATCCCGCATACTGAATACAATCTATGGGCAGCGTGTGATTATTTTGATCGATGAATACGATGTTCCCCTGGAAAATGCTCACTTTGCCGGATTTTACCGGGAAATGACGGATTTCATCCGCTCCCTTTTTGAGTCAGCGTTAAAAACCAATGAGTATTTAAAGTTTGCCGTCATTACAGGCTGTCTGCGGATCAGCAGGGAAAGCATTTTCACAGGCTTAAATAATCTGGAGGTTCATTCGATTTTAAGCCGGGGCTATGAAAAATGGTTTGGCTTTACACAGCCGGAGGTAGATGCGGTTCTGGAATATTACGGCCTGGAAGAAAAGAAAACGGAGCTTAAAAGCTGGTATGACGGCTATTTGTTCGGGGATACCGAGGTGTACAATCCATGGAGTGCCGTCAATTATATCAAGGCCGCTTACGGCAAAAGAGATACCCTGCCAAAGCCCTACTGGGCCAATACGTCATCGAACAGTATTATCCGTGAGCTGGTGGAGCAGGCGGATTTTGCGGTGAAAAAGGAGATCGAGGATCTGCTCGAAGGGAAAACCATCGAAAAAGTGGCCCATGAGGAGCTCACATACGAGGATATTTACAAGAACCAGGAAAATTTATGGAATTTTCTTTTCTTTACCGGATATTTAAAAAAGGTGTCGGAACGGCTGGAGGGGGATTCCATTTGCCTTTCGCTTCAAATACCGAATACCGAGGTACGCTATATCTACCGCAATATGATTTTAGACTGGTTTGAGCGGAAAGTCGGCCAAACAGATTTAAGGCTTTTCTATCGTGCTGTTCTGGAGGGGGATGAGCAACGTTTTTCCGATGTTGTGTCAGAGCAGCTTGCGGATACGATCAGTTTTTTTGATTATGCCGAGAATTATTATCACGGCTTTTTGTGCGGGCTTCTAAAGGGCTGCCCGGGCTATCTGGTTCTCTCGAACCGGGAAAGCGGTATCGGAAGAGCGGATATCATTCTGAAAACGCCCTCTGCCCGGGGCATGGCAATCATCATGGAATTAAAGGTTGTCCATGACTTTGAAGGGATGGAGGCAGGCTGCGACGCGGCGCTTTCACAGATCAGGGAGCGGAGCTATGAAGCGGATCTATATAAGGAAGGGTATCGGAAGTTTTTAAGGTACGGCGTATGCTTCTACCGGAAGGAATGTCTGGTGAGGAAGGGGGACTGGGTTTGAGATGAGGGAGCGGGCATTTGTTACTTTTTATGGGTCAGGAATGCGCATTTACTGCGCGGGGTCTGCCCCGGCAAAGTGAGGGCATTCCGTGAGAACATGATTCAGGTGTGAGGGGTGATTTTTTGGTTGCATCGGGGATGAAAATATATTATAGTGTAGATATCGGTTCGGAAGGCGTTGATACTGCCGGCCGTCTGTGATGTCGGTATGAAGGTGGCTCTTTGTGTGCGATCTGCGCAGGGCTGTCAGAAATTGTCAGGCGAAAGGCGGTTAAGTTTTCGGAGGATTGGCCGATATAGTATGCGATGTGATAATTCGGATGGATTTGGTTTTGCTTTAGGTGCATCCGGGTTGTGACGATTGAAAATTTAGAAGAAGTTTAGGACGAACTTCATGATTGCATGGACGCAGTAATATTGGATTGTAATGGGCTACCCTTGAATCATGTGGTTTGAGGGTGGCTTTTTTGTATGCACAGATTCATTTCAGATAAAAAGAAATCAATGTATACAGAAGTTGGAGAATAGCATGAAAACTTTTGAATATACGCCTGAAAATATCCGCAGGATGCAGCTCGTTGAGCTGGATATGCTGATAGAGGTTGATCGTATCTGTCGAAAGCACCACATCAGGTACATTTTGGATGGTGGAACCTTGCTTGGGGCAGTGCGGCACAAGGGATTTATTCCATGGGATGATGACATCGATACAAAAATGCTGAGGGATGATTTCGATAAATTCTGTAAGGTCTGCAGACAGGAATTGGACAAGAATAAATATTTTTTGCAGACATATAAGACTGACCCGGGCTACCGTTGGGGCTATGCCCGGATTCTTCGAAGAGGCACATATTTTAGTAGGGAGAACCAGGAGATGCTCACGATGAAGCGAGGAATTTTTATAGATATCTTTCCCTGCGATAATATGCCGGAAAAAAAGGTTCTTAAAGCAATCTATAACTTTCGATGTTTTTTTGCACGCAAGGTCTCCTATTCACCGGTTGGGGCAGTTCATGAGCAAAATTATTTAAAAAAGGTTGGATATCGAATTTTAAGATGTCTTCCGTATCGGATTGCAAAGAGAGGTTTTGAAAGGCAGGCATATCAGTATAACAGAAAAAAAACACGGCTGGTTCGGACGACGGCCTGGGGATGTATGCAGGAAACAGCAGGTTTTCCCCGGGAATGGATGAGTAGAAGGTGCGAATTAGAATTTGAGGGGCATCGTTTTTTTGCACCGGAGGATTATGATGGATATTTGCAGTATCAATTTGGTAAGGATTATATGCAGCCTCCGCCTGAAAAAAAACGTGTTCCAAAGCACACATCAACGCGGATTGATTTTGGAGATGCCTGCTGATAAAAATTATGAAAAAAATAGATTCATATATTGTTGAAAAAACAAATAGTTTGAAGGATGCAATGCAGGCTATTGACGAAAATGGTGCAGGATTTGTGGCAGTCTGTGACGGAAAAAAGTTTTTCGGGATTGTTACGGATGGGGATATCAGGCGTTATTTGTTGGCCGGTGGCAGCTTGAATGAAAACATGTGCAGCGTGACGAATAAAGATCCTTATTACGTTAATGAAGATAACCAACAAATGGCGGTATCCCTGATGCTTCGTAAAGAACTGACAGCAGTTCCGGTTGTCAATGCAGAGCATGAACTGGTTGATATTATCCTGAACAAGCCAAAGAGCAACAGCCAGGAAAAGGAACGGCTTAATATCCCGCTTGTAATCATGGCAGGAGGGAAAGGAACCCGCCTGCAGCCCTACACGGACATTCTCCCAAAGCCGTTGATTCCGATTGACGGCATCACGATCACGGAACAGATTATGAACCGCTTCAGTGCATACGGCTGCAATGACGTCTATATCATTGTCAACTACATGAAGGATTTTATCAAGGCATATTTCAGGGAAAAGGATGTAAGCCAGACAGTTCATTTTGTGGAAGAGAAGCATTTTTTGGGAACTGGCGGCGGATTGAAGTATGTCAGGGGAATGCTGGGCAGCACATTTTTTGTGAGTAACTGTGATGTACTGATTGACTGCGACTATGCGGAAATGCTCGCTTGGCATAAGAAGCAAGGAAATATTCTTACGATGGTATGTGCAAAAAAGAATCTTGTTATCCCCTATGGGACAATCGAGATCGGGGAAGCACATCAGATTCTGTCGATGGAGGAAAAACCGGAGGTTACATACAACATCAATACCGGGCTCTATATCATCGAGCCGGAGTTTTTAAGCTTGATACCGGAGGAAGGTTCCATCCATATGACGGAGCTGATAAAGGCAGCTATGGGAGCCGGCAAGACGGTCGGGACGTATGTGCTAGACGAACGTCAGTGGATGGACATGGGGCAGATGGAGGAGTTGGAGCAGATGAAAGGGAAGCTGGAGCAGTTTTAAGGAATGATGCAATGGAACAGATCATTTTAATCGGCGGCGGCGGGCATGCAAAAAGCGTGGCCGACAGTATTCGTCAGATCGGACAGTATGAAATTGCCGGATATATCGACAGGCCGGAGCTGAAAGGAAAAGTATCAGATGAGATACCCTTTATTGGGACAGACGATGACTTACAGGCGGTTTATAGCGAGGGAATCCGAAATGCGTTTATTACAATCGGGTATCTGGGAAGCGGGAATATTCGAGAGTTGCTTTACGAACAATTGAAGCGGATTGGCTTTTGCATCCCTTCTATCATAGATCCGGCGGCAATACTGGCGGAACATGTGGTGTTAGGTGAGGGTGTTTATATTGGAAAACGAGCAGTGGTCAATACCGGCTCCAGAATCGGGGATCTTTGTATCATCAATACGGGTACAGTGGTGGAGCATGACAATGTAATTGGTGGCTTTTCCCACATGGCAGTTGGGAGTGTGCTGTGTGGGCATGTCAGGGTTGGAACACGGTGCTTGGTTGGTGCAGGTGCAATTGTGATACAGGGAATTACAATCGGAGATGGGGTCATTGTCGGTGCAGGTGTGACGGTAAGGCATAATATAGAAAAAGGAAAGACCTATTATGGGAAATAAGAGATGCATTATTATTGCGGAAGCGGGGGTGAACCACAACGGTGATCTTGAACTTGCGAAGAAGATGGTTGCGAAGGCAAAAATGGCCGGGGCTGATTATATTAAATTTCAGACTTTTGTGCCGCAGGAGTTGGTGACAGGTAATGCGGCAAAGGCAGATTATCAGAAAAGGGAGACGGGGGAGCAGGGCTCCCAGTTTGAAATGCTAAAAAAGCTGGCACTTTCCGAAGAAGCATTCCATCAGCTAAAGACATGTTGTGATGACGAGGGCATCGGTTTTTTGTCGGCACCTTTTGATCTGAGAAGTATTGATTTTTTGTCCACATTTAATATGGATTTCTGGAAGGTGCCATCAGGTGAGATCACAGACCTTCCATATTTAGAAAAGATAGCAAAGACAGGAAAAAATGTCATTCTCTCAACAGGGATGAGTGAATTGAATGAGATCAGGGCGGCTTTGGATATCCTTGAGGGAAATGGTTCGGGCAGAATTACTATTCTTCACTGCAATACGGAGTACCCGACACCTTTTGAAGATGTGAATCTGCTGGCGATGAAAGAACTGGTGCGGGTATTTCAGAAGGAGGTGGGCTACTCGGATCACACAATAGGGATTGAGGTTTCGGTTGCGGCGGTTGCGCTTGGTGCCAGGATGATTGAGAAGCATTTTACGCTGGACAGAGCGATGGCGGGGCCGGATCATAGAGCGAGCCTCGAACCGACTGATCTGATGAATATGGTGGCATCAATTCGCCACATAGAAGAAGCTTTCGGGGATGGGAAGAAGCGACGAACAGCTTCCGAGCATCAGAATGCTGTTATTGCTAGAAAAAGCATTGTTGCATCAAGGGGGATAAGAGAAGGGGAACTGTTCACAGAGGATAATATTGCCGCAAAAAGGCCGGGAAATGGGATTTCTCCGATGCGGTGGCATGAGATATTAGGGAAACAGGCCAGGAGGAATTATCAGCCGGATGAATTGATAGAGAAAGAAGAACTGGATGTATAGGATAGGCGTAGTTACAGGTACAAGAGCAGAATACGGATTATTGAAACCGATGATGGAGCGGATTCAGGAAGATGACATGCTGGAGCTTTACCTTATTGTGACGGGTGCGCATCTGGAGGACAGGCTTGGATGTACCGTTAAGGAGATTGAAAAGGATGGGTTCCCGATTGGCCGGAAGATACAGATGGATTTATCGTCCGACACTCCGGAAGGTATCTGCTTCTCAGTCAGCAGGGAAATGCAGGGACTGGCGGGTGCATTCCGGGATGCGGGTATTGACCTGCTGATTCTGTTGGGCGACCGGTATGAGACGCTGGTGGCGTCTGTGGCCGCAACGATTTTCAACATTCCGGTTGCACATATCCACGGCGGCGAGGTGACGGAGGGAGCCATTGATGACGCCATGCGCCATGCAATTACGAAGATGAGCCACCTGCATTTTGCCAGCACAGCAGAGTATGCCAGACGCATCGTCCAAATGGGTGAGCAGCCGGAGCATGTGCATGTTGTCGGTGCTCTCGGAGTTGAAAACATAAAGAACATGCACTTCCTGGGAAGGCAAGAGCTGGCGGAACATTTCAGCGGGTTGTTTCTGGAGCCGTACATGATGGTGACATACCATCCCGTGACCCTGGATGACGAACCGGTACAGAAACAGGCTGGGGCTCTGCTGGAGGCGCTTTTGGATTATCCTGAATATAATTATGTGTTTACTTACGCGAATGCGGACAGGGATGGAACTGCCATTAATGAGATGCTGGACGCGTTCGTGAGTAAAAATAAGAACGCGGCAGTATTTCGATCTATGGGGCAGACCGGGTATTTAAGTGCATTGTGTCATGCATGTGCAGTAGTTGGGAACTCATCAAGCGGAATCATTGAGGCTCCGTCCTTTCATATCCCGACAGTCAACATCGGCGATCGACAGAAAGGACGGATTGCGGGGGTTTCCGTGATCCATTGCAAAACCGGGTACGCGGAAATTCATGCGGCAATCGGACAGGCGCTGACAAAAGAATTCCGCCGAAAATGTCTGGTATCTGGAAATCCGTATGAGGGCGTGGACACTTGCGGCAGGATCACTTCGAAGATAAAAAGGGAATTGGAAAAAGGAATCTGCCTGCAAAAGAAATTTTATGATTATGGGGTTTCAGAATGAAGAATGTATTAGTCACCGGTGCAGATGGTTTTATCGGAAGCCATCTGGTAGAGCATCTGTTGGAAAAAGGATATGGGGTGAAAGCCTTCGTCTATTACAATTCCTTCGGGAGTTGGGGATGGCTGGACACCTTGCCACAGGAAAAATTAAGTGAGATTGAGATATTTGCCGGGGATATTAGAGATCCGAACGGTGTCCGTACCGCAATGAAGGGTGTGGACTGGATATTCCATCTGGCGGCTCTGATTGCAATCCCTTTTAGTTATCATTCGCCGGACTCCTATGTGGATACAAATATCAAGGGAACTTTAAATGTTTTGCAGGCGGTGAAGGATCTGGGGACGGAAAAGCTGATGGTGACATCAACCTCCGAGGTGTACGGGACAGCACAGTATGTCCCCATTGATGAGAAGCATCCATTGCAGGGGCAGTCGCCCTACTCGGCAACAAAAATTGGGGCGGATCGACTGGCGGAGAGCTTTTACCGGAGCTTTAACCTTCCGGTTGCAATTGTAAGACCTTTCAATACCTATGGGCCGCGGCAGTCTGCAAGGGCGGTCATCCCGACGATCATCTCACAGCTTCTGGCTGGGAAAGAGGAGATCAGGCTGGGATCACTGATGCCGACCAGGGATTTCAATTATGTAAAAGATACGGCGGCGGGCTTTCTTGCAGTAGCGGAATCCGACAGGACGGTGGGGCAGGAGATCAATATCGCGACCGGACAGGAGATCTCGGTCGGGGAGCTGGCAGAAACAATCATCGGGCAGATCAATCCGAAAGCAAGGATTATCTGTGATGAACAGCGATTAAGGCCAGAGAAGAGCGAGGTGAACCGGCTGCTTGGAAGCAATGCAAAACTCAAAGAGCTGACGGACTGGGAGCAGCGGTATACGTTTGAAGAGGGGATTGCAGAGACGACCCAGTGGATGCGGGGGAATCTGGGGAGATATAAGACGGATATTTATAATGTGTGAGAGAAATTGAGAGGAAACGAGGATAAAGGTATGAAATACTGGATATTTGGAGCCGGCAAATATGGTAGAAAATGTTATGAGCAGTATAACAATCAAGTAGATTTTTGCGGTTTTATTGATAATGATGAGAATAAGGATCATACATATTGTTGTGGATTGTGTGTAGTTTCATATAACTGTTTTAAAACTATTTTTAATAAAAGTGAAGAGAAAATTATTATTGCGAGTGATTATTCTGCAGAGATGTATGCACAGCTCATGGATGATCAGTATGAAGATTATGTTGAGAAGGTATATAAAGAGTCAGGAGGGTTGTCATCGATTGAAGATTGCTGGAATACCATTATTAATTCATCATGCGGAGAGGAATTATGGTTAAAAGCCTATTTTGGTGAGCACTATTCGGCAGACTATAAAGGGACTTATGTTGATGTAGGGGCATTTCATCCATTTTATGCATCAAATTCAAGATGGGCATATGACGCAGGATGGAGAGGAATAAATATAGATGCAAATGCTGACTGTATAAAAATGTTTGAAAAGTTTAGACCAGAAGATAAAAATATTAATTGTGGGGTGTCAGACGAAACGGGAGAATTAGAATTTTATATATACAATGGATTGGATATGTGTACTTTTGATAAAAATCTATTTAAAGAGAGGTTAAAACTTCGAGAAATTAGAAAAGTTCCTGTAAAAACATTAAATGATTTATTAGAAGAAAATGATATCCATGATATCGATTTTTTGGATATTGATATTGAAGGGCTGGATGAAAAAATTATTTTATCTTTTGACTGGAAAAAATACAGACCACAGTGCGTTTTGGTAGAAATTTTAAATAAAAATTCTATAGAGGAAATCTTAGGAAGCAAAATTCATAAGAAAATGGTATCAGAGGGGTATTGCCTAATTAATTATGCTATTTTGACAGCTATGTATGTAAGGAGAAACAAATAATGAAATGGGATAATAAAGGACATCAATTTGATGAAGAAGGTAAAAGTTGGGTGGAGGCTTTCAAGAAAAAGGATGGAATATGGGTCTTTGGTGCTGGGATACTCGGAAAAGAGACGAGGGCGTTGCTCGAAAAGTATCATTGTTTTAAAGGATTTATAGATAATGATGTTTGTAAGAAAGATGAAATACTGGATTGTAAAGTATATTCGTTTAATGAATATTTGAATCAGGAGAACAAAGGATGGATTGTCATAGCGGCAAAGGATACATACACCAGAGAAATACAAAAGCAATTAGAAGAAGTTGGGAAGATAGAGAATAAAGATTTCTTTATACATACGAAATTTTTTGAGCGGATTTTTCCAATTATTTCAATATATGCTTTTGGAAAGTTATATATATGGAAGTCAGAGATTGGTGTGACAGAGAGGTGTACGTTAAAGTGCAGAAAATGTGTGCGTGGCTGCGGAATGGTAGACATTAACCATAAGGATATGAGTTTAGAGACTGTTAAGATATCAGCAGATTATTTTTTTAGAAATTTTGATTACGTGTCAGAGTTTTGTTTAATAGGGGGAGAAACTTTGCTCTACAGTCAATTGCCAGAAGCTGTTGAATATATAGGCTCGAAATATCGGAATCAAATAGTTATTTTTAGTATTACGTCAAATGGAACGATCGTACCTTCTGAGAGATTAGTAGATATTATGAGAAAATATCATGTAGTTTACCGTATTTCAGATTATTCAAGAGCAATTCCAAAGTTAATATCACAGCACAGAAAGGTGGTTGATGTTTTAAAAGCTGGTGAAATTGATTTTCGTTTTGCTTATCAGGACGAAAATACCACATGGGTTGATTATGGATATGATTATGTTGATAGAGGTAATAATGAAAAAGAATTGATAAAAATATTTGATCAGTGTTTGAATGGTTGTCATGCAGTTCGAAAAAATCAATACTTTTTTTGCGCTGGTGCAGAAGCGCGTTCAAGAAATTTGGGTTTACATGTTGGAGAAACGGATTATTTTGATTTAAGCAGTTGCGACAAAATGGAGCTTTTTGAGTTCAATATGGGGTATTCAGAAAAGGGATATTTGGATATGTGTAATTTTTGTCATGGAAGTAATAGCTGGAAATATCCGGTTCCAGTTGCAGAGCAAATAGGAAAAGGAGAAAAGAATGCAACCGAAAGTTAGCGTTATTATTCCAGTGTATAATACAGAAAGATTTTTGCAGGACTGTATCGATAGTTTAGTGAACCAGACATTAAAAGAGATAGAGCTTATTTTTGTGAATGATGCGTCGCCAGATCATTGCATGGAGATATTAGAGGCAAATCAAAAGTTGTATCCCGATAAAATAAAGATTATTGATTCAAAGATTAATTTGAAGCAGGGCGGGGCCAGAAATTTAGGAATATATGAGGCACAGGCAGATTATATAGCTTTTGTAGATAGTGATGATTTTATTGCGCCGAGGATGTTAGAGAGGTTATATAACAGAATTGTAGAAAGAAAAGCGGATGTTTCTGTAATAAAGTATGCGACGGTGCCGGAAGATGCAGCTTATAATATATATTTATCAGAGAATTTTGAAAATCCTATGATAAATATATTTGGATGGGATAAAGATGCAGAAAGGTTTGACGGACGTATTTTATCAGAAAATGGGATAAAAAAGGCGCTAGCCATGGGACTGGTTGGAGTATGGCGGACTTTATGGAAAAAGAGTCTTATTGTGGATAATAAGATTATTTTTCCAGAGTATTTAACATATGAGGATAATTGCTGGGGATGGTTGGCAGAGTGTTATATCAAGAGATATACGTTTGTTGACGAGGTGGGCTATTTTTACAGAAAATCAGAAACTTCTACTGTTCATGCCAGAAATCAATTGTACCATTATGATAGAATTGAAATTCTGAAAATGATTTTGAGAGAGATGAAAAAAAGAGGCTTTTTTTCGAAATATTATAAGGAAATCGAATATAACGCTATAATGACATGTTTTAGCACCTATTTTATATTCATGCACAAATTTGACTATCCCCCTAAGGCGCTGATCAAGCAGATCCCAAAAGAATGTTTGGAGCAATTTCCATACTGGAAGAACAATGCTTATTATAAAAATGCTGTTCCAAAATTGCGAAGAGTAAAATATGCCATTATAGAAAAAGTGCCAATTTTAATGCTATATATACATCCTGTGTTAGAAAAAATAATAAAAAAGGAATGATGGTTATGAAAGAGAAATACGTTGTATTCGGTGCAGGAATGAATGGAAGGGCCGCTGTCCATTATTTTAATTTGGGACAAATTGCTGCGGTTATAGATAATAACCCTCTGAAGATAGGTAGTTTATTTGAGGGGATTCGGATTATATCATTTAAAGAGTATCTGGAAAAATACCGGGATATAAAAATAATTGTCAGCATTCATACAAACAATTATTTTGATGTGAAGAAACAACTGGAGAAGGAAAACATATTCGATTATTTTACCGCACCACCGGTCATGTATGGAACTGATCTCCCAGAAAGGATGTCAGAAGAGTTATTGTACCTTAAATCCAAAAGAATTGTTTTTTATGATACAAATCCTATATCGATTCGAATGTTTGAGTGGTTAAGGGATCATTGTAAAGTAGAATGTTGTTTTATACAGGCGCTGAAGGAAAAGGGCGAGTCCGGATATGGACAACAATATTCGTTTATTACATTGGACGAGCTATCAGATCAAGATACGCTCGTGATTTCAACAAATGAAGTGGAAGAACATATTCGGGAACTGCTGAAAGGTTGTTTTAAAGGAACAGTTTTTGATGTTTATGAAAGACCCCGTCTGCTTCACTCAGAACTTCTTAAATTTAAAGATAAATATAAGGGGCAAAGATGCTTTGTCATTGGAAACGGTCCGAGCTTGCAGATAGAGGATCTAAATATATTGGAACAGTTTAAAGAAAAAACGTTTGCGGCTAATAGAATTCATCATATTTTCGGACAGACAAACTGGCGTCCAACGTATTATGTGAGCGTGGACTTGGGAGATTACCTTTTTAAAGAATTAAAGGAATATCTGGATGAATCTTCATTTCTGGCAGAGCATTTTTATACAAATGAAAAAAGGATTGAAGGTGTAAATCATTTTTCAATGATTAATAAGATATACGGAGATGAAGGAGTATATTTTTCTGATGATATTACTAAAGGAGTTGCGAGTGGAAGAACGGTTACTTATGCAATGTTGCAATTCGCATGTTACATGGGATTTTCAAAAATTTATTTGCTGGGAGTGGATTTCACATTTGGAGAGGAAGGAACCAACACACATTTTTGCAGTGACTACAATCTTGATGAAAAAGATAATGAATTAGTGAGGACACAGGTAGTTCTTGACAAAGAAGAAATACGCCAAGCATACATATCTGCGAGGACTTATGCCAAGAAACATAATATCGAAATTTATAACGCTACGCGGGGTGGAAAACTAGATGTTTTTGAAAGAGTGAATTTTGATGAGCTTTTCAGTTATAGCGCTTTAGGAAAGTGATTTCGCGTATAGAGATGGTGAGAGAGATGAAAATCTGTGTGATCGGACTGGGTTCCATGGGAAAGAGAAGGATAAAGATTTTGCAATCACTGGATACGAAATGCACGCTTACAGGCATTGACAGTGATTCGGAAAGGGCGAGAGATGTTATAGAGTGTTATGGAATAAAATGTTGTTCTTCTTTGACGGATGTGAAAGAAGTACAGGATTGCGCATTTGTATGTACTTCTCCGGAATCCCACGGGGCGCTTATATATGAGTGCCTGAAAAAGGGTATGCACGTTTTTTCAGAAATCAATCTTATTGATCAGTTTTATGATGAAAATATAAGGTTGGCAAAGGAAAAGGGCAAAATCTTATTCCTTTCCTCCACTCCCTTATACAGAGCAGAAATGCAGATAATAAATGAGCGCATCAAAAAGGACGGCGGGGTATTTGCATATCAATATCATGTTGGGCAGTATTTGCCGGATTGGCATCCATGGGACAAGTTGAATGATTTTTTTGCCAGCAGAAAAGAAACAAATGGCTGCAGGGAAATACTGGCAATTGAGTTGCCTTGGATACGGCAAGCTTTCGGGGAAATAGAAAATGTAAATGTTATAAAAAGGAAACTGACGAAATTGGAGTTGGAATTTCCAGATACATATTCCATTCAATTAACGCATGTAAATGGAAGTATTGGGAATTTGATGATAGATTTAGTGAGCAGAGAGGCGGTAAGAAAGCTTGAAATTCTGAATGAGAATTTATACATGAGTTGGAGCGGAACACCCAAATCATTATATGAAAAGGATGTAAAATCCGGGGAGTTCAGGCGGATTTTGGCAGGAGAGTATATACATGAGCATGGATATGGGGATTTTATTAATGAATATGCCTATGTAAAAGAAATAGAAGCTTTTTTTGAGGTGATGAAGGGAAGTAACGCTGCCTATGATTTTGAGAAAGACAGGGAAATATTAGCGCTGATTGATGAAATCGAAAAATGAGGTATTGATTTGAAACTATGTATTGCAGGACTTGGTTCTATTGGAAAACGTCATTTAGTAAATGCGGAAAGAGTGTTAAAGGAGCACGGGATCGACCATCAGATAGATGTTTTGAGGAGCGGACGGACTGTTTTAGAGGAAAAGTACGGCGCCGTTATTCAATGCGAATATTATCGAATCGATGAAATGCCAGATAATTATGACGTTGTTTTTGTGACAAATCCAACATCTCTGCACTATGATACAATCCGAAACTTGCTCGATAAAACAAAGCATATGTTTATTGAAAAGCCAGTCTTTTCTTCAGTGGAAAATGATTTGTCAGAGCTGAAATTGAGAGCGGACGGAGTCTATTACGTGGCTTGTCCATTGCGTCATAAAAGTATTATGAAATATGTTAAAGAAAATATCGTTAGGAAGCAGCATGTATTGTCTGCCAGAATTATATCAACGTCTTATTTACCTGCATGGAGGAGCAATACGGATTATAAAACCGTATATTCTGCAAAAAAAGATATGGGCGGCGGTGTAACCAGAGATTTGATACACGAATGGGATTATGCCATAGATTTATTTGGCATACCTGAAAAAGTATACCATATGAAGGAACATTTTTCGGAATTAGCAATAGACAGCGATGATATATCGGTTTACATTGCAAAATATCCGGGAATGTTTTTAGAAATGCATCTGGATTATATTGGACAGAAAACAGAACGTGTATTAGAGATATTTACAAATGAGAACAGGATCGATGTTGATCTGATTTCTGATACGATACACGTATATAAGAATCATATGCTGATTAATTATTTGAAATTTCCATGTGAAGATTTTTATGTAAAGGAGATTGAATACTTTTTTGATTGTATTGAAGGAAGGAAAATTAATGTGAATACGGTTATGGATGCGTATCGTACATTGGAAATTGCTCTGACGGGGGAGATTACAGGAAAATGAATCTATTATTTACAGTATGTGCGAGAGCGGGATCAAAAGGAGTTTCCGGTAAAAATATGAAATATTTTTGTGGTGAACCGCTTGTATATTATACGTTGAGAATATATGAAAAGTTTTTAAGAAAATATGAGGATTCTCAAAATAGAATTGAGTTGGCGGTGAATACGGACAGCAAGCTGTTATTAGAGCAGATTAAAAGCAGGGGCACAAAGTATATTTTGGCAAAGCGGAAAAGAGAATTAGCGGATGATATTGCACCAAAGGGTGATGTGATAAAGGATACTTTATTGGCTGCGGAGAAGATGAATCATTGTAAGTATGATGTGGTTGTAGATCTTGACATTACATCTCCTTTGAGAAATCTGGAGGATGTCGAAGGAACCATCAAGCAGGTTGTTCAAAATGAGAAATGTAATCTTGCATATAGCGTAGTGGAGGCAAGAAGAAGTCCATATTTTAATATGGTCTGTAAAAATGAAGACGGTTTTTATGATAGGATTATTTCATCTGAATTTACGGCGAGACAGCAGGTTCCGCCATGCTTTGATATGAATGCATCCATATACGTTTATAAAAGAGATTATCTGTTGGATATGCGCATGGAAAAGCGTTTTGCTCTGATCTGGATAATGCAGGATAGTGCAGTTTTAGATTTAGATAATGAGAACGATTTTGAGATCATGGAGTTACTAACAAAGCATTTTTGGGAGCATGGGAGATATCTGGATATTAAAGATCAGGAGGCATAAATGGGAAACAGCGTAAAAGAAAGAATGGCAGAAAACAGCAGAGTAAGAGTGCAGAATACAACATGTAAATTTCCTAATAATATGTTACTGGAGACAACGAATATCTGTAATCATGCATGTTTAATATGTGCAAATTCAAAAGGAACAAAAAAGAAAGGTATGATAGACAGACACTTCGCAAAAAAAATATTAAAAGAAGCATATGATTTGGGAACCCGTGAGGTTGGGTTTTATGGAATGGGCGAGCCTTTATTAGATAAAAATCTGGATGAATATATTGCATATGCAAAGCAGCTTGGTTATGAGTATGTCTATATTACGACAAATGGAGTGCTTCTATCAAGAGAACGGGCGGTAGCCTTGATTGAAGCAGGGATAGACAGCATTAAATTTTCGATAAATGCTGCAAGTGCAAAGGATTATTATTTGGTACATGGTAAAGATGAGTTTGATATTGTGATACAAAATCTAATCGATCTGGATACTTTGCGCAAGAAGCAGGAACGGAAGATTTCATTATATATTTCTTACATTGCGACGCGTTATACGGCTTCGGATGAAAATGGCTTCAGGTTGAACTATCAGAAATATGTGGATGATATTGTTTTTATTGATTGTAAATCAGCGGGAGATATGGCAGATGAGATCAACCGTCATCTGTCTGTCAGACAGGAATATGAAGAGCCATTTGAAAATGGTATTTGTCCAATGATATTTAATAAGCTGCATATTACATATGAGGGCTATTTGTCTATGTGCTGTGATGATCTTCAAAATTATCTCGTTGTGGCAGACTTAAATGAAGAGGGTCTTTGGGAAGCATGGAATAATCATTATGCACAAGATTTGCGCAGACGTCATTTAGAGCACCGTCTGGAAGGAACAAGATGCTTTAATTGTATGAATAATTGTAGTGCGGTGGTTGAACCGTTAAGACAGGAACTGGCAGTGTTATATGACAAGGAGCGCTGGAATAAGGAGAGTGAGATTAAAGAGCGGATTCAAATGTGGCAAAGAGGATTTGATGATGGAAAATAAATCTTTGCAAAATAAGCTGCATGTTGTGATGTATCATTATACGAGGGATTTGGCACACAGCCGTTATGCAAAGATTAAAGGTCTGGATATTTCGCTTTTTCGGGAACAAATAATATATTTGAAGCAAATGTTTCATATTGTGACGATGGAAGAAGTAATCGATGCGAAAAAGGGTTTGTATGATTTGCCGGAGAATGCATTATTGTTGACTTTTGACGATGGTTATATTGATAACTACATATATGCATTACCGATTCTAGAGGAAGAGAAAGTACAGGGATCATTTTTTATTCCAGGAAAAACATTTGCAGAGCATCAATTGTTGGATGTAAATAAAATTCATTATATTTTAGCTTGTGCAAATCAGACTAATTTGCTGACAGATATTTTTGAAAAAATGAATTATTACAGGGGAAAGGAATTTAATTTTCCAGATAATGAGGATCTTTACGCACAGTATGGGGCGAGAAAGGGAAGATTTGATTCAAGAGAGGTGCTTTTTGTAAAGGCCATGTTGCAAACCGTATTGCCGGAAAATGTAAGGAATCAGATCAGCAGCGACCTTTTGAAAAAATATGTTGGAGCGAGCGAGGAGCAACTGGCCTATGAATTGTACATGACAAGAGATCAGATTCGACTGATGAAGCGGCATGGCATGTACATAGGAATTCATGGATATGATCATTACTGGCTTGCAAATTTATCTGAACAGAAAATGAAAACCGATATTGACAGGGCGTTGGATGTAATGGGGGAGTTTATAGACAGGCAGGCATGGGTGATCAATTATCCGTATGGCAATTATGATGAGCGTGTTATCGCGCATATCAAAAGGCAGGGGTGCTGCCTTGGATTTACTACGGAGGTCAGGGTTGCTGATTTAAATAGAGATAATCGTTACAAGTTACCGCGGCTAGACTGCAATGATTTTCCTCCAAAAAGTGAAAATTATAAAAAGATACAGACATGTAAGTTTCAGGAGGGCTAAGAATGCAGACAAATGTATTAGAATGGCTTGAAAATAGTAGCCAAAGGTTTGCGGATAAGTTGGCAATTTGTGATGAGTGGGAAGGAATAACATACCGGCAATATCACGACCGAGCAGTCGGATTGGCGAAAGCGATTATTGATGGCGGAACAGACAGCAGACAGTCGGTTGTTGTTTATTTAGAAAAGAGTGTAAAGGTTTTGGTGTCTTTTATGGGAATTGCTTATGCAGGGGATTTTTATTCGCCGATTGACGTAGAAATGCCAAAACAGCGTGTAAATAAAATATTGGAAGTGTTGCAGCCAAAAATAGTTATTACTTCAAGAAAATTGAAAAGTGAATTTGAAAATTTCAATTATGAAGGAGAATACATTATATATGAGGATGTAATGGCTGTATCAGAAGACGAGTCTGTCAATAGAAGAAAGAATAGGATCGTCGATACAGATTTGTTGTATGTACTTTTTACTTCCGGTTCAACCGGAACGCCAAAAGGGGTCTGCATAAATCATAGGGGAGTTGTTGACTGTATTGATTGGTTTGTTGAAACATTTCATATTTGTTCGCAGGACAGCTTTGGGAACCAGGCTCCGTTTTATTTTGACGCTTCCGTTCCAGACATTTATTTAAGTATGAAAGCAGGATCAACCTTACATTTGATTCCCAAGGAATTGTTTGCACAGCCAGTGCGTTTGCTTTCGTTTTTGAAACAAAAACAAATAAATACAATTATATGGGTGCCGTCTGCTCTTATCATTGTTTCAAAATTAAAGGCATTTCGAAGTGTAGATCTTTCGGACACGTTAAGAAACGTTATTTTTTGCGGAGAGGTTATGCCAAACAAACAATTAAATGTATGGAGAACGTATTTGCCGGATGTGACATATGCAAATTTATATGGTCCGACAGAAGCAATTTACGCATGCACTTATTACATCATTGATCGTGAGTTTCAGGATTGCGAAGCGCTTCCAATTGGGTTCCCGATGAAAAATACGGATATTATAGTCTTGGATGAAGCAGATCAGTTGATAAGAGAATCAGGGAAAGTGGGGGAGCTTTGTGTAAGAGGAACTGGTGTATCGGTGGGATACTATCATAATCCTGAAAAGACAAAGGAAATGTTTGTTCAAAATCCGTTGAACCATGCATATGAAGAAAAAATTTATCGGACAGGTGATTTAGCCTCTTATAACGAATATGGAGAATTGGTTTATTTATCCAGAAAAGATTTCCAGATCAAGCATCTTGGACACAGGATTGAGCTTGGAGAAATTGAAATGGCTGTTTCATCTCTTTCGGGAGTGACGAGCTGTTGTTGTTTATACGATGAAAAACGCAGACGGATTTGTTTGTTTTTGGACAAAGATATTTTGAAAAAAGAACTGTATGCCAAACTGAAACGTATGCTTCCTGAATATATGCTGCCCGGTAAGGTTGTATATATGGAGGATATGCCCTTGAATGCGAACGGAAAAATTGATAGGGTGAAATTGAAAGAATATTTACAGGAAGAGGGAAATTCTTTTGGAGGATAAAAATAATGGAAGAAAAAATGAAAGAAATTTTAAAAGAAATCAATGAAGAAATTCTTAATTATAAAGGTGAAAATCTTTATAAGGATGGCCTGCTAGACTCTATTGAGGTCGTTGAACTCGTTGCGCAAATAGAAGAAGCTTTTGGCATTGATATTGCTCCTGATTTAGTCGTATTAGAAAATTTTGCAAATGAGGATGCAATTTTTAATTTTATAAGGAAGGTTTTGGAGGAATCACATGCGGGATGATATCTTAATACGTCAGGCATCCATGGACGAGATAGACAGGGTGATGCTATTTCTGAAGGAAAATTGGGGCGAAAAGCATGTGATGGCGAATAGCAAGGAGCTTATGAGTTATGAGCATGCATGGAACGGCGAGTTTACATATATGATAGCAGAGGACTGCACAACGAAAAAAATATATGGCGTATACGGTTATTTACCGTATTCTAACGAGCGGCCATGTGACATGGGAGGAGGAATTTGGAAGGTTATTCAAAGTCCGCGGTTTATGCTCGGAATAGAACTTTTCAAATATGTCCAAGATCATACAAGATGCAGGATGTTTGCGGATTGTGGGGCGAATCTAAAGACAAGAGGACATAGAGAGCTGGTTGGACATGTGAATGCTCAATTAGATCAGTATTACAGATTGAACCTAAAAAAAGAGATTTTCTCGATCGCAGTAATCAATGTTAAAAAGATACCGGAAAAACAAACGGATCTTTCCTGCAAACTGATTAGATTAGAAACGGCAGATAAATTTAAAAAGCTTTTTGATGTATCGCAATATAAGGATGTTTTGCCATATAAGGATAATGATTATATAGAGCATCGCTATTACAGACACATTAAATATCAGTATACGGTTTTGGGAATTGACCATAACGGAAAGACGGAGGCAGTAATTATCGGGAGAGATTTTACTGCAAATGGGAAAAAAGTGTTTCGTATCATTGATTTTTTGGGTGATGAAGATTTTTTTGCGGGAACATTTGATGCATGGGAAATGTTTTTGTCTGAAGGAGACTATGAATATGTGGATTTTTACGAGTATGGGTTAGCCCCTGAGAATCTGATGCGTGCAGGATTTTTTAGGAGAGAAGAAGATGACATAAATATTATTCCCAATTACTTTGAGCCTTTTGAGCAGAGGAATATTGAGATTTATATATCTACAAATATTCATGGAAAATTCAGAATGTTCAAGGGAGATGGGGATCAGGACAGACCAAATTGTTTGTGACATGTTTGAAGGGTTATTGAATAAAAAGGTTTAGAGGGGAGGAAATTTGAAAGATGGATTTGGAAGGAATGAAACAGGGAATTTGGAACGAAGCATACAATATGGGAGGGAATATTGTTTTTTATCCGCATGAGGAAATCGTGCGTTTTTTGAATAAATATGTCCGAAAGAGAATCGGAATCTCTGATTTTACAAATATTATGCCACTGATGGATGCTGAATGGGCGAGTTTTGCAAGCCTGGATTTAGGATGCGGGATTGGAAGACATGTAAAGCTTTTGGAGGAGTTTGGGTTAAACCCATATGGAATTGATTTATCGGGCGAGGCAGTTGAAGAGGGACAGAAATGGATGCGCGTTTTGGGTAAAGATTCACTTGTAGACAAAATGATTGTCGGGAGTGCCACTGATTTGCCTTACGAGGATGAATTTTTTAATATCTGTGTGTCACATAGTGTGTTGGATTGTATGGCAAGAAGTCTGGCGAAGAAAGGCATAAAGGAAGCGTTTCGTGTATTAAAAAGGAGAGGCATGATGTATTTGGATTTTTATATGGACGATCAAAAGGGTGACTGTGATGAGCTGTCACAGACGGGATTTGATAAGGGCACGATAAAATCTTATTTTACGGTAAAAAGTATAAAAGAGCTTATCGGTGACCTGGCAGATATCCGCGAATTTAAAATTATACGTGCGACGGATGCGGATGGAAATGATATTCCATATGGCTGCAGGGCACATTTGATTATACAAAAAAGAGCTTAGGGAAGAGGAATAAGGAATGATTCGACCTAGAATATCCGTAATTATTACGGTTTTCAACATTGAAAAATACATAGAGGAATGCCTTGACAGTGTGTTAAATCAGACGATGAGAGAAATAGAGGTAATTTGTATTGATGATGCCTCTACAGACCATTCATTGGACATTTTGAATGCGTATGCAGTCAGAGATCAGAGGGTGAAGGTTATTGCTCAAACGGAAAGTATCGGGCCTTCTACGGCAAGAAATATTGGATACAGGCACGCAAAAGGAGAATATGTATATCAGATTGACGGAGACGATTATATTGTGGAAGGCGCTTTAGAGCGTATGTATACCTGTGCATCAGAAAACAAATTGGATTTTCTAACATTTTCTGCGGACGCGTTTGCCGAGACGGAAGAAATTTCAAAGGAAGTTTTCAGCTCTTTAAATCTTTATATCAGAACCGGAAGATATAGCGGTGTGATGAGTGGAATGGAGCTTTTTACACAATGCATTTTCAACGGAGATTTTCTGGGAAATTTATGTTGCATATTTTTAAGCAAGGATTTTTTTGATTCTGAAAATATGTATTTAGTAGACGGCTTATATGCCTCTGCGGACAATAATTTTTTGTTTTATCTGAATGCAAAAAGGGTGATGTGCATTCCTGACGTACTGTATATGAGGAGATTTCGGGAAAATTCCATTGTCACATCAAAAAAGTCGCTCATTAAATTTGAAAGTATTTTGACGCAATATATATATGAAATTAGTTTGTGGAATCAGAAAAGCTTTGAGCGGCTGACAGAAGATGCACTGGAAAAGTATTTTGCAAGGAACTGGAAAGGTGTTTTGAAGGCATATGAAAAAGTAGTGGATAAGGATGTTGCATTGAGATTATTACCAGAACACAAATTGGCAAAATTTGTTTATGAATATTGTATTAAAGAAGGCAATGCATATTGGATAAGTCAAACAGATGAGACAATTGCAAAGATACGGAGATATAAGGACATTATCGTATACGGTGCGGCAGATATTGCGAGAGAAGTAAAGAGAGTATTAGATAAAAACAAAATTTCTAATTATGTTTTTGCGGTAAGCGATAATGCGAACGAAAAGAGTTTTGCAGGGGAAAAAATATACAATATTAACGACTTAAAATGCAAAAAAGAAAACGCTATCGTAATTGTGGCCGCGAGTAAACGACATCATGCGGCAATAAAAGAAAGATTACAGACATTAGGGTTTAAAGATATTATTGTAGCGGAATAGAATAAGGAAAGGTAAGGTATAAATGGCGGCAGATGAATTAGTTGAAATCATGGAGATTATTGGACGTTTGGATCGACAGAATTATTTGATGGAAAAAAGATACGAGATTCTAAAATCGATGATCTGCGATATATATGATGAGATCATATCACAAAAGAAGGTATGCCCGATTTGTAAAAGTGAGATCAGATGCTATATTCCTTATGGAAAGCCGATGCGCTATCACGCGCAGTGTCCAGTTTGCTTAGGGGCGGAGCGCGAGCGTTTATTAGCAAGATATTTAGATTTGTATTGGGGAAGCAAAATTGCCCATAATGTGGATAGGGAGGGTGGCAAAGTCAAGTTGCTGCATTTTGCTCCAGAGTTGGGATTTCATCAGCGTTTTCATAATATGGAAGAGGTAGATTATTATCCGGTAGATATCAATGCCGACTATCCCTATCACATCGTTCAGACTGTGGATATCACAAATATCCCTTATCCGGATGATTATTTTGATCTTGTTATTTGTTTTCATGTTATGCAGTATGTGGGAGATGAGAAAACAGCTCTGGAAGAAGTGCGACGTGTATTAAAACATAAAGGGACGGCTATTTTTTGTGATAATATAAACAGCGACTTAACGAAAACCTTGGAAAAGACGGAATATAATACGCCTGAATTGAGAGAAGAAAAGTATGGTAACAGGCAATATGTGCGGCGATATGGTACAGACTACGCCAAACGACTGGGTGAGGTTTGGGGGAAAGATCATATTACAACATATAGTGTAAATGAGCTTGATCCGAAAGAAGTGGAGAAATATTATTTGTTGCGTGGCGAAGAGCTTTGTATATATAAAAAGTGAGATGGAATAAACAAGGAGATATAAAAAGACATGAATCAGAAAGTATTGATATTGGCTCCTCATCCTGACGATGAATTATTGATAGCGGGAGCGCTGATATATACTTTAAGAAAGAAAAAATATGATATTACCGTAGCCTATTATACAAACGGAGATTCTGTTGCGGTTCAGGGATTTGTCAGAATGCAGGAGGCGTTGGAGTCTTTAAAGGTGCTGGGTGTCAGTGAGGATCATGCGATATTTTTGGGATATGGCAATAACTGGAAAGGTGGAATGCATGTATATAATATGCCGGATGAGACGGAAGCGATGTCTTATGCCGACAGGAAAGAAACCTATTGTATAGACGGGCATCAGGAATACTGTATGAATAAATTCGGGAAGCATCATCGATATACGCGTCAGAATATCAAAAAGGATATAAAATCAATGATTCTTGATATTCATGCAGATATTATCATTTGTGTAGACTTTGACTCGCATGCTGACCACCGGGCGCTTTCCTTGTTCTTTGAAGAGGCAATGGGGGAAATATTAAAGTCGGATGAACGGTATACGCCAATTGTATTAAAGAAATTTGCTTATACTGGTGTGAGCAGTGCGAAATGGGATTATTACTCCCTGCCTATGTTAGAAACAAAGCCTGGATATATAAATGAATTTTTAGATGAAAGATATGAATTGGATAACCCGATTTATTTGTGGAACGACCGCATACAGTTAAAAATTGATCGGAAGACAAGAACTAGACATATTTGTAGGAATGTGTTATATAAGGCGGCATGTAAGCATAAATCTCAAAAATTTGATAAGCGTGTAGGGGCATTTGCAAATGCGGATATTGTTTACTGGCAGAGAAGAACGGACAGTATTTCTTATCTGGCAACGGTGTCGGCAACATCGGGAAGACCAGAATATGTAAATGATTTCAAAATGATTGACTGTTCAGATATTTTATCTGGTAAAAGGGGAGTAGAAATATTACAGAATTGCGTATGGATTCCGGATGCAGATGACAATGAAAAAAGATTATTTTTGGATTTTGCAGCACCAGTTCGTATATCAAAAATATATTTATATGAGAATTTTCTGCAAGGAGAAAATATTGTGAAAGCGCAGCTTTCTTTTGATACGGGGAAAGTAATCACAGTTGAAAATTTTGATCATAAAGGAAGAAAAACAGAGGTTATATTTGATACGCAGCACAATGTAAAGCATTTAGAATTTCAAATATTGAAGGGAAGCGGGACAAGCTATGGTTTGACAGAATTGGAAATTTATGAAGATGATAATGAGCAGGATATCCCATTGGAGCGTTACCAAAAGTCAGAAAAACAGAGTAGAAGTATTGAGAATGACATAGATATTTTATTTGAAAGAAAATTTCATAATATAATTGTAGATCACTCTAAAGAAAGTATTTATTATGATATGTATCAGACGCTGATGGGATGGGATACAGTTGGTAATGCAGGGGTTGTAAATTGGCTAAAGAAAAAGAATTATACAAATATCGCAATATATGGGATGGGAGATTTTGGAAGGAAATTAGAGAAAGATTTGGAGAAAACAGATATTCGTATCAGATATGTCATGGATCAATATGCAGGCGGAATGACAGCGTCTGTGCCCATTGTGCGTTCTGATTTATTCATGGAAATGCCGGAAGTGGATGTGATAGTTGTGACAGTAACTAGGAGTTATAAGGCAGTAAAGAAAGATTTGATGGAAAAAGGTTGTAATGAAAATAAAATTGTTTCGCTGCAGCAAATAATTTTAGAGGCTAAGTATTTATTCAGGAGATGATGTTATTATGGAAAAATTACTTATATATGGCATAGGGGAACAGTATAAAAAATTAAAAACAATTATTAATTGGGAAAATGTTTCATTAGATGCGTTTATAAACAGTAAAGTAACGGAAGACTGTTATGAGGAGGGGATAAAAGTAATTACACCTAAAGAAGCATCCAAAAAAGAGTTTGACTATATTTTATGTGCTACTGATATTTATGAAGGTGAAATGCGCAAAGAATTAGAAAAATACGGAATCCCTCCTGAAAAAATTATTTCTGGAAAGCTGGATTACAATAATTTTCTGGAAAATAGTTTTTTGTTCAGTACCTCGAATATTTTACTATTTCAAAATCAAAATATCGAAAAGGAAATGAGTATTCTTGTTGAACGAAATCAGTTTTGCGATATAAGGCATGGAATTGATTGGTTGGATGAAAATATGTCAATTATTGGAGATGGAGATTGGGCGGTTGGTTATAGTTATTTGTCAGTTCTTTGCAAGATTTTACAGATCAAAATGCCAAGCAATATTTTAGAAATGGGACTTGGGCAGAGCAGTAAGGTTTTGATGAGCTATCAAAAATACAGCGGATGTGATTACAGGATTATTGAGCAGGATGAAGAGTGGTATCGTTTTTTTAAGAAGGATACAGGGAGCTTATTAGATCATGCACAAGTATTTATAAAACCAGTGAAACAGGTTTACAATGAGAAATATGGTACAAATGTAAATTGCTATTCAGATATTGGTGACGTAATTGAAAAGTCTAATACATTTGACCTGATTTCAATTGATGGCCCTTGGGGAAGCGATGGCATTTCACGGATAGATATTCTTCCATATATTCCACAGTGCCTGAAAAAATCATGGTGTATTTTAGTGGACGATTATGAACGGATTGGAGAAAAGAATATGATAGTAGAGCTAGAAGAAATTTTACAAAAAAGCAGTACTGTATATTGTAAAAAAATTTATGGGAAATATCGACAGCTTTGTTTATTTGCATCAAGTGATAATAAATTTTTTTGTAGTATGTTTTGATAATTGTTTTCATTAATTTTCTATGAGGGGATGCGAATGTAATGTATGAGAAGCTGATGAAAAAAGAAGCAAAAATGGCGGTAGTTGGGCTTGGTTATGTAGGAATACCGCTGGCAATTGAATTCGCAAAAAAGCTGGATGTGATCGGTTTTGATACGAATGAAAAAAAGATTGAAAAATATAAAAACGGTATTGATGTAACGAAAGAGGTGGGGGACGCGGCAGTGCGGGAAACAGAAATTCACTTTACCTCTGATGAAAGTTCCTTGCAGGAGGCAGATTTTTTTATCATAGCGGTTCCAACGCCTGTTCGAGAAGACAAAACACCGGATTTAGCGTCGATCGTTTCTGCTTCTGAGATTGTTGGCAGAAATATGAAATACGGGGCGGTGGTTGTTTATGAGAGTACGGTTTATCCTGGTGTGACGGAGGAAGAATGTGTTCCGGTTTTGGAGAAGAAAAGCGGATTAAAATGCGGAAGTGATTTTAAAGTGGGATATTCGCCGGAGCGAATCAACCCGAGCGATAAAAAGCATTCTTTATCAAATGTTATAAAAGTGGTATCGGGAATGGACGAAGAAACACTAGATACGGTTGCAAGGGTGTATGAGCTGGTAGCGCGCGCAGGTGTTCACCGCACAAAGTCGATTAGAATCGCGGAAGCTGCAAAAGTAATTGAAAATAGCCAGCGTGATCTCAATATTGCGTTTATGAATGAGCTTTCCGTTATTTTTCATAGAATGGGAATTGATACAAAGGCCGTGTTGGAAGCGGCGGGAACAAAGTGGAATTTTCTGAAATTTCAGCCCGGCTTAGTCGGAGGGCATTGCATAGGCGTCGACCCATACTATTTAACATATAAGGCGGAGCAATTGGGGTATCATTCACAGGTAATTTTGGCGGGTCGACGTATCAATGATGATATGGGAAGGTACATAGTACAAAATATTGTAAAGGCTTTGATTGGAGCAGATAAATCAGTGAAAAATGCCAGAGTGGTGCTTTTAGGGTTTACATTTAAGGAAAACTGCCAGGATACGAGAAATACTAGGGTGATTGATATCATTGAAGAGCTGAGGGGATATGGAATCGAGCCGATTGTGTCTGACGATGTCGCGGATAAAGCAGAGACAAAAAAATTATATAAAATTTCTTTAACACCTTTGAATGAAGTTAAGGATGCAGATGTAGTGGCGGTGTGTGTAGGACATGATATTTTCAGAAAGCTGAAAAAAGAGGATGTTGATAAGATGTATGAGGGGAGGATAAAATTATTGTTTGATATTAAGGGGATCTTTGAAAGAGAACAATATGGAGAGGATGAGTATTTGTATTGGAGATTATAAGGAGAGCAAGATCAAAATGGAAAAGAGAATTACGGATGTAGGTAGAAAAAGCACAGTAGTTCTAGCGATAAATTGATAGTGGAAAGGAATGTTTACCATATAGGAGGGGCAGTTATTTTACTGATGGTTAGTATGAGAAGTAGATTGTTTCTATTAACAGAGACTTTGCCCTAATTTGTATTGTTACGGGATACTGCCGAAAATAGGTTATTATCTGGCAGAAAAATATCCGCGTTAGCAGCAGGCATATTGTTTTGTAGTTGTAAATATAAAAAGAACAAAGAAGCATATATTATATGTAAAATTAAAAACATTTCATGAATGGTTTGTAAGTCAAAGATGTCTTGCGAAAGCGTTTTTAAAGCAGGAGACCAGAGGAGTTTAGTTGAAGTATATAACTAAAATTTTTGGTATAAGCCATAGCCAGTTAAAAATATCTCAAAATTTACTATAAGAGAAAAATATGCTTATTGTTTAAAGATAGAAGATGAGAGCAACGTAGACGAGTTTGAAAATCTGTTAGCTTCGTATTATATACATTTGATTATATGGTTTCAAATTTCCAGAAATTTGCGGAAGGAATTAAAAAATAAATATGAAAGAATTAAAAAATTTGTTGGGATCATCATATCCAAAAATTGAAAATTGGAAGGGGTTTCTCCAGACGAAAAAAAGTTCTTATGTTTTTAAATTTCCAGGAAAAATAGAGAATAAATGGAAGATGATAGAAAAGATTTTTTAGAAATATTTTGGAATGTAAATGGAAAGTGAATGGAAATGATGATGTTAATTTTCTCTGACCTCCACGCCAACCGCACCGCTTTTGTAGCCGCCATAAATAAACTCCCAGTTACCCCGTCCATTACTGCCTGCATCCTCCTCGGCGACCTGATTGATTATGGCCCGCACTCCAACGAAGTCATCCAGATGGTAAAGGAACTTCCTTATCCAGTCTTATGTAGCCTTCGCGGCAACCACGAGGATGCCATCCTGCGGGATACATACGACCGTTTTTCATCCGAGCGCGGCAGGGAGAGTGCACGCTACACAAGGAGTATTCTAAACGATGCCTCCTGGAAGTACCTCACAGTCGAGATGGAGAGCTGCGGGAAAAAGGAATTTGAAATTGGCGGGAAAAAGTGCCTTGCAGTACACGGGAGCCTAGCAGATGAATATTGGAAGAGTATTCGGCCGGAGGATGACCTTTCAGCGTACAGTGGGTACGATTATGTGTTTTCCGGGCATTCGCACCTGCCGCATTATTTTGAGAAATATTACCCTTGTGATGACCTAAGGCACCGGAACAAAAAGAAAACAATCTTCATCAACCCGGGCTCCGTGGGGCAGCCTAGGAATCTGAATCAGATGGCGCAGTTTGCCTTGCTCGATACGGAAACAGAGCAGGTGATATTTGAAAAAGAAAAATATGATGTTGGACTGGAACAGTCGTCCTACTATGGTCAGGTGGATGATTTTTACAGGGAACGATTGGAATGGGGGATTTAGGCGATGGAATTATATGTGATCAGCGGTGTGACTGGAATGACAGGTAATGAACTGGCGCGAAAACTGGTTACCGCGGGCAGCCAGGTGATCGGATTCGATAATTTTTTTGCATCCTCGATGAAAACGGTAGAGGACTTAACCGGTAATGAACAATTTAGTTTTTATACATATGATCTAAACTGCGAAGAGCAGATGCAAAAACTGCAGGCAGAAGTGCAGGACAAAAAAGATCGGTTTGAACGGGTCATTTATATTAACTGTGCAGCGGTTGTCCACACGGAGCATTTTTATCATGTGAACCGAACCTTTGAAACAAATGTGCTTGGCATGAAGGCATTTTTGGATCAGGCAGTTGCGGTGGGGGCGGACACGTTTATAAACTGTTCGACCTCAGAGGCCTATTCTATGAACTCGTGGGGCGAAAACGGCGTCTCGGAATCGGATTACATCACGATGGCAAATGCGGAGCACAGTCAGCGGACAAGCTACGCCACGGGCAAGCTCATGACGGAATTTTTCATGAAGGATGCGGTAGCGGAACAGAAGATTAAGGGCTGTTCCATCCGTTTTGCGAATGTGTACAGCAAGAATGAGCTGTACCCGAAGCACATTATTCCGCACATCCTGAACCAGTTAAAGGCGGGTGGAAGCGTGGAGCTTCTGGAAAACTCAAAGGTAAATTATCGCACATTTCTTCATAACGAGGACAGCTGCGCGGCGGTTCTTGCACTTATCCGCTCGGAACAAGCGTTAGATGGCTCAGTATACAATGTGGCGACGGATGAGGAAATCTCAATCTTAGACCTAGTGAAGCTGTGCGCAGAGAAGCTTGGGATTGAAAATCCCGGTATTACCTTTAACGGATACAGGGAATCCGATCCGAAGCGGCGGCTTTTGAATACGGACAAAATCCGGTCACGGACAGACTGGGAGCCGCGGATCACGCTGTCACAGGGCATTGAGATGTGTGTGGAAAATATGTGAGTATGGGTCGGATGCCGATGTGGAGGGCAACTTGGATTGAGGGTTACTGCGGGAGGGTGAGGATTTGAAAGCCTTGATTATAACTGTGGCGGGCATGTCGAGCCGGTTCAGCGAATCAGTGGGATATCCGTGCTTGAAATGTCTGTATAACGAGGAAGGTCCTGAGGAATCTCTTTTATATCGCCTGTTGCATATGAGAGGGGATTTTGATTTTTATGTGATCGTGGGCGGGTTTCGATATAAGGAACTGGAAGCGGCTATTATAGAGTACTTTCGAGATTTTGGGGATAGGATTCTGCTTGTGGAAAACGTCCATTATACAGATTATGGTTCTGGTTACAGTCTTTACCTGGGTCTTGAAAAAATAAAAGAAATGGATGTCACGGAGATTGTATTTGCGGAGGGAGATTTGTATGTAGATGAGGGCAGCTTCCGGAAGCTTTGTGATTGTCCGGAAAATGCAATTACATGCAGCAGGGAACCGATTCTGGCGGAAAAGTCTGTGGCGTTCTATTTTGATATGGCATGCGGGATTCATTATATTTACGATACAACACATGGGGCATTGGAAATCAGAGAACCGTTTCTTGGAATCTTTAATTCCGGGCAAGTCTGGAAATTTGCGGATATGGGGCGTTTGTGGGCTGTAATGGGTGCAATTAGCGAAAGAGAATGGCAGGGAACGAATCTGGTATTGATCCAGCGGTATTTTGGTACGCTGAGTCAGTGTGATTATAATATGATTGTGTTCAAAAAATGGGTGAATTGTAATACGGTGGCGGATTATAGGAGCCGGAAAGATAGAACGGATGTGCAGCTTGTTTTATGAAAATCAGGATGAGTGGGAAAAAGATAAAAGAAAACAGTAACGTCTTTTGGGCGTGGTAAGTGGGACGGAAACGGTTCTACTGGAATGCGGCGGAAAAAGAACCGACCGGTTCTGCGGAAATTATGTCATATGGGGGAGAATGGAGAAATGAAAACACTGGATGAAAAGCTGAACATATTGAGAGAGGATCTCTCTGGCCGAAAAATAAAAATCATGATTATGGGTCTTGGGAGTGTTGGAACATACCTGTTGGACTACCTGCTTTCCATGGCTGACGACGGCATAGAGGTCTGTGTAGTCGGGCGAAACGAGGAGAAGATGGCTTCGGATGTGAACATTGTGCGGGTTGCAAGTCTGATACGTGGGCAGAACCGAACGGAGGTCAGGATCAGAGCAGGCGTGGATTTTAATGATGTATCTGCACTGGAAGGCTGTATCCGCGATTATGCGCCGGATATCATCGTTAATTCCAGCCGTGCATATTCCGGCTTGAAATACGGGAGTATTTCATGGAATAGTGTGAGGGCATACGGCATCTGGGCGCCGCTGTCCATCAAGTATGTCAAAAATATAATGGAGGCGTGTGGACGGGCAGGCAGTGACGCAGTCGTGATCAACACGTCATATTCGGATGTTGTGATCCCGTGGCTCAAATCGGCAGGGATGGCGTATCCTGATTTCGGAAGTGGGAACATCAATCATCTGATCCCGAGAATCAGGTTTGCAGCTGCAGAAGAATACGGTATTGCCGACTATTGGAATATTGACGTTACCTATGCGACAAGCCATTTTCACGATGTGGTCATCAGTAAAGAGGGGCAGACGGAGCAGGTGGAGCAGCTCATCGATATCCGGTATGACGGCAAAAAGCTGCAGCCGAATACAGATAAGCTCTTCGCCGCATGTAAAATCCCGATGCCGGTGGATGCAAAGCGGAACATGATGAATGCTTCGAGTAATTTTGAGATTATATGCGGTATCCTTTCCGCAGTGCGCGGCGGGGCTAGGGTAAAGCTGCACTGTCCGGGCATCTTTGGTGAAATTGGGGGCTACCCGGTGATTCTTGACGGAGCCGACAGAAAAATAAGGATCTTTATCGATGAGACATGCTTTGGAATGGAGCAAATGCGGCAAAAGAATCGAGAATCCATTTATCTGGATGGCGTCGAGTCTGTAGAAAACGGGACGCTGACGTATACGGATGAACTGATTGACAAGTGTAAAAACGTGTTTGGCGTTCGGCTGATGAAACAGGTTTCTTTTGAGGAAATTGATGGAGCGGCCCGGTTCCTGATTTCGGAAGTGATAGAGAAAAACAGTGGGAGGTAGCAGGAATTTCGCCAAATATGAGGAGCTTTGAGGGGATATGCAGAATTGGTTCTGGCAGGAAGAGGTGGGATTGATTGAAAAAAGTTTATACTTGTTTTTGTACGGATATGATTCATGAGGGGCACCGAAACATCATCCGGGAAGCCGCAAAATACGGCGAGGTGATTGTCGGCGTACAGAGTGATGAGGCGATGGTACGATTCAACCGCTTCCCCAGTGTGGGCTTTGAGGAGCGCTTTGCAATGGTAGCGGAGTTGGACGGAGTGTCAAGGACAGTCATCCAGCATGAGATCATGTATGACAAAATCATCCGGGAGCTCCACCCAGATTATGTGATCCATGGCGATAACTGGCTGGAAGGACCTATGCGTGCCATCCGGGATAACGTGGAAGGGCTTTTAAAGGCTTACGGCGGGCAGATTATAGACGTGCCCTATACATACAGCGAAAGCGTCAGCCGCATGGATCGGCGGATGAAGGAAAAGCTGGGCATGCCGGAATACAGGCGTAAAAAATTAAAGCAGCTGATAAGGCTGTGCCCGGTCGTAAAGGCGCTGGAGGTCCACAGCGGACTAACAGGTCTGATAGCGGAAAAAACGATCGTGGCAGACGGCAGCGGTCTGGATCAGTTTGATGCGATGTGGGTCAGCTCGCTCTGCGATTCGACGGCGAAGGGGAAGCCGGATATTGAGTTGGTGGATATTACCTCACGGTTCCGCACAATTGACGACGTGATGGAAGTCACGACAAAGCCGATCATCTTTGACGGTGATACCGGAGGGCTGACGGAGCATTTTGTTTATACGGTGCGCTCCCTGGAGCGGATGGGCGTGTCGGCAATTATCATTGAGGATAAAACCGGATTAAAGAAAAATTCCTTGTTCGGCACTGAGGTGGAGCAGACACAGGATACCATCGAACATTTCTGTGAAAAGATCGAGGCGGGGAAAGCGGTTCAGCTCACAGATGAGTTTATGATCATTGCAAGGATTGAGAGCCTGATTTTGGAGCAGGGGATGGAGGATGCATTAAACCGCGCAAAAGCTTATGTGGCGGCAGGTGCTGACGGGATCATGATACACAGTCGGAAAAAGGAGCCGGATGAGATTTTGAAGTTTTGCGATCTTTTTCGTAGGGAGGATATGGAGACACCGATTGTTGTTGTACCTACTTCTTTCAATACAGTTACGGAAGAAGAGCTGGCAGCGCATGGCGTGAATGTGGTGATCTATGCGAATCAGCTCACGCGAAGCGCATTTCCTGCGATGGAGGAGACGGCGAAGGATATCCTGAGATATCATCGGGCGCAGGAGGTGGATGCGCGGTTGATGCCGATTAAAAATATCATTTCTTTGATAGAGGAGCTATAAAAATATGAAGGTGGAAAGTCTGGTAAAAATCACAGGCGCGGAATTTTTTGTGGGAGTTCCGGATTCACAGCTTAAGAGTTTATGTGATTATTTGATGGATACATATGAGATTGACCCACAGCATCATTTGATTGCCGCAAACGAGGGGAATGCGGTTGGCATTGCGGCGGGGTATCATCTTGCGACAGGGAAGGTTCCTGTAGTGTATTTGCAAAACAGTGGGGAGGGGAATATCATCAACCCGGTAGCATCTCTACTGCACGAGAAGGTGTATGCAATCCCGTGTATGTTCATCATCGGCTGGCGGGGAGAGCCCGGTGTGCACGATGAGCCGCAGCATGTGTACCAGGGAGAGATCACGTTAAAGCTCCTTGAGGATATGGGGATTGATTTTTTGGTGATCAGCCGGGAAACCGGGGAAGAGGAGCTTCGTGTAAAAATGGAGCAATTTGACCGTCTGCTGGGAGCAGGCAAAAGCGTGGCATTTGTCGTGAAAAAGGGTGCACTGGAATATGGAAAAAAAGTCATTTACAGCAATTCCTTCTCAATGCGCCGGGAAGCAGTCATCCGCCGGATCGTGGAGGTATCGGGGGATGACTCGATTATTTCCACGACAGGGAAAGCAAGCCGGGAGCTGTTTGAAATCCGGGAGCAGACTGGGAAGGGGCACGGATATGATTTTCTGACAGTCGGCTCCATGGGGCACAGCTCATCGATTGCACTTGGCATAGCGTTAAATCAGCCGGAGAAAAAAATCTGGTGTATTGACGGCGATGGGGCTGTGCTGATGCATATGGGTGCGATGGCGGTAATTGCGAAGGCAGCACCCAAAAATCTGGTACATGTCGTGATCAACAATGAGGCACATGAATCGGTTGGAGGAATGCCGACAGCGGCGGACGATGTGGATCTGATGAAAATTGCGGAGGGCTGCGGCTATCAGTATGTTTACCGGGTATCGGATGAAACTGGATTAGAAACTTCGCTTAGACATGCGAAGGAAACAAATGGACTAACTTTTATTGAGGTGAAGGCAGCGATTGGAGCGAGGGTAGATTTGGGCAGGCCGACGACAACGCCAATGGAGAATAAGGAGGCGTTTATGGGGTGGCTTGGGTGTGAAAAGTAAAAGACAAAAAAACTTCCCAAAATCATCAATACATACTTTACACAACCAACGATTTCTACTATAATAGCTAATAGCAATAAAGCAAACGAAGCTTATAAAACCAAACCATTTTCACAGATTAAATTATTAACAAAGACACAGAAGAGAAAGGACAGCACCATGGCCAGACAATCAAAAGGATTCTGCAAGTATTGTGGCAGGGAATACACCCGGGGCGGAATGTTCCGCCATATCAATACATGTGGAGAGCGAAAGAAGGTTCTGGAGGCGGAAAGCGGACAGCAAAGCTGCGGATATTTTCAGCTGCTGCTTTACGGAAAGTATGACGGGGATTACTGGCTGCTGATTGAGATACAGGATGAGGAAACGCTTCAGACGCTGGACGTGTTTATCCGTAATATCTGGGTGGAGTGCTGCGGGCATTTAAGCAGGTTTGATATTGGTGGAGAAAAATATGACTCGCATGCCGATGCGGGTGACTGGTGGGGTGGATCTGCCAGGAGCATGAACTATAAGCTGAAGGATGTTTTGTCCGAGGGGCTTGTCGTGGGCTACGAATATGACTTTGGCACGACGACAGAGCTGGTCATCAAGGTGCTGGGTCATCGAACCGGGGCAAGGAAAAAGGATGCGGTTACGATCCTGTCGCGGAATATGGCTCACGAGTTTGTCTGTTCCCGTTGCGGAGTCAATCGTGCACAGTGGGTTTGGCCGGACGGCTTCTATGACGGGGATGCGTTTCGGTGTGACGAGTGCCTGGAAGAGGGCGAGGAGGAATATTATCTTCCGGTATGCAACTCACCGCGGATGGGTATGTGCGGGTATGAGGGAAGCGATTTTTACCCGGATGTTTTTGAACCGGATAAAAAGCCTGTATGAGAGGGCTTCCGAAAAAAGGACGGAATGATAAAGCTTTCTGAAGCTTGTGATAAGGAAGATCAGACAATGGCTAAATTAGACGTGAAACAAAGCGGGCGGCTGCGTTTTCTTTTTACTGCAGACGGATTTTGTGTGGATGAGGGCATAGAGGACCTCGCGGGGTCAGTGCTTCACTGGAAGCAGCAGTTTGAGGAAAACCGGTTTGCAGCGTTATATCAATTAGGTTTTGTGGAGTGTCCGGGGGAATTTGACCAGGCGGGTGGATTTTTACATCAACTTTCGGACGCTTTTTTTCGTGTATTGACGGATCAGCCCGACATTGAATTGACCAGGGCGCAGGCGAGGGTTACGGCGGATGAGAATCTGACCGCGCGCCTCTTAGACTGTGTTCCCTTTACGCTTGGCTCGGAATATGTGACGGTTGAGTGGATTGCGCAGATATTTGCGCGCTTAAATGAAATATTTGCAGAAGAAATACAGCGCTTTGACGGAACGGTTGCCATGTATCTGGCAGAGAACAGCCAGCATCTGAAGGTTCCGGAGCGCATCTTTTTTCATCTGGTGGAGAGCAAAGAGGAAAATTATCCCTTTGCTTTTCTTGCTACTTATGCGACAAAGGATGAACATGATAAGGTCCGGCACGTCCCGCTGCGATATGCGCTGACGGAGTATAAGCAGGATCAGGAAAAATTGTTGGAGCTTCTCTCCTGCCTGAACCGGGTGTCGGAGGTCTCAACGCTCATCGGCGGCTTTGTGGAGAGCGGTGAAATGTTTCATCCCCTGCGGCTGAGCACGCAGGAGGCTTATCAGATTTTGCAGGATATCCCCCGGATAGAGGAGACCGGGATTGTCTGCCGCATTCCAAACTGGTGGAGAAAGCGCACCTATGATATCAGCGTGACCGTCAATTTAGGAGAAGAAAAGCCAAGCCATGTCGGACTTGATGCGATTCTTTCCATGTGCCCGAAGCTGACGGTGGACGGTGTTCCTTTATCACAGGAGGAGATACAAAAGCTCCTTTCGCAGACGGAGGGGCTTGCCTTCCTCAAAGGGAAATGGGTGGAGGTAAATCATAAAAAGCTCAGAAAGCTTTTGGATGAGGTGGACCAATATGAAGGCGATCTGACGCTTTTGGAGGCCCTGCGCATGGGTCTGAAAGGGGATTCGGATAAGCAGGACGCGGACGTTGGTACGGTAGTTACAAACGGAAAATGGCTGTCCGGCCTTTTGCAGAATATGCGTATGTCAAAAGCAATCCGCGCGGTGACCTTGCCGAAAACCTTTCAGGCGAAGCTGCGTGGCTATCAGCAGACCGGCCTTGACTGGCTCAGCTATATGGACAAGCTGGGCTTTGGAGCCTGTCTGGCGGACGATATGGGACTTGGAAAGACCGTACAGGTTCTGGCATTTTTGGAGAAAATGCGTTCTAAAGAGAAAGAGGCAAAGGTTCTGCTGATTGTGCCGGCGTCGCTGCTTGGCAACTGGCAGAAGGAGGCGGCGCGGTTTGCGCCGAAGATGCCGGTATCCATTTTACATGGAAAGGGAGCGGCCGCCCTCGGTGAGCAGGTGGCAGAGGGGGTTGCCTTTTTGACCGTCACGACCTACGGCATGGCATCAAGGGTGAAGGAGCTTGAAACGGTGAGCTGGGATTGCCTGATTTTAGATGAAGCCCAGGCTATCAAAAATCCGCTGACAAATCAAACCAGGCAGATCAAAAAGCTGAAAAGCAGGATGCGGATTGCGATGACGGGTACGCCGATCGAGAATGATCTGACAAACCTGTGGTCCTTGTTTGACTTCCTGAATAAGGGATTGCTGGGCAGCTCTGCGGAGTTTCGGGATTACTGCAAAAATCTGACCCGGCATCCGCAAGGGTATGCGAAGCTGAAAAATATGATCGCGCCGTTTATGCTCCGCCGTGTCAAGACGGATCAGAGCATTATTTCAGATCTTCCGGACAAAATGGAGCAGATCGATTATGTTTCGATTTCTAAGAAGCAGCGGGTGCTTTACCGCAAGCAGGTGGCGGATCTGGCGAAAAGGCTGGATGAGGTGAACGGCATCGAGCGCAGAGGGCTGGTGCTGGCTTCCATCACAAAGCTCAAGCAGATCTGTAACCATCCGGATCAGTATCTGGGAGGGCTGGCTTACAGCGAAAAGGACAGCGGGAAGTTTGAGCTGCTGGGAAGCATCTGCGAGACAATCTACGAGAAGCGGGAGCGGGTGCTTATCTTTACGCAGTTTAAGGAGATTGCAGGTTATCTGGACGATTATCTGGCAGGTATTTTTCATGCGAGGGGCTTCGTCCTGCACGGAGGGACGCCCGCCAAAAAGCGCACGCAGATAGTGGAAGCGTTTCAGGGAGAAAAATATGTGCCGTATATCGTATTGTCCGTGAAGGCAGGCGGGACGGGGCTGAATCTCACAAATGCCAGCCATGTCATCCATTTTGACCGCTGGTGGAATCCGGCGGTGGAAAACCAGGCGACGGACCGGGCGTATCGCATCGGACAGACGAAAAACGTGATGGTGCACAAATTTGTCTGCAAGGGAACGATCGAGGAGAAGATCGATGAGATGATTTCCTCCAAGACGAAGCTGGCGGAGGATGTCATCGGCTCCGGTGGGGAGAGCTGGATTACGGAGATGAGCAACGAGCAGCTTTTGTCGATGATGAGCCTGGAGTAAGGTACCGTGGCACCCTTGCCGGCCGAAGTCTTTTCGATGGAGGAACACGCGGTATGCGTGCTTTGGCGGGATTGCATGGAAAGCATGCCTTCTGGGTGGTGTGTGATGACAGAACGGTACATAGGAAAGGAGCGGTCAATGAGTAAATACTGGGCAACGGAGCATT
The DNA here is from genome assembly GCA_910589045.1 of uncultured Eubacterium sp. Classification (GTDB taxonomy): domain Bacteria; phylum Bacillota; class Clostridia; order Lachnospirales; family Lachnospiraceae; genus W0P33-017. The sequence goes on from CAJUSH010000004.1 coordinate 62,050, forward strand.
ACAGCCAGCCGGATGCCGGGCAGCTTCAGAGCAATGCCGCGGATACGGTAAAGAGAGCGCAGGCAAAGGGAAAGGCATTGGAGCCGGTTGTGATAACGGGCAGGAAAATCGCAAAAAGCTGGTGGGGTGAGGCGTGGTGTAGGAATCTGGAGCAGTATGCGGATTATGAGAGCCGTCTGGACAGGGGAAAACGGTACGTGAGGACCGGAACGGTCGTAGATCTGAAAATTGGCAGGGGGAAGGTCAGTGCCAGAGTGCAGGGGCGCAGAAAAGCGCCTTACAAGGTGGAGATACGTATCAGTCCGCTGTCCGAGGAGCGCTGCCAATATGCGATTACCCGGTGCGAGCGGAAAATAGAAAACCTGGAGCTGCTGTTGCAGGGCAGCTTCCCGGAGGAGCTAAAGGAGCTTTTTACGGGGGATAACGGGCTGTTCCCGGCGCCAAAGGAGATCAGCTTCAGCTGCAGTTGTCCGGACTGGGCGCTCATGTGCAAGCATGTTGCGGCGGTTCTTTACGGGATCGGCGCAAGGTTCGACGAGAATCCACTGCTCTTTTTTGAGCTGCGGGGAATTGATGTGGAGAAGCTGATTGGAATTGCGCTGGAAAACAAGGTGGATCAAATGCTCGAGCACGCGGACTGTAGGAGTGGGCGGGTGATTGCGGCGGACAATTGGGAGGAGCTCTTCGGAATCCGGTAAAATAAATTCTTGCGGACTTTTCCCTTGCATGTTATGATGAAAAGGATATTGATTCAGTCAGATTCAGTAAATTAGTTATTTTTCATGGAGGCGGGATACAGTGGCGATCGACGGGGAAAAGGCGGAATACTGGCTCAAGCAGCTGGATAAAAGTCCCAGAGGGCAGCGCGCCATGGGATTTTTTTTGGAGGGCTATAACTGCACCCAGGCGGTGGTGCTCTCATTTGCGGATTTGATCGGGATGGAGAAAAAAACCTTGCTGCGGATGAGCTCATCCTTTGGCGGCGGTATGGGAAGGCTCCGGGAGGTATGCGGTGCGGTGAGCGGCATGTTTCTCGTGGCAGGCTTTTTATACGGCTATGATACGCCGGGGGCGGCGGGGCAGCAGGATAAGGCCGCGCACTATGCCAGAATACAGGAGCTTGCGGGCGAGTACCGCGCAGTGAACGGCTCGATCGTGTGCAGGGAGCTGCTCGGGCTGAAAGTGGAAGGGGCGGATCACCCGACGCCGGAGCCGCGGACGCCGGAGTACTATAAAAAACGCCCCTGCGAACAGGTAATCGGGATTGCCGCGGCGATTATGGAAAAGTATGTGGAGGAGCATCCACTGCAGGAAAATCCGGCTTGAGGAAATTTGCAGTACATCATTCAGGGCAACAGGGACGGTTGCTGAACATCCATGGATAGGAGTTTTTACATGAAAAAGGTTATTACATATGGTACGTTTGACCTGTTTCATCAAGGTCATTTGAATCTCTTGACCCGGGCGAAAAAGCTGGGGGATTATCTGATTGTGGGAGTGACCACCGAGCATTTTGATGAGGCGCGGGGCAAGGTCAATGTGATCGATTCGACCCTGGAGCGGATCGAAAATGTGCGCAAAACCGGGCTTGCCGATGAGATTATCATTGAGGACCACGAGGGCCAGAAGATTGAAGATATCCAGAAGTACCATATCGATATTTTTACAGTCGGCTCCGATTGGGTAGGTACGTTTGATTATCTGAACAATTTCTGTCAGGTCGTATATCTGGAACGTACGCCGGATATTTCTTCCACGATACTGCGTAAGAGCAGGTTTCGGATTATCAATGTGGGGATCGTTGGGACCGGACGTATGGCGCCCCGTTTTCTGGCGGAGGATAAGTACGTGTCCGGTATCCATATTGTATGTGCCTATAATCCGGAAACAGAGAGCGGGGAGGAATTTCGCAGAAGGCACGAGATACCGGTATACAGTGCGGACTATGAAGCGTTTCTGGAGAACGTGGACGCGGTTTATATTGCCTCACCGAATGAGACGCATTACGGGTATGCAAAGCGTGCACTGCTGGCAGGCAGACACGTATTGAGTGAAAATCCGGTTGCTTTGTCAAAACGGGACATGGAAGAGCTGTACGCGCTGGCCGACGAGAAGAATCTGGTTCTTCTGGAGGGAATAAAAACCGCATATTGTCCGGGCTTTCAGCAGCTTCTGAACACAGTACAGAGCGGGAAGATCGGTGAGGTGCGGGATGTGGAGGCGTGCTTTACGAGGCTTGCCGACCCGGCAGCCAGGGAGCGTACGGATGCGGATTACGGCGGGGCTTTTCTGGAATATGCGGCCTACACGCTGCTCCCCATTTTTAAGCTTCTTGGAACAAACTATAAGGATATCCGCATAGAGAGCATTTTGGACGAGAAGGGACTGGATCTCTATACAAAAATCCAGTTGGTCTATGAGCAAAGCATGGCGACTGCAAAATGCGGCGTAGGGGTGAAGTCGGAGGGTCAGCTCGTCGTTGCGGGCACCGAGGGCTATATTTTAGCGGAGTCCCCGTGGTGGCTGACAAAAAAATATGAAGTCCGCTATGAGGATCCCAATGTTATTGATGTGTTTGAGCCGCGGTTTCAGGGGGACGGGCTGCGCTACGAGATCAGTGAGTTTGCGTCCAAGATCAACGGTCTGGAGCGGGCGGCGTATAAGCTCACAAAGGAGGAGATCATGGCGATTTCAGAGGTGACGGAGCTGTTCATGAAAACGAGAATGGAGCAGAGAAACCAATGATTCGAATAGGTGTAATAGGAACCGGTCGGATTGCGGCAAGGTTTGTGAGGGATGCGGGGCTGGTTGCAAAGGTCCGGATTGCATGTATTTACAATCCCCGTATAAACAGCGCAAGGGCGTTTGCCCGGACGCGCGGGATTGAGCTTGCGACGGATGCGTGGGAGCAGCTTATGCCGGCTGTGGATGCGGTATACATTGCGTCACCTCATGGGACACATGTGGATTATACGAGGCGTGCATTGCAGGAAAACAAGCATGTGCTCTGTGAAAAGCCCATGGCATTTTCAAGGGCAGATGCGACGGGTCTGTTTTCCATGGCATCGGAGCGCGGACTGGTTTTGATGGAGGCGGTTAAGACCGCATACTGTCCGGGATACCGGCGTTTGATAGAAACGGTGAAAAGCGGGAAAATCGGTGAGGTGCGGGATGTGGAGGCGTGCTTCACAAAGCTGACGGATCCTGCGGGAAGGGAGCTGACGGACCCTGTCTACGGGGGCAGTCTCATCGAGCTTGGGACGTATGTGCTGCTTCCTATGATCGGGCTGTTCGGGGAAGCTGTGAAGCAGATGCGGTTTCATTCAATTTGGGACGAAAACGGGAACGACTTGTTTACAAAGATTGATCTTGACTATGAAACGGGCTTTGGGCTTGGTAAGGTAGGGCTTGGCGTAAAGTCAGAGGGAGAGCTGATTATCTCCGGGACAAAGGGCTACCTCTACGCGAAAGCACCCTGGTGGCTGACAAAGGAGTTTGAGCTGCGCTACGAGAATCCGAATGAGCGTGAGCATTTCACGTTTGAATTTGAGAGCGATGGTCTGCAGTATGAGCTGCGGGCGTTTGTAGAGGAAATCCAATCAAAGCGGCGGGACGACTGCGAAAGAAAGCGCATGAGCATTGCCTTCGCGTCTGTGATGGAACGTTTTTTGCAGGATGCGCGCAAACGAAAAGTGCGGGAAACGCATGGTTGAAATGCACGGATGGAGGGGTGAAATGCTTCAATTTGACGAGAGGTTTTTTGAAGAGGAGGAACGCGGCGGCTTCCGGATCAGCTCCATGATGAAACGGGCGTGGGCGGTAGAGCTGGAGGTTTTATCGCAGGTAACGGCTGTCTGCAAAAAGCATGCAATACCGTATTATGCCGTTTACGGCTCTCTGCTCGGTGCGATCCGGCATAAGGGCTACATTCCCTGGGATGATGATATTGATATCGCGCTGCGGCGGGAGGATTACGTAAAGCTGCTCACGCTTTTGCCTGCGGAGCTCCCGGAGGGCTATTTTGTGAACAGCTATTATACGTGTGATACGCATGAGGAGCCGTGGGCATCGGTTGTGAATACGCGCTATATTATGCAGGATGCGGATCGCATCAGGCAGTTTTGGGGTTGTCCGTATGTCTGCGGGGTCGACGTTTTTCCGATGGATTTTGTGTCCGGAAACCCGGAGGAGGACGATGCCCAGATGAATCTGTACGCCATGGTATTCGGCGTGGCGCAAAGCTTTGCGGAGTACGAGGCAAGCGGCGAGCTGTATGAGTGCCTTCCGAAGATTGAACAGTTCTGCGGCGTTTCTCTGAGCGATGACGGAACGCTTCACAGACAGCTTTTACTGCTGGCAGATCAAATTGCGGGATTGTACCAGGAGCGGGAGTGTGAGGAGCTGACGCTCATCACGAGCCGCTTGATCAGGAATAACAGGGATTTCAAATTTCCGAAGGCGTGGTTTGACCGGGCGCAGGAGGTGATGTTTGAGACAGTCACGATTTCTGTTCCCGAAGCGTATGATCAGGCGCTGCGTGTCTTTTTCGGGGACAGCTACATGACGCCCGTGCGCTATGACAGCGGTCATACGTATCCGTTCTACAGGCGTCAGCAGCAGTTTTTGGATGACAATCACATTATACTTCCCCTATAGCCCTTTGCCAGTTATGACAAAATTCCTCGATGCCGATGGTCATGCCGTCGGCATCAAACATTTCCCGGAGTGCGGCTTCCTGCGTTTTGTAAAAGGGGTAGTCGTGACCGGCGGCAAATTTAACCGGTGTCATATAATCCGGGCCGAAAAGATAGGTGACTGCCCGGATATAGTCCTCGGGCACCGGCATCTGCATCCCCTCAAACGGCAGGTAAGTGACGCTTTCGTAGAGATCGGCAGGTCTGCCGTGTACCGGCCGGGGGGCTTCGGTGGAAAACTGGAGGTTGAACAGCTCACCGCAGCTTTCCTCCGGTGTGACCTGGGCTGAGATACGGTCGTAGAGCAGCCATAGCTGATGCTCGATATCCTGTTCCGGGTCAAGCCTGATTTCGCATACGCGCGCAATCTCCTGCAGCTGGTTTTCCAATAAGCCTTCTTTGATGTATAATTCCAGGTTGTGGATCGTGAACATGAGCATGTGGCAGATTTGAAGCTGCAAATCTACAAATTCCGGATCCTTTGAAATATAGTCCAGCGGGAAAATGTCAATCCCGATGCGGAAATATGGGAATCCGTGGAAGCGGGACATGTAGGTTGCGAGGTTCCAGTACTCCTCGTCCGCGATGACGCGCAGGTTCGGTATGCTTGCGGCTTTTTGCAGGCGTGGGCTGTCCGTATACATGCCGGCGACGACGATGCCTTCGGGCAGCTCGTCAGGAAGATAACGGATGAGTGCATCGTAATCCTCGCGTAAAAGCGTTATATCGATGTCATCATCCCACGGAATAAAGCCGTGATGACGGACGGCGCCCAGCAGTGTTCCGCCCGCTGCAAAGCATTTGAGCTGATGGCGGTCACACACGTTTAAAACGGCTTCTAATATTTCCAGCGCAGCGGCCCAGGCGCGCTTCATCATCGGGCTGACCGTAAAATCCCAGCGCACCTCTTCTTCAAAAAATTCCTTTGGAAAATGCATGTTTGATTCCTTTCGTGGTATGTGTTTCAGTGTATATTTTATTTCGGAAAATGTGTTATCTCTCCCACCTGCCGCTTGCCCCACAGGGCAGCACCAGTCCGCTGCCGCTCACCGGCAGGCCGATCTCGTCGGCGCAGACGGTTCCGCCGCGGGCTTTTAGCGCCAGAGAGAGCATATAGGAAAGCACCGCGGGCTGAAGGCCGGTGGTGTAGCTGTTGATCAGGAAAAAAAGAGGAGCGTCGCTGAGCAGCTTTGTGCAAAGCTGAATAAGAGGGTAAACGTTTTTCTCTATTTTCCAGATCTCGCCGCCAGGCCCCCTGCCGTAGGAGGGAGGGTCCATGATGATAGCGTCGTAGGTATTTCCCCGGCGGATTTCCCGTTCCGCAAATTTGACGCAGTCGTCGACGAGCCAGCGGATAGGGGCATTGCCAAGCCCTGAGCCTGCGGCATTTTCCTTTGCCCAGGCGACCATGCCTTTCGAGGCATCTACGTGGGTGACACCCGCGCCGGCAGCCGCCGCGGCGATGGTGGCACCTCCGGTGTAGGCGAAAAGGTTTAAGACCTTTACGGGCCTGCCGGCGCCGCGGATGAGCGCGGAGAACCATTCCCAGTTGACGGCCTGCTCCGGGAAGAGTCCCGTGTGCTTGAAGCTGAAGGGCTTTAAGTGAAAGGTAAGGGCGTGCCCGGGCAGGGGATAGGAGATTGACCACTGCTGGGGAAGGTCAAAAAATTCCCAGCTTCCGCCGCCCTTTACGCTGCGGTGATAATGCCCGTTGATACGCTTCCAGCGCTTATCCTGCGGCACATGCCAGATGACCTGGGGGTCGGGCCGGCGCAGGATATAGGAACCCCATCGCTCCAGTTTTTCTCCGTCTGCGGCGTCAAGCACCTCGTAATCCTTCCATCCGTCTGCAATCCACATAATACGCGCTCCTTTGCTTTGTCGTGTTTTCTACATTATATATAGGAGAGACGTGTTGTGCAAGGGGGAATGTGGGATGCGCCGATATGGGATTGGCAGTTTATATTTTAGTGTTCGCGCCACGCCGCCATCGGGATGGCTGATTATCGGAAACGAGAATGTAATGTACGAGCAGTATAATATGATGCGTCCGAGCTACGCCTTTCTAAAATTGTACGAAAAAAAATACAATCAAAGTGCATTTATGACTTGCACCTACAGAAAATTCCATGTATACTTTTTCTTGCTGTGGCATGATAGCAAAGAAGCGTGAGGTTGCTGCCCCTGGGCAGGTTTTTCCGTGGAGCGAATGTCAAGTCAAGAAACTGGCGACAAGTCACTGTACCAAGCATAAATGTCTACGAAAAGGTAGAAACAACGTGTGAAAGTCATTAGGACACGCACGGAGAAGTGTACAGTCACCGCTTGTCGTACTGAATTTAAAAGTGCGAAAAGGAGGCGACTTTTTTTATGGCAAGTCAAACAATGAGAATCATCTTAAAGGCGTATGACCACGAGCTGGTAGATGCATCCGCAAAGAAAATCATCGAGACCGTAAAGAAGAACGGAGCGCAGGTGAGCGGACCCGTACCTCTTCCTACAAAAAAGGAAGTTGTTACGATCTTACGTGCGGTACACATGTACAAGGATTCGCGTGAGCAGTTCGAGCAGAGGACCCATAAGAGACTCATTGATATCATTGCCCCCACACAGAAAACGGTGGACGCATTATCCAGACTGGAGATGCCGGCCGGTGTGAACATTGATATCAAGATGAAGTAATTCAAGACTAGAACCCGGCGCACGGCTCCCGTGTGCAATGTTTGTAGCGATGAAAGTTTCGCTACGTTCTAGAATGAACGGCGATGCCGTTCCGCTGTAGAAACGCGGCAGAAGCCGCAGCAGGAGGTATAATATGAATAAAGGAATTTTAGCAACAAAGGTCGGAATGACTCAGATCTTCAATGCTGACGGAGTTTTGACTCCCGTGACCGTATTACAGGCTGGCCCCTGTGTCGTTACGCAGGTAAAGACCGTGGAGAACGACGGGTACAGCGCCGTGCAGGTTGGATTTGTTGACAAGAAGGAGAAGATTGTCAATAAGGACGCAAACGGCAAGAAGGAGATTCGCCGCCGCCATGGTGTAAATAAGCCGGAGAAGGGACACTTTGACAAGGCCGGTGTTCCGGGCAAGCGGTTTGTAAGGGAGTTTAAGTTTGACAACGCTGCCGATTATAAGCTGGCAGACGAAATCAAGGCTGATATTTTTGCAGAGGGCGACAAGGTTGACGCTACTGCAATTTCCAAAGGTAAAGGATTCCAGGGCGCTATTAAGAGACTGGGACAGCACAGAGGACCTATGGCGCACGGTTCAAAGTTCCATCGCCACCAGGGCTCCAACGGTGCCTGCTCATCTCCCAGCCGCGTATTTAAGGGGAAGGGAATGCCCGGTCACATGGGAAGCGTACAGGTGACCGTACAGAACCTTGAGATCGTAAAGGTAGACGTAGAGAACAACCTGCTTTTAGTCAAGGGATCAGTTCCCGGCCCTAAGAAATGCTTAGTAACAATCAAAGAGACCGTAAAGGCAAGTAAATAGTGCTTATTTGGGAAAGGAGGAACCAGACAATGGCTAATGTAGCTGTTTATAATATGGAAGGCAAGGAAGTTGGAACGCTGGATTTAAACGACGCTGTGTTTGGCGTGGAAGTCAACGAGCATCTCGTGCACATGGCAGTTCTGCAGCAGCTTGCAAATAACCGTCAGGGAACACAGAAGGCAAAGACCCGTTCTGAGGTTCGCGGCGGCGGAAGAAAACCCTGGAGACAGAAGGGAACCGGTCATGCAAGGCAGGGTTCTACGAGAGCTCCTCAGTGGACCGGCGGCGGAGTAGTGTTCGCGCCCGTTCCGAGGGATTATTCTTTCAAGATCAACAAGAAAGAAAAGCGTGCGGCATTAAAGTCCGCGCTGACATCCCGGGTACAGGAGCAGAAGCTGATCGTGCTTGACGAATTAAAGCTGGATGAGATTAAGACAAAGAAATTTGCGGCAGTTTTAAAGAATTTAAACGTTGAGAAGGCACTGGTTGTGATCAATGACAATGACCAGAACGTCATTTTAAGCGCGCGCAACATCCCGACCGTGAAGATTGCGCAGACAAGCACGATCAACGTATTTGATATCTTAAAGTACAGCACCCTGGTAGTGACAAAGGATGCTGTGGCGACCATCGAGGAGGTGTATGCATAATGGCAAACGTACAGTACTACGACGTAATCCTCTCTCCGGTAGTGACCGAGAAGAGTATGAATGCGATGGCTGAAAAGAAGTACACCTTCTATGTTCATCCGGAAGCAAACAAGACCATGATCAAGGAAGCAGTTGAGAAAATGTTCGACGGCACAAAGGTTGCAAAGGTAAATACCATGAACCTTGATGGCAGGAAAAAGCGCCGCGGCATGGTAGTAGGAAAGACTGCGAAGAAAAAGAAGGCGATCGTCCAGCTGACAGAGGACAGCGCGGACATTGAGATCTTCAGCGGACTGTAATTGTGTTTCGGCAGGTCGGGGCATCGGATGCCTGGACCGCCCCCCCCCGGATCCGCAGGGCTGCAAAAAATCCTGCTGCGCCAGCGGCCTGAAACGGATTTTTGCAGCAATGTGAGAATATCGAACCGTTCGCAATAATGAAAACAAGAGTTTGAAAGGAGAACAACAATGGGAATTAAGACTTATAATCCCTATACACCCTCCAGAAGAAATATGACTGGATCTGATTTCTCTGAAATTACGAAAAAGACTCCTGAGAAGTCCCTGCTGGCGGCGCTGCCCAAGCATTCCGGACGCAACAATCAGGGTAAAATTACAGTGAGACATCAGGGTGGCGGAAATAAGAGAAAATATAGAATTATTGATTTTAAGAGAAATAAAGACGGAATCCCCGCAAGGGTCATCGGCATCGAGTACGATCCAAACCGCACCGCAAACATTGCGCTGATCTGTTATCTGGACGGCAAGAAGTCCTATATCATCGCCCCCGAGGGACTGACCGACGGCATGACCGTTATGAACGGGCCGACTGCGGAGATCCGTGTCGGAAACTGCCTGCCGCTGGAGTTTATCCCGATCGGTACGCAGGTTCACAACATTGAGTTATATGCCGGCAAGGGCGGCCAGATGGTACGTTCCGCGGGAATGAGCGCACAGCTCATGGCAAAGGAAGGAAAGTATGCAACCCTTCGCCTTCCCTCCGGTGAAATGAGAATGGTTCCCTTAAACTGCAGAGCAACCATCGGCGTTGTCGGCAACGGTGATCACAGCCTGATCAAGATCGGTAAAGCAGGACGCAAACGCCACATGGGTATCCGTCCTACGGTCCGCGGTTCTGTTATGAACCCGAATGACCATCCTCACGGCGGTGGTGAGGGAAGAGCGCCCATTGGACGTCCCGGTCCCTGCACACCCTGGGGCAAGCCTGCTCTTGGCCTTAAGACGCGTAAGAAGAAAAAAGCTTCGAACAAGCTGATCGTAAGAAGAAGAGATGGCAGGGCCATCAAGAGCAAATAGGAGGTAAGATATGTCTAGATCACTGAAAAAAGGACCTTTCGCAGACGCAAGCCTGTTAAAGAAAGTAGATGCCATGAACGCTTCCGGAGATAAGAGCGTTATTAAGACATGGTCACGCCGTTCCACGATCTTTCCTTCCTTCGTAGGACACACCTTTGCTGTCCATGACGGAAGAAAGCATGTGCCGGTATACGTGACAGAGGATATGGTAGGCCATAAGCTGGGCGAGTTTGTCGCTACCAGAACCTACAGAGGTCATGGCAAGGACGAAAAGAAATCAGGAGTAAGATAAATAAAGGAGGTTGAAATCCATGGCTAAAGGACATAGATCCCAGATAAAGAGAGAGAGAAATGCGAATAAAGATACCAGACCTTCTGCAAAGTTATCTTATGCAAGAATGTCTGTTCAGAAAGCCGGATTCGTATTGGATGCCATTCGCGGAAAGGATGCCGAGACAGCACTTGCTATCGTGACGTACAATCCCCGCTATGCATCCAGCGTTATCGAAAAGCTGTTGAAGTCAGCGATTGCGAATGCAGAGAACAACAATGGTATGAAGAGAGAGACTCTTTATGTTGAGGAGTGCTACGCAAACAAAGGACCTACAATGAAGAGAATCAGACCGAGGGCACAGGGAAGGGCTTACCGTATTGAGAAGCGTATGAGCCATATCACAATTGTGCTGAATGAAAGATAGGAGGTAGGACATGGGACAGAAAGTAAATCCTCATGGCTTGAGAGTCGGAATTATCAAGGACTGGGACTCTAAGTGGTATGCTGAGGCTGACTTTGCAGACAACTTAATCGAGGACCATGAGATTAGAAAGTTCTTAAAGAAAAAATTATATGCAGCAGGCATTTCAAAGATTGAGATCGAGCGCGCATCTGACCGCGTAAAGGTGATCGTATATACCGCAAAGCCGGGTGTAGTTATCGGCAAGGGCGGCGCTGAGATCGAGAAGATCAAGGCAGAGGTACAGAAGCTCACAGCCAAGAAGCTGGTTGTGGACATCAAGGAGGTCAAAAGACCCGACAAGGATGCACAGCTTGTGGCAGAGAATATCGCACAGCAGCTTGAGAACCGTGTATCCTTCCGAAGAGCAATGAAGTCCTGCATGAGCAGAACGATGAAGGCCGGTGCTCTTGGTATCAAGGCAAGCTGCTCCGGACGTTTGGGCGGCGCGGATATGGCGCGTACCGAGTTCTACAGCGAGGGAACCATTCCCCTTCAGACACTGCGTGCAGATATTGATTATGGATTCGCCGAGGCAGACACCACTTACGGCAAGGTTGGCGTAAAGGTATGGATCTACAAGGGCGAGGTACTTCCTAAGAAGGGTAACAAGGAAGGAGGAGCACAGTAATGTTAATGCCGAAGAGAGTAAAGCGGAGAAAGCAGTTCCGCGGCACTATGACAGGAAAGGCTTCCAGAGGCAACAAGATTACCAACGGCGAGTATGGTATTATTGCGATGGAGCCGGCTTGGATCAAGTCCAACCAGATAGAAGCAGCACGTATCGCCATGACCCGTTACATCAAGCGTGGCGGTAAAGTATGGATTAAAATTTTCCCTGACAAACCTGTGACAGCAAAGCCTGCTGAAACCCGTATGGGTTCCGGAAAAGGTTCTCTGGAATATTGGGTAGCGGTAGTGAAGCCCGGCCGTGTCATGTTCGAGATCTCCGGCGTGTCCGAGGAGATCGCCCGTGAGGCGTTGCGTTTGGCGACACACAAATTACCTTGCAAGTGTAAAGTAGTTTCTCGTGCAGACTTAGAAGGCGGTGAATCAAATGAAAACAAGTAAATTTTTAGAAGATCTGCGCACCCAGTCCGCTGATGAGCTGAACGCGCAGTTAGTAGAGGCGAAGAAAGAGCTGTTTAATTTGAGATTCCAGAACGCTACCAATCAGTTAGACAACACTGGAAGGATCAAAGAGGTAAGAAAAAATATTGCCAGAATTCAGACTATTATCACTGAAAAGGCAAATGCATAATCCCAGTGAAAGGAGAACAGATCCGTGGAAGAAAGAAATCTTAGAAAAACCCGCGTCGGCGTGGTTGTAAGTGATAAGATGGACAAAACAATCGTTGTAGCTGTCAAAAACAACGTGAGACATCCTCTGTATAATAAGATCATCAAGAGAACCTACAAGCTGAAGGCACACGATGAAAACAACGAGTGCAAGAAGGGTGATACCGTAAAGGTAATGGAGACAAGACCCTTATCCAAGGAAAAGAGATGGAGACTTGTCGAGATTATGGAGCGGGCAAAATAGTGGAATAATTAAAGGAGGATACCAGCATGGTACAGCAGGAAAGCAGGCTGAAAGTCGCTGATAATACCGGTGCGAAGGAACTGTTATGCATCCGTGTTATGGGCGGTTCTACAAGAAGATATGCAAATATCGGTGATATCATCACTGCGAGCGTGAAAGATGCAACACCAGGCGGTGTTGTAAAGAAGGGTGACGTTGTAAAAGCAGTCGTTGTCCGCAGCGTGAAGGGCGCTCGCCGCAAAGACGGTTCTTATATCAAATTTGATGAGAACGCAGCCGTTATCATCAAGGATGATAAGACTCCCAGAGGAACCCGTATTTTTGGACCAGTAGCAAGAGAGCTTCGTGACAAGCAGTTCATGAAGATCGTGTCTCTGGCTCCGGAAGTATTATAGGAGGTTAAGGAATGGCATCATTAAAGATTAAGAAGGGCGATACCGTAAAGGTGATTGCCGGAAAAAATAAAGATAAAGAGGGTAAGGTAATCTCTGTAGACCCCAAGAAGGGCACCGTATTAGTTGAGGGCGTCAACATGATCACGAAGCATACCAAGCCCAGCATGGCAAATCAGCAGGGCGGTATCATTCATCAGGAAGGTCCCATTGATATTTCAAACGTAATGTACGTTCACAAGGGCAAGGCTACACGCGTAGGCTTTAAGATGGACGGTGACAAGAAGGTACGTTATGCAAAATCAACCGGCGACGTTATCGACTAATAATAGAAGAGAGGAGGTCCACAAGTGAGCCGATTAAGAGATCAGTACGAGAATGAGATCAAGGACGCAATGATCAAAAAATTTGGATATAAAAATATAATGGAGGTTCCGAAGCTTGAGAAAATCGTAGTCAACATGGGTGTTGGCGAGGCGAAGGAAAACGCGAAGATTCTGGAAGCAGCTATGGGCGACATGGAAATTATTACCGGTCAGAAGCCCATCGCGACCAAGTCCAAGAACTCCATTGCGAACTTCAAAATCAGAGAGGGAATGGCAATCGGATGTAAGGTAACGCTCCGCGGCGAGAAGATGTATGAGTTTGCTGACCGTCTGATCAACCTCGCATTACCCCGTGTGCGTGACTTCCGTGGTGTAAATCCCAATGCCTTTGACGGCAGAGGAAACTATGCACTTGGAATTAAGGAGCAGTTAATTTTCCCTGAGATTGAGTATGACAAAATTGATAAGGTACGAGGAATGGACGTCGTATTTGTAACGACCGCGAAGACCGACGAGGAAGCGCGTGAGCTGTTGACCTTATTCAATATGCCGTTTGCAAAGTAGAAGCAGGAGGAAACTTAAATGGCAAAGACATCTATGAAAATCAAGCAGCAGCGTAAACCGAAGTTCTCTACCAGAGCTTATACACGCTGCAGAGTGTGCGGTCGTCCGCATTCCGTACTCAGAAAATATGGTATCTGCAGAGTATGCTTCCGCGAGATGGCATACAAGGGGGAGATCCCGGGAGTTAAGAAGGCGAGCTGGTGACATTAAGCACTTAGCGAATACGAGCCGCAGGCGAAGTATGAGGTTAGTGCGAGGTTGTTCTTTGAGCTTAGCGAAAAGAACTACCTTATGGAATTAAAATATAACGGAGGTAAATATCATCATGACAATGAGCGATCCTATTGCAGATATGCTTACAAGAATCCGTAACGCAAACACTGCAAAACATGATACAGTTGATATCCCTTCATCAAAGATCAAGGTTGCAATTGCTGACATTCTTGTTGATGAGGGATATATCACAAAATATGACATCGTTGAAGACGGAAGCTTTAAAACAATTCGTGTCACCTTAAAGTATGGCGCAGATAAGAATGAGAAGATCATCACCGGTATCAAGAGAATTTCAAAGCCCGGACTTCGCGTCTACGCAGGCAAGGACGAGATTCCCAGCGTGCTCGGCGGACTCGGAATCGCTATCCTTTCCACAAACAAAGGCATCGTAACCGATAAGCAGGCCCGCAAAGAGCAGGTCGGCGGAGAAGTACTTGCATTTGTGTGGTGACCGGAAGCAACTTGGTGAAACCGAGCCGTAGGCGAAGGTTGAGCCTAGTGCGAGGTCGTTCTTTGAGATTAGCGAATGTGAGCCGATAGGCGAAGCATGAGCTTAGCGAAAAGAATATCCTTTATGAGAAAGTCGTCGCCGACACTTGGCGGGAACGAGCCAAAGGCGAAGTTGGCGCGATAGTGGAGCGCGACACGTAGAGGATGCGACAATGCATAAAACCTAGTGCGAGGTCGTTCTTTGAGATTAGCGAATGTGAGCCGATAGGCGAAGCAT
>CAJUSH010000004.1:76870-104083 GCA_910589045.1 uncultured Eubacterium sp.
CACTTGGCGGGAACGAGCCAAAGGCGAAGTTGGCGCGATAGTGGAGCGCGACACGCAGAGGAATAGAACATTTATAGAGATATTCAGAATTAGGAGGTACGGGCATGTCACGTATAGGAAGAATGCCAATCGCGGTACCCGCAGGCGTAACTGTGGATATTGCAGAAAATAACAAAGTGACTGTGAAAGGTCCCAAGGGAACCCTTGAGAGAGTATTACCCTCTGAGATGGAAATCAAGAGAGAGGGCGAAGAAATTATCGTAACAAGACCCAACGACTTGAAGAAAATGAAGTCCCTGCACGGTTTGACCAGAACGCTGATCAACAATATGGTTGTGGGTGTTACAGACGGCTATAAGAAGGAGCTGGAGGTCAACGGTGTCGGTTACAGAGCAGCAAAATCCGGAAACAAGCTTACCTTAAACCTTGGCTATTCCCATCCGGTAGAGATGATCGATCCCGAAGGACTCGAGTCAACGGTTGAGGGTAACAAGATTACAATTACAGGTATTGATAAAGAAAAGGTTGGCCAATATGCGGCTGAAATCAGAGACAAGAGACGTCCCGAGCCTTATAAGGGCAAAGGTATCAAGTATGCTGATGAGGTTATTAGACGTAAAGTTGGTAAGACTGGTAAGAAATAATTGAAGGAGTGTGACAAAAATGGTTAAGAAAGAATCAAGATCCGAGATTCGTGTGAAAAAGCACAAAAGAATCCGTAATAACCTCGCCGGGACCACTGCAAGACCGCGTTTAGCTGTTTTCAGAAGCAATAATCATATGTACGCTCAAATTATTGATGATACAGTTGGCAACACGCTTGTAGCTGCGTCTACCTTAGACAAAGACATTAAGGGCGCGCTTGAAAAGACTAATAACGTAGATGCAGCAGCTCAGGTTGGTACTGCGATCGCAAAGAAAGCGTTAGACAAGGGAATTACCACGGTAGTCTTTGACAGAGGCGGCTTTATATATCAGGGTAAGATCAAGGCTTTAGCTGATGCAGCAAGAGAAGCTGGGTTAACATTCTAATTAAGGAGGAAATATTTGCATGAAACGCGAAATTATTGATGCTAGTCAATTAGAGTTAACAGAAAAAGTTGTAGCCATCAAGCGAGTAACAAAGGTAGTTAAGGGCGGACGTAACATGCGCTTTTCTGCATTGGTAGTTGTCGGAGACGGCAACGGACATGTTGGTGCGGGCATTGGTAAGGCAGCCGAGATCCCTGAGGCAATCCGTAAGGGCAAGGAGGATGCGACCAAGAAACTGATTTCTGTTAAGTTGGATGAAAATAAGAGTATCACACATGATATCCAGGGGAAGCATACCGGGGCATCGGTACTGCTGAAGCGTTCTATTGAAGGTACCGGTATCATCGCCGGTGGCCCTGCACGTAACGTGTGTGAGCTTGCCGGAATCAAGAACATCCGTACAAAGTCCCTTGGTTCCAACAACAAGCAGAACGTTGTGCTCGCTACTATCAATGCTTTGAGCCAGCTGAAATCCCCGGAAGAGGTGGCTAAGGCGCGCAACAAATCTGTAGAAGAAGTCGTAGGCTAAGGAGGGTCATCGAAATGGCAGATAAGGTAAAGGTAACATTGATAAAGTCTACAATCGGTGCCGTTCCCAAGAACAGAAAGACCATCGAAGCACTGGGGCTCACAAAGATGCATAAGACCGTTGAGCTGCCCAACAACGCTGCGACAGCAGGCGCGCTTCGCAAGGTTGCACCGTATGTAAAAGTAGAAGAAGTTTAAAATAACGATAAGGAGGTGTCAGCATGGACTTATCCAATTTAAAACCGGCTGAAGGTTCAACGCATCATGATTTCAGGAGAGGCCGTGGACACGGTTCAGGAAACGGCAAGACCGCCGGTAAGGGACACAAGGGTCAGAAGGCTCGTTCCGGAGCACCGAGACCGGGCTTCGAGGGCGGCCAGATGCCTTTATACAGAAGAATCCCCAAGCGTGGATTTACAAACCGCAATACAAAAGAGATCGTCGCAATCAACCTTGACCGCTTAGAGAGCTTCGATAACGATGCAGTCGTTACCGTAGACACATTGATCGAGGCGGGCATTATCAAGAATCCCCGTGACGGTGTGAAAATCCTTGGAAATGGAGAATTAACCAAGAAGCTCAATGTTCAGGTCAATGCATACAGCGCAAGCGCAAAGGAGAAGATTGAGTCCCTTGGTGGAAAAGCAGAGGTGATCTAATGTTAAGAACACTTCGAGATGCATTTAAAATCAAAGACATCCGAACAAGAATGCTATTCACATTTGCGATGCTGGTCGTGATCCGTATTGGCTGTCAGGTTCCGGTTCCCGGAATCAATGGCGAACTGTTCAAGGAATGGTTTGCCAGCCAGACCGGCGGGGCATTTAGCTTCTTTGATGCGATTACCGGTGGTTCGTTCCTTGATATGTCAATCTTTGCATTGAACATTACACCGTATATCACATCATCCATTATTATACAGCTGATGACAATCGCGATCCCGAAGCTTGAAGAGATGCAGAAGGACGGCGAGGACGGGCGCAAGAAGCTCACAGCGATCACCCGTTACGTTACCGTAGGGCTTGCAATCATCCAGTCCGTAGCGCTGGGCATCAGCTTTGGCAGACAGGGATGGCTGTATGATTACAATGCATGGTCAGTGATTCAGGTTGTCGTAATTTTGACCGCCGGTTCTGCAGTTTTGATGTGGATTGGCGAGCGGATCACGGAGCGGGGCGTTGGAAACGGTATTTCCATCGTTTTGGTTATTAACATTATTTCCAGAATCCCGAATGATCTCGGTACGTTATGGCAGCAGTTTATTTCCGGCAAGAGTGTTGCGCGGGCGGTGCTCGCAGCAGTCATCATTGTAGTGATAATTCTTTTGCTGGTTGTATTTGTTGATATTCTGCAAAATGCGGAGCGCAAAATTCCGGTACAGTATTCCCGCAAGATTCAGGGACGCAAGCAGGTAGGCGGCCAGAGCAGCAACATTCCTCTGAAGGTCAACACCGCAGGCGTTATCCCGATCATCTTCGCGCAGTCCATCATGCAGACCCCGGTTATTATCGCGGGTATGTTTGGCGCGGGAAATGGTACAGGCATTGGTTCCCAGATTTTGCGGTATCTGAACCAGTCCAATTGGTGCGACCCCAGTCAGCCGATCTATACGATTGGTCTGGTGGTTTATCTTGTGCTGATTGTCGCGTTCGCTTACTTCTATACCTCGATCACCTTCAATCCGTTGGAGATCGCGGACAATATGAAAAAGCAGGGCGGTTTTATTCCCGGTATCCGTCCGGGTAAGCCCACCAGCGACTATCTGAATTCTATTTTGGGCTATATCATTTTCATTGGTGCGATCGGATTATCCATTTGTGCATTTATCCCGATTTTCTTTAACGGTGTATTTAATGCATCCGTATCCTTTGCAGGAACATCCATCATCATTATCGTGGGCGTTGTTGTAGAGACGATCAAGCAAATCGAGTCACAGATGCTCGTGCGCCATTATAAAGGATTTTTAAGTAATTAAAAGTATGGAGATATGCCCCTGCGGTATATCTCCATAGGTGGTTTAGCGGAAACTCATATGATGCGGCAGCCGCAAGAGGAATTCATCGCAGCAGGCGGCCGGCGCAGAGCAAACGAGTAAATTCGTTTACGATTGATGATAGGAGGATTTTACAATGAAGATTATTATGTTGGGTGCACCCGGTGCGGGCAAGGGAACACAGGCAAAGCAGATTGCCGGAAAATATTCGATCCCTCACATTTCCACCGGGGATATCTTTCGCGCAAATATCAAAAACGGTACGGAGCTGGGGAAAAAGGCGAAGGAGTTTATGGATCAGGGGCTGCTTGTTCCCGACGAGCTGACCTGTGATCTGGTGGTAGACCGCATTCAGCAGGACGACTGCAGGAACGGCTTTGTTCTGGATGGATTTCCCCGGACAATTCCCCAGGCGGAAGCATTGGATGAAGCACTTACAAAGCTTGGACAGAGTATGGACTATGCGATCGATGTGGATGTGCCGGATGAGAACATTGTAAATCGCATGGCTGGAAGACGTGCATGCCTCGATTGCGGCGCGACCTACCATATCGTTTCCCTGCCGCCCAAGACAGAGGGCAAGTGCGATTCCTGCGGTGCAGATCTCGTGCTGCGCGACGACGACAAGCCGGAGACCGTACAGAAGCGTCTTACGGTTTACCACGAGCAGACCCAGCCGCTGATTGATTACTATAAGAAGCAGGGCATTTTGAAGTCAGTGGACGGAACCCAGCCGATGGAGGCAGTATTTACCGCCATCACGGACATTTTAGGAGCCTGAGCAGATGCCGGTAACAATCAAGAGTGCGGAAGGCATAGAACTGATGCGTATTGCCGGCCAGATTCTCGGCAGGGTACACAATGAGGTGGCAAAGGAATTAAAGGCGGGAATGACGACCTATGATATCGATTGCCTGGCGGAGGAACTGATCCGCAGCTACGGATGTATCCCTTCTTTTTTAAACTACGAAGGATTTCCCGCCAGTATATGCGTCTCTGTAAACGACGAGGTGGTGCACGGTATTCCAAGCAAACAGCGTATCCTGCGGGACGGGGATATCGTGAGCCTTGATATGGGCGTGATTTATAAGGGCTATCACTCCGATGCGGCCAGGACCCACGGGATCGGGGAGATTTCAAAGGAAGCCGAGCTTCTGATCAAACGGACCCGGGAGAGTTTTTTTGAGGGTGCGCGCATGGCGCGTGCGGGAGGCAGGCTCTTTGACATCGGAAAGGCGATAGATGCCTGTGTGCAGCCCTATGGATACGGGATTGTCCGCGACCTGTGCGGGCACGGAATCGGACGGAATTTGCACGAGGAGCCGGAGGTGCCCAACTACCGTGTCAGAAAGCGGGGCATGAAGCTGCGTGAAGGAATGGCCCTGGCCATCGAGCCGATGATTAACGCCGGAACCTACGCGGTGCGCTGGAAAAAGAACGGCTGGACGGTTGTAACGGCGGACGGTGCGCTCTCTGCGCACTACGAGAACACGGTTCTTGTGACGAGGGACGGGCCGGAGATATTATCTCTTGTGGAAGAGTAACAGGTAATACGTTGAAGTTGAAAAGATTGTTATAAGGTAACGGTTCGGTCAGGCAAAGCGCATACCGCAGGCATATGATTCGGGAGCGCAAAATCCCATGCTTGGAGCGGATGGCGCATCGCTGCCGTGAAGGGACTGAGCAGTTACGGTATAGGAGGATTGAAATGTCAAAAGCAGATGTAATCGAGGTTGAAGGCGTAGTAGTGGAGAAGCTGCCCAACGCGTTTTTTAAGGTGGAGTTAGAAAACAAGCATCAGATTCTTGCCACCATCAGCGGGAAGCTGCGCATGAACTTTATCCGTATCCTGCCCGGGGATAAAGTGACTATCGAGATGTCACCCTATGATCTGACCAAGGGCAGAATCATCTGGAGAGATAAGTAATGAAAGAGATGCGGCTGACGCCGCAAATATGAATATCAGAAATGTTATGGAGCCGGAAGCAGTTAGCAGCCGGCTCTGTTTTTGTCATTTTGGCATCGGCACTTTCTTGATTGAGTTGACTGACTTTGCGCATCTAAAAAAGATTTTGTTTTTAAACACAGTTCAAATCCGCCTTTTGTATGCAGGCGGCAAATCGCTAATTTGACGTGAGTCCGATTTTAAAGTAATCACCGCATGAAACATCCTTTCTTCCTCATCATAATAAAGCTCCATATTCCCGTTATAGCGCAAAACGATCCGTTCCACACTCTTTAAACCAAAGCCGTGGCGGGCACTGTCTTTCCTGGTGGATATGAGCTTGCCGTTTTTCTGAAAAGGATTTGTCCGGCAGGAGTTCACGACGGTGATCACAGTCAGCTCTGCCTGGGGCATGTGTGTGACAACGAGCCGGATGCTTGCACTGACAGTTTTTTCCGCTGCCTCGAGTGCGTTGTCCAGCAGGTTGCAAAACAGAGAGGTCAGGTCGTTTTCCGTGACATAATTCAGAGTGCCGCTTCGGATATCGGTGTAAAAATCAATGTGCTGATCCAGGCAATCGTGCTTGTAGCGGCAGAGAATTGCATTTAAAAATTCGTGATCGCAGATGCGGGATGCTGCCTGTAAGTCCGGGGAGCCGGCAAGCTGATCGATGTAGGATGCTATTTTTCCGCTGTCCCCCTGTTCGTTTAACAGGGCAATTGCCTGCAAATGCTTTTTGATATCATGGATGAGAATATTCTGTGTTTCATCCCGTGAGAGGAGCATTTTGTAGTAGGAGACAGAGTCGTGTTCCTTTTGCAGTTGGAGCTGAAGGTCAGTAAATCGGCGGTTTTTCTCGCCGGAGTAGGTGTAAATGGCGTAGATGATGAAATTTATAAGGAGCAAAAAAATATAGCTTATTGTAATCATATGGTTTATGGAAGCAGAGAGTTTTGTATTATAACAGATAGCGATAAATGTCAATGTGATCCAGAGAGAAATAAGAGGTATGATAGAGAATAAAATGATTTCTCTCATAGTATTTTTCTCCTTGTTTTTGGGTGATTTTACCAGTAAATGGGAAATGCAATATAAAAATAAAAAGTAAAATGGTTTACTGGTAAGTAATAAGGCGATAGCATTTTTTAAATACGCATCGGAGTTATAAAAAGTTGTTGCAATATTAGAGATCATACTGACAATAGCTACTTCGGTTAAACTCATTACAATCGTTACAATCATGGAGTGAAAGAGTGCTGTTAGCCATTTTATATCATATAAAAAAAGCATAAAAATAAAGTTAATTGCAAGAAAAGAAACTGTGTTAAATAACGGATTTTCATGAAAAGAAATCGCAAACAGAATGCTATAGAGAATGAAAGCTGATAGCCATCCGGCCCATTTGGAATATTTGGGCACGAATAGAGTGGAGCAATACTCTTTTATAATAAATGCCTCCGCCAGATAAGCAGTTATGTAGCACAATACGATTTCCATAAACATATCTCCAAAATAAAAGTCTTATTGTACACTTTCTAAGTATGTTAAATATGCGGTCTTAAATTGACTATATTTCCTGCGTGCCAGATATGCGGAAAACTGGCGGTGATAAAGGGAAATCAAGGTGTGGTCAAAATCTGTCACATGCTCCATGTTGACGATAAAGCTGCGGTGTGTCCGGAAAAAACAGGGCATACTTAACATATCTGTCCAATATTTTATAGGATGGATAGATTCATAGTCTGCGCTGGTAGTGTGGATTACGACCTTCCTGCCTTGCGCTTCCACACATACAATATCGGCAGTGAGAACGGAATGGATGTCTTCTTTTGTTTCAACTGCGATTCTTTGATTCGCAGCATAGTAAAGCTCTAAAGCGTCCTTCATGTTCCGAAACAAACGCTGTTTATCAATCGGCTTTGAGAGATATCGGAACACATGAAAGCGCATGGCCTCATCCAGATATTCAGCGAATGCCGTTACGATAAAAATGATTACATGGGGATTCTCCTGTTTTAGTTTCTTTCCGGTTAGAATACCGCTGATGCCAGGCATTTCTACATCCAAAAAAACGATATCTTTTTCCCCGGTGTCCTCCAGCAGCGCTTCGCCGTTAGGGTATGTATCGATATCAGGACAAGAAAGATGATTTTTGGAAAAATAATCACGTACATATGTTGCAAGCTGCTTTGTAATAAACTCGTCGTCATCACAAATTAAAATCCGCATAGTATTGTTCCTGTTATATATATCAGCTAAATGTTATCTTAAATATTTTACTCAAATTGGAGCCATAATGCAATGTGTATGAATGAAATGACAGATTTTATACAATTTTGGTCGAATCTTTAAAAATGAAAGAGTGGATTTAAAAAGAATGCCTCTGGTTCCAACTGTTTTGGTTTCGTTCAACTAAAAGTTCAATAAAGTCACGGGCAAGCTGCAAATCCTGTTCACTGCAAAGTCGCAGGCTTTCCATGATGTCCTGTGAAATATCGTCGGTATGCATGTTTCCGATTAAGAGATAATCTGGTGTGACATGCAAAATATTGCATATATGTAAAAGTGTCTCAAGGCTTGGCTTTTCTCTGCCGGTTTCAATCGATGAAAGATGATTGCTGGAAAGATTGAGCTGCTCCGCCAGAGAGTATTGTTTGAGACCTAGTTCCTTGCGCCGCTGTTGAATGCGGCTGCCGATAATCTGATATTGTATGTTCATGTTTTCATTTCCTTTTTATAAATCATAACAAGTGGACAAAAAAATTGAAGAATGTATAGCAGAAATATTCTGTATTACAGAGTAATTTGAAGAGAAATATTATAAAATGCAGAGAAAAATCTGTAATAGATATATTTTTAGCTTTATATGAGTGAAGAAAACCAAAAATAGGAAAAAAGAAGCCATTCATGTATATGGGGTCGAAAAAGGTTTGATTATAGGATATATTTTTAGTGTAGTATCAATGGTGAATCTAAAGGAAGGGGGGTATTTTTTGAAGACAAGAACATTGTCCCAGACGTCTGCAAAAGGTGTTGCATCCATGCTGGAAAAAATGCTGAGGGTTGAAGCGAATACGACTTCGTGTGGAATAGTATATCAACCGAAAACACCAAAGGATTTGCAGAGGTACAGGAGGAAGGCAAAATGAGAAGCATTTTTTAAGATGCCTTCCGACGAGACGCCCGTGAGCTGAGCGAACGGGCGATACTTCTTAACAGGAGGAAGCAGTAATGGAGCATTTGGCAGGAATGATCACAACATGGCTCATCAGGCAGGAAGCAATCAGCGAGGACGTGCGAGAGCTATACGAGTATGCGGCTCACAGCTTCTTTTTGACAATCGCGCCGTTTGTGTATGCGTTGATCATCGGCGGGATGCTGGGAGAGCTAAGGACAGGCCTGGTTCTCGTGGTTCCGTTTGCAGTAATCAGAAAATACAGCGGCGGCTTCCATGCGAAAAGGGAATGGACATGTCTGGTCAGTTCCTGCCTTTTGCTGTTCGGATGCATTTTGGCGGCTTCGCGTATTCAGCCAGGTGCATGGTTTAGCGTGCTGGTTTTGCTGGGCACTATCTGGCTGATTTTATTTAGCCCGATTGATTCGGAAAACCGCAGGCTGGAGCCGGATGAAAGGAAGCAGAGGAAAAAGGAGGCGGCAGTTTTGACACTGATCTTTTTCCTTGTATATATTGCGCTGCTGCTGTGTGGAGCGGAACGGTATGCGGTCTGTATCGGTGTGGGGATTTTGCAGACAGCGGGTTTGCAGGTACCGTGTATTCTTCAAAAAATGACCGAAAAATTCTAAAATGTGTCATTTCATTCCAAATGGGTTGAAAAATAGAGTGAATGGGCTATGATGATAGTAGCCATTGATTCTATAAAAATAATTTGAATATGAAGGAGAATTGACTATGAAAAAATGTATAAGTATATTTTTGTCAGTTGTGATGATTATTTCTATGAGCATATCGGCTTTTGCAAATACGGCAGAAAATAAAGATGTATTTTGTATTGACAATTATACGCAATATACTATTGATTTTTCTGAAACAACGTCCAAGATACGCAGTGCAGAAACTGGTTCAATTGATGACGCTATATCGTATGTGAAGTCGCTGGAATTGGGAGATACAGAATATTCTTACATAGAAGAAGCGTGTCTGAATGAATTGTATGGGTACAAAGAGGACGATGTCGTACTCGAAAGTTATACAGTGCTTGTACCTAAAACCAGAGCGAGGCAATATTATGGCACATACGCGGGTCATGATTTCTATTATGAATATACATCAGTCGCTAATATGCGTCGGGATACAATTGGAGAGAAAAAAAGCGCAGCTAATGAATCTAGATGGAAACAATGGGTTCTTGGGACGATGGATTTGGCAATGTGCTGGAGAACCAGAACTTGGAGTATCCCTTATACAATTGTTAGAATCGCAACTGGAATATCTGATCCTGCCGTTATTCATTATGGATCGTATAACCAGCATGTTGAACAGTTCACAAATACTGTAACGCGTTCGATTTTTAGGAAGGGAAGTAGTAAAGCGGGTTATCAGGATCAGACAAGTTCGCTAAAGGTTAGTTCATATATTTGTCCAGTGGGTGTTACATCTGGTTCTGATTTTATTTACTATGGAGATACATATAATGGGGTAATTCAGGCAAATGACTTAAGCAAAAATTCAATACTCCAATTAGCAAACACTTATTCCAACCATGGTAGCCAGGTTTTTTATAGTGTTACAAGCTATCGAGTAACAGAAAACTGGAATAAGTGACAGCATTTTTGTAGCAATTGCTATAAATATATATGTGCCTCATAGAGTAATCAGTTTAGCTTCATAAGCGTCATGGAGGGAGATTATTGTGGATAAAAAATGTCCTTATTGCAATAGAGAAATGGAATTGGGATACATTCAATGTCGTGATAGCTTTTGTTGGGCCAAGAAAAAACGCTTTTCGGCGGCACTTTCAGGTCTGAGTAAAACATCCGTGAAGCTGGCTGCAAGTCAATTTTTTTCTGAGGCTGTGGTGGAAGCATATCTTTGCAGAGCATGTAAAAAAATAGTGATTGACTATAGTGGGAAATGAAAAGCGGCGTTTCTGTTTCAAGGTTAAAGAGGTAGAAACGCCCTTTGTGCCCGTATTGCAATAAAGAAATGGAATTGGAATACATTTGATTCCTCGGCGGTTTTTGCTGTCCTCGTTGGTATGACGGGTGCAAGCTTGCATGCAGTCCAGCGGAAAAACAAGGATTCAAGCATTTTAGGAGGCGACACAGTTATGAAGCAAACAGCCTATTTAAAAAAATTATTTTATTGGATGCTGCTTTTGCTTATATTTAATAACGGAATTCTGATAGCGGCAACCATTGGTATCATAGACTTAACGAGGATGACGGCAGGCTTTAATGCTTTTACGATTGCGGGTTTAATAAAGGAATTGTATCATAAAGCAAATGGCAAGGATTTAAATGAATAATATTGAGAGGCAAAAAGGCATCCGGGTCAAGGGGCTATTACAAGCGAGGGAAAAATTATAATTCTTATTTTATATGCTGCTCTTTTGGCTACGATCGCTTTTGTTTCCGGTTTTTTGACAACCAAGCAGCAGCTTTTTCAAAATTCATGTCAATGGAGTAAATCCATATCAGACGGAGCTCAGGCTCGTTTTATGGATTCTCGTGATTGATTTTTAAGTCAAAAAATCAGGCAGAATCAGGAAAGAGGGAGTTTCACATTACAAGTTACTATTCACGGCTCAGGAGCCGCTCATAGTAACGATTCGGGGCGATATTCAGAGTTTTGCTTCGCAAAAATCGCCCCTCACACCTGAATCATGTTCTTACGGACTGCGCAGTAAATGCGCATTCCTGACCCGTGAAAAGTAACCATTACAATTCAGCGACGGTGTGTGATACAAAAATATGGTTGCGGGTTTATCCGGGAGATGCTATACTTTTCACAAAGCAAACGGTTCTTCATTTATGAGAAGAATATCTTTTCCATATACAGGGCGAAAACGCCTGTCTATTTTATTCTGGAATTTATTTTAAACGGAAAATCTTGCTTTTATTTCATTTAAATAAGGGCAGGGTTTTATGCTTTCAGATACATAGGAATCCTGCCATGATACAAGGGAGGATATCGTATGAGTGGAAACAGAGAGTATCGAAGCGATGTGTTTTGCCTTTTATTCAGGGACAAACGCCGCGCTTTGGAGCTGTACAATGCATTGAACGGATCGTTCTATGACGATCCGGGGCAGGTTGAAACTGTCGAATTGGGGAATGGAGGGATTTCCCTGAGTGTGAGGAATGATGCGTCTTTTATCTTGGATGCACATTTAAATATTTACGAACACGAATCTACCATATGCCCTAATATGCCGTTGCGCTGCCTGATTTACTTTACAACAATTGTACATGGGCGTTTTTGGAACAAAAATATTTACGGCAGAAGGTTGGTTAAAATAGCGGCGCCGCATTTTATAGTTTTTTATAATGGGACGGAGGAAGCCCCGGCACAGTACAGGCTTAAGCTATCGGATGCCTTTGAGCACAGTACCGGAGAACCGGAAATCGAACTGACATGTCTGGTATACAACATTAACAAAGGAAAGAATCCGGCGCTGATGGCACAGAGTCCGACGTTGCGTGACTATATGTATTTTGTAGATCTGGTGCGGAAGTATGACGCGAAGACGAATCATGCCGATCTGGCGAGAGCAATCAAGCTGGCGATCAGGCAATGCATAACAGAGAATGTGCTTAAAAATTTCTTGAAGAAACATTACACGGAGGTGGTGAAGATGATGCAGTGGGATTTTACGTTTGAGCACCGGCTGGAGCTGGAACGGGAGGAAGCAAGAGAAGAAGGAAGAGAAGAAGGCAAGGAGGATGGCCGCAGGCAGGAGGCAAATGATATTATGGAGGTTGCCCGCGCCCTGCGATCGGGTGCATCGAACGATGACTTAAAGAAAAAATACCGCTTATCAACAATTGAGCATGCAAGGGAGCTGCTTCAAATCTAAACACGGCGTTTTTTAACGAAAAAGCCATGGCGGGTGCTTTTCGCTGTCCTCAAAAAGTGTGCATGCTCATGCTCAAAAGGCATACAAAAGCATATGATACAAGTATTGGACATAAAACCTGTGACTATTTATAATGAGACTGACCGGTAACGAAGAACGGAAAAGCTGCAGCGCTTATAAGAAAATTGCACAGGAGGTTTCGGAATGAAAAAAAGAATCACAGCATTTTTGGTGGCAGTCATGTTTCTATTGTCGCTGGCGGTTTTGGCAACGGATATGGCCGTGGAAGCAGCGGGGGCAAACGCGGTTCAATCTGTTGCCGTCCGTATCGGCAGTAAAAACGTAGCAAAAAAAACACATACGCTTACAGCAGGGGCAAGTGCACAGCTAAAGGTGTCCGGATCGCCTGCGGGAGCGGTGAAGTCCATCCGTTATGCATCGAAGGACAGTGGGATTGCGTCTGTAAATAAAAACGGGAAGGTAACGGCGAAGCGCGCCGGTACCACAAGAATTAACATTACCGTCACAGGGAGGAACAACAAAAAGCTGTCCACATGGGTGAAAATCAAAGTGAGAGAGCGTGCATCCACACCATCCGCAGGCAGTCAAAAAGTGCTTGTCGCATATTTTTCCGCTACGAATACGACAAAAAAAATTGCGGGGTATATCGCAGACGGTCTTGATGCGGATTTGTATGAGATCGTGCCTGAGCAGCCCTACACCTCCGCCGACCTGAATTATGGCGATTCGTCCAGCCGCACGACCATTGAGATGAATGATCCGGATGCGCGGCCGGCCATTTCGGGGAAGGTTGCGGATATGGCGCAGTATGACATTGTGTTTGTGGGTTATCCGATCTGGTGGGGTGAAGCTCCCCGGATTATCAGTACATTTTTGGAGAGCTATGATTTTTCCGGCAAGACAATCGTACCGTTTTGCACATCCGGCAGCAGCGGCATTGGCTCGAGCGCGGCAAACCTGCGAACGCTCACAAAGGGAGCCGACTGGCTCGCAGGAAGGCGCTTTAGCGGCAGTGCATCCCGCAGTACGGTAATTGAATGGGTGAACGGACTCGGACTTGGGTTGACTGCAAAATAGCAGCAGGGAGTAACAGTTCAGCTCAGGACTTTGCACTTATCATCCGGGAACAGAACCAGTATATCCGGGAGCTGAACCTCACGGTCAAGAAGCTGCGAAAAGAACGGGATGAATACTCTTTTTCACGCAAAAAAATCACCGGACAGTGGATGGATGTTCTTGAAGATGTCAAGAAAGAACACGAAAAAGAAGTGAAAAAACCCAACTATGCCGCGAGTTCTCATCGAAAAGCAGACAGGAACAGGATGCACTGTTAGCGGCGCTTCTTGAGATCGTGTCCTATTTCCCCGCCCCGTGAAAAGTAACGCGGGGACTAAAAAATGAAACCAAATTTATGTAAACCTATTGATAAGCAGTGCGGACAGGTATATAATGGGTGTAATCATTAATCCCATAACAAGCAAAGGAGAACATTTTATGAAACAGCATTTCAAAAATGCCATGATCAGCGCTGCGGTGGTTTTTGCCATGCTCGTTGGCATGACGGGTGTAAGCCTGCATGCGGCCCAGCGGGAAAACAAAGATTCAAACCAGTTTGCAGGTCTTTCGCGTTACTCGGAAGAGAACGACAGAAGTGACGTGATACCATTGAAAATCGAAGATGGAACGCTCTATGAGTATGCGGCAGATGATGGTGCATGGACAGTGATAGAGCTGGACGGAAGGGCTGCGCAGGTATTTTCCGGAGAAAATCTTTGCGTGTTGATGGAGGATGGGAGCCTGTTTTATGACGGTCCGACAGAGGTTTTGCCTGACGGAGAAAATGTCCCGTCTATGTCGGCTTACGGTATGATGATAGCAGGAAAGGTACTGGAGCAGAATGAAACAGAACCGTTTCTTGATGTAAACTTTAATCTGGAATACCTCTATTTCCGTGCATTGCTCGCATCCGGTGAGCTGCTTTGCGAGGATATGGAGGGTCTGGCCCGTGTTTCCCTGCCCGGGGAAAAGCCGGCGGCACTGGCAGGGGATTTTATTCTGACGGAGGAGGGCGATGTCTATTATCTGAACGATGATGCGAAAAAGCTCTATGACGGCGGCGATATTGTTGCGGTCAGCGCATGCGAGACGGCTGCGCGCGGTGTCGGCCTGAAGGCAAATGGGGAGGCCGTATCCTGGTGGATGGATGTGGAAGCTCCCGATCTGTCCGAATGGAAAAACCTGGCGGCAGTGCGGCAGGGCTTCTATTTTATCGTCGGATTAGACCTTGACGGAAGAGTACACTACGCGGACAGCAATGCGAAGGCGATGGAATCAGT
The DNA here is from genome assembly GCA_910589045.1 of uncultured Eubacterium sp. Lineage (GTDB taxonomy): Bacteria > Bacillota > Clostridia > Lachnospirales > Lachnospiraceae > W0P33-017. The sequence goes on from CAJUSH010000004.1 coordinate 91,763, forward strand.
TTCAGAAGTGCTTCGGACATGGCCGGATGTGACAGATCTGGCAATATGCTATGAAACGATTGTAGGACTGAAAGAGGACGGAAGCTGCGTAATGCTGGATGTGGGAGAATATCAGTGACTCGTATAACAGAACAGCTCAGCCTGCATTGTATATCATAAGGTTGTTTCGCACAAAGTCCAGTTGCGGCTTTGGAGATCAAACAAAAAGGCTATGAACAGTCTTTGCGGGAGGAAGGATATCTGGAAAAATTTAAAAAAAGAAGTTGATTTATTGACGCGTCCGTGCTACAATAGCAAACGGACGCGTTTATTTTATACTACAAGTGCGCCCGGAACCACGAAAAATAGGCGTTTAGGAAAGGAGGATTTGAGATGAAAGTCAGATCATCAGTAAAACCTATCTGTGAGAAGTGCAAAGTCATCAAGAGAAAAGGTAGTATCCGTATTATCTGTGAAAATCCTAAACATAAGCAGAGACAGGGGTAATTACCGCGAGGGGAAGCTGCCCTCAAATAAGGATTCTCGGGTCAGGCATCGATTAGAGATCGCAGCAGGGCTCAAGGCGGGCACCGATTAAGCTCGGTACAGCACCCGCGTATGAGAATCAGTCCTTCGGAGAGAATGTCCGAAACAGGCACCGGTTATAAGTTGAAAAACCGGAAATCAGGGATTTCACATCGGAAATCTTTGGGAAATTATGGCGGCTGTCAGAAGAGCCGGGCTCTTCTGATTCATAATAAACAGCGCTACGGCTGGAAGAATTTTCCTTTATACCGAGAGGCGGTTCTTCGACAGTAATTATGATTATTATTTCAGGAAACAGGGTGCCACATCCGGGTGCATGCACACATTTCAGGCCGGGGAACCGGAGCTGTATGGGTTCGGAGAATGGCAGATATTTACGAAAAATTAAACGGAGGTGTCAATACACATGGCTCGTATCGCAGGTGTAGATTTACCAAGAGAAAAACGTGTAGAAATCGGCTTAACTTACATCTATGGAATCGGTAGAGTAAGTGCTACGAAGATTTTAAAGCAGGCAAATGTTAATCCTGATACCCGCTGCAGAGACTTAACGGACGACGAGGTTAAGGCGATCAGCGCTGTTATCGATGACACTATGACTGTTGAAGGTGATCTCCGCAGAGAGATTGCTTTAAATATCAAGAGACTTCAGGAGATCGGGTGCTATCGCGGTATCCGTCATAGAAAGGGTCTGCCTGTACGCGGTCAGAAGACAAAGACAAATGCACGTACACGTAAGGGTCCGAAGAGAACAGTAGCAAATAAGAAGAAATAATACGGCTTAAGAGAGTCGTAGTGTTTGCAATAAATCCGATTACAGGGTTCGCGAAGCGGTTCCTGTAATTATAATTTGAAGAAAGTAGGTTAGTTTAGCATGGCGAAAAAAGTTACAAAAAAAGTGACAAAAAAGCGCGTAAAGAAAAACGTTGAACGCGGACAGGCACACATTCAGTCATCTTTCAATAATACGATCGTAACTATCACGGATACTGAAGGTAACGCATTATCATGGGCGAGTGCCGGTGGTCTTGGATTTAGAGGTTCAAAGAAATCTACTCCTTATGCTGCACAGATGGCAGCAGAGACAGCTACGAAGGCTGCTCTGATTCATGGTTTAAAGACGGTTGATGTTATGGTTAAGGGACCCGGTTCCGGCCGCGAGGCAGCGATCCGCGCGCTTCAGGCATGTGGTCTTGAGGTTACGTCAATCCGTGACGTGACACCTGTACCTCATAACGGATGTCGTCCACCCAAACGTAGAAGAGTTTAATTAGGAGGTATTATTAAGATGGCAGTTAATAAAGTACCTGTTCTGAAAAGATGCAGATCTCTTGGCCTGGAGCCGAGTTATTTAGGATACGATAAGAAATCAAAGCGTAATTTAGTGAGAGCAAACCGTAAAATGTCCGAGTATGCGATGCAGCTTCGCGAGAAGCAGAAGGCAAAGTTCATCTACGGCGTGCTGGAAAAGCCCTTCCATAACTATTATGAGAGAGCTGACCGTATGAAGGGTATGACCGGTGCGAACCTGATGACGATGCTGGAGTCGAGACTGGACAACGTGATTTTCCGTCTTGGTTTTGCCAGAACCAGGAGAGAGGCGAGACAGGTTGTTGACCATAAGTTTGTACTGGTAAACGGAAAGTCAGTGAATATTCCCTCTTATCTCGTAAAGGCAGGCGACACCATTGAGATTCGTGAAAAGAGCAAGGGCATTCAGAGATTTAAAGATATCAAGGAGACAACCGCCGGCAGACTTGTTCCTGAGTGGCTGGATGCGGATCTGGAGAATTTACAGGGAACCGTGAAGGAGTTACCGACGCGTGACATGATCGATGTACCTGTAGAGGAGATGCTTATCGTCGAGTTATATTCTAAGTAATTTTCGATTATTTGGAATGATTTATGCCATACATTGGCTTACGTTAGGCAGCAACCGTTGATATCAATAAAGGAGGGACTTTTTAGTGTTCGAGTTTGAGAAGCCGAAGATTGAAATAGCAGAGATTTCCGAAGACAAGACCTACGGCAGATTTGTGGTAGAGCCCTTGGAAAGAGGATATGGTACAACACTTGGTAATTCCCTGAGAAGAATTATGCTCTCTTCATTACCGGGTGCAGCAGTCAGCCAGATCAAAATTGATGGCGTATTACACGAGTTCAGCTCTATCCCCGGCGTCAAGGAGGATGTGACTGAGATCATCATGAACATTAAAAATCTGGCGATCAAGAATACTAGCCCGACAAACGAATCTAAAGTTGCTTATATTGAATTTGAAGGTGAAGGCATTGTGACCGCAGCCGATATACAGGTGGATTCCGATATTGAAATTATGAATCCTGCGCTTGAGATTGCGCATTTAAACGGCGGCGCAGACTCCAGGCTGTACATGGAGCTGACGATTACCAGCGGCCGCGGTTATGTCAGTGCAGAGAAAAACAAAAGCGAGGATCTGCCGATCGGTGTGATTTCCGTGGATTCGATCTATACGCCGGTTGAGCGTGTGAATCTGGCCATCGAGAATACCCGTGTCGGCCAGATCACAGACTACGATAAGCTGACATTGGATGTTTACACGAACGGAACCTTAGAGCCGGATGAGGCGATTTCCCTTGCTGCTAAGGTGCTCAGTGAGCATTTGAGCCTGTTTATTGATTTGTCCGAAAACGCGAAGGTGGCCGAGGTCATGATCGAGAAGGAGGACAATGCGCAGGCGAAGGTTCTGGAGATGAATATTGACGAGCTGGAGTTATCCGTGCGCTCCTTCAACTGCTTGAAGCGCGCAGGCATCAATACGGTTGAGGAGCTGACCAACCGCACGCCGGAGGATATGATGAAGGTTCGTAACCTTGGACGAAAGTCTTTAGAGGAAGTATTGGCAAAGCTAAAGGAGTTAGGCCTTCAGCTTAATTCCGGTGAGGAGTAAACGATAGCAAAGCCGCAGGCGCAGCTATCCGTTGCTTTCCAGGTTTTTGATAAAATCAGGAAGGCAGACTTCTTAATTGCAGATTAAGAAGAGACAAACTATGTGGCAGAAGCCGGCATCGGTGGGATAAGCCCGAAGCGCACGCACCGGTGTACCACAAATGGAGGAAAAAATAATGGCAAAGTATAGAAAATTGGGAAGAACCTCTTCCCAGAGAAAAGCATTGATGAGAAACCAGGTAACACAGCTGCTTTATCATGGCAGAATCATTACAACCGAGGCGCGGGCAAAGGAGATCCGTAAGTGGACCGAGAAGCTCATCGCCCTGGCTGTAAAGGAGAAGGACAGCTACGAGGAGGTTACCGTAAAGGCGAAGGTTGCACGCAAGGACGCCGACGGTAAGCGTGTCAAGGAGGTTGTAGACGGCAAGAAGACGACTGTTTACGACGAGGTTGACAAGACGATCAAGAAGGATCTTCCCTCCCGTCTGCATGCGCGTCGTCAGATGCTGCAGATTTTGTATCCGGTCACTGAGGTTCCGCAGGAGCTGGCCGGACGCAAGAAAAACACCAAGAAGGTTGACCTTCCCGCAAAGCTGTTTGATGAGATTGCACCCAAATACGTTGACCGCAAGGGCGGTTACACCAGAATCGTAAAGATTGGTGAGCGCAAGGGCGACGGTGCAATGGAAGTAGTCATTGAATTAGTGTAAAAGCTGTAAATGCCTGGGGCAAATTGCCTTAGGCATTTTTTTATGGTATAATATGAGCACTTGGCGAGGTATTTGCAAGCCTGGTGCGAGTAATACCCGACCATTCATTTAAAATAGGATCATTATTAAGGAAGCAGAGAGCATGAATCAGAAAGTATATACAACGCTTGAATATAACAAAATCATTGATAAATTGGTTGCCCGTGCATATTCTGCGGAGGCGAAGAAGCGGTGCCGGGAGTTGGAGCCTATGACGGACCGGGCAGAGATTGAGGAGGCACAGACCTGCACGAAGGACGCGCTGACGCGAATTTTGAAAAACGGGAGTGTTTCGCTTTCCGGGATTACGGATGTGAACGGGTCGCTGCAGAGACTGCGGCTGGGAGCTTCGCTCTCGGCGATCGAGCTTTTGCGGATCTGCTCGCTTCTGGAGACGGCGAAGCGCATGAAAGGCTTTGCCAGGGGAAAATCCGAGGATGCGCCGCGGGACAGCCTGGATGCGATGTTTACGGCGTTGGAGCCGTTAAATAGTCTGCAGGACGAGATTCGCCGCTGCATCATTTCCGAGGAGGAGATTGCGGATGACGCGAGTACGAAGCTGCGCAGTATCCGCAAGAGCATCCGCGGCATGAACGACCGTGTCCATGCACAGCTCAATAAGCTGATGGCGCAGGAGAGCACGCGCAGCTGCTTGCAGGATGCGGTTGTCACCATGCGTGGTGACCGCTTTTGCCTGCCGGTAAGGGCGGAGTATAAATCCCAGTTTCCGGGCATGGTGCACGACCAGTCCTCCACCGGCTCGACGCTGTTTATCGAGCCGCTTTCGGTGGTGAATCTGAATAATGAGCTAAAGACGCTGCTTATTGAGGAGCAGGAGGAAATAGAGGCGATTCTGGCGGAGCTGTCTAATCGGACCGCCGAGCACGCGGTGACGCTGGAATCGGACTACCGCGTGCTGGTGGAGCTGGACTTTATTTTTGCGAAGGCGGAGCTGGCAAAGGATTATAACGGCGTTGCCCCGCTGTTCAACACGGAGGGCCGCGTGAATATCCGTCGGGGCAGACATCCTCTGTTGGATCAGAAAAAGGTGGTGCCTATCGACATTAAGCTGGGCGGAGCGTTTGACCTGCTTATCGTCACCGGGCCGAACACCGGGGGAAAGACCGTGTCCTTAAAAACCGTTGGGCTGCTGACGCTGATGGGGCAGGCGGGCCTGCATATTCCGGCCAGCGACCGCTCGGAGCTGGCGATCTTTGAGGATGTGTTTGCGGATATCGGGGATGAGCAGAGCATCGAACAGAGCCTGTCCACCTTTTCGTCCCATATGACAAATATTATCCGTATTTTGGAGCAGGTAGACGAGCACTGTCTGGTGCTCTTTGATGAGCTGTGTGCGGGAACCGATCCCACCGAGGGTGCGGCACTGGCGATTGCGATTCTCGACCACCTGCACGCGAAAGGCGTGCGCACGATGGCGACGACCCACTACAGCGAGATCAAGGTTTACGCGCTGAGTGAGCCGGGTGTGGAAAATGCCTGCTGTGAATTTGACGTGGAAACGTTAAGCCCTACCTACCGTCTGCTGATCGGTATTCCGGGAAAAAGCAATGCCTTTGCCATCTCCGGGAAGCTGGGGCTGCCCGCGTATCTCATCGACGACGCGAAGGTGCGCATCGCGGCGGATCAGCAGAATTTTGAGGATCTGATCGCGGACCTGGAGGCGAGCCGTGTCACGATTGAGAAGGAGCGGGCGGAGATTGAACAGTATAAGAATAAAAATAAAATGCTGAATCAACAATTGGCGCGCAAGCAGGAACGACTGGATGAAAATCGAGATAAGATTATCCGTGAGGCGAATGAGAAGGCGGCTGCGATTCTCAGGGAGGCGAAGGATTACGCCGATGCAACGATCCGTAATTTCCAGAAGTACGGCGCTGCGACCTCCATGAAGGAGATGGAGCTGGAGCGGACGATTTTGCGTGAGGAGATTGAAAAGAAGCAGCAGAAGGCTGCAGATAAGCAAAAGAAGCAGCAGCAGAAAAACCATCAGGCGCCGAAGAACCTGCGGCTTGGCGACAAGGTGAAGGTGCTCAGCATGAACCTGACCGGAACCGTCCACACGCTGCCGGATGCGAAGGGCAATCTGTTTGTTCAGATGGGTATTTTGCGCTCACAGGTCAACGTAAATGATCTTGTACTGATCGATGAGAATGCAGATGTGAAATCCGCCAGAAAGAAGTATGAAAAGACCGGCTCAGGCTCTATCAAGGTGTCAAAATCGACATCCGTGTCAACCGAGGTTATGCTGATCGGGCTGACGGTGGACGAGGCGCTCGCCAGGCTTGACAAGTACCTGGACGACGCACTGCTCGCCCATATGCCCTCCGTCCGCATCGTGCACGGGAAGGGTACCGGGGCGCTGCGAAACGCGGTGCACGGGCATTTGAAGCGTCTGAGCTATATCGGGGATTATCATCTGGCGGAGTTTGGCGAGGGGGATGCAGGCGTGACCATCGCTGAATTTCGGTAAGGATTTTCGGGTCTGGCCCGGAAGGGAAATGGAGTATATATGGTAGCAAAACAAAAAATACTGATTGTAGACGATGATAACAATATCGCGGAGCTGATTTCGCTTTATCTGACGAAGGAGTGCTTCGACACGAAGATTGTGAACGACGGTGAGGAAGCGCTGCAGGCTTACAAGGGCTACGGCCCGAACCTGATTTTGCTGGATCTGATGCTTCCGGGCATCGACGGCTATCAGGTGTGCCGCGAGATCCGCGCGAAGGATAATATTCCGATCATCATGCTCTCCGCAAAGGGCGAGGTGTTTGACAAGGTGCTCGGGCTGGAGCTGGGGGCGGATGACTATATTATGAAGCCCTTTGATTCCAAGGAAATGGTTGCCCGGGTTAAGGCGGTGCTGCGGCGTTATCAGCCGATCAAGCCGGAAAGTCCGACATCGGCGGCGATTAAGGTTGTTTCCTACTCCGATTTGGAGGTCAACCTGTCCAATTATTCCGTGGTATACATGGGGGAAACGATCGATATGCCGCCGAAGGAGCTGGAGCTTTTGTATTTTCTGGCATCCTCACCCAACCAGGTGTTTACGCGGGAGCAGCTGCTTGACCACATCTGGGGCTACGAGTATATCGGGGATACCCGGACGGTGGACGTGCACGTCAAGCGTCTGCGGGAAAAGATCCGGGATCACGCGGGCTGGGGCATAACCACGGTGTGGGGCATCGGCTATAAATTCGAGGTTAGGGAGTAGGCATGAAAAAAAAGCTGGGATATAAGCTGATCGGCGGCATTTTGCTCTATGGGGTGATAAGCTTTCTGATTGTGGCATCGCTTGTGGAGTGGATGTTTCAGGAAAAGGCTCAGAGTACGGAGGCCACAAGGCTTTACCGGGAGGCTTTGGCAGTTACATCCAATTATGCCGCAGATTACTACCGGAACCGACTGACCTTAGAGGAGCTTGCGATGCAGATGGATGTCCTTTCCGTCTATACCGAGGGGGAGATCTGGGTTGTCAACCGCAGCGGTACGGTGCTTATCGGCAGGCAGGAGGGAGAGGAGGCGTACGAAATCCCGGGCTTTCATATTGCGGATTTCGGTACGAAATATTACCGCACCGGAACGTTTTACGATTGCTTTGAGGAGCCGGTGCTGACGGTGTTCGCGCCGATCACGATAAATTATAAGGTGCAGGGCTATGTGATGGTTCACAAAAGCATTCAGCAGATTTACAAGAGTGCGGACCATTTCCTGAATTTATCCTATATGGCGCTCGTCGCGCTGCTTCTGATCAATATAGCCTTTATGGGTGTATACCTCTGGCGCACCTACTGGCGGATCCGGATGATGAATCGTGTGGCCCGCAAATATATGGAAGGCGATTTTGAGACGGCCATGGTGGATGAATATGAGGATGAGCTTGGTTTTTTGTGTGCGGCCTTTAACTATATGGCAAATGAGCTGAACACGCTGGAGGACGATCAGCGCAAATTTGTTTCCAATATTTCCCATGATTTTCGTTCCCCGCTGACCTCCATCAAGGGCTATGCGGAGGCTATGCTGGACGGCACGATTCCGGTGGAGATGAAGGACCGGTATCTGAATATTATCATCACGGAGACGGAGCGGCTCACAAAGCTCACCAGCGGCCTGATGGAGTTAAACCAGTACGGCGGACACGGAAAGACGATTCTTGACAAGACCGATTTTGATATCAATGAGGTGATCGGGCAGACCGCAGCGACCTTCGAGGGTGCCTGCAGCATGAAGCATATTGTGCTGGAGCTGGTGCTGACCGGCGATGAGCTGTTCGTGTGCGCGGACAAATCAAAGGTGCAGCAGATTATTTATAATCTGACGGACAATGCGATCAAGTTCAGCCACAACGATTCCTCCATCAAGATCGAAACGCATGTGAAGAACGGGAAGGTGTTTGTGTCCGTGAAGGACAGCGGCATCGGTATCCCGAAGGATTCCATCAGTAAAATCTGGGAGCGTTTTTATAAAACGGATTTATCCAGGGGCAAGGACAAGAAGGGAACCGGCATCGGCCTTGCCATTGTAAGGGAGATCATTCAGGCGCACGGGGAAAATATCAATGTCATTAGTACGGAGGGCGTCGGGACGGAATTTATATTTTCGCTTCCGTTTGTGGATGTGGAGGATGATTGACGGATGCTTTCATTCGCCAGGGGCTATGGCAGGCGAAGCTTCATCTCCAAGCTGTCAGCTGCTTTTCACGGGGCAGAAAGGTGCATTTAGCAGGGCCTGCCCAAACGGAGCAAAGCTTTCAATATCGCCCCGGGTCGTTGCTATGAGCGGCTTTCAGGTCGTGAACAGTAACGCCGGGTTTACTGCGGCGAAACGGAACAGTTTCGATAGGGATTGAAAGTAAGGGGCAAAGAACGTATAATGGATAAGGGAAGCTGTGAGGGGACCAAACAGTTGTGAGGTTTTTATATGGCAGATGATTTTCAATTTATCAAAGAGACGAGAAAAGAGAAGCCCATCAACCGGAAGCGGCTGCTGCACCACACGCTGCTGACACTGTTTTTAGCGGTTATTTTCGGTGCGGTATCGTGCCTTACGTTTGTGCTGTTAAAGCCGAGGCTGGAGCAGTATTTTTCTCCGGAGGAGCCGCCGCAGGTGTCCTTTCCGGAGCCGGAGGAGCCTGTAAACGAACCGCAGGAGCCGGAAAAGCCGGGGCAGAATACGCCGGAAAATGAACCGCAGGAGCCGGAGAAGGTGATTATCGAGAAGCCGGCCGCCATGGATCTGAACCAGTATCAGGCGCTGCAGAACAAGCTCTACGAGGTGGGACGCGAGGCGGATAAGTTTATTGTATCGGTGACGAATGTGAAAAACGATACGGATATTTTTAATACGAGCTATGAGAGCACGGGTCTTGGCTCCGGTGTGATCATTGCGGATACCGGTGAACAGCTTTTGATCCTGACGGAGCGAAAGACGATTCAGGGCGCGTCCTCCATCCGCGTTACCTTTGTGGATGATACGACGGTGGAGGCAAAGCTGCAAAAATATGACGGAAACACAGGCATCGCTGTTCTGCGCGTAAATGCGGAGGATGTCTCCGGAGAGACGAAGGAGCAGATCGCGGTGGCGACGCTGGGAAGCTCGGTGGGTGTTTCGCTGGGACAGATGGTGCTGGCTGTGGGGAGCCCGATCGGGACGATTCATTCGATTCTGAGCGGAACGATTACTTCAAATAAGAACAGTATTTCCACGACGGACTGCAATTATACGGTTTTTACTACGGATATGGTGGGAACCGCAGACGGAAGCGGTGCGCTGATCAATACAAACGGGGAGATCATCGGCTTTGTCCTGCAGGATTATAATCTGCAGAAGGAGCAGTCGACCTTGACGGCGGTGTCCATCTCGGAGCTCAAGGGCGTGATTGAGCTGCTTTCCAATGATAAGCCGGTGCCGTATCTCGGAATGCGCATCAGCACGGTGACAGAGGAAATTTCAAAGAATTACGATATACCGATGGGCGTGTATGTCCGGGATGTGGAGATTGATTCTCCTGCGATGGAGGCGGGCTTCCAGAGCGGTGACGTAATCACTGCCATAAACGGGGAGGAGATCATGAGTGCGGAGGACTATGAAAAGCTGGTCCTGACGCTGAATGCGGAGGATGTTGTGCATATCAGCTGCCAGAGACAGAGCGTGGACGGGTATATTTCGCTGGAGATTGACGTTGTGGTAGGCATACTGAAATAATAGCTACAAAAATAGAAAATGAGGAAAGAGAAATGTTTTATATCGGAGAGCTGCATGAGGGAGAGCGTATCAATGAAATCTACCTCTGCAAACAGAAGACTACGGCCATGACAAAGGCGGGCAAGCCATATGGTTCGCTTGTGCTGCAGGATAAGACGGGCACGCTGGATGCAAAGATCTGGGACCCATCCTCACAGGGCATCGAGGAGTTTGAGGCGTTGGATTATATCAATGTTATGGGCGACGTCACAAGCTTCCAGGGGACGCTGCAGTTGAATATCAGGCGTCTGCGCAAGGTATCCGAGGGTGAATATGACCCGGCGGATTATCTTCCGGTGAGCGTGTACGATGTGGACCAGATGTACGGGGAGCTTCAGAACTATGTGAAGGGTCTTTCGAACCCGTATTTAAGGGAGCTGGCAGGCGGATTCTTTTTGGCGGACGAGACGTTTGCAAAGCGTTTCAAATTCCATTCCGCGGCAAAGAGTGTGCACCACGGGTTTGTGGGCGGTCTGCTGGAGCATACCCTCAGCGTTGCACGGCTGTGTGCATTTTTTGCGGATACATATCCGATTTTAAACCGTGATCTGCTCATGACTGCCGCGATGCTCCACGATGTCGGAAAGCTTGAGGAGCTGTCGGTATTTCCGGCAAACGATTACACGGATGAGGGGCAGCTTTTGGGGCATATCGCCATGGGAATGGAGATTGTCGGCGTGCGCATCCGCGCGATCAACGGCTTTCCGCGAAAGCTTGCAAATGAGCTGAAACACTGTATTTTGGCGCATCACGGGGAACTGGAGTACGGCTCGCCGAAAAAGCCTGCGCTGCCGGAGGCGGTCGCACTTCATTTTGCGGATAACTTGGATGCCAAGATGGAGACAATGAAGGAGCTGTTTGCAAATGTACCTGCGGGAAACACGGACTGGCAGGGATTTAACCGCCTGTTTGAATCAAATGTAAGAAGATCGAGTGTGTATGATGCGGAAAAATGATATCATTGAACTGGAAATTACGGATATGGGTGTGGGCGGCGAGGGTATCGGAAAAGCTGACGGTATGACATTTTTTGTGAAGGATGCTATCATCGGTGACGTGATCCGGGCGCGTGTTACGAAGCTGAAAAAAAGCTATGGCTACGGTCGGCTGGAGGAGCTTGTGCGCCCCTCCGACATGCGTGTGACACCGCGGTGCCTGCTGCATCGGCGCTGCGGGGGCTGCCAGATTCAGGCGATGGCACCTGAGGCGCAGCTTGCGTTTAAGGAACAGAAGGTTCGTGGCAATCTCATCCGGCTGGGTGGGTTTGCCGCTGATTTTATTGCGCGGATAATGGAGCCGATTGTGGGGATGGAGGAGTCGTTTCGCTACCGGAATAAGGCGCAGTTCCCGATCGGAACGGATAAGGAGGGGAATCCGGTGGCGGGCTTTTATGCCGCGCGTACGCACAGCATTATCCCGGTGGAGGATTGTCTGCTGGGCGTGGAGGAGAATCGCGACGTGCTGGCGGCAGTGCTGGCGTACATGCGGGAAAATCATGTCCGGGCATACGATGAGACAACCGGCGGGGGGCTTGTGCGCCATGTGCTAATCCGCTGCGGCTTCACGACAAAGGAGCTGATGGTCTGCCTGATTATCAACGGGGGTAGTCTGCCTGCGGCAGAGCGTCTGACAGAGCGCCTGGCGGCGATTGACGGCATGAAGAGCGTTATGGTTAACGTGAATCAGGAGCGGACAAATGTTATCCTCGGGGGCGAGACGTTTTGCATCTGGGGAGAGCCGTACATCACGGATGTGATTCATCTTCTGGATTGCAGTGACGGGGATTTTGTCCGGACGGATACGGCGGTTCGGTTCCGGATTTCGCCGCAGTCCTTCTATCAGGTCAACCCGGTG
>CAJUSH010000005.1 GCA_910589045.1 uncultured Eubacterium sp.
TCCCCATTTTTGAATTTTGCACCTCTAAAACCTGCATAAAATCAGTGTTTTTCATAAAAAGGACAATCACAACTGACAGTTTCCCTTTCGTTTTGTATTTATGCGACTTTGCAGAAATTGGACAGGAAAAAATGGGAGAACTCAAAATAATTGCTTATAAAGTGAAACCTTCAATTTTACGTATATCTTCAGAATACCGGCAACTATGACGAAAGGTGCAGCCAGATGTCCCGTTTTTTATATATTATTCGGGACAGTTTAAGCGCTCGGCAGATAAATCCAGTCGTGCATTAGACCTCGATTGAATTCCTTATCTCCCGAACTGCTAACCATATTTATTTTTTGTCGTTAATTCAACATTCTCTTTTATTCGATGATTTTTTGTTGTCTTTCAAATCTGGAAAAGGAATTGAATGGACAATGACAAATGCTGAAACTCCTTGACAAATAAGGCTTTTTCTGTTTGTCATTATTATACCGTAATAGCATACCTATACTTCCAACCTGCTTGCCAATGGGGCACAGCCGAAAGACGTGCAGGAATTGTTAGGACACTCTGACATCAGCATGACCATGAACGTATATGCCCATGCTGACAGGGAGGCAAAACGTAATTCTGCTAAACTTCTTGATAAGGTAGTGGGTAGTGATTAACAATCCGCAAAAGAGTTTTCCCTTGTAAATACCCGGCAAGGGCAAAAACAAGGGAAAATGATACATAACGTAAGGTTCTAGGTACTACAAAGCCTTAAAAATAGGGAAAGTTTGAGCAATTCACTTTCAAGTTCCGATCGGAGCTTATAACCACATCGCCCGTTACAATTTCTTTCTGAAAAAAGTAACCACACATTTTTCAGGAAGGCTTTTAGCCAAAAAATCCGTTTCAATCTAATGGAGCCGATGCATCTATTCATGCCCGGGAGCAGCGTGTTATTGATATTTGCAGAAAAAGCAAATATCAATAACACGCTGCTTTTCAAACTGTTTGTGATGCAGCCGGAGTATTGCCCGTATCAATTATCAATCCAATAGCCCGATAGATGGTGAAAATGCAGGCAATAAACGGAGCATTAGGCTTCGCAGCCATTCACCCGATTGCTACAGTTCGTCCAGCATCCGTTCCGCAAAAATGCCATAGCCTCTCGTGGGATCGTCCACAAACACATGGGTGACCGCGCCGATGAGCCGTCCATTCTGGATAATCGGGCTTCCGCTCATGCCCTGTACAATACCGCCGGTCTCCGCCAGAAGCCGCTCATCCACCACGCGGTAGCGGATGCCCTTGTTTTCCTCCTTCGGATGGTAATCCACCGACTCAATCTCGATATCGTAGGTTGTGCGCTCGCCCGCCACCGAGCAGATGATCTGCGCCCTGCCCTGCTCGATCTCCTGCTTGTAGCCCACCGGGATTTCCTCGATTCCCTCCAGTGACTCCGGTATGTGATCCAGCTTCCCGAAAATACCGATCTGCGTGTTATCCCCAACGCTTCCAAGATAAGCCGACTGCCGGAACTGGATGAGCCCGGTCACCTCCCCCGGCTCACCCTTTTTGCCCTTGGAAATCCCTGTAATTTTTGTCTCGTAAATATCCCCGGTGCCGATTTGCACCAGCTCTCCGGTGTCGATATCACTGACCCCATGGCCCAGCGCGCCGTAATCCTTGTCCTTTGTCACAAACGTCAGCGTGCCGATACCGGCTATATCATCCCGCACCCAGATACCCAGCTTGTTTTTTCCGTCTGCCGCCATCTGAGGCTTCACCGCCACCTCAATGGTCTCTTTGCCGCGCAATACCTCCAGGACCATCTGTCCGCCATGTCCCTGCGCTACGGCATCCATGAGCTCCTCCTTGTTCTCCACCAAAACCCCGTCCACGCTTCGGATGATGTCTCCGCTCTTGATGCGGTAGGCAGCAGGTGAAACGAGGGCGCCGCTCTCGTCGGTAAAGCTGCCGCATTCCACCACAAGCACGCCGGAATTTTTCAGATAGATACCGATGTTCGTCCCCGCAGCCGTCACCGTTTTGCGCTCGGTATAGTGCACCACCACCTGCTTCACCGGAAAGAGGCGAAACAGACGGCAGGAGAGAATCCCGTCATTAGTCGCCGCCGCCCCTACCCGCTGTGCGCCAAAGACAGGCTGCACATCCTCCGAGAAATCCAGGCTTACCGGAAGATCTGCCGCAAACTCCGGTATCTCCCCGTTCTCTTTTGATAAGTATATTTCATCCGGTATATAGGAGAGCAGCAGCAGATAAGAAAATGCCACCCATGTAAAAGCTCCTATGCACCTGCATAATCTTCGCCGGCTTCTGTTCCTGCTCCTGCATTTGCTCTTGATCGTTGTGTTTTTCTTCTGTTTCACGGTGCATTCCTCCTGATTGGTTTACTGTTCAAATGTATGCCGCCAGACCTTCACCACAGCAGCGCCATACGTAAAGCCATACTCAAAAAGGAGAGCAAAGCACTCGCTCTCCTCTCCCTTAGTATGGACATATTCAGATTTTCCAATCAGGTTTATTTCGCCTGCTTCGCCAATTTTTTCATTTCACGCGCACTTTTCAATACCGTATCCGTCACTGCCACACCGCCAAGCATCCGGCCCAGCTCTGCCACGCTCTTCTTGTCGTCTAAGAGCGTCACCGTTGTCACCGTCGCATGCCCCACCACATTTTTTTCAATATAAAAATGTGCATCCGCCATCGCCGCGATCTGCGGCAGATGCGTAATACAGATAACCTGGTGATTCCCTGCAATCATGTGCAGCTTCTGTGACACCATCTGTGCGGTACGCCCGCTGATTCCGGTGTCGATCTCGTCAAAAATGAGGGTTTCAATCTCGTCGTTCTCCGCCAGCACGGATTTCAGCGCCAGCATAATACGCGACAGCTCACCGCCCGAGGCGATGTCCTTGAGTTTTCGCAGCGGCTCCCCCGGATTTGTGGAAATCAAAAATTCCATTGCGTCAAAGCCGTTTGCGCTCATTTCCTTCGTCCGCTCAAACTCCAAATCAAAGCGCACATCCAGAAAATTCAAATCCTGCAGGGCCTGGAGCATCCTCTCCCGCAGTCTCGCCCCCGCTTCTTTTCGGATATCACTGATCCGGCCGCAGAGCTTTTCCGCTTCTCTCTTCGCTTTTTCATATTGTTCCCGCAATTTTTTTTCATATGCATCAAAATTTTGAAGCTGCTCAATGCGCGCCTGCTTTTCCGCAAGCGCCTCCAGCACCCGGTCGATGGAATCCCCGTACTTTGCTTTGAGACGGTTGACCACATCCAGCCGCTCCTCCACCCGGGCAAACCTCTCCCCGTCAAACTGTGCTTCGTCCATGTAGGAAGTAAGCCCCCGGTGAAAATCAGCCAGAAGCCCGTCAATCTGGGAAAGCTCGTCCGCGAGCGCGCATAATTCCCCGTCATAATCCGCGACCGCGGACAATTCCCGAAGCGCCCGCGCGATCATCTCCCCGGCGCCCTCCTCTCCGGCCGCCTGCTCGGTGAGGGCGAGCGCCTCCAGGATTTTTTTGCTGTTTGAAATGCGCCTGTATTCCGTCTCAAGCGCCTCGTCCTCACCCGGGACAAGCCTCGCCGCCTCAATTTCCTGCACCTCATACTCCAGAAACGCAAGCTCCCTTGCCTGCTCCTCCTTGTCGGTGCACTGCTCCTCAAGCTCCTGTTTGCAGGCGCGAAAGCTTTTGTATGCCGCCGCAAGCCGATGCTTCACATCCACAAGCTCTGCCTTTGCATAATCATCCAGATATTCCAGATGCCTGTTCGCATGCAGAAGCGACTGATGCTCATGCTGGCCGTGTATGTCGATGAGACAGGCTGCCGCCGCCTTCAGCCTCGAGGCGGGCACGCTCTCACCGTTGATCTTTGCGATGCTTCTGCCACCGGTAATCCTGCGCGAGAGAATGACCGCATCATCCTCCGGCTCGATCTCCAGCTCCCGGAGCTTGTCGCATACCGACTCCGTCAGATCCGTAAAAATAAGCTCCACGAAGCCCGCCTCCTCCTTTTCCCGAAGCAGGCTTTTATCCACACGCCCGCCCAGCGCGAAGCTGATGGAGTCGATAATAATCGATTTTCCAGCGCCGGTCTCCCCGGTGAGAATGTTTAAGCCGTCCAAAAGCTCCAGCTCCACCTCATCGATCAGCGCTATATTTTTCACATGTAAGCTCTGTAACATATATCCTCCCAGTTCAATCCGCCGCAAGCTTTTTCAGACGCGCCAGCAGCGCCTTCGCATCCTCACTCGTGCGCAGGGCACACATAATCGTGTCGTCCCCCGCAATGCTTCCGACAATCTCCTCACACTGCATTCCGTCAAGAGCCGCCGCCACCGCCATCGCCATGCCGGAGACCGTTTTTACCACAAGAAGATTCTGTGCTGTATCCGCGGAGCGAAAGCCCTCCCGAAACACCCGGACGTATTTTCCCGCCAAATCGGTGCTGCTCCCCGTAAGCGCCGCGTAGCGCTGCTTTCCACTCTCCATCGCCACCTTCGTCAGCTTTAGCTCCCGAATGTCACGGGAAACGGTTGCCTGTGTGACCTGATAACCCTCACGCCTAAGATAATCCGAGAGCTCCTCCTGTGTCTCTATCTCAAAACGCTCGATCAATTCTAATATTTTTGCATGTCTGGTTGCCTTCATATCCGTTTTTCTCCGCACACAGTCAAAGCACATGCCGGCAAACACAGCATCCGATTGCCTGCGCCATCCCGCCGCATGTGCTAATGGTAAGACTGCATTTTCTTTCTCAGAATTTCAAGAAAGCTAAGCTTCCCCAGCTTTAAAATCCTGCAATCCTTTTTTGCCTGATGAATGACGATCTGATCGCCCACATCCAGGCAGGTATTGTAATCTCCGTCAATGCTCACCACCACCTGCTCATCCCCCTCCCGCCGCCTGCTGCCGATCTCCACCGTCACCTCGTCCTCCGCGCCGATCACGATGCTTTTGGCGTTCAGGGTGTGGGAATTGATGGGCGTAATGAGGATCATCCGTGCCTTCGGGTCAACGATGGGACCTCCGGCCGAAAGATTATAGCCGGTGGAACCGGTGGGCGTGGAAATAATCACCCCGTCACCGTCAAACCGGTACAGATACTGTCCGTTGACGTAGACGACCAGGCTGACAAGCTGCAGCGCACCGCTGCGATGAATCACGATATCGTTGAGCGCCGTCTGGGGCAAAAGCTGCTCTCCGGCCCGCACGGGGTGCCCGCTCAGGCGCATCCGTGCCTCCAGCACGAAATTGTCATCCATAATCTGATCAATGGCGCTAAAAACCGTCGTCTCCTCCAGCTCGCACAGATAGCCCAGCGTCCCTAAATTTACCCCGATGAGCGGCACATGCTTCTGCGCAGTATCCCGCGCCGCACGGATCAATGTCCCGTCACCGCCGATCACAAAAATCAGGTCCAGATCCTCCGGCAGAGCCTCCGGGCGGATGCAATCACTGTCATTTTCCTCACCGCGGCTCACATAATAGCCGCAGCGCCCGCCCTTCGTCTCGATGTAATCCTGCATGCTCCTGGTGAGCATGAGATTTTTATCCTTAAACGAATTTGTGATAATAAAAAAATGCTTCATCCCTTTTCCTTTTTCATCGATGCCGGCTCCCGGCACCCGTTTCCCCGGGCTGCTCCTGCGAAAGCCCCCTTTTTGGCACCCGGCCCGCATCCAGTGCGGTATGCGCCGCCTCCACCACAGCCTCGGGCGAAACCTGATCCGCAAGTGCCCCCGCACCGTCCCTGCTCAGGTGAATGAGGTATTCGATGTTGCCCTCAGGCCCCTTGATGGGTGAAAAATCCAGATGCAGTACCGTAAAGCCCAGCTCTCTTGCAAAGGCCGTAATGCGCGAAACAACCTCCAGATGCACCTGCGGGTCGCGCACCACGCCCTTTTTTCCTACCTTCTCCCGCCCCGCCTCGAACTGGGGCTTGATCAGACACACCATCTGCGCGCCGTCCGAAAGGAGGGGATATGCTGCCGGGAGTACCTTTGTGAGGGAAATAAAGGAGACATCCACCGACGCGAAATCCAGCGCTTCCCCGATATCCCCCGGTGTGACATAGCGGATGTTCGTCTTTTCCATGCAGACCACGCGCGAATCCTGCCTAAGCTTCCACGCAAACTGCCCGTAGCCAACGTCCACCGCGTACACCTTTTTCGCCCCGTTTTGCAGCATGCAGTCGGTAAAGCCCCCGGTGGAAGCGCCGATATCCATACATACCAGCCCCTCTAAGAACAGTCCGAACTGTCTGATCGCCTTCTCCAGCTTCAGCCCGCCGCGGCTCACATAGGCAAGCGTGCTTCCCCGCACCTCGATCACGGCCTCCGTGTCGATGCCCGCCCCCGCCTTGTCCTCCTTCTGCTCATTTACGTATACATTTCCCTCCATGATCAGCGCCTTTGCCTTTTCCCTGGAGGGTGCCAGGTTCCGCTGCACAAGCAGCACATCCAAACGTTCCTTCAAATACCTTTACCCCTTATCCTTCCCTGCCGCACACAGAATATTAAAATCAGACTTAACAAATAACCTTCAAAAAACCGATGCCTGTTTCACAGGCTCATCTCCCGATCACTTCCACAAGAATCCGCTTCACGATAAAGGACGCGTCCAGACCGACCTCCTCCTTCAGCTTTGCAGGGCTTCCCTGCTCCACAAACCGATCCGGAATCGCTGCCTGCAGCACCCGGATCGGCTGCCCGGTGTCTGTCAGAAACTGTGTCACCTGCTGCCCGAAGCCCCCCGTGATCACATTTTCCTCCAGCGTGACAAGCAGCTTGTGATCCGTCGAAAGTGACAAAAGAAGCTCCTCGTCCAGCGGCTTTGCGAAGCGCGCATTGATGAGCGTACACTGGTAATGAAGCTCCTTTAACTGCTCCCGCACCGCCAGCGCCGTCTCCACCATACTGCCGTAAGCGAGCAGTGCAATGTCTGTCTCGTCGTAGAGAATCTCCGACCTTCCGAGCACGACGGGGGCACGGAACTCCTTTAAGCCGTCGTAAGCCATGCCCCGCGGATAGCGGATGGCAATGGGACCGTCAAAATCAAAGGCAAAGGTAAGCATGTCCGCCAGCTCCCACTTGTTTTTCGGTGCCATAAGCACCAGATTCGGAATCGTCATCAGATAGGAAATGTCAAAAATCCCCTGATGGGTCTCACCGTCGCTCCCCACGATCCCCGCGCGGTCGATGGCGAAAATTACGTGAAGCTTCTGTAAACATACATCGTGCAGAATCTGGTCATACGCCCGCTGCAAAAAAGAAGAATACACCACAAATACCGGGGTCATCCCGCCCTGCGCCAGCCCTGCCGCAAAGGTTACCGCATGCTCCTCCGCGATACCCACGTCAAAAAAACGATCCGGAAACTGATTGTGAAAGCGCTTAAGTCCGGTTCCCGTCTCCATCGCCGCCGTGATCGCCGCAAGCCTCTCGTTCTTTTTCGCCGCCATGTTCATCACCGAGGCAAACACGTCGGTGTAATCCGGCTTCGTTTTTTTCACCGCCGGAAGCCCTGTCTCAATTTCAAATGCCCCCGTCCCGTGGAAGCGCGCCGGATGCCGCTCCGCCGGACGGTAGCCCTTACCCTTTTTTGTGATCACATGGACGATCACCGCCCCGTTTACCCGGGCTGCATATTTAAAGGTGCGCACCAGCTTTATGACGTCGTGCCCGTCCACCGGGCCAAGATAGGTCAGCCCCATATTTTCAAAGAGCATCCCCGGTATGAAAAGCTGCTTGATGCTGCTCTTTGTCTTTCGGATGCGCTGTACCATCCGCTCGCCGTACACCGGAATTTTCTGCAGGGAATCCATCACGCCGTTTTTCAGCTCCTGGTAAGAGTCCGCCGTGCGGATGCCCTCGAGATACCGCGACAAGCCCCCCACATTCGGCGAGATAGACATTTCGTTGTCGTTAAGCACGATCATAAAGTTTGTATCCAGCTTCGCCGCGTTATTCATCGCCTCAAACGCTATGCCGCCGGTGAGCGCGCCGTCCCCGATAACGGAAACGATCTTAAAGCTTTCACCCTGCAGATCCCGCGCCACCGCAAGCCCCAGCCCGGCGGATATGGACGTGGAGCTATGCCCCGTATCAAAAGCGTCCGCGCTGCTTTCGCACCGTTTCGGAAAGCCGCTCATTCCGCCAAATTCCCGCAGGGAATCAAAGCCCGCTCTTCGGCCGGTGAGCAGCTTGTGCGTATAGCTCTGGTGACCCACGTCCCAGATAATCCGGTCAACGGTCACGTCAAACACGATGTGCAGCGCCATCGTCAGCTCCACCACGCCGAGATTCGAGCCGAGATGCCCGCCGTGTACGCTGATCTTCTCGATCAGAAACTCCCGAATCTCCTCTGCAAGCGTCCCGTAGTCCCTCGGGTCGATCTTTTTTATATCGTTGACCTGTTCTATTTCATCCAACACGAATGCCATGCAGCGATCCTCCGACTTCTATTTTTATGCCAGTCTCATCAGGCATCCCTCACCGTCAGAACACGGAACAGCTCCTCCAGAAATCCGGTATCCCGCCGAAGCTTCCGAAGCAGCCCGCACGCCTCTCTGGAAAGCCGCCGGACCTCCTTCGCGGACGCCTCAAGCCCCCGCAGCGACACATAGGTTGTCTTTGCGTTGCGCTCGTCGCTTCCGACCGGCTTGCCGAGCACCTCCTGCGTGCCCGTAACATCCAGCACATCGTCCTGAATCTGAAACGCAATCCCCACGTTCCTGGCCGCCTGCTCCATCAGCTCGACCTCAAAGGGCTTTGCATCCGCAAGAACCGCGCCGATCATCAGCGCCGACTCCATGAGCGCCGCCGTCTTTAAGGTGTGGATGCGCGTAATTTTATCGACGGTCATGTCAAGACTGCCCTCGGACTCCACATCGATCACCTGTCCGGCGAGCATACCATAAATGCCCGCCTTGTTCGCCAAAATCTGCATGGCACGCCCCACAAGCCGGGGATGCTCCGACAGGTCAAAGGCCTTTGCCGCCGTCTCAAACGCAAAATTTAAAAGCCCGTCCCCCGCCAGGATACCCATGGCCTCGCCATACTTCGCATGGGTCGTGAGCTTGCCGCGCCGGTATTCATCGTTGTCCATCGCCGGCAGGTCGTCATGCACCAGCGAATACGTATGGATCATCTCGATTGCCGCCGCAAACGGCTCGATCACCTGCTCCGTGCCCCCGAAAATCCGGTAGCTCTCCAGCATCATGACCGGGCGCAGACGCTTGCCCCCGACAAGTGTGCTGTAAACCATCGCCTCCAAAACCGTTTTCTGCTCGCCGTCAATATAGGGCAGGTACGCCTTTAAAATCTCCTCGGCGCGCGCCCTGCGCTCTTTCAGCTCCTGACCCATTTTTTCGCCGTCCATCTTATCGTCCTCCCGACTCCTCAAAGGGCACCAGCGCGCCCTGCTCATTCATCATCAGCATCCGTTTTTCCACCGCGTCGATCCGTTCATTGCAGCGGGCAATCACCTTCATGCCCTGCTCGTAAGCCGCAAATGCCTCCTCCAGAGAAAGCCTGGGATTTTCCATCTGCGCGATCAGCTCCTCCGCCTGCGCAAATAAAGCCTCCAGCCCGCACGCCTGGTCTGCCCCTGCCTGCATTTTTTCATCTTTTATCGTCTCATCCTGTACCGTTTCTTTGTCCTGCATCGTATCACCCTCTGCCATATTTTTGTCCTGCCCCAAATCGTGCTCCGCCGCATCCTCATTATTTTTCTCCGGCTGCATCCGGCGGACACGGAGCCTTCCTGTCCGCGATCTCCTCCACACGGGTGATCACATCCCCCTCCAGCATCCGAAGGGTGAGACGCATTCCCGTTTTCACCTGCTTTAATCCCTGCACGGTGTGTCCCTGCCCGTCCGTGACGAGCGCATAGCCCTCCCCCAGCCTTTTTAAAGGGGATGCGGATTCCATGCGCTGCGCAAGAAGCGCCAGCCGATGCTTCGCGCTGTCCAGGGCACGCTCCATATACAGACCCAGGCGATCCTCCAGATCCAGCGCGTACTGCCGCTTCGCGTTCAGCTGGCTCTCGGGACTGACCTGCTTCATGCGAAGCAGCAATTCCTGTAAACGGCCTTTGCCCTGCTCTAGCCTGCGCTCCATCTGCCGGATCAGCTCCGCCTGCATCCCCGCAGCCCGGCCTTCCGCCTCCTCCAGCTGCCACACCGCAAGCTCTGCCGCCGCGGATGGGGTGGGTGCCCGCAAATCCGCCACATAATCAATAATCGTCGTGTCCGTCTCATGGCCCACCGCCGAGATCACCGGCACCATGCAGTCAAACACAGCCCGCGCCACGATCTCCTCGTTAAACGCCCACAGATCTTCGATAGAGCCGCCGCCGCGCCCTACGATCATCGCGTCCACGCCAAGCGCCTCCAGCGCCCGGATGCCGTTTACAATGCTCGCCGCCGCGCCCTCGCCCTGAACAAGCGCCGGGTATAAAACGAGCTGCACCGTGGGATTTCTGCGCCGTGCTATGTTTCGAATATCCTGCACCGCCGCACCCGTTGGAGCCGTCACAACACCCAGAGTACGGATATATTTCGGAATGGGCTGCTTGTACTCCGGCGCAAACATCCCCATCTCCGCCAGCTCCTTTTTGAGCTGCTCGTATTTCACATAGAGGGCACCCGCGCCGTCCAGGGTAATCTCCCGCGCATAGAGCTGGTATTTTCCGTCCCGCTCGTACACCTGCACGGAGCCTGTGGCGACCACATTGTCCCCCGCCTTCATCCGGAAGGTAAGCCCTTTCCGGTTTCCGGCAAACATCACGCAGGCGATCGCGCCCCCCGCATCCTTCAATGTAAAGTAAATATGTCCGGAGGTATGGTATTTACAGTTGGACACCTCGCCCTTCACCGCAATCCGCTCCAGCATAAAATCCTGCGCAAACAAATTTTTGATGTAGGTGTTGACCTGCCCCACCGAATAAACATTTTTTGGTCTTGGATTCATACGCATCATACGCTATGCAATGCGCGCCAGCACGCCGTTTACAAAGGATGCCGAGTTTTCCTCGCCGTAGAGCTTTGCAAGCTCCACCGCCTCGTTGATCGCAACGCCTGTGGGAATCCCCTCCTCAAAGCGCAGCTCGTAAACCGCCAGACGAATGAGGGAAAGCTCCACCTTCGCCATACGGCTCGTCTTCCAGTTTTGTGCCGAGCCATCGATGATCTCGTCGATTTCCTTCAAATGTGAGAAAATATCCGTAACCTTCCGTTCAATATAGGCGCAGTCATCCTCCTTTGTCTCCTCCAGCCCATCCAAAAACAGCGCCAGCTGCTCCGGGCGCTCCTCCTCCGTGTAAAATTCCACACGGAAGATCATCTTAAAAACCAACTCCCTGATTTTCCTTCTGCTCATAACCTTATCCCTTCGTACTCTCTTCAAAAAATGCAGCCTGAACATTTGCCGGTTCGGGCAGGCTTTGTGCCCGTCCCGCCGCCCGCTGCAAACAGGCCCCGTTATTCCTGCGGGCGTACACATACGAAAAAAGAATGCGCCCCGCGCGCATTCCCTCTTCTATATGCACCGGCCTATTTATTCTCAGCCATATCCAGGCTTGCGATACGCACATTCACGGTACCCACCTCAAGACCCGTCATGTTTTCAACCGCAGTGCGAACGCGCTCCTGCACGTTCGCGGAAACCTCCGGGATCGCATAACCGTATTTGATATTCAGATTCAGATCTGCCGTGACAATGCCGTCCAGCACATCCACACGCACGCCCCTGGAGAGATTCTTTGCACCGGTCTTTGCCACGATCTCGTTCGTGATATTGCCCGCCATGGAGCTAACCCCCTCCACCTCGGTGGCTGCAAGCCCCGCGATGATCGTTACCACATCATCCACCACGCGAATCTCACCAAACTGATCCTCTTTTATCTTTAAAGATTTACGGTTTTCTTCCATGTAAATAACCTCCTGTTATGTGCTCCATCTTATTTCATATATTTTCTGACTTTTGTTCCCAATCTATGCATCATTTTACACCATCCAATCGGAAATAACAAGAGAAAACGCGCGATGCGCTTGCAGAACCTCCAAAAAATGATTATACTATGTGGAAGGACAAAACGAGTCTGTCAGCGATTCAACCCCATTCACCGAAAGGAGCCGCCCGTGATTGAGCGAAAAGACCTGTTTCATCTTTCCTTTTACAAAAAGAAACGCTTTACCGGGAGCTGCAGGGGAATGCGCTACCTCATCACAAAGGAAAAAGCATCCGACGCCGAGGACGCCCCGGACGTCCTGCGCGCCTTTGTCTATCCCGAGCCGTACAATTTCGAGCATACCCCGGACGAGGACAAGACCCACAGCGACTTCCCCTTCTCGGAGGAAGGGCTTGACATGGCCTGCGGCTGGTTAAACGAGCAATATGAAAGCCGGACCGATTTCTGGCTGCACACCCCAAATTTTTAACGTTCAAGCACTGCCGGTTACTGACCACGGGGCGAACCGTAACAAATGTCATTGCCTGGCATGAACAAAGACACCTGCAACAGCGAAGGAGATTCATCTATGAAAAAAATAAAGCGTCTAATGGCCATCGCCGGAATCCTGCTTCTTGCAGCCCTGTACGTCATCACACTGGTGCTGGCGCTGACCGACGACCCGAACACCATGAATGCGTTCCGCGCGTCCATCTACTGCACCGTGCTGATTCCCGTGCTCATCTGGGCGTACACCTTTATCTATAAGCTCTTAAAAAACAATCGTCCCGGCACACCGGCGGACGCAAAGAAGGAGGAGTGAACCACCCCTCCCTGTCTTCTGCGGCAAATATTGCATTGCTTACAGGCATTCTCCGTTTGTGGCAATGACCGCTTTGTACCAGTCATAGGAATCCTTTTTGCTTCTTTTAAGGGTTCCCTTCCCGTCATCATCCTTATCCACATAGATAAAGCCATACCTTTTTTTCATTTCCCCGGTGCTGGCACTGACCAGATCGATACAGCCCCACACGGTGTAGCCGAGAAGCTCCACACCGTCGAGATTGACCGCATCCTCCATGGCCCTGATATGCTCCCGCAGATACTCAATCCGGTAGGTGTCATGCACCTTCCCGTCCGCATCCACCGTGTCCTTTGCCCCCAGTCCGTTTTCCACAATAAACAGCGGCTTCTGGTAGCGGTCATAGAGTGCGTTCATCGTAATCCGAAGCCCCAGCGGGTCAATCTGCCAGCCCCATTCACTGACTGCAAGATGAGGGTTGCGCAGGGAGGACATGACATTTCCGGTCGTCCTTACACGGTTCACCTCGGGATCCGCGCTGGTCAGCCTGGAAGAATAATAGGAAAAAGAAATAAAATCCACCGTATTCTCCCTCAGAATGGCCGCATCCTCCGCTTCCATCTCAATCCGTATTCCTTCCCGCTCCAGCATCTTTTTTGCATAGGCCGGGTACGCCCCGCGGGACTGGACGTCCACAAAGAAATAATTTTCCCGGTCCTTCTCCATCGCCGCCCACACATCCTTCGGATTGCACGTATACGGATAAAAGCTTCCCGCCGCCAGCATACAGCCCACCTTCGCCTCCGGCATCATCTCATGGGCCAGCTTTGTCGCCAGCGCACTGGCAACAAGCTCATGGTGAGCAGCCTGATACTTCGTCTGCTTTTTATTTTCATCCGATGCGAAAGCCAGCCCCGCCCCCATAAAGGGCAGATGCATCAGCATGTTAATCTCGTTGAAGGTCAGCCAGTATTTCACTTTTTTCCCGTAGCGCCAAAAGAGGGCCTTGCAGTAATTTACATAGAAATCCACAAGCTTCCTGTTACGCCAGGAGCCGTACTCCGTCACAAGATGCATGGGCACATCAAAATGGCAGATGGTCACAAGCGGCTCAATCCCACAGCTTAAGCACTCGTCAATCAGCTCGTCATAAAACCGGAAGCCCTCCTCCTTCGGCTCCGTCTCATCCCCATTGGGAAAAATTCTTGACCATGCCACGGAAAACCGGTAGCACTTAAAGCCCATCCCGGCCAAAAGCCGGATATCCTCTTTTACATGGTGATACATGTCAATGGCTTCATGGGACGGATAGGTATGGGCCTCATCGCAGGAAAACATGTGCAGGCTTCCCTCCATTACCGCCCGTCTGTCCTCCCCTGCCGGAATCACGTCCACGTTTGCAATGCCCCGGCCGTCCTCGCGAAAGCCTCCCTCACACTGATTGGCCGCCGTTGCCCCGCCCCACAAAAAATTTTCTGGCATTCTGCTCATAACCGCAAAAGTCTCCTTTCCTATTCTTTTACATTCTCTGCTTCAGCACGAAACAGAGAAGAAAATTTCCGCTCATAAATCCCAATCATCCTGCCCAGCAATAACGCCGATACAACCGTCCCGAGCCCGATGCCGAAGAAGGGCTGACGAAGCAATAGGCACAAAAGAACCGTGAGCAGCAGCATCGAGAGGTCAAACCCGTTTTTTATGAGGGAAAAATTTTTCCCCGTCTTATCCGCAATCGTTTGAACCGTCCCTTCCACCGGCGTCATAACCAGACGGCAGTTTGTATACAGCCAGACCCCTATGGAGGTCAGCCAGATGGCGAATGCCAGCATCAAAAGCCTGCCCGCAAAGAGAAGCTCCGGCTGTGGGATGATAAAGTCATAAAAATCAGTGAGGATGCCGAATACAACCGAAAAGGGAATCTGGAGCGCCGCCGAAAGGGTCATCCGCCGAAGCAAAATAACCTGAATAGCAATCAGCACAAAATACACAATGATGGAGGAGGTTCCAAGGGAGATATGGGTGATTTCAGACAGCGCGTAAAAAAAGCTGGTAAAAGCCGCCACCCCCAGATCGCTCCTCGTATTTAAAATAATCCCTGCTGCCAAAAGGTTAATCCCGATAAAAAACAGTGCCAGACGCATTTTCAGCCCCTGCATTTTTGCACCTCCAAATCATTTGTGCTTTCAGTCCTTCCTCATCCTTCCAAAACAAATTCCGCTGATTCTGTCTGCGCCGAATTTTTTCCAACCATGACCACAAAGCGTCCCGGCTCCGCCTCAAAGCGCATATCCCTCGTGTAGAATCTTAACAGCTCCTCCGTAATCTGAAAAGAAATCCTTTTCTTCTCTCCTGCCCGCAGGTTTACCTTCCGAAAGCCCTTCAGCTCCTTTACCGGACGGACCACGCTTCCCGTCACGTCCCGGATATACATTTGTACAATCTCGGTTCCGTCGATTTCACTGGTATTCTCCACCTCGACGGACACCTCCAGCGTCCCGCCCTTTTTCAGAACCGTCCCATCCAGGGTAAGATTTCGATACACGCTCTCATGATAGGACAGGCCGTAGCCGAAGGGATACAGCGGCTCGTTGGGGCAGTCCAGATAACGGGAGGTAAACCGGCCGGAATGTCCCGAAAGCCCCGCCGGACGTCCGGTCTGAAATGCATTGTAATAAAGCGGAACCTGTCCGACGCGGCGGGGGAAGCTCATGGAAAGCCTGCCGGAGGGATTTTTCCTGCCATAGAGCACATTCACAATCGCATGCGCACCTTCCGTCCCCGGGAACCATGCCTCAAGCATGGCATCCGCACAGCGCTCCGTCTGCTCCAATGCCAGAGGCCGTCCGCCAAACAATACGACAACGACGGGCTTTTTGAGCGCATAAATCTCCTCCAGAAGCTTCTGCTGCCTGCCCGGTATGCAAAGCTCAGTCCTGCTTCCGCCTTCTCCGCTCTGTCTGGCATCTTCGCCCAGCGCCATCACGACCACATCCGCTTCCCCGGCAATCCGAAGCGCATGTGCCCACGCTTCCTCCGGCGACTTTGCACTCCCATTCTCATTCTGCTTCCTTGCGGTTCCGAATTCTCCAAGATCCGCCGTGTCCTCCAGAATTTCACAGCCCTTTGCCCACAAAAGCTTCCCTTCACCCAAAAGCTCCTCCATGGCTTCTTTTAGGGTGGGAACATCCGAGGTATCCGCATGGACTGCCCAAAGGCCGATCAGCTCTCTGCAATCCCCGTAAGGCCCGATGAGCGCAACCCGCTGTTCCTTTTTCAGCGGCAGCGTGTGATTCTCGTTTTTGAGCAGCACCAGGGCCTCCTCCGCCGTCCTTCTTGCCGCCTCCCGGTTCGCATCGCAGCAGAACAGGCGTTTTTCTTCCTCCGCGTCGGCTCCCCTGTACGGGTCCTCAAACAGCCCCAGCTTGTTTTTCAGGCGAAGCACCCGCAGGACTGCCTCGTCGATTTGCTCCTCGCGAAGCCGCCCCTCTTCCACCAGACCCTGGAGCTCGTTTGCATAGCAGGCCGTCTTCATATCGATGTCCACCCCTGCTTCCATGGCAAGCAGGGCGGCTTCCCGCTCGTCCTGCGCCACCCCGTGGGCAATCAGCTCCTGAATGGCCGCATAGTCTGTGATCAGGACGCCGTCAAAGCCCCACTCCTTTCGCAGCACCTCATCCATCAGCCACCGGTTTGCGGTAGCGGGTATCTCCTCCACGGTGTTAAAGGATGTCATGACCAGCTCACAGCCCGCCTCCACCGCCGCCCGGTAAGCGGGCAGGTATTCCTCCAGCAGCCTGCGCCTGGAAATGTCCACGGTATTGTATTCCCGGCCTCCCTCCGGGGCGCCGTATGCCGCAAAGTGCTTGACGCAGGCAGCAATCCCCTGCTTCTCATCGACTGCCTTCCCCTGAAAGCCTTCCACCATCGCCTCCGCAAAGCGGCTGTTCAGCCACGGATCCTCCCCGGGCGACTCCAGGCATCTGCCCCATCTCGCATCCCTCACCAAATCCACCATCGGGGAAAATGTCACATGGACGCCTGCGGCCTTTGCCTCCTCTGCCGCCAGATGATAATCCTCCCGGATCAGCTCCGGCTCCCAGGTCGCCCCGATGCCAAGCGGGATAGGGTATACCGTCTTATACCCGTAGACCACATCCCCCATGAAAAGGAGGGGAATCTTATGCCTGCTCTTTTCCAGATATGCCCGCTGAATCCGCTTTACCTTCTCTGCCCCGGCCACATTCAGCACGGAACCGCAAAGCCCGATCATATCCTCGCAAATCCCCAGCTTTTTCTGCGGCCCCACCTTCATCGCTTCATCCTCCGCAAAAAAATCACCGGACAGCTGAATCAGCTGTCCGATTTTTTCACGTAAGGTCAGGCTTTGCAGCAGCTCTTTTAATCCTTCCTCCGTCATGCCGCCTCTCCTTTCTCCTGCTCGATTGCCCTTCGCTCCACAGCTTTAAACCAAGGATACCACAGGATCGGTGAAATGACAAGCTGGAGGAAAAGCTGCAAAATCACAATGGACACACTGCCTCCGATCATCGCATGGAAGCCTAACGGCATCCCGAAAATAGCGGTCGTTCCCACACATTTTGCCACAATCCCTGCCTTCATCAATGCATACGCTGCAATCAGGCAGATGGTATTGTTTGTGATAAACGGTACGGCCAAATCAAAGTTCAGCACCAGCGGCGTACCGAAAATCACCGGCTCCGTGATTCCGAACAGCGCCGGAACGATGGCAACCCTTCCAAGCTGCTTATACTGCTTGCTTTTTGAGAGCAGCATGAGCAGCACCAGCCCAAGCGCCGTGCCTCCCCATGTAATAATGTTGAAAAACGCATACCCACCGATATTGGGAAGCGGCTCCCCGGCCGCAAAAGCCGTCAGATTTTCCGCGTCCATAGCCATCCACAGGGGCTGCACGATGGGAAGCATGACGTTCGTCCCGTGGATTCCGAAGAACCAGAGGAACTGCTGGATTAAGCTGCATATAATGATTGCCCCGATGCTCCCGCCGATTCCTTTTAACGGCTCCTGAATCACGGTGTAGATAAACTGATGCATGCTTCCGTAGGAGGTCATCCGGAACAGCTTCGCCACGATAATGGTCGCCACACCGACCGTAAGGCCCGGAAACAGCGAGTCGAAAACCTTTGTAACCATAGGCGGTACGCTGTCCGGCATCTTGATGGAGATGTTCTTCTGCTTGAAGAAGACGAACAGCCGTCCTACCAAAAGCCCCACAATCATCGCGGAGAACACGCCTGCAGCCCCAAGCCAGGTGGTGGGAATTGCCCTTACCCCGTCCGCGGTCTCGCCAAGCGGGGTCAGAATCAGAAAGGACATCAGCGAGAGGACCCCCGGCAGCGCCCCGTCCTCCTCGGGATAAAATCTTGTCATCAGATTCTTTGCCATCAGAAATGCCACATACATCGCCATAGAGCCAATGGTCAGGGCGTTGACCGCCCGGAAAAGGTCTGAAAAACCGGATGCGTCGAGCATTTCCTTCCACGCCGGAATCGGGAGGCAATTCAAAAGCACTGCGATTGAACCGATGATAATCGGGGTCAGCGTCCCCATCATAGATGCGGATATGGTTTTCAGATACTTATTTCCTCCCAGCTTCTGAAACACCGGACTAACCTTCTGGGTCATGACCGCTGTCAGCTTTTCTTTCATTCCCTGATTTGCCATCTGTATCTCCCTCCTACTCGCCCATCATCTGATATGCGCTCGCCAGCACCTTTTTCCCGTCCATCATTCCGTAATCCGCCATGTTAATCACCGCCACCTTAATTCCCTTCGGCTCATAGTTCGTGCGCATCTCCTCCTCCAGAAAGCTGATCTGGGGGCCGAGAAGCAGTACATCCACCGGCTCACGGTAGGTGGCAAAGATATTCGCCGACATCGCCTCAATATGTACGTCCTTTCCCTCCTCCGCGGCCGCGGCTTTCATTTTGTTGACCAGAAGACTGGTTGACATTCCTGCTGCACAGATTAAAATAATATGCTTCATCTCTTTTTCCTCCAATTTCATTTTATTTGCTGTGAATCTGCTGGTACATCTCAATCATCTCGACGGCAAGATCCTTAACCACCATGGCGTCCATCAGATGGTCCTGTCCGTGCACCATCAAAAGGGTCGCGTAGGAGTCCGTGGCATCCTCGCTGTTTATAGCCCCCTGAATCGTCTCGGTCTGGAACTCATGCGCTTTGATCAGTGACTCATTGCACTCCTTAATCAGCGCCTGCGCCCGCTCCATCTCATTCTCCCTTGCCGCCCGAATCGCCTCAAGCGCCTTGCTCCTGGCATTGCCGCCGTTGACGACCAGCTCCGTAACAATTTCTTCCATTGAAATGTTTCCCATCTCTCAATACCTCCAACCTGCAATTTTTGTTCATCGCGATGACCTTCTGTTGATAAATCCATCCTATCAATACGCCGTCTGAAACTCCAGCTTTCAAATTTCCATAATAATCTGGCAAGTAACGATTCAGCCTTCGGCTTCATAGTGACGGATTCCGCCGGGTTTCAAATCTGCCTGCGGCAAATGGGCGGATTCCTTATTTCAGATAACAGATCTGGCGCAGCATCTGCATCAGCACGCCAAACTCCTTCTCCCGGATAATCGTCTCCACCATCTCCTCCTGCAAAAACAGTGTGGTCGTGACCTCATAGAACCTTGCCAGATGCTTGTCCTCCCGGCTGCTGATAGCAGTCAGAAAGACAAGGCTCACCGGATGGCAGCTCCACATAATCTCCTTTTCCAGTATGGCCACGTACACAAAGGTTTCCTCCGTAATGACCTGATAGGGATGGGGCATGGCGATGTGGTTCCCGAAGTCCGTGTGCCCAAGCTCCTCCCTTTTTTGCACCGCCTCGTAAAAGCCCTCCGGAAGCTCCCGCTGCTTTGCAATCATCTGACAGATATTTTTGATCACCGCATCCTTTGTGTCACCCTTTACGCCGACAAACATCTGCTCCTTCCGGTAATATTCATCGAGAAAATCCATCTGCCCCTTCTTTAGGACCTGCCGCACCCGCACCGCATCCGTTTCGCCCAGAAACTGCCCCACCTCCACAAGGGGCACCGGAATGTGCTCCGTGATGGGAACCGTCGTAAACACGTAATCGACCTGCTCAAAGTCAAAGGCCTCCAGCTCATACAGGCTGCACACATATACCTTTTCCAGATACTCCCCAAACTCCTGCTCGTATTTATATTTCAGCATGCGCGAGCTGCTCCTTCCGCTCCCGCACACAATCAGGATTTTTGAGCGGCTTATCTCAGACGCATTCTGCTCCAGCGCCCAGCTAAAGAGCATGGCAAAATATCCAATCTCATCCTCCGGCACCTCACACTCGTAATGCCGGCGCAGTACGCCCGCCGCATGCTCTGCCATTGTATACCCGAACACATAATTGTGGCGGATTTCTTCCAGAAGGGGATTTTTTATGTGGATATGATAGCGCATCCGAATATCAAAGGGCACCATATGCTGGTTTAAGGACATCCGAAGATGGAAGTTCGACCTCAGCTCAATCCGAAACTCCTCATAAATTTGCTCGAGCATTTCCACCACAAGCCTGTCTAACTCCTCACGGATGACAAAGTTTCCGCTGTCGTTCTCCCTGTTTCCAATCATACGGACACCGGAAAGATACAGCGCTATGTAAGCAATCTCCTGCTTTGGACAGGCCACCTGCTGCCACGCTTCCAGATACGCAGCCAGCTCCTCCGCCAAAAGCTCCTCTTCCCCGTGCTTTTTATCAGCTTCCATCCCCCGCAGGTCCACATAGTGCCCGCGGCGGATTCGTTTCAGTGCGACATAAATCTGGGTAATCACGTTCTCCAGCGCTTCCTCCGGAAGAAATACCTTATATTTTCCCAAAAGCTCCAAAACCTTTTCCGCAAGCTGATCCATCTCCTTCGCGTAAGAAAGCTTCATGCTGCTCACCGGCATATTTTTCCGGACAAAGCGCTCGCCCAGGCATCTTCTGATATCAAATTCTTCCCCGAGAGCCCTCATTCCGTAATTGGGCTTCCGGTCGATGGCAATCCGGTATTCGGACAGAATCTTTTCCGCCTGCCGGATGGAAACCTGCAAGGTTGACCTGGACACACACAGAAACTCGCACATATCCTCAATCTTCGTATACGCATCGTGGTTCAAAAGATAGGCAAGCAAATAATTTGTGCGCTCCTCGGTGCTGTCGGGAAGCTCGCCCTGCTCATGCTCTGCTTCCAGCATCGCCTCGCGTGCATGCTCCTTTTCCTCCACCAGCAGAACCCCATATCTCGGCCTTGTATCGATGCGCACGCCGTAGCGCGCGCCAAGCTCGTCAAGCTCCTTTAACCGGGTCCTCACCGTTTTGGGACTCACTTCCAGCTTTTTTGCCAGCTCGGACGCCGTATGATACGAAACCGTGGATAAAAGCTCAAGAAGCCTCCTCAAATCATCCCTCATGCTTCCCTCCCAAATTCTAAAATTTTACATTCCAAACACGAATCCCGCAAAAATGCAAACATCCACCTCATAATTTTGCTGAACATATTATAACTGATTCCCTTACCCGTCTCCATTTGGGAAATTACCACTTTAATGTTCCGTTTTCTTTTCCTGAACGACAAAAATCGCCACCTCCGAAAAGGTGACGATTTTTCTATCATGTATTTCACGCTATTTTTTGTAGATGATGTCCTCCCTGCCCGGGCCGTTGGAAACCATCGTGATGGGATAGCCGATCTGTTCCTCAATAAACTCAATATAGTTCCGGCAGTTTTCCGGGAGCTCATCGTAGCTGCGGATCCCCTGCACGTCGCATTTCCAGCCCGGAAGAACCTGTAACACCGGCTTTGCCTGCTTCAGCTTTGCGGTCACCGGAAAATCCGTAGTCACTTCACCGTCAATCTCGTAGCCTACACACACCGGAATCTCGTCGAGATAGCCCAGCGCATCCACGACCGTCAGAACCACATCGGTCGTTCCCTGCAGACGGCAGCCGTATTTGCTGGCCACGCAGTCAAACCAGCCCACACGTCTGGGACGTCCTGTAGTCGCGCCGTACTCTCCGCCGTCTCCGCCGTGGTCCCGAAGCTCCTTCGCCTCGTCGCCGAAAATCTCGCTGACAAACTCTCCCGCGCCCACCGCAGACGAATATGCCTTGCACACGGTCACGATCTGTTTGATCTCATAGGGCGGAATGCCCGCGCCGATGGCGCCGTAGGCAGCAAGGGTGGATGAGGATGTAACCATGGGGTAAATGCCGTGGTCGGGGTCCTTCATCGTTCCAAGCTGGCCCTCTAAAAGTATGGTTTTGTTCTCCTTTAACGCCTTCGCGAGATAAGCGGATACATCGCAGACGTAAGGCGCAATCATCTCCCTGTAGCCGTGCAGCTCCTCAAGCAGCTCCTCCGGCTTAATCACAGGCTTGTGATAGAGATGCTCCAGTATCACGTTTTTCTGCTCGCAGATGCGTGCGGCCTTCTCCTTCAAACGCTCCTCATCAAAAAGCTCACTCACCTGAAAACCGATTTTTGCATATTTATCTGAATAAAACGGCGCAATGCCGGACTTCGTGGAGCCGAAGGATTTTCCCCCCAGGCGCTCCTCCTCGTACTGGTCAAAGAGCACATGATAGGACATCACCATCTGTGCCCGGTCAGATACAAGAATCTTCGGCGCGGGAACGCCCTTTGATGTAATATCCTCAATCTCTGTGCACAGCTTCTTAACATCCAGCGCAACACCATTTCCGATGATGCTCGTAGTATGGTCGTAAAACACACCGCTCGGCAGCGTATGCAGCGCGAACTTGCCGTAATTGTTCTTGATCGTGTGTCCTGCGTTGGCCCCACCCTGAAAACGGATGATAATGTCTGCATCCCCTGCAAGCATGTCAGTGATTTTTCCTTTACCCTCGTCGCCCCAGTTTGCTCCAACTACTGCTTTAACCATGATAGTACCTCCTCATCTGCATAAAAAAAGCAGGGTGTAAAAACCTGCCTTTTTAATGTCCGTTTTTACTTTCTGATTATACATGATTCTATCGGCAAAGTAAAGGGCTGTTTTCATCAGCCGCAGCAAGTGCGTGGCCCGGGTATAAAACGTAAACGCAAAGGGGCCTGCTACGCGGGCGCCCCGATTTTGTGGGAGGTCGCAATCGCCAGCGCCCCCGGCCCGATGTGGCACGAGACGCTCAGGGAAAGCGGGTTTACAACGATGTCGTGGTTCGGGAACTGTGCCTGAACCTCAGCCTTAAACTGGTTTGCCGCCTCCAGATCGTAGGTGTAGGCAATCTCCAGATGCATATTTGCACCGGATGCGTCATGAAAGCGCTCCGCAAAATCTTTTTTCATGGCGTCCAGCATAATGGCCTTCGCCTGCTTCACCGTGCGCGCCTTCGCAAAAGCGTCCAGCTTTTCACCCTGAATCTGCAGCACCGGCTTGAGCTTTAAAAGGGTTCCGAGTGCCGCCGCCGCGGGCGTGATGCGCCCGCCCTTCTTCAAATAGGTCAGCGTATCCACCATAATATAGATCGAAGACAAAAATTTTTCTTCCATTAAAATATCGCGAATCTCCGATGCCGTTTTCCCCTCATCCGCCAGCTGCTTTGCGTCCAGCACGGACTGTCGCTGGGTCACGGAAATGCGCTGATTGTCCACAACATATACGTTATCCTCAAAATCCTGCGCCAGCATCAGAGCCGTCTGGCAGGAGCTGGAAAGCCCGCTGGACATGGGAATATACACAATCTCGTCGTACTCCTCCAAAAGCTTCTTCCACGTATCCGTCACGCTGCCCACCGTAGGCATGGACGTCTTGATCTCGGCGCCCTCCTTCAGCCGCTCGTAAAACTGCTCCTGACTTAAATCAATCTCCTCAAACAGCATCTTGTCATTGATATAAAAAGGCATCGGCATCACATGGATTCCCAGGCTCGCTCCCTTAGCCTGTGTAATTCCGGAATTGCTGTCTGTCACAATCGCTACCCTACTCATATTTCCCTCCATAAACCATATTTCATAACCTGCCCGCAAGTGCCTCGTTTAGTGCCGCATTCACCGGCTTTTCTAAATAATTATACAAAAGCTCCCGCTGTTTTGCAATACTCAGACTTTCCCGCATTTACAGCGAAATGATTACTTTATAGTTTTAAAAGGTCTATGGAATTAAATTTTACATTTCGGCTTCCTTCTCATCCCAGGCGGTAAAATAAAACTGCCACGCATGGTACTCCTCAAAAACAACCGGTATCTGCACCCCCATATGTCCCAGTGCACTTCCGTCATAAACGCGCCCGTCCGCTTCGCAATAATACTTCCGCTTCGGGTCGAGCCCCCTGCACTGCACGTAGGAGACGTTCGGATTCGCGTGCGTCGTCAGCGACACGACATTTAAAAGCGCTTCCTTCTTATCCTTCGAAACAAAATTCCATGCCGCCATCTCCGCATCCTCGCCCGGCGTGTGCAGACGGTAATAATCTCCGTTATGAATCAGATCCCAATATTTTTTATATTCTCTGATCTGCTGCCTTACCGCCTCCTTTTCCTCCGGCGTTAAGAGGTTTACATCCAGCTCATAGCCAAAGCTGCCCGCCATTGCCACAACGCTTCTTGTATGAATATTTGTCTCTCTTCCGGTTTGATGGTTCGGGGAGGCGGACACATGGGAGCCAACCGCCGATATGGGATATCCAAAGGATGTCCCGTGCTGAATCCGGATTCGCTCAATCGCATCCGTATCGTCGCTGCACCAGATCTGCGGCGTATAATAGAGCATTCCCGCATCAAATCTTCCGCCACCTCCGCAGCAACCCTCGATCAGTATGTCCGGATAACGGCAAATCAGCCGCTCAAGGAAATCGTAAACCCCCAGCACATACTCATACATGATCCTTCCGTAATTCTGATACCCCTCCACCGCAGTGTACACATCATGAATACTGCGGTTCATGTCCATTTTGATATACGCTATATTTGCCGAATCTAAAACCTTCACGATCTGCTCAAAAATATAATCGACAACCTCTTTTCTGGAGAAATCCAGCACGAGCTGCTCCCTGCACCTCACCGGCTTTTTCCCCGGTATGACATACGCCCATTCCGGATGCTTCCGGTATAGCTCGCTGTCCTCATTTACCATCTCCGGCTCAATCCATATACCGAATTTCATGCCCATCTCATTGATCTGCGACACAATATCATGAAGCGTTCCGCCCAGCTTTTCCTCATTTACGTACCAATCGCCGAGCGCCCGGTCATCGTGGTCTCTTTTTCCGAACCAGCCGTCGTCGAGCACAAACATCTCCACACCAAGCTCCGCCGCCTCTCTTGCAATATCGATGAGCTTTTTTCCGTCAAACTTCATATAGGTAGCTTCCCAGTTGTTAATTACCACCGGACGACGCGCGGTTTTATATTTTCCCCGACATACATGATAACGGATCAGGCGATGGTAAATATGGGACAATGCCGTAAGTCCATTTGCCGTATAGGCAAGCGCCGCCTCCGGCGTATAAAAGCATTCTTCCGCAGCCAGGGAATAATCCAGCATTTCATCCGAGATTCCAAGCTGCATCCGTGTCTGGTCATACTGATCCCGCTCCACCTCAAACCCAAAATTTCCGCTGTAGAGCAGGGACATGCCATAGCAGTCCCCCGCATCCTCGCCGGTGTGCTTATCCGCCAGTATAAAAAACGGATTGTGCTGATGGCTGGACGCTCCTCTTCGGCTTCCAAGCCGCTGGCTTCCGTGAATCAGCGGGGTACGCTCAAGATTTCGCTCCATGGCATGCCGCCCGTAAAAATGCAGCAGATCAAAATCCCCCTGCACAAAGTCCAGAACGGCGCTGAACGCCTTTCCGATATAAACCGTTTCCTTCCCGCAGTTTTTGATCACTGCGCTGCGCGTAATCACGTCCAGCTCCGGCAGCACACCATATTTTAACGTGACCTCCACAAGGGACGCCGCATCCTTTAAAACCACCTCCAGCGTCTGTGCTTTATCCTCCTTCGCATACACCGCCGGGAGCCCCGGGATGGCATATTTCCCTTTTATAAAACGGTGGGACCGATACCTCAGATCGATTCCGAACACACCGCTGCCGTTTCGTATGTTGACTGCCGGACTTCTGAAATCACCGCTTCCATAACACGGGTACTCCTGCGGGAGCACGTCCAGCGAATAGGTTCGGTCGCTGCCCACATCATAAGGGTTTCCGCTGTATCCCCTGTCATAGTATTGCAGGATATAGCTCATATCACATTCCGTCCGTGGCCCGTAATACAAATGCAGCAGAAAACCCAAATCCGAGATTCCCATCTGATAGGTGGTGTTGTTTGTATGTAGCGTTAATAATTCCAAGCTTATTTTCCTCCTGTCATAGCCACACCTTCAATAAAGTGTTTCTGGAAGCATAAGTACAGTACGACCATCGGAAGCATTGCGAGCAGGGAGCCTGCCATCAATACCGGATAATTTGTGCTGAACTGGCTGTTCAGACTGGACAATCCTGCGGAAAGGGTCGTCGAATTGATATCCGTATTCGCAACCAACGGCCACATCAAATCCGTGTAGGCAAATACGGCGGTAAATACCGACAACGCCGCAACGGATGATTTTGTCAGCGGAAACATGATCTTCGTAAAGGTCTGCCATCTCGTACAGCCGTCCAGATAAGCCGCCTCCGCAATCTCGTCCGGGATTCCCATATACGCCTGCCTCAAAAAGAAGGTTCCGAAGGCGCTCACGATTCCGGGAAATACAAGTGAAAAAATCGTGTCGGTAAGTCCCAGCTTCGCGATCATCTGATACTGGGGAATGATAAAAATCTGCCCGGGTATCATCTGCTGCACGATAATCAATGTAAATAAAATATTTTTTCCTTTAAAATTCAGCTTTGCGAATGCATAACCTGCCATTGAGCAAAATGCAACCGCACATACAACTCTCAGAAAAATCATAAGCGCCGTATTAAAATACAGATTCCCGAAGGGAAGCAGATCCAGCACCTTTGTAAAGGAACTGAAATCCCAGTTTGCAGGTAAAATCGTCGGCGGTATCTGCATGACCTCCGCATTTGTCTTGAAAGAAGTGAGAAGCATCCACACAAACGGAAAAACCATAACAATGGAGCCTATGATCAGTGCAATATAAACAAAAATAGTTGTGACATTTTTCTTCTGCTTCAACGATACCACCTCCTAAACCTCATAATTAACCCATTTTTTCTGTCCGATAAACTGCACCGCGGTGATAATACCGATCAGCAATACCGTCCAGATTACAATTGCAGACGCATAGCCCCGGTTTCCGGAGACAAAGGACTCACGGTAAAACAGGTAAATCAGGGACTGCGCCTTGCTCAGCGCCGGGTTTCCCTCTCCTACGATCATGTACAGCAGATCATATACCTTTAAGGACGCCATCAACCGCATAATCAGCACAACAAACAAAGTCGGTGATACCATAGGCAGTGTAATATAGCGGAATTGCTGAAATTTTGTACAGCCGTCAAGGCTTGCCGCCTCGTAATAGCTCTTGGATATGTTCTGGATTCCAGACAAAAGCAGCACGGCGTCATAGCCAAGCGCACTCCAGATCGCTACAATCGCCACCGTGACAATAATGATGTTCGGATTTGTAATCCAGTCTATGTGCGTGTGGAATACCGTATTGAGAATGCCGTACTCGGCGTTGAACATCCACTTCCACACCATTGCAACCGCTGCCGGAGCCACGACCATCGGCAGGAAAAAGATTGCACGGAACACGACCTTCCCCTTTATTTTTGCATTGAGCAGAATCGCAATCACAAGCGCCAGCATGACACCGATCGGAACCGTCAAAATACAAAACCATACCGTATTCCATGTCGCCCGCCAGAATTCCCCGTCGGACAACATCTTTGCGTAATTTGCCAGACCCACAAACTCCCGTCCGCCAAACACCTTGGCGGAGGAGAGACTTAACAGAATCGTATCGATAAAAGGATATACATTTAAAATCAGAAGCCCTATGATCGTAGGCGCAATCATCATCAGGCCCCACTTATTATCCTGATCAAATCCTTTGGTTTTTTTCTTCATAGGAAGTTCCCCCATTCACATTTTTTTTACTCGTTCATTGCCTCTTCAACGATCGACTGTATCTTTTCCACGCCTTCGTCCACCGTCACGCTTCCCGCGTAAATGTCAAGCATGGTCTGCTCCACCTTCGGCTCCCAGGAGGGTCTTGAAGGATTGTTCACATACTTTACGCTGTAGTCAAACTCCCTGATCAGATTGTCAAGCGTAAGCTCATAGCCCTTGTCTGCAAAGCTATTTACCCATGTCTCCTCCAGTCCATTATACGCCGGAATCGCCGCGCCGGACTCACCCTGAATTTTCTGTGCCTCCTCCGAGCCTAAAAATGCAAGGAAATCCATCGCCAGATCTTTATTTTTTCCCTTTGCCGATGTCGCGTAGGATACGCTGTTGGAAATTGACGCGCGCCCCTCCCCGGCTGCCGGATTCGGACACATGGGAAGAACCGCCACATCCCATTTTCCGTTCATGTCCTCATAGGTCGTACACAGATTGATCAGATCCCAGTTGCCCGCGTAATACATGGCGCCCTCGCCGGAGAAAAACATCTCTGCCGCTCCGGTATTGGCAAACTGCTCCTGTGTCGGGCACCAGTCGTTTTTCTGAAGCTCCACATAGTATTTCATTGCATCGGCAGTAGCCTTCTGCGTATAGTACGCCTCGGTTCCGTCGTCACTTAAAATCTGCCCGCCGTTCTGATATACAAAATTCCAGTAGCCGATCTGGTCATGGGAATACGCCATATAGCCATATTTTCCTGTTTTTTCGTAAATCTGCGCGGAGGCACTCTCCAGATCCTCCCATGTCCAGTTATCATCCGGATAAGCCACTCCTGCCGCGTCAAAAAGCTCCTTGTTATACAGAAGTCCGATGATATCCTTATCCTTTGGAACACCATATATTTTCCCATCACTTCCCGTTGCGTTCGCCACGGCTATCTCGGAATAATTAGAAGCATCTACGATATCCGAGCAGTCGGCCAGAATACCGTTGTCCGCATATTTGTAAATCTGGTTTGAGTGCATCCAGAAGATGTCCGGCATGGAATTACTTGTGGCAGATGCCTCCAGCTTCGTCCAGTATTCGTCCCATCCAATCGCCTGAACCTCAACCGTAACGCCCTCATGGCTTTCCATATACGCCTCCGCCATCGCTTCCATTCCCGCCTTCTGCCCCTGGTCCCAGATCTGGAATACCAGATGTCCATCCGAGCTGCCACCTTTTGAGCCGCATGCCGTCATTCCTGCCGCCATACTTCCGACCAGTGCCACGGCTATCCCTTTTTTCATCCATTTGTTCATTTTCTTTCCTCCCGTTTTTTTGCACACAAAAATATACCAAAATTACTCCTCTCAAATAAAGCTCCCGGGTTTATTTGATTCACGCCTAATCCTTGGATATTCAACATTATACTTAGATTCATAGAGCATGAAAATAGCCCCTGCAATCAGGTTGTATTTCAAAATGCAATATTTTCATCGGATTTTTTCATTTCTGTTTGCATTTTACTATATTCATGTTTAAAATATTAGAAAAAGGGGATTTTGTTATGAATGAT
Source organism: uncultured Eubacterium sp. (assembly GCA_910589045.1). Taxonomy (GTDB): domain Bacteria; phylum Bacillota; class Clostridia; order Lachnospirales; family Lachnospiraceae; genus W0P33-017. Next base: position 29,411 of record CAJUSH010000005.1, read on the forward strand.
ATTTTCCACGTATTTCAGAATCAGAACTTTATCGACCTGTGTATGTATCAGTTCGGCTACGCCCAGAACGATTCCTTAGCCTCCTTCGGGCCCCACATTCGCTCTCACTATCTGTTTCATTTTGTGATATCCGGTAAAGGAAAGCTGCAGGCCACCGATTCAACCGGTGTAGACCACACGAAATAAAAAGCGGCCAGGGATTTCCCATTGTCCCCGACCAGATCACCACCTACAGCGCCGATGCAGACCATCCCTGGGAGTATACCTGGATCGAATTTGACGGCATGCACGCAAAGGAAGCCATGATGCTTGCGGGACTGACTGCCGATAATCCTGTTTACCGTCCCAACGAAGCCACCCTTGCAGCTTCTGTCAAGGATGCGATGCTCTACATCGTCCACCACGAGGATGAGACGCCCTTCCACCTGATGTCCTGTCTGTATATGTTTTTAGACCGTCTTATGCGCTCTTCCTCGACAAAGACAACGCCCGTGGCAAAAGGCATGAGCCACTATTACCTGGAGTGGGCCATGACCTACATCGATCAGAATTATCACACGGATATCTCCGTATTGGATATTGCAAAGTCCTGCAAAATACACCGCAATTATCTGGCCCGTATTTTCCGCGAGAATCTGGGTGTCAGTCCCCAGGAGTTTCTGATCAATTTTCGAATGAAAAAAGCGATTCAGCTTCTGATCACAACAAAAATTCCTATCAAAGACATAGGAAATGCAGTCGGCTATCCAAACCAACTGCATTTCTCAAGAGCATTTAAAAATGTATACGGCATGTCGCCGCGGGAATACCGCACGAAGCACTACTCGGGGCCGCCCGCCTGAATAACCGCGCCGGGTTTGCTATTCATACTTTTTTAACAACCGGTTAAATATGACGATGCCTGTTACAATTTGAAAAACGAGATAGCCTCCCAGATACAGCACAATTAAGCGTGAATCAATGATTTCAAGCTGTCCCAGTATGGAGAAGATGATGATTGAAGCACTCACGATCAGAAGTCCGATGGCATACGCATAGCGTCCGGATCTATCTCTTAGCTTTGATTTCAATTCATCGTGAAGCTCGATGTTTTCATGCTCCATTTTTTCCTGATACCGCTCTTTGTTTTTCGGTGTACTCCAATAGAAATATTTACAGGTCATCACGGTACCTGCACAAATCGCGCCGGCAGCAAAGCCAAAAAGCAAGCTGTCCAGCGCACAATCCGTCAGCAGTGCCGCACACAAAAGAATGATACCTCCCAAAATAAACAGAATACCCTCTAATAAATTACCTTTTTTCATCCTTGCCGCTCCTTTCATGAATAAAAATTTCTTCAATCTGTTTACCGAAAAAATCTGATATTGCAAAAGCTAACTCTAAAGACGGATTATATTTTCCCGTTTCTATGGAGCTGACGGTTTGTCTGGAAACCCGAAGTGCTTTTGCAAAATCTTCTTGATTCATGCCTAAACCTTTCCTCAATTCCTCAACCCTGTTCTTCAATATATCCCACCTCCATTTCGACAAGGTTCCTTTACATTTTTATGATAACAGCACGAGGCAGTTTTGTCAAGGTTCCTTTACAAAAGCTTTCGTCACCCTCTCCTGTCATAGTTAGTTCACTCCGTGACCAGTAACGGGCAGTTTGGAAAAGTAACCTGTCATACCCCACATCGGAGAAACATATCATGTTAAAAAACGAGGTGCCGCTATGAACGAGCACTACAAATTTATAAATCATCCCCTGCCCTATGCTTATGATGCAATGGAGCCCTACATCGATGAAAAGACTATGCATCTGCATCACGACAGGCATTTGCAGACCTACATTGACAATCTGAACAATACCCTCAGCGATTATCCCGAATTTCAGGGCTGGACGCTGGAGCAGCTCATTGTAAACGTGCCGAGCCTTCCTCCGGACATCCGGACCTCCGTGAAAAATAACGGCGGAGGGGTTTACAACCATCAATTCTATTTTTCGGGCCTGAAAAATCCTTCCTCCAGCCAGCCTGTCGGAACCTTAAAGCAGGCCATGGAAAAGGAGCTTGGCGGCTTTGAAGCATGGAAGGAGGCCTTCAAAAAATCCGCTCTTTCCGTATTCGGCTCCGGCTATGCATGGCTCGTGGTAAAGGCGACCGGGGCTTTGGGTATTCTTACCACCAAAAATCAGAATACCCCTTTTCCCCTGGGCATGTTCCCGGTTCTCAACATCGACGTGTGGGAGCACGCCTACTACCTCAAGCATTACAACGAGCGGGGAGCCTATATCGACGACTGGTTTCAGGTCATCAACTGGGAACAGGCAGACAAAAATTACCTGAACTGCTTTCGCCGGGAGCTTTGAGTATTTGGCTGAATGAAGTAATGATTTTGATTTAAATATGTACTCATAGAAAAATCCGGGCTCTTTCGGAATATCATCTCTACCCGAAAAAGCCCGGAAAATGTGCCAGTTTCTGACGCATGATTTATTTTAGAACATCAGCTTTTCCACATCATAGGCGGTAGTCTCGTTTTCTATGGTTTATTCCCGTCATCCACTCATTTCTTTCTATGCGGCTTCAGCTGTTTTCCCTTTCCATTGTGTTTAGCCCATATCTCTGCAATTCCCTCTTCCATATCAGAACCCCTGTTTGTATAATACGGTTATCGCGTCCTTTGACACGGAAGGGCATATCAAGCCCTTTTATATCCGAATCGACGGGCTGGCGCTGAAAGTGCATTCCTGCTGGCTCAAGCCGTCCTTTTCCGGGATGATGGAATTCAACTGCAAAGTCATCGACCATGGCTGTTTAAAACCCCTCGTACTCTCTTTCCATCAAGCTGAGGGGGCCGGACGATTCCGGGTATCCTTGCGCACCCGTCAGGCAGCCCTTAATGCACACTCCGTGCAGGGCAATTCATGTCTGAGAAGGAATACATTGTTCAAAGAGCAAAACTAGGAGAATCCATTGAGAAAATCAATGAGCAAATTGGATGCATTACTTCCGATGGATGGCAACAATCCATTTCAGATGAAGTAAGAACGGCCTATCCCATTCTTTCATATTCCGGGAATGAAAGGATAAAAAGCCCCAGGAACTTTAATTCTCCTGAGGCTTTTTGTGAATGATGTAGAATAATGCCAAAACGTATGTTATAATCTTCGTGTTGTCCTACCGATACCTGGCAACGGGAGGAGGTGTTTGGATGGAAGTTATTATCGCTTTTTTAGTCGCTGTTGCGGCTGGTGTAGCCTGCCACTACATCATCAAATGGCTTGATGGCGATCATAAGGACAACGAATAGCCTGGTGGGTGCTTTGCCACCGTAAAAAGAAAAGAAGAAGCCCCGGACTGTGCTGGAACACGGTTCGGGGTTTCGTTCTTTGTCCGGATGGACTTATTATCGCTTTTTGCCTACTGGCATTATAGCATATGCCATTTCGATTTGCAATATTCTTTCCTTACTTTTGTAACATTCTCCGTCACCTTACGGTTACTATTCACGGCTCGAGAGCCGCTCATAGTAACGATTCGGGGCGATATGGAAAGTTTTGCTTCGCAAAAACCGCCCCTCACACCTGAATCATGTTCTCACGGACTGCGCAGTAAATGCGCATTCCTGACCCGTGAAAAGTAACCACTCCACAAATGTAATATTTGGGGTTACAAGACCAGCATCGCATCCCCAAAGCTGAAAAACCGGTACCGCTCCCTGATCGCCTCCTCATAGGCATGCATAACATGCTCCCTGCCCGCCAGGGCGCTCACGAGCATAACAAGCGTAGACTCCGGCAGATGAAAATTCGTAATGAGCGCATCGATGGCCCGGAACCGGTAGCCGGGATAAATAAAAATATCCGTCCAGCCGTTTTTTTCCGTTAGAAAGCCATCCGCATCCGCCGCGGATTCCAGCGTCCTGCAGCTCGTCGTCCCAACGGCAATGACTCTCCCACCCGCCTGCTTTGTCTCATTGATAAGCGAAGCAGCCTCAGCGCTCACCTCATAATACTCAGTGTGCATGTGATGATCGCTCACCTGCTCCACCTTTACCGGCCGAAATGTCCCAAGCCCCACATGCAGCGTCACCTCCGCGATCTTCACACCCATACCCCGGATTTCATCGAGCAGCGCGGGCGTAAAGTGCAGTCCCGCCGTCGGCGCCGCCGCAGAGCCGTCGTGCTTTGCATATACGGTCTGGTAGCGCGTCTGATCCGCAAGCGTGTGGGTAATGTACGGCGGCAAGGGCATCTGTCCCAGCCGGTCGAGAAGCTCCTCAAAAATCCCCTCATAGGAAAATTGAATCAGGCGGTTGCCGTCAGGCAGCACCTCCACGATCTCACCCGTCAAAAGCCCGCCGCCAAAGCACAGCCGTGCTCCTGTCCGCGCCTTTTTCCCGGGCTTTACGAGCGTCTCCCACACATCAGTGCTCCTGCGCTTCAGCAAAAGCAGCTCAACGGCGCCGCCCGTATCCTCCCGCTGTCCGAACAGGCGGGCGGGGATGACCCGCGTATTGTTAATCACCAGACAATCCCCTGCCCGCAGATACCCGGTCACGTCACGGAACGTCTCATGCCGGATCGAGCCGTCCTTTTTTCCGAGAACCAAAAGCCTGGAAGCGGCGCGGTCCTCCAGCGGGTCCTGCGCAATCAGCTCCTTCGGCAGATCATAATAAAAATCACTGACATTCATTCCTGTATCCCTTATCTTCTTTTTCCGCATCCAATTACGCGCGCAGCGTCACACCCAGCTTCCGCTCCAGATTTTTCAAAATCTTCTTCACAAAGCCTTCCACCATCTCGCTGTTAAACTCCTCCTCGTCGGGAGTGAATACGACGGAGAACGCCATGCTCCGTTTATTCTGCCCAAGCTGGATACCCTCGTACACATCAAAAAGCTGCACATCCGTCACATACTTACACGACTCCCTGATACCGTCCTCAAGCTGCGCACAGGTAATTTCCTTATCCACAACAAAAGCGAAATCCCGCTTCTCCAACGGAAATTTCGGAAGCGGCGTAAATGTCTGCGCCTTGCCGTACCAGCGCTCCAGCATCCGCAGGTCAATCTCCAGCACAAACGCCTGCACACGCATATCCAGCTCGTCGGCAAGCTCATAGGCAAGCTTTCCCAGATATCCGATTTTTTCGCCCTCACACAAAATCTCCGCCGTCTGATAAGGGTGCAGAAATGTCCGCGTGCCGGCCTCATAGGTAAAGGTCACGTTCAGCGCCCGCGCCACAGCCTCCGCCATTCCCTTTAACGTATAGAACGACTCCTGTTCCCCGAAAACACCCACGCACAGCGTCTCCCGTTCATCCGGGTACTCCGTCAGCGGCAGCTCCTTCGGAAGAAAAATGTTTCCAAGCTCAAAGATGCGCCCCTCCAATCTGCCCCGCTTCTGGTTTCTCGCCATGGCGTAGAGCATCTGCGGCGCAAGGGTCGTGCGCATGAGCGAAAGATCAATGTTGATCGGATTGATCAGCCGGATGGCATGGCGCTCCTTTGCATCCTCCGGCAAACGCAGAAAATCCAGATCGGAGGGTGAAAAGAAGGAATAATGGATACCCTCATAAGCCCCCGCCGCGCACAGCGCCTGCTTGATTTTCAGCTCCGTCTTCTGTTTGAGGTTCAGTCCCCCGAGCGTCACCTCCGCCGTCGGCATAAACGTCGCCTTTACATGGTCGTAGCCGTACATGCGGATAATCTCCTCCGCCACATCCGGGTAGGAATCCATGTCCTCGCGGTACGCCGGAACCTGAATCGTCAGCGTATCGCCGTCGATGGCCGGAGCAAAATTCAGGGCGGTCAGTATGCGCACAATTTCATCCTCCGGAACCTCGATGCCCAGCACGCCGTTCACCTTTTTCACGCTCACCTTCATCTCCTGCGGCTCCACGGAATTCCCCGTAGCAACCTCCTCATGGGTGGAGGAAACCTTGCCGCAGCCCAATTCCTCAATCAGATGCAGGGCACGCTTCATCGCCATCACGGTCGTGTACTCGTACACACCCTTTGCATACATTGCGCTCGAATCAGAGGACTGCCCCAAAGCCCGGGAGCTCTTTCGGATATTGTCACGCATAAACTTTGCCGCCTCGAACATCACCTCCGTGGTCGTGTCTAAAATCTCGGAATTTAAGCCGCCCATAATGCCCGCCAGCGCCACCGGGCGATTGCCGTCGCAGATGACGAGGTTTGACGTGTTCAGCTCAAACTCCTTCTCGTCCAGTGTCACAATCCGCTCACCGTCCTCCGCGCGCCGCACATTGATCGCATTCCCCTGCAAAAACGAATCATCGAAGGCGTGCATGGGCTGTCCCAGCTCCTTTAAAATATAGTTAGTGATATCCACCACATTTGAGATGCTCCCGATGCCCACGAGCGCCAGCCTGCGGCGCATCCACGCCGGGGACGGCGCAATCTTCACGTCATATACATAGTGGGCGATATAGCGGGGGCACAAATCCGGTGCGTCAACCGTCACCGTAAAGCCCTCCTTTTTCACCTCCGTCTCGGTGTAGTCAAGGGCCGGCTCCTTACAGGGCTTATTCAGCACGGCCGCAATCTCCCTTGCAATGCCGTAAATGCTCTGGCAGTCCGGCCGGTTCGCCGTAATCGCAATGTCAAACATCCAGTCGTCCAGCCCTAAAAGCGGCTTCACATCCGCCCCCGTCTCTGCATCGTCGGGAAGCACTAAAAGGCCGTTATAACCTGCCCCGGGATATAAGTCCTCATTCAAGCCAAGCTCTACGCCGGAGCAAAGCATACCCTGGGACTCATAGCCCCGCAGCTTTCCTCTCTTGATCGTCATCACGCCCTCGACGGTAACGTGGTCTTTTGCAGTTGCATAAACCGTTGCGCCCACAAGCGCCAGCGGAAATTTTTTGCCCGCGCACACATTGTCCGCGCCGCAGCAGATCTGGAACACCCCGTGGCTTCCCGCATCCACCTGACACAAGCTCAGATGCGTCTCGGGAATCGGCTCGCACTCCTTTACCAGGCCGACCACAACATTCGAAATGTCCTTTCCGACCTCGAATCGCTCCTCCACCTCAAAGCCGCAGGAGAACAGCTTTTCCTCCAGCTCCTCCGGTGTCACATCGATCTCCACATAATCCTTTAACCAGCTTAATGGTGCTAACATAATCTTCTCCTCCCTTTAGTCATCGATCTGGCCAAGCACACGCAGATCCGACTCGAACAGCAGCTTAATATTGTTGATTCCGTACTTTAACATGGCGATGCGCTCGATGCCGATACCGAAGGCAAATCCGCTGTACACCTCCGTGTCCACGCCGCAGCCGGCAAGCACTTTATTGTTTACCACGCCGGCACCCAGCACCTCAATCCAGCCCGTACCCTTGCACAGCTTACAGCCCTTTCCGCCGCACTGGAAGCAGCTCACGTCAACCTCCACCGAAGGCTCCGTGAACGGGAAATAGGAGGGACGCAGCCTTGTTGTCACCTGCTCTCCGAAAATCCGCTTTACAAACTCGTCCAGCATACCCTTCAAATCGCAGAGCGTGATACCCTTGTCCACAACCAGCCCCTCCATCTGGGAAAACATCGGCGAGTGGGTCGCATCGTCGTCGGAGCGGAACACTTTTCCGGGGGAAATAATTTTAATCGGCGGCTTTTTCGCCTCCATGACATGAATCTGTCCTGCCGATGTCTGCGTCCGAAGCAAAAACTCTTTGGACAGATAAAAAGTGTCCTGCATATCTCTAGCCGGATGGTCCTGCGGCGTATTGAGGGCGGTAAAATTATAGTAGTCCGTCTCGATCTCACTTCCCTCGAAAATCTCAAAGCCCATAGAGGCAAAAATATCAATCAGTTGGTTGCGCACCTGCGTAATCGGATGCAGGCTGCCCTTTGCGGGCGTCACCGCAGGCATCGTCACATCGATCTTCTCCGCCTCGTAGCGGATGCGCAACGCCTCCTTCTCCAGCTTTTTCAGGCGATCCGCCAAAATACCCTCGATGGCCTCACGCGTTTCGTTTACCCACTGTCCCACCTTCGGACGGTCCTCCTTCGGGACATCCTTCATGCCCTTGAGCACGGCGGTCAGCTCGCCCTTTTTGCCGAGAATCGCATTGCGAACCTCGTTTAGACTCTCAAGCTCGCCCGCGCCCTCAATCTCGGCGATGGCGCGCTCCCTGATTTTCTGCAGCTTTTCTTTCATGGTTATTCTCCTTCTCTTTTTTACTTTGCCCTGCCCGACGCACAAAAAGGGTTACAGTGAGGCCGAAGGCTGAACTGTTATCAAAAGGAAGCACATGGTTCAGCCAGCAGCTTGGACCTCGCGGCGCGAATGTTCATGTCCGGGCTGCCCGTTACCGTTCACGGAGCAGACAGCAACAAAAAAAGCCCCGGAATATATGCTACTCCGGGACGAAATGCTTCGCGGTACCACCCAAATTCCTGCGCATCCTTATCATGCGTCAGACACTCTTTGCACATAACGCGTGCCCGCGTCACAGACTACCACGCTCCCGCGCTTCCCCTGTGCTGCTCCGGCGTGAAATTCACCCTCCTGCTCCGTCACTGCGTGACCGGAAGCATCCTCATACCTTATCTGGAAAAAGCTCTCAGCCGTCAGCTCTTTCTCTCTGTCAGCAGTGTATGCGGCTACTGTGCGCCATCCTCGCATTTCTTTCATCAAATTTTACGCTTTACACATCTTAACACAGCAGATGCAAAACATCAAGCAAAAATTTTGAACAACATAAGCCGTCTAAAAGAAACGTGTTACTATTCACGGCTCAGGAGCCGCTCATAGTAACGATTCGGGGCGATATTCAGAGTTTTGCTTCGCAAAAATCGCCCCTCACACCTGAATCATGTTCTTACGGACTGCGCAGTAAATGCGCATTCCTGCCCCGTGAAAAGTAACAGAAACGTATCGACACCCACCGGCAAAATTATCCGAATATATAACCGCATGATACGTTTGCGGACTCCGCAATTTTGCATCTGTGCTGCGCTGACACCCTGACGCATTGCTTCGGAAGCTGCTCCCCGGGCACCTACTTTCTCTTCAAATACCCCACAATCCGCTCCGAGTACTGATTATTCACCTCGGCGCACACCATCAGTATGTACATGCCCGTATAGAGCCAGAACATAATAAGCGCGATGGTCGTCAGGCTCCCGTAGCTCGAAAACCCGTTAAAATAATCCACATAGATAGACACGCCAAAGGAAAATACATACCATCCGAGGGAACAGATAAAGGCACCCGGAAGCTGCCTGACGTAGGTGATGCGATGGCCGCCCTCCCCCTTCCGGTTCGGAAACGCCCAGTAAAAGAGTGCAAAAACAAAGGTCAGCCCGCCGATACCGATGAGGCTTTTCAGCCTTAAGAGAATACGCGTGACATTTGCCACCGCAGGCCAGTACTGCGCCAGCCAGTTTTGAAGCGTCCGCCCGAACACGAGGAGCACGAGCATGAGCACGATGGAAAAAATCATGATAAACGTATAGATAATCGACCAGAAGCGCAGCCGCAGCCAGCTCCTCGTCTCCGTAAGGTCATACATTTTATTCAGTCCGTCGGTCAGGTATTGAATGCCCTTCGCCGCAGACCAGATCGCGATGATCGCGGATATGGAAAGCAAACCGGCAGAGCTTTCATACGTCTCCCGAATTATATTCACAAGAAACCCGGAAATATATTCCGGAAAAACCAGCGTCACACCCTGCGCAAGAAAGTCCAGCGACACCGGCGTATACTTCAAAAGCGCGCCGAAAAACAAAAGGAAGGGTATCAGTGACAGCAGCGTAAAATACGCCGACTGCGCCGCGTAGGCGGTCACGTTATCCTCCCTGCACTCGTCGACAAACCTTATAATCTCCTTTATCAGCTTCATGCAAATTCCCTACACACTTTCATGAAAAATTTCCCTCTTACATCCCGCAGACGGCAAGCCAGGCGTTACGGTTCACTCACCCGGATAAAGCCGGCAAAGCTTCGCACCTTTATAATAAAAGGATAAAATCTCCTCCATCTCCTTCCCGGCGGCCGCCATCCCGTTGGCGCCGTACTGGCTCATGCCGATGCCATGCCCCAGTCCCCCGCCAAAAAGCACGATGCCCTCCTTGACAGGCTGAATATAAAAATATGCACTTGGCAGCATACTGCCCGCCTGCACACTGGTTCCGTCCTTGTACTGCAGGCTGTTCATCCAGACCCCGAGCATCTGGCGTATGTAATTCTCGTTTGTGAGCCAAACTACGCCGCCGGAAAAGGAAATTTCCAACTGCAGCACCGCACCGGAGGCCGAACGCTTTTCCACGCGCAGCCCCTCCGCCTCCCCGAGTCCGTCAATCGCCGGCCCGTCGGTTCCCTCTCCCTGACTGCTTTTGATTATAACACAATCCGGATGGGTTTCCACAATTTTTTTCAGAAGCCCCAGCGCCTCCTCCCCGTGCTCCGTGAGGGACAGCCCCGCCTTCCATCGGTAATAATTGCTCGGGTAATCGTAATCCGTCTCATCCGTCTGCTCGATATAGGTGCGGAACACCTCCTCGTCGGAAAGGTCAAAAGCCTCCGTGTCCGCATTGCCCCGCACGGGCTGCAGATAATCGCAGTCATCCAGCTCCCAGATTTCTGTCCCGCTGGTCACGCCGTGGGAGGTGGAAAAAAAATAGGTGCTGATCGGCAGGCTGCCCTTTGCGAGAATCTGCCCCTTTGTGGCATCCACAGCCGCCACGACCCGCTCATCCGGCGCCGTTTTGTTGTACGCCTGAAAGCGCACGGAATCGTCCACGTCCGCATGATACTGGGGATAATTATTCTGCATAAGCTGGGTCACGATATAGGTGCGCGCGCACACCGCCTGCGCCTTCAATGCCTCCTCTTCAAAATATGCAGGCATCTCGCTCTGTACCACACCATAAAGATAATTTTCAATGGGAACCTCGTTGACGACGGCATAGCCGTCCCCGAAGCGGGTGATCACGAAGCGTCCCGCATAGCCGAGGGTGCTGCGCTCCCCCTCCTCATTTGCCAGGTATACCTCTCCGTTTTCGGACTCGACAACCGCACGCTCCCCCGCCGCAAGCTTCAAAAGCCCGGCGCGGATCACCTTGTTTTTCTTTTTCTCCTTCGTCTGATTCTTCCACGAAATCGTATAGTTTGCATTGGACGAAAAATAAATCTCGTCCGCAACCGGCTCACTCCCCTGCAAAAGCAGCACGCGGACAAGGGTCTGCCCATCCACCTTTGGCATCTCCCGGACTGTCTCGGCCTCATTGTTAAGCGGCGGCACCTCCTGCATCGTATCCGCTTCAAAAAGCTCTGCGATCCGATTCCGGCTCTCCGTAAGCGCCAGGGGGCTTACATACGCCTTCTCCCCGTCAGCAAAGAGATCCGAGAAATCACCTGCCTCCCACAGATGAAGCTGCTCCAGAAATTCCTGATAATCGCCATATGTAACCATTCCTTCAACCTTTTCGAGCGCGGCATACACCGCCTCCTCCTGGTTTAAAAAGGAATAGGCCTCTGCGATGTCCTCCTTTGTGACCGTAACCTCGGCATTTCCCCCTGTCGGCATCGTACCGCCGCTGATCATAAAAATGACAACGACAAGTAAAACACAAACTGCAAGCAGGCAGGTAACCACCAAATGATTTTTGTCAAGGGCTGAGTTTCTTTTCATGTATTACAGATCAACTTTCTATTTATTCTAATCAGGCGTTCTAACCATTCAAAGCCGGCCGCGAAACCCCCGTGGATGTTTTTGTCCCACCGCACACGAAAAGAAGCTGCAGCACTTATCTGCAGCTTCTTTTGTATTTCATGCTTTCTCTTTTGTGTTTTCCTGAAATATCTTTCTCTTTTGTAACTCAACACATTTCTCTTTTGTAAAACCCAAAATGCCGGTTCTTGTATTTTGACTCCTAGCCGAGGCTAGGTGGGCAACCGCAGCCCTGCTTCTGCCTTCCTCCGATCCGTAGATAAGGCCTGACATCCACAAAGGTCATATAGGAATCCCGTAAAAGTAAATGTAGGTTCAAAATGACAAGAGTTATCGCACATTCCAGGCGTTACGTCATAAGTGATATTCAAGTGAGCTTCACTTGAAGTTTTACTTTAGCGTCCCTCTTAGTTTCTATCAAAAATTATAACTTAATACATGGTAAAGCGCAATGGAAAAATTTTTATTTTTTCATGCGATTTTATGCCTCAGTAAAACATAACCTGCCGGACGCCTGTTCTTATTTCTGAGGTCCTGCGGAAACAAGTGCCTTTCCTGCGTCATTGCCCTCATATTTTGCAAAGTTCTTGATGAAGCGGCCGGAGAGGTCGTCAGCCTTCTTCTCCCACTCGGAAACATCCGCATAGGTGTCGCGGGGATCCAGAATACCGGTGTCAACGCCCTTTAACTCGGTCGGGATCTCGAAGTTAAAGATCGGGAGCTGCTTGGTGGGCGCATCTTTGATATCGCCGTTTAAGATCGCATCGATGATACCGCGGGTATCCTTAATGGAGATACGCTTTCCGGTTCCGTTCCATCCGGTATTTACAAGGTAAGCCTTTGCGCCGCTCGCCTGCATTCTCTTTACAAGCTCCTCCGCATACTTGGTCGGATGCAGCTCTAAGAACGCCTGACCGAAGCAGGCAGAGAAGGTCGGTGTCGGCTCGGTGATGCCGCGCTCGGTTCCGGCAAGCTTTGCGGTAAATCCGGACAGGAAGTAGTACTGTGTCTGCTCGGGTGTCAGAATCGATACCGGAGGAAGCACGCCAAACGCATCCGCTGACAGGAAGATCACGTTCTTTGCTGCCGGAGCTGCGGAAACGGGCTTTACAATGTTATTGATGTGGTTGATCGGGTAAGACACACGCGTATTCTCGGTTACGCTCTTGTCGTCAAAATCAATCTTGCCCTCTGCGTCAACGGTAACGTTCTCAAGAAGGGCGTTGCGCTTGATCGCATTGTAGATATCGGGCTCAGACTCCTTATCCAGGTTGATTACCTTCGCATAGCAGCCGCCCTCAAAGTTGAACACGCCGTTGTCGTCCCAGCCGTGCTCGTCATCGCCGATGAGAAGACGCTTCGGATCGGTGGAAAGCGTAGTCTTTCCGGTTCCGGAAAGTCCGAAGAAGATCGCGGTGTTCTCGCCGTTCATGTCGGTGTTTGCGGAGCAGTGCATGGAAGCGATGCCTTTAAGCGGCAGATAGTAGTTCATCATGGAGAAGATACCCTTCTTCATCTCCCCGCCGTACCAGGTGTTAATGATAACCTGCTCACGGCTGGAAATATTGAACGCCGCACAGGTTGCAGAGTTTAAGCCAAGCTCCTCGTAGTTGTCGATCTTTGCCTTGGAAGCGTTGTATACAACGAAATCGGGAACAAATGTCTCCAGCTCCTCGTCGCTGGGGATAATGAACATGTTCTTGATAAAGTGCGCCTGCCATGCAACCTCAACGATAAAGCGCACGGACATGCGGGTATCCTTGTTTGCGCCGCAGAATGCGTCCACAACAAAGAGTCTCTTGCCGGAAAGCTCCTTCTTTGCAAGATCCTTCACAACTGCCCAGGTTTCTTCGCTCATGGGATGGTTGTCGTTCTTGTACTCGTCTGTAGTCCACCAAACGGTGTCCTTAGAATTTGCATCCATAACAATATATTTGTCTTTCGGTGAACGGCCCGTATAGATACCGGTCATAACATTTACCGCCCCAAGCTCGGTTACCTGGCCCTTCTCATAGCCCTCAAGCTCCGGCTTTGTCTCCTCCTCAAATAACATCTCGAAGGACGGATTGTGAACGATTTCTGTCGTTCCGGTAATACCATATTGGGTTAAATCAATTGCTGCCATCTTGTGTTTACCTCTTTTCTTTTTTATTTCTTTATATATTTAAAGATTCTTGAAAAATAAGACCGGCGGACACTGTCCTGCCAATACTTTTTTATCTTAGCATTTTTTTCCTTATCCGTAAAGTGCTTATTTTCATTTTCCATGCGTACACCCGGACAAACGTTACTATTCGCGGCTCGGGAGCCGCTCATAGTAACGATTCGGGGCGATATTCAGAGTTTTGCTTCGCAAAAATCGCCCCTCACACCTGAATCATGTTCTTACGGACTGCGCAGTAAATGCGCATTCCTGACCCGTGAAAAGTAACGGACAAACACGTAATTTACGGGGGTTTCACGCCTGCCCCATCCGTCGGGAAAGTCGGTGGAAATGTTTTCAAAAATATTAAAATTTTGTTAAATTTCAGATTTTTGTGGTTTTTCGACTCCGGTATATGGTATGATGAAATCTCAAAAGTAATTTTAACTGGCAATAATATGAAAAGGAGGCGTATCTAATGGAGCGTAATTTTGCCGAAATCACCCCCGAACTCGTAAAGCTCACAGACCGATGTGTCCAATCACACTGCATCGATCCTGATCTATACACAGAATACAACGTCAAACGCGGACTCCGCGATCTCAATGGAAAAGGCGTGCTCGTCGGACTGACCGAAATCTCCGAGGTAAGTTCCACCAAAACCGTTGACGGAAAATCCGTACCCGCCGACGGCCGTCTCTTCTACCGCGGCTACAATGTAGAGGATCTGGTACGCGGTATTGAAAAAGACAGCCACTTCGGCTACGAGGAATGCACCTACCTCTTATTGTTCGGAGAGCTTCCGACGAAGCAGCAGCTGAAGGATTTTTGCAAGGTGCTTGCGGACTACCGTTCGCTTCCCACCAGCTTCGTCCGCGATATTATTATGAAAGCACCGAGCAAGGACATGATGAACACCCTCGCCCGAAGCGTTCTCACCTTATATTCTTACGATGATGCCGCAAACGACACATCCCCCGCCAACGCGCTCAGACAGTGCTTACAGCTGATCAGCTTATTCCCTATGCTCTCCGTATACGGTTATCAGGCTTACCGCCATTATCATGACGGGGAAAGCCTTTTTATCCACACCCCCGAGGAGCACCTTTCCACGGCGGAGACTATTTTATACATCCTGCGGCCCGACAAAAAATACACACCGCTGGAGGCAAAGCTTCTGGATATCGCACTGATTTTACATATGGAGCACGGCGGCGGTAACAATTCCACCTTTACCACGCACCTGGTATCCTCCTCCGGCACGGACACCTACTCCGTTATCGCGGCCTCCCTCGGCTCCCTCAAGGGTCCCAAGCACGGCGGCGCAAACATCAAGGTTGTCCAGATGTTCGAGGCGATGAAGGAGGAGCTCAAAAACTGGGAAGACGAGGAGGAGGTAAGCGATTACCTGCGCAGGCTTTTGCATAAGGATGCCTTCGACAGGGCGGGGCTCATCTACGGTATGGGCCATGCGGTCTACTCCCTCTCCGACCCCCGTGCGGTCATCTTCCGCTCCTTCGTGGAACGGCTTTCCATTGAAAAGGGGCAGCAGAAGGAGTTTGCACTCTACTCCCTGGTGGAGCGTCTCGCACCCCAGATCATCTCCCGGGAACGCAAGATCTACAAGGGCGTCAGCCCCAACGTAGACTTTTACAGCGGCTTCGTTTACTCCATGCTCGACCTTCCGCTGGAGCTGTACACACCAATCTTCGCCATCGCGCGTATCGCCGGATGGAGCGCGCACCGCATGGAGGAAATCTGCTGCGGCGGAAAAATCATGCGCCCGGCCTACAAAAGTATATCCCCGCATCGGGATTATATTCCCATGGACGGCCGCTAAGCATCGGACAAACATAAAAAAAGAGTTTCACAGCCGAAACTCTTTTTTTGTCGCTTTACTTTAAATATTTGCTCTTGTTCTTTTTCATCTCCCGGAAAAACCAGTAGCACATGACAAGAAACAGAATGATCGCCCCGAAATTGAGCGCCGGGAGCGAAATGAAAAAGTCGTTGACCAGACCCAGCAGACCGTAGATCGACGCCATCATGCCAAAGACAACAAAGGGCCTGAACATTGCCTCGCAAAAGCCCTTCACGTCCCGCGCCCCGACGAGCTCCATCGGGTTGATCAGCATCGTGGGCGGCTGCTCCGTCCTCCTCATCTGATAGGCGCTGTAAACCATGTACACGCCGTAGCAGAAAATAATCACATCAAACAGCATCATAAAAGAATCTGAACCCATTGCTTTACCTCTCTTTTGTCCTTTATCTGCATAACTGCTATAAATTATAACGCAAATCTTCTCTTTTGCCAAGGCATATGTAAAAACCAGTTACCGGCCGCGAAGGGAACAGTAACCAAAAAGCACTGAAAAACACGCGTAAAATCAAAAAGATTGTTGCTTAATCATGTAAAATGGAGTACAATTTTAAGTAGTGAATATCCGGTTATGAAAATTACAGACTAAGAAAAGGAGTAAGACATATGCTGTTAAAGGACGCGAAAATTTTAATCGGCGACGATTCCATCCTCGCCCGTAAGCAGTTAAAGGATCTTCTGTCCAGCATGGGTGCCAGCCGTTTTACTGAAGCGGTCAACGGGAAGGAAGCGGTTGAAAAGTATATTGCCGAGCAGCCCGACCTTGTATTTCTCGATATCGTTATGCCTATCAAAGACGGAATCTCCGCGGTAAGGGAGATTATGGAAGAAAACCCGAACGCACTGATCATCATCGTATCATCTGTGGGAACCCAGCAGCAGCTGAAGGCTGCCCTTGAAGCAGGCGCAAAGGACTTTGTCCAAAAGCCTCTGAAAACGGATCAGATCAAGGCCATCCTTTCCACCAAGTTCGAATAATCTATAGAATATGTTGAGGGATTTGTTATGTTTATACAGTTTTTCGGCGGCTACCTGTTAAGTAACGGCATCGTCACAGCAGAACAGCTGATCGCTGCCATGGAAAAAGAATCTTCTATTTATATTCAGCTTGACACGCTTGCGATGCACGCGGGTCTTATGACACCCGAACAGATCGAGGAGGTAAGAATTGCACAGACCCATAACGATAAGCATTTTGGGGAAATATGTATTGAGAAGGGCTACCTGACAGAAAAGCAGGTGAACGAGCTCCTCGTCTCACAGTATCCCCAATATCTTTTGCTGGGACAAATTCTCGAAGAGAACGGTGTCTTTGACCAGGCGACTTTCCACGAGCTGGTTCAGGCGTACATCACGGATAACCAGATCAAGGAGGAGGATCTTCCAAACGAGAGCGGCGAAACTGTTTTTTCCATGCTGAACGAATACTGCTCTGAGATGGAATCTCCCAACAAGGCCTATCAGCTGGAATACTTAAATCTTCTTTTGAATAATCTGGTGCGGTTCATCGGTGACGATTTCACACTGCTTCGTCCCGTTATGCGCTCCTCTTCCTATCCGACCCAAAAGTATGCATCCCAGCGGATCACCGGCATATATGAGGTGACATCCGTGCTCGACATGAGTGAGGATGCGGCGATTGCCTTTGCGAGCCGCTATGTATCCGAGGAATTTGAAGAATTCGACGAATATGTACAAGCCTCCATTGAGGATTTCCTAAATCTTCACAACGGCCTGTTCAATGTCAATATCTCCAATTCCTACTCGGTTGAGCTCGGCCTTGAGCCTCCGATTTCCGGCGAGGATCACGCCGTAGAGGACGCAAAATGCACATACATCTTCCCTGCACTGTTCCCCTTCGGCATCGTGAATATCGTGCTGTCCGAGACAGAGCATTAAGATGCTGCGGCACAAAAAACGCATACAAAAAGAGCTTCCCGCAGGAAGCTCTTTTTTGCGGAGAATCCTGCAGGCAGGATTCTTTCTAAACTGCACGGCAGCGGAGCGCAAATATGCCGCTAAAGCGCAATAGCATCAATCCTCGACCGCCAGAAACTCCTTTACGGCAGTAGGCATATCCTCCACCGCACACAAATTGTCGTGGAGCACCGGGGCATTCCGAATCTCCTCAATCGCCTGCGGAATCTTCACATTGCCGATTTTTCCAAGCTCGTCCACCAGCTTGAAATCCTCCAGCTCCCCATAGGACGGATCGATCGCCGTCATGACGCTGCGCGCAAACTTAAAGGGCGATGCCGTACTGGCGATCACGGTTTTTGTCGTATCTGCGGTCTTTTCGCGGTAACGGTTGTACACGCCTGCGGCAACCGCTGTGTGGGTGTCGATGATATAGCCCGTCTCGTTGTAAAGCGTGCGGATCGTCTCCGCGGTCTGCTCCTCGGTGGAATAGCCGCCCGCAAAATCCGCAAGCCGCTCCCTCATTTCAGGCGTAATCGTATATGCCCCGCCCGCGGCAAGCGCCTGCATCAAATCCGCGTTTTTCTTTGCGTCGTTCCCCGCAATGTAATAGATCAGACGCTCCAGGTTGCTGGAGATGAGAATGTCCATCGAGGGCGAGCTGGTCAGGATAAACGCACGGTTTTTATCGTAGGTTCCGCTCTCGAAGAAATCATAGAGCACCCGGTTCGCGTTGGATGCGCAGATGAGCTTCGCAACGGGCAGCCCCATCTGCTTTGCATAAAATGCGGCAAGGATATTCCCGAAGTTTCCGGTGGGGACAACGACGTTCACCGGCTCCTTCTCCGCGATCACGCCCTCCCTGAGCAATTTTGCATATGCATAAACATAGTACACGATCTGCGGCACCAGACGCCCGATGTTGATGGAGTTCGCGGAAGAGAGCTGATAACCGTTTTCCTCCAGCAAAGCACCAAAGGCGCGGTCGTTAAACATCTGCTTCACACCGGTCTGAGCCTCATCGAAATTTCCTTTGATACCTACCACACACGTATTTTCGCCCCGCTGCGTCACCATCTGAAGCTCCTGGATCGGGCTGACGCCGCCCTTGGGGTAAAAGACAATGATTTTTGTGCCTTCCACGTCCGCAAAGCCGGAAAGCGCCGCCTTTCCGGTATCCCCGGAGGTCGCGGTCAGGATAACGATCTCGTTTTTCACCTCATTTTTGCGCGCCGCCGTCGTCAGCAGATGCGGCAGGATGGACAGCGCCATATCCTTAAACGCGATGGTCGCACCGTGGAACAGCTCCAGGTAATACGCACCCTTCGCCTCCGCCAGCGGCGCGATCTCCTCCGTGTCAAACTTGCTGTCGTAGGCGCGCGCGATGCATGCCTTTAATTCCTCCTCGGTAAAATCGGTCAGGAACAGCTTCATCACCTCATAGGCGGTCTGCTGATAGCTCATGCCCGCCAGGTCCCGAAGACTCACATCCAAGGCCGGTATGTGATCCGGCACAAACAATCCGCCGTCATCCGCCAATCCCTTTAATATTGCCTGCGAAGCGGTAAAACGCTCCTTTTCATTCCGTGTGCTCGAATAATAAATTCCCATATACTCACCCTTATCTTTCCATATTTCATCCTATATCATATGTCGCTTTTCATCACTGTTCACGCTATGCTGCTGCGCCGCAGCATGTCCCTTAAGTACGCAGTAAATGCCCCCGCTTCGCCGGGGCAGACGCTGCGCGGCCCGGGTGTGAAAAGTAACTTACAATTTCCTTCACCCATTATAATTAAGACATTTTCATCTGTCAACAAATATGCTAGACTTTAGGTTAATAATAAAAAAAGCTAGTTACTATTCACGGCTCGGGAGCCGCTCATAGTAACGATTCGGGGCGATATTGAGAGTTTTGCTTCGCAAAAATCGCCCCTCACACCTGAATCATGTTCTTACGGACTGCGCAGTAAATGCGCAGTCCTGCCCCGTGAAAAGTAACAAAAGCTAGTTATCAGTTAAGCGCAAACAATAACGAAAGGGAGAAAACCATGGCAACCGGCATTTACCAGGCGCGAAAAAAGGACGGGACCCTTTACTACCGCGCAAATATCCATTATAAAGGAAAACACATTTCCCTCGGCAGCTACCCCACCCCGGAGGAAGCGGGCGCCGTCCACGCACAGGCGCGCGCCATGCTCGCGGACGAACAGAGTACGCTGCCGGATGCCTTTTTGCGCTATGAAAAGCTGCCCTTTGAAAAGACGGTCATCCTGCTGAATTACCGTGACAGGGGATTGTATTTCGGCACGCCGATCTATCTGCAGTCACCCAGCTTTTTTGTCTATTATCTGACACCCGAGGTGGAGCTGAAATTTGACAGCGACGATCTGTTCTATTATGCAAGCCACCGCATCCTGCAGCGGGGCGGCCATCTCTACACAAACGATTACGGCATGCAGGTAACGCTCCTCTCCCGCTACGGCATTAAAAATTATGCAGTTGCAGGGGTCGACTACGAATTTGTAAACGGAGACCCTTTCGATTTCCGCTACGAAAATATCCGAAACATCAACCCCTACTATGGTGTGAGCCGTCTTGACGCGGGCGGGCGCATCTCCTATCTGACGCGCATCCACATCAACGGCAACTACCAGATCGGCATCTACGCCAGCGAAACCGATGCCGCCGTCGCCTACAACAAGGCAGTGGACCTCGCTCGGGCCGCCGGTATCGAGCGAAACTATCCGACGAACTATATAAACGGACTCACCGGCAGCGCCTACGCTCAGATCTACACAAGAATCAAGGTTTCAAAGGCTTATCGCGATTATCTGCAGGCGCAGTCCGCTCCCGGCGCCCGCTCCTGCGCCGACTGACCGGCACGCACAGCCGTATCGTCAAAAGCATATCCGGCCGTTCTCAGACAAACCGGTACGTCCCTTCATTGCAAAGGTACCTCCTGTGCAAATGGGCTGTGCAGGTCAAAGCCGTGGTTCATCGGTCCTTTTCCCGCACCCAGATCAAGCATGGCCGCCAGCGCCCCCGACAGATAATCCTTCGCCCGCCGAATAGATGCAGGCAGATCAAAGCCCTTGGCAAGATTTGCGGCGATAGCTGAGGAAAGGGTACAACCTGTGCCGTGTGTGTTCGGATTATCGATATACGCTCCCTCGAACCATGTATATGTATCCTCCGTGCAGAACAGGTCATCGGCATCACTCACATTGTGGCCGCCCTTGAGCAGAACGGCGCAGCCGTGCTTCCGGCTGATCGCCTGCGCCGCCGGAAGCATATCATCCTTCTCCCGAATTGTCATTCCCGCCAGGGCCTCCGCCTCCGGGATATTCGGCGTGACAAGGGCCGCGATGGGAAGCAGCTCCTCCTTTAAGGCGGATAACGCATCACGCTCCATAAGCTTCGAGCCGCTGGTGGCCACCATCACCGGGTCTACCACGATATTGTCTGCCCCGTAGTGCCGCAGACGCCTTCCGATGACACGAAACAGCTCTGCGGTTGGAACCATGCCGATCTTTACCGCATCGGGACGGATATCCGCAAATACCATGTCGATCTGCTGCTCCAAAAACTCCGGTGGTACTGAAAAAATTCCTGCCACGCCGGTAGTGTTCTGGGCGGTCAGCGCCGCCAGCACGCTCATCGCGTAGACACCGTTCAAGGTCATTGCCTTGGTGTCTGCCTGAATACCGGCGCCTCCGCTGCAATCCGATGTAGCGATTGATAATGCTGTTTTCATATGAATTCTCCTTTTTTTGCAATATGTATAGAAAGCGGCGAAACGTGGTGCCCCCATCCGCCGCCGGGTTACCTGTTGTCCGTGCCCGCAGTCTAATCAGCTCACGAGCATCTCTGCCTGTGCCCGTATCCTGCGCGCCGCCTGCTCGATATCCTGCGCTTTGAAAAGTGCCCGCACCACCGCAATTCCGCTCATGCCGCCGCCCTTTAGCGCCGCCATATTATCCGGCCCGATGCCGCCGATGGCGACGGCGGGTATGGACACGCTGGCACAAATCTCCTTTAGCTCCTGCAGCGTAATCCGAATCGCCTGTTGTTTGGTCTGCGACGCAAACACCGCGCCCACACCGATATAATCCGCACCCGCAGCCTGTGCGGCCCGTGCCTGTTCCACGGTTTTTGCGGTAGCGCCGATGATAAAGCCCTCCGGCGCACGGGCGCGGATTTTTGCCACCGGCGTATCCGCAGACCCCACATGAACGCCGTCCGCGCCGATGCGCAGTGCGGCGTCAACGTTGTCGTTTATGATAAGTGCCACACCGAAGCGGTGACAAAGCTCCTTTAGCTCCTCTGCCTCCCGCATAAGGGCTTCCTCGTCCAGCTCCTTCTCCCGCAGCTGGACGAAGGTGGCGCCGCCTCTCAGCGCCGCCTCCACCTGATCACAGAGCGTGCCTGTATGCACGCAGCCCCGGTCCGTCACGGCGTACAAAAGCAGCATTTCCTTCCGAAATTTCATATTGATTCTCCTTAACTATACAGCCTATTTCCTTGCATTCCTTTGTTCCATCACCGCTGCCTGCCGCAGGGTATTTCATTACGCGCGGGGCCTGCGCCCAAATTTCGATAGATACGCCTCCGCATCCCTGCACTCCATGGCAGCGCTCATCACACACGCTCCCGCGGCTCCCGCTTCATACACCTCAGCCATCCGCTCCGGCGTGATGCCGCCGATCGCATAGACGGGAACAAAAGCACATGCACATATTTCCCGCAAAAAATCCGTCCCCCGCCCCGGCAGTCCCTTCTTGCAGCCGGTGTCAAACACATGTCCCGCCGTGATGTAGGTACAGCCGGCCTGCTGTGCCGCCCTGGCCTCCTCCCGGGAATGGCACGAGGCGCCGATCACCGAAAAATATGTCTTCTCCGCTTCATTAAGCGCCAGCAGACGTGGCAGCGGCAGATGGATTGCTCTGCAGCCCAGCTCCGCCGATACCTGCACAAAGCTGTGCAGGATACACGGCACATCATACGTTTTGCAGATGCATAATACCTCCCCCGCAAGCTTTTTGTACGCCTCCGGTGTCAGATTCTTCTCCCGTAAAATGATTCCTGCGGGCTTCGCCCGTGCAAGCCGCTCGATGCGTGTCAGAAACGGCTCCCCGCAGAGTAACCGATTGGTTACACATAAAATATCAAACAAACCGCTATACATAGAGATAATCGTTGAGGACGGGCTGCAGTCCTTCCTCCGCGATGTCCCGGTACATCCGTTCCAGGCTGCGTCCGTCGTCAATTGCAAACTGCTCGTCGCCCGCCTCGCTCCCCTCCTGCTCCTTTCCGCCGTATTTTTGCTCATGGTCGCCGATACCCGTCGAGACTCCCGCAGAGACCTTTGTCGCGGCGATCCTTACGATGCCGTCCCGAAACTGCGCACTTTCCCGTGAGGATACCGTGATCCCCACATAGGGCAGAAAAATCCGATAAGCGCAGAGCACCTGACAAAGCTGCCTTTCATGGACGTCCATGGGATTTATGTTTTCGTTGTTGACAATCGGACGAAGCCTCGGACACGACAGGGACATTTCCGCGTAAGGGTATTTGCGCTGTAAATAATAAACGTGGAGCGCACTCGCCAGGGCATCCTTCCGAAAATCCGAAAGACCAAGCAGCGCCGAGAAGGCGACGCCCCGCATCCCGGCCCGCAGCGCCCGCTCCTGGGCGTCAAACCGGTACGGCCAGACGCGCTTGTGGCCCAGAAGATGAAGCTGCTCGTATTTATCGGCGTCATAGGTTTCCTGAAAAACCGTCACATAGTCCGCACCGCATTCATGGAGATAGCGGTACTCATCCGTGTTTACCGGATAAATTTCCAGCCCTACCATACGGAAATATTTCCGCGCCAGCTTACAGGCCTCCCCGATATAGACTACATCGCTTTTGCTGCGGCTCTCCCCGGTCAGAATCAGTATCTCCTCCATGCCGCTGTCCGCGATGACCTTCATCTCGTGCTCGATCTGCTCCATTGACAGCTTCATGCGCTGAATGTGGTTGTAGCAGTTAAAGCCGCAGTAAACACAGTAATTTTCACAGTAGTTGGCGATATAAAGGGGCGTGAACAGATAGACCGTATTGCCGAAGTGCCGGCTGGTTTCAAGCCTTGCCCGCTCTGCCATCGGTTCCAGAAACGCCTCCGCCGCGGGCGAAAGCAGCGCCTTCAAATCCTCGATGCCGCACGTCTCACGGCCAAGCGCCCTGCGCACATCCTCCGCCGTATAGCGGGAGGCATCAAAATCATTTACCTGCGCCATCACATTCCCGCAAACATCCGAAGAAATCCGCTCCATGCCCGGCAGGTATTCCATATGGCTTTTCCGGCTCGACGGGTCGCTTTCCAGGCGGTGCTTCTGCTCCAGCGCCTGCAAAGATAAATGCGGGGAGTCAACAAAAAACTGATTTTCCATTGTTCCAGTCCCTCCTAATCCCGCAGAAAACCGGTCAGCGGGTCTGAGGCGCTGGCGCCCCGGGTGAGTACCCGGCCAGGCCCCGCAAGATACGCCATGCGCCCCGCCTCAATTGCCTGCCTGAAGGCGGATGCCATCAGCGGCAGATTCCCGGCCGTCGCAAGCGCCGTGTTCGCCATGATTGCCGCCGCGCCCATCTCCATAGCCTCGCACGCCTGGGAGGGCCTGCCGATGCCCGCGTCTACGATGATCGGCAGATCGATCTCGTCGATCAATATCTGGATAAATTCCTTTGTCGCCAGACCCTTGTTGGAACCGATGGGCGAGGCCAGCGGCATGACGGCCGCGGCTCCGGCACTGACCAGGTCACGCGCCACGTTTAAGTCGGGATACATATACGGCATGACGACAAAGCCCTCCTTCGCCAGAATCTCCGTCGCCCGTATCGTCTCCTCGTTGTCGGGCAGCAGATACTTTGTGTCGCGCATGATCTCGATCTTCACAAAATCCCCGCAGCCAAGCTCTCGCGCAAGCCGGGCAATGCGCACTGCTTCTGCCGCGTTTCTCGCGCCGCTGGTGTTTGGAAGCAGCGTAACGCCCTTCGGTATAAAATCCAGGATGTTCTCCTGCTCCTTCGTGTTCGCGCGGCGCACCGCAAGCGTGATAATCTGCGCCCCTGCGTCCCGCACCGCCGCCTCAATAAGGTTTAAGGAATATTTTCCCGAGCCCAAAATGAAGCGGGAGTGAAATTCATGCCCTCCGATAATAAGTGTGTCATTTTTCATGTGTTTTCCTCCAAATCAAGTTTCATATATTCATCTGCCGATCATGGCTTCGCCGCTGTCTGCTGCCGAACTGGCGGCGTCACCGGAATCCCTCCCTAAGAAATACTCTGGCTGCGGGTCCACAGAACCGACCTCTCCCGCCAATATCCGCAGCACCGCAAGCGCCTGATGCATGGCGCACAGCGCCACCCGCGGAGCCACAAGCCCCGCATTTGCTTCCACGTCGCTGACGCCGTCGCCGCACAGATAAAAATGCTCCGTCACCCTTCTGGTTCTGATCTCGTTTGCGCTTCCAAGCCCCGCCATGCCGGATGCCGCGATTAGATACGCCTGCGGCATGGACGTGAGCACCGTCTCCGCCAGCATCGCCTTTGCCTGCGCGTCGTCAAAGGCCTCGCAGATGATATCCGCGCCCCGAAGAAGGGACGCCGCATTTTCCTCTGTGATGCGTACCGTGTGCGGTTCAAGCGCCGCACAGGGCGCGATCTCCCACAGATTTTCGGTCAGCGCGTCGGTCTTAAAGCTGCCGACCTGCGCCGCCTTATACTGCTGGCGGTGCAGATTTGTGATATCCACCCGGTCGAAATCGATCAGAATCAGCCTGCCGACACCCGCCCGCGCCAGCGCCACGGCGATATTTGAGCCAAGCCCCCCAAGGCCGCAGACGGCAACCGTTGCCGCCGAAAAGCGCTCCTGACGTTCTTTTCCGTGGCGCGCTATGAGCGCCGCGTACATTTCCTCCCTCGTCGGAATCATTCAGCCACCTCCTACAAAGCTGACAATCTCCAGCTCGTCGCCGTCGCCGAGCATCGTGCTCCCATACTGTGCCTTCGGGACAATCGCACCGTTTCGCTCCACTGCAAGCCTGCTGTTATCGTAGCCTTCACGCTCCAGAAATTCCGCAAGCGCCGTGCCCGCCGCGTCAAACTGCTCACCGTTTATTTTTACCATAGCTTTGCGCTCCTTTCCGTCTCCTTCCTTTTGCATGTGCATAAAATGCACACAAAAAAGGAAGCTACCACCTGTCTGGTAACTTCCCGCTGTAACATATCGTATGTATTTCCCTACGTTGGCATTATCCAAATCAGGTTATCGGTCGAAGGTCTACCTTCCTCTCAGCCTGTCACACAAGCTCCCGCCTTTTTAATTGTTCTGGTTATTATATTCCTCTTCGCCGCAGATTGCAAGCAAATTCATGAAAAAATCTGAATAATTGTAACGGTTCGCATGTTCTTACGGACTGCGCAGTAAATGCACATTCCTGCCCCGTGAAAAGTAACACAGTTCGTTACTTTTTACACCCGAGCCATAGCATGACCTCTGGGTACGCAGCGTCTGCCCCGGCAAAGCGAGCGTACTGGCTGCGGGGCTGCGAAAGAACATGCGTCGTCAGGAACGCGCACCTGCTGCGCATTTTGCTTCCGCCTGTAAAATGCCCTCCGCCTTTGCCCGGATTTCAAAAAAGTCACGAAAGGATTTCTCCTCCTGACCGATAGTTTTTCCGATCGCCGTCAGACGTCTTTTTCCGACTCTCCGGTCCAGGATTGCAAAAATGCGGACCAGCATATTATCACTTTCCAGGCTCCGTTCAATGCTCTGGTTGTCAAATATTTCAAACGCCTCGTAAAAGCACCTCTGGTCAAATACCCCAAGCTGTACGGCGGTGTCGTCCATAAATGCCAGCTCCAGGCTCATGCGCTTTTCGTATGTCTCGTCGTGCGGAAACAGCGGAGCCTTCACCCAGTTATTAAAATAATTGCCCGCGATAAGCTCCTTTCCGTCTAAGAGGATAGCCGCCCGCCCCTCATGGTCGGGACACCGGCTATAGCTGGTCGCAAAATACCGGATATGTCCCCGCAGGCATTTTGCCAGATATTCCGTCTCCAATTTTTTCCGAATACCGCTCCATCTCGCCACAGTCAGTTTTCCTTCCTTTCAAATTACGGCCCCGGCTTTGCGCACGCCAGCCGCTAAAGCTACCGCCCCCGCTCTTGCGCACGCCAGCCGCTAAAGCCAATCCCATTCGATCATGTCGCCGTGCTCCCGCACAATCCGGTACAGCTCCGCTTCATTTTCAATGAGGGATATAATAATCTCCGCAATACAGAAAATTTCCTGCAGGATAAAACATCACTGCGCGTTAATGTAGTTCACAAGCCCCTCCGCCTGGATAATCTTCTGCATAAACTCCGGGAACGGCTGTCCCTGAAAGCTCTGACCCGTGGTCTTGTCGGTGATAACGCCGCTGTCAAAATCAATCTCCACCTCGTCGCCCGCCGCAATCGCCACAGCCGCCTCGGGGCACTCGATTATGGGAAGCCCGATGTTGATGGCATTGCGGTAGAAAATGCGCGCGAAGGTCTCCGCGATGACACAGCTCACGCCTGCCGCCTTGATGGCGATGGGGGCATGCTCCCTCGACGAGCCGCAGCCAAAATTTTTGTTCGCCACGATAATATCCCCTGCCTGCACCTTGCTTACAAACTCCTTGTCGATATCCTCCATGCAGTGTGTCGCCAGCTCCTTCGGGTCGGAGGAATTGAGATATCTTGCGGGAATGATGACATCCGTATCAACGTTATCCCCATATTTAAATACATGTCCGTTTGCTTTCATATTCCATTCCTCCTATGCTCTCGGGTCCGAGATTTTACCAGTCAGGGCGCTCGCCGCGGCAACCGCGGGGCTTGCCAGATAAATCTCACTGTTTACATGTCCCATACGTCCCACAAAATTACGATTTGTGGTGGATACACAGCGCTCGCCCTCCGCGAGGATACCCATGTAGCCGCCAAGACACGGCCCGCAGGTCGGTGTGCTCACAATTGCCCCCGCCTCGATAAAGGTGCGGACAAACCCAGCCTCCATGGCATCCAGATAAATCTGCTGCGTCGCCGGAATCACGATCACGCGCAGCCCCTTCTTCACCTTTTTGCCCTTTAAAATCTCTGCGGCAGCCGCCAGATCCTCGTAGCGTCCGTTGGTGCAGGAACCGATTACCACCTGATCGATAGCGATATCCCCCACCTCGTCGATTGTCTTTGTGTTTTCCGGCAGATGGGGAAATGCCACGGTGGGCTTTAAGGTGTTCAGATCGATCACAACCTCGCGCACATACTCCGCATCCGCGTCCGCCTCATAAATCTTATAGGGACGGCTTCCGTGCTCCTTCATGTACTGCTCTGCCAGCGCATCCACGGGGAAAATGCCGTTCTTCGCCCCGGCCTCGATGGCCATATTCGCAATCGTAAAACGGTCATCCATGGAGAGCTCGCCGATGCCCTCCCCCACAAATTCCAGAGACTGATAAAGCGCGCCGTCCACGCCGATCTCGCCGATCAGGTGAAGAATCACGTCCTTTCCGCTGACATATTTCTGCTTCTTTCCGGTGATGACTACTTTAATCGCGGAGGGAACCTTGAACCATGCCCGTCCGGTAGCCATGCCCGCGGCCATGTCGGTGCTTCCGACACCGGTAGAAAACGCGCCCAGCGCGCCGTAAGTACAGGTGTGCGAATCCGCGCCGATGATGACATCCCCCGCCACGGTCAGTCCCTTCTCCGGCAGCAGGGCATGCTCGATGCCCATCTCCCCCACGTCAAAATAGTTGGTAATCTCATTTTTGCAGGCAAACTCACGCACACATTTACAGTGCTCCGCGGACTTGATATCCTTATTCGGCACAAAATGATCCATGACCAGCGCAACCTTATCCTTGTGGAATACGCCCTCCACATTCATCTTCTCAATCTCATGAATTGCAACCGGGGATGTGATGTCATTGCCCAGTACAAGGTCAAGCTCCGCCTCAATGAGCTGTCCGGCCACAACGCTCTCAAGTCCCGCATGTACCGCGAGAATCTTCTGCGTCATTGTCATTCCCATGATGTCGTCCTCCTTTTTCTTCCGGTACAATTTCGGCGCCGTCCAAAAACTGTACCCCTTATTTTTATACTTGCTATTCTAGCATAACTGCAGTTATAATAGAAATACATAATACAAATAATATCCATAACTTATAGTTATTAAACGAAAACCTCTGCCAACAGCACGGACAAAGGAGCCCTTATGAACCGAAACCTCTCATCCTACTGGATTTTTTATGTCGTTGCAAATACCGGGAACATTTCAAAAGCCGCGCGGGAGCTTTACATCAGTCAGCCTGCCATCAGCAAAGCCATCCAGAAGCTGGAGGAAGCCCTCGGATGCTCCCTCTTTTCCAGAAGCTCCCGGGGCGTAACGCTCACGGAGGAGGGCACGCTGTTCTATGAGCATGTCCGCGCGGCGTTTGAAGCCCTCACAAGCGGCGAGGAAAAATTAAAGCAGTCCCTGGCGCTTGGCGTGGGCCACCTTCGGATCGGCGTCAGCTCCACCCTCTGTAAGTTTGTCCTGCTCCCCTATTTAAAGCAGTTTATCCACGACCATCCCCATATCCGCATCTCCATCATCTGCCAGTCCACAAACGACACGCTGCGTATGCTTGAGGCAGACCAGCTCGACCTCGGCCTTGTGGGAAAGCCGGACAACCGCAGGCATCTGCACTTTGATTTTGTGGAAACGGTGGAGGATATTTTTGTCACAACGTCGGAGTACCTGCACAATCTCCGCCTGCGGGGCGTGGACGAAGCCCATATTTTCGAACATTCTACCATGATGCTGCTGGATAAAAACAACTTTTCCCGCCAGTACATCGAGCGCTATCTTCTGCTGAATCAGATCACCCTCTCCGACGTCATCGAGGTGTCCAACATGGAGCTGCTCATCGATTTCGCGAAAATCGGCGTCGGCATCGCGTGCGTCATCCGGCGCTTTGTGGAGACAGAGCTTGCGGAAGGAACGCTTGTCGCCCTCCCGCTGCCCGCCCCGGTTCCGAAGCGGGAAATTGGATTCGTCTATGCAGACCACCGGGCAAACGGGCAGGCGATAAAGGAATTTTTCAGCATGCTTTAACCCCGCCGTCCATTCCCGCACAAGCTTTACAGCTTCCATTTTTCGTGATCGCTTTATTTTCCGGGAAGCACAAGAAATGCTTTTTCCATCCTCATTGATTTTGAAAAAGCGGCCATGCCCTCACATGACCGCTTTTTACACAA
Source organism: uncultured Eubacterium sp. (assembly GCA_910589045.1). Classification (GTDB taxonomy): domain Bacteria; phylum Bacillota; class Clostridia; order Lachnospirales; family Lachnospiraceae; genus W0P33-017. The sequence continues at coordinate 59,354 of CAJUSH010000005.1, forward strand.
AGCGCAGCTTCTATTTCTGCACAATATTCACAATCCGTCCCGGCACGTAAATCTCCTTCACAACCGTTCCGGTAAGCTTTTCGGCGAGCGCCTCCTTCGCCTGCGCAATCACCGCATCCTTTTTCGCATCCTTGTCGATGACCATCGTGCCCTTCACCCTGCCATTGATCTGCAGCGCGACCTCCACGGTGGATTCCACAAGCTTCGACTCGTCGTATTTTGGCCAGGCTGCCTGATATACCCTGCCGGGGAAGCCCACAAGCTCCCAGAGCTCCTCGGTGATGTGCGGTGCCACCGGGTTTAAAAGCGTCAGAAGCGTCTTGAACTCGCCCCGGGTCACCGAATTTTTCTTGTAAAAATCGTTGATAAGCGCCATCATCGCCGCAATCGCGGTGTTGTACTTCAGATTCTCAAAATCATTTGACACCTTCTTGATCGTCTGGTGCATCGCAAACACCATATCCTCAGCGTAATCGTCGCCGTCTGTCAGCATATCCTGCAGCTTCCAGACACGGTCCAAAAACCGGCGGCAGCCCTTCACGCCGTCCTCCGACCAGGAGGCAGCCAGATCAAAGGCACCGATGAACATCTCATAGGTGCGCAGCGTATCCGCGCCGTATTCCCGGACGATATCGTCGGGATTCACCACGTTTCCGCGGGATTTACTCATCTTCTCACCGTTCTCGCCGAGAATCATGCCGTGGGACGTACGCTTCTGATAAGGCTCCGGCGTATTGACAACTCCCTCGTCATACAAAAACTTGTGCCAGAAACGGGAATACAGCAAATGGAGCGTCGTGTGCTCCATGCCGCCGTTGTACCAGTCAACCGGCATCCAGTACCTGAGCGCCTCGGGGCTTGCAAGGGCCTGATCGTTATCCGGGTCGGTGTAGCGCAGGAAGTACCACGAGGAACCCGCCCACTGAGGCATCGTGTCCGTCTCCCGCTTTGCAGGCCCGCCGCAGCAGGGACAGGTCGTATTCACCCAGTCTGTCATGGCCGCAAGGGGCGACTCTCCGTTGTCGGTAGGCATATAGCTGTCCACCTCGGGCAGAAGCAGCGGAAGCTCGCGCTCGTCAAGAGGCACAAAGCCGCACTTTTCGCACTCGACGATGGGAATTGGTTCACCCCAGTAGCGCTGACGGGAAAATACCCAGTCGCGCAGCTTGTAATTCACCTTCGCCGTACCGATGTTCTTTTCCTCAAGAAATGCGATCATCTTCTCCTTGGCGTCCTTCACCTCAAGGCCGTTCAGAAAACCGGAATTAACAAGCACGCCGGTTGCCACGTCCGTAAAAGCAGCCTCTCCCACGTCCACCTGCTCGCCGTTTTTCGCAACGACCTGAATGATGGGAAGGTTGAATTTTTTCGCGAACTCCCAGTCACGCTCGTCGTGCCCGGGCACCGCCATAATCGCACCGGTCCCGTAGCTCATGAGCACGTAATCGGAAATCCAGATCGGAACCTCCTCGCCGTTCACCGGATTAACGGCGGTCAAACCGTCAATCTGAACGCCGGTCTTGTCCTTGGCAAGCTCCGCCCGCTCAAAGTCAGACTTTTTCGACGCCTGATCCCGGTATGCCTCGATCTCGTCCCAGTTGCCAAGCTCGTCCTTATATTTGTCGATCATGGGATGCTCGGGGGAAACAACCATATAGGTGACGCCAAACAGCGTATCTGCACGCGTCGTATAAATGCGCAGCTTTTCTTCCTTTCCCTTGATGGGGAAGTCCACCTCCGCACCGGTGGAGCGCCCGATCCAGTTTTTCTGCTGCACCTTCACGCGCTCGATATAGTCCACACCGTCCAGCCCTTCGATGAGCTTGTCCGCGTAGTCGGTAATCTTGAGCATCCACTCGCTCTTGATTTTGCGCACCACCTCGGAGCCGCAGCGCTCGCAGACGCCGTTTACGACCTCCTCATTGGCAAGCCCCACCTTGCAGGAGGTACACCAGTTGATCGGCATCTCCTTTTTGTAGGCAAGCCCCGCCTTGAACAGCTTTAAGAAAATCCACTGGGTCCACCTGTAGTAGTTCGGGTCTGTCGTATTGACCTCACGGTCCCAGTCAAAGGAATAGCCCAGCGCGTGAAGCTGCCCCTTAAAGCGCTTCACATTGTTCTCCGTGACGATACGCGGATGGATTTTGTTTTGAATCGCATAATTTTCGGTAGGTAATCCGAAGGCATCCCAGCCCATGGGATAGAGCACGTTGTAGCCCTGCATCCTGCGCTTGCGCGCAACAATGTCAAGCGCGGTATACGGTCTCGGATGTCCGACGTGGAGTCCCTGCCCGGAGGGGTACGGAAATTCGACAAGTGCATAATACTTGGGCTTGCTGAAATCGTCAGACGCGGCAAACGCCTTCTCGTTGTCCCACACCTCCTGCCATTTTGGTTCTACCACCTTATGATTGTAAAGTTTTGCCATGAAGCATCCTCCTGTAAATATCGGGCAGGCAGACCTGTCCGTCTGTGCCGGGGCAGGCTGCGCAGCAGCAAATCATCGCTGTGCCCCGTGCGAAAGAACGGATTCCACAAACCGTGAAACCCGCCCCTGCTGTCTTTATCACTTTACCTGACACACGCCCTGCAAAGGCACCTTTCCACTTTTCATGCGGCTGCCATTAGTTGTTAATGAGCTTGTCATCCTCGTTGTTCCAGCTGTAGAGCTTGCGAACCTCCTCGCCGATCTTCTCTGCGGGATGCTCTGCCGCCAGCTTACGCATAGCCTTGAAGTGAACCTGGCGTCCTGCGGGAGACATATCCAGTAAGAACTCCTTCGCAAAGGTTCCGTCCTGAATGTCGGAAAGGATCTTCTTCATCGACTTCTTTGTCTCCTCCGTGATGAGCTTCGGGCCGGTTACGTAATCGCCGTACTCAGCCGTGTTGGAGATGGAATATCTCATGCCTGCGAAGCCGGACTGATAAATCAAATCAACGATCAGCTTCATCTCATGGATACACTCGAAGTATGCGTTTCTCGGGTCGTAGCCTGCCTCGCACAGTGTCTCGAAGCCTGCCTGCATCAGTGCGCACACACCGCCGCACAAAACTGCCTGCTCGCCGAAAAGGTCCGTCTCTGTCTCGGTGCGGAAAGTCGTCTCAAGAACGCCTGCACGCGCGCCGCCGATGGCCAGTGCATATGCCAGTGCAACATCCAGTGCCTTTCCGGTGGCATCCTGCTCAACCGCTACCAGACAAGGAACACCCTTGCCCTCCTGATACTCGCTGCGAACGGTATGTCCGGGTCCCTTGGGCGCGATCATCGTAACGTCAACGTCCTTCGGCGGCTGGATACATCCGAAATGAATGTTGAAGCCGTGCGCGAACATGAGCATATTTCCTGCCTCCAGGTTCGGCTCGATATCCTTCTTGTACATGTCTGCCTGCAGCTCATCGTTGATCAGGATCATGATGATATCGGCCTTTTTTGCCGCCTCTGCTGCGGTATAAACCTCAAAGCCCTGCTTTACGGCCTTGTCCCATGACTTGCTTCCCTCGTACAAACCGATGATCACGTTGCAGCCGGACTCCTTCGCGTTCAGCGCATGTGCATGTCCCTGGCTGCCGTAGCCGATGACTGCGATAGTCTTTCCGTCCAGAAGAGAAAGGTTGCAGTCCTCCTGATAAAATATTCTTGCCTGTGATTCCATTGTTTGTTGCCTCCTTATAATATAAAATTATGTAACAGCCCGGAAAGCCGGGGCGCAGATTCACTCCGGCTCCCGAACAGCTACAGTTCAATCTAAATATGTGACATTTGCGGACCCGCGGGTCAGGCCGGTCAGGCCGGTACGTGCCAGCTCAAGGATCTCATACCCCGAGAGCAAATCCAGAAAAGCCTCCAGCTTGTCCTGCTGCCCGGTCAGCTCGATCACCATAGAGTCGTGAGTCACATCCACAATCTTTCCCCGGAAAATCTCGGTCGCATTCATCACCGCCTGGCGCTCGTTGTCCCTGGCGCGGATCTTCACCAAAATCAACTCCCGCGTGACGGACGTGCCCGGCTCCAAAATCTTAATATCCAGCACATCCTCCAGCTTTGCCAGCTGCTTTTTGATCTGCTCGAGCACCTGACCGTCCCCGGTGCTCACAATCGTGATGCGCGTATATCTGGGGTCAGCGGTCACTCCCGACGAAAAGCTGTCGATATTATATCCTCTGCGGCTGAACAGCCCCGAAATATGGCTGGTAACACCCGCAGTATTCTCTACGAGCAATGATAAAATCTGCTTTCTCATTTTTACATCTTCCCTTTATAATGGACATTTTGCAAATGCCAAGAGCCGGGCCGCAAAATGCGCACCGTCTCTTAGCTTTTCTTATTCTAAGCATATTTGAATTATTTGTCAACTCTTTCATCCGCAATCTGCGGCTTCACTCCTGCGCCGTTATTACCGTTCACGCGCCGTCCTTCTAAACTAATCCGTCACATGATAAGCCTCGTCGCTTGAATACACGGAAAAGCCCTTTGCCTGCAGCGTCTCCACCGCAAGCTCCGGTTCCCCTGTCTTCATGACAGCGGCGGCATCCACGCCGTTTGCAAAGGCATACATGTACTCCACGTTCACACCCGCATTTTCAAGCTCCTTCATCGCCTTATACAAAGAGCCCACCGCATGGGGAACACGGATGCAGATGACGTCGGTAAGCATTGCGGAAAGCTGCTTCTCCTTCAGCACCTTCCTCGCCTTTTCCGGATCGGAAACGATCATGCGCAAAAGCCCGTACTCGCTCGTATCCGCAAGGCTGATGGCAACGAGGTTGATATCGTTTGTCGCCAGAATCTCCAGCACATCCTTAATGCGTCCCTCTCTGTTCTCCAAAAAAACGGATAGCTGTTTAATTATCATATTTCCTCCTTTATTTTTGCCGATTAAATCGGTACCTGCTTCGAGCGCCCAGCCCGGTCGGCTGATTTTCATGCGCGGGAAGCCTTCTTTAAATCAGACAAGGCCGCGGTTATCGATCACGCGCTTCGCCTTTCCCTCGCTCCGCTGAATCGTCATCGGCTCAACCAGCTTCACAACAACGGAAATACCAAGCGCCTGCTTGAGCTTTGCACCAACCTGCTTCTTTAAGGCATCCAGCTTTCCGATTTCGTCGGAGAAGACGCCCTCGTTTACCTCCACCATGACGGTGAGCACATCCGCGTTGTTCTCGCGGTCTACTACCATCAGGTAGTGGTTGGAGATATCGCCGCCCATGGACAAAAGCACCGTCTCCACCTGCGTCGGGAATACATTCACGCCACGGATGACCTTCATGTCATCGGTACGTCCCTTGAACTTGCTGATGCGGGGCGTCGTCCTGCCGCACGCGCAGGTGCTGTGGTCAATGCTCGTCAGATCCTTCGTGCGGTAGCGAAGCAGGGGCATGCCCTCCTTCCCGAGGGTCGTAAACACAAGCTCGCCCAGCTCGCCGTCCGCCACAGCCTCGTGGGTCACGGGGTCAAGCACCTCCGGATAGAAGTAATCCTGATGAATATGCAATCCCGTATGGTGCTGGCAGTCCTGCGCCACACCCGGCCCGATGATCTCACACAGACCGTAAATATCAAAGCACTCAATGCCTAAGAGATCCTCAATCTTCTGACGCATTTCCACCGTCCAGGGCTCCGCGCCGTGGATGCCTACTTTCAGCTTCATCGCATCCACCTTGCCCGCCGCCGCGATGGACTCCGCCAGGTTTAAGGCGTAGGAGGGCGTACACATCAAAGCGGTCGCGCCCAGATCCTCCATCACCATGAGCTGGCGCTGTGTGTTTCCGGCTGACATGGGCACCGCCATCGCGCCGAGCCGCTGCGCGCCGAAGTCTGCGCCCAGTCCCCCGGTAAACAAACCGTAGCCGTAGCATACATGTACCACGTCCTCCTCGGTAACGCCTGCCATCGCCATACAGCGTCCCGCACACTCCGACCATATATCCACGTCATTTTTCGTATAAAATGCGAGGGTCAGCTTTCCGGTTGTCCCCGAGGTTCCCTGTACGCGGGCGATCCTGTCATGGGGAACCGCCAAAAGCCCGTAAGGGTAATTCTCCCGCAGGTCATCCTTTGTCGTGAAGGGCAGCTTCACCACATCCTCAATGCCCTGAATGTCCCCGGGCTCCACGCCCAGCGCTTTCATCTTCTTTGTGTAAAACGGGACATTCTCATAGCATGCCTTCACCGTTTTCTTTAATTTTTCACCCTGGAGCGCAGCCATCTCGTCCGCACTCATGCACTCGTATTTCGGATTTAAAATAATCTCCTTATGTGACATCATCGTCTCCTTTTCATCTAACCGTTCACAGCCAACACAATTTACCCGAAGTACAGACCCCATGCACGCATCAGCGGCGGCATTTTCGTATATTTCCCTGAAGAATTACGCCGAAGCGATGCAAACGTCATCTGTCAGGCTTATCCTGTACAAAAACGCGACGGATGCTCGGGGTCCGCTTCTTGGCAGCCGTGTCTAGTTGCCATAGCCCGCATCAAATGCGGCTTTGTTCACCTCGATCGTCTTTGGCGGCACGGTATGCTCGATCACGCTGTACCACTGCTCCTTTGAAAAATCCATATGCTTCGCGGCAAGCCCCAGGACAACCAGATTGGAAACCCTGGGATTACCCAGCTTTTTCGCCTCCCCGGTCGCGTTGACAGCGTACACCGTCACCTCTTTTTCAAGCTTCTCCAAAATCTGCTCCGGATAGGCGGCAGCCCCGATGATTACCGGCATGGGGTCAATGCGCCAGTCATTTGCAATGAGCACGCCGTCCTTTTTCAGGAAATGGCTGTAGCGCAGCGCCTCAAGCCGCTCAAAGGCAATGATCACGTCCGCCTGTCCCTCCTCGACGATGGGCTCCGCCACCTCTTTGCCGTAGCGCACATAGGTGACAACGCTTCCGCCGCGCTGTGACATGCCGTGTACCTCCGAAATTTTTACGTCAAACCCGTTTTCCATGGCAATACCGCCCAAAATGCGGCTCGTCAGCAGCGTTCCCTGTCCGCCGACGCCCACGATCATAATGCTCTTTGTCCCACTCATATCACTCACCTGCTTTCTCGATGGCATTGCTTTTACACAGCTGCTCGCACAGCCCGCATCCGGTACACATCGTGTCGTCGATGTGCACGGTTCCGTCCGCCTGTCTGGCCATTGCGGGGCATCCGGGCTTTAAGCACAGGCCGCATTTTTTGCACTTGTCGGTATGTACCGTGTAAAGAGGTTTTTTGCGCTTGTCGAGAAGCACGCAGGGCGTCTTTGTAATGATCACATGAATGCCGTCCTCGTCCCTCGCCTGCTTGATCGCCGCCTCAATGCCTTCGATATCAAAGGCATTGATCTCCTGCACATGGGGCACGCCCAGCGCCTTACAAAGCTGCGGGATGCTGACCGCGCAGGTCGGCTCCTTCTGCAGGGTGAGCCCGGTAGCCGCATGGTCCTGATGCCCGGTCATGCCGGTCGTGGAATTGTCAAGGATAATGACGGTCCCGTTTGCCTTGTTGTAAGCCATGTTCATCAGGGAATTGACACCCGTATGTAAAAAGGTAGAATCGCCGATGACCGCTACCCAGTCCTTCGCAAATTCCTTTCCTGCCGCCTTCTCAATACCGTGCATGCTGCTGATGCTCGCCCCCATACAGATCGTGGAGTCAACCACCGCAAGGGGTGCCACCGCCCCAAGGGTATAGCAGCCGATATCTCCCGCCGCATGCAGCCCAAGCTTTTTGAGCACGTAGAAAACGCTCCGGTGCGGGCATCCCGGACACAGAATCGGCGGACGGTTTGGAACGTCCGCAGGCGCCTTTGCCGCCGCATCCTCGCCCAGAACCGCTTTCTTTATCATATTCGCGCTGTATTCGCCAAGCAGCGTAAACAGCTCCTTTCCCTTGCAGGCAATGCCAAGGGCACGCACCTGCGTCTCGATCATCGGGTCTAATTCTTCTATTATATAGAGCTCGTCCACCGCGTCCGCGAAATCCCGGATCATCTGCTCCGGCAGGGGATGTACCATGCCAAGCTTCAGCACGGACGCATCCGGCAGTGCCTCCCGCACATACTGGTAGGGAATACCGCTCGTGATCACGCCGACCTTTTTGTCACGCAGCTCCATACGGTTCACGGAAAGCGTGCACGCATCCACTGCCAGCTCCTTCATTTTCTCCTCGATCACGCCGTGCCGCACCTTTGCCATAGCAGGCATCATGACCCGCTTTGCAATATTTTTCTCATAGGGGATAAGCGCCCGCTCTACACGCTCCGCCAGCTCGACCGCGCTCTGGGAATGTGCCAGCCGCGTTGTGGTGCGCAGAATAAAGGGACGGTCATACTTCTCACTGTAATCAAAGGCGAGCTTCATGAACTCCTTCGCCTCGCCGCTGTCGGAAGGCTCAAGCACCGGAACGTGCGCCGCCCGCGCCACCATACGCGTATCCTGCTCGTTCTGGGAGCTGTAAAGTCCCGGGTCGTCCGCAACCACGAGCACCAGGCCTCCGGTGACACCCATATAAGACGCGGTGTAAAGTGGATCCGCCGCCACGTTGAGTCCCACATGCTTCATACACGCCATCGCCCGGGCACCTGCCATGCTCGCACCGATGGCTACCTCCGTCGCTACCTTTTCATTGGGCGCCCACTCGGCGTACAGCGCATCCTTGTACTGTACCAGCGCCTCACTGATCTCCGTACTGGGAGTGCCGGGGTATGCCGCCGATACCCGCACGCCCGCTTCGTAGGCGCCGCGGGCAATCGCCTCGTTGCCCAGCATCATCACTTTTTTATCCATATCGTTCTCCTTTATCCGATCGTTTTCTCTGAAATTATCGACCCACTGTATGTTATTATAGCGGAAAAGTGCGGATTAGAAAAGTTTTTTTTCTGATATCCATAAAATAGCCGGTTTTTCCCAGTACGAAAAAGAGCACCGACCTTCGCCGATGCCCTTTTTTGTGACTGCATTTTACCGGCTGCCCTCCGTTTCAAAACGGCAGCCCTCCGTAGCTATGTATGTCATTGCCTGCATGAGATTAGTTATTCATCATAAAATGAAGAATCTTCTCAACATCCTCCTTCTCGTGTGCGACAATCTCTAACTCAGGGATGTCTCCGTTGGAGAAGATGTTTGCCAATGAAACATACTGGCTGAGCTTGGATTTTAAGTTTAAGCGGTCCCCCTCACCGGTTACCAGCTCGACCGTACCCTCGCAGGTATCGATCATCTTGAAAAATGCGTTTACGTCTTTAATGTTCTGAACCTTCATAATGCGTTCTCCTTTCTCCTGCCCGTGGATCCTCTTTCGGGCATTTCCTTTATTTTCTTTTTCCTTTACGCCCCTTAGTATATCATACTTTTTTTCGATTTCAATGTAACTTTTGCACAAAAAAACCTCTTATTCCTTTAAAAAGACTGGATGTTTTTGGATATATTATACAAAATAACCAATATTACCAATTTTATTAGTCTGAAAATAGGCTGTCCGTATTCCGAAAATCCAACGCAATCTTTTTGTACCAAAAGAGGACTTCCCGAAATCTGATCGGAAAGTCCCCTCTAAATTCAAGAACACCCAAATTGTTTCAATGCAGCGTTACGGTCATCGCACGCGCCGTATCGGTTTTATGCAGAAACCGTTTCTTACATCATTCCCATTCCCGGTGCGCCGCCTGCGGGCATTGCAGGAGCATCCTCCTTGATGTTCGCAACAACGGACTCGGTCGTGAGCAGAGTGGATGCAACGCTGGTTGCATTCTGCAGTGCGCTTCTCGTTACCTTTACCGGGTCGAGAATGCCGGCCTTTACCATGTCCACATACTTCTCTGCGGTTGCGTCATAGCCGACACCTGTCTCGGACTCGCGAACCTTGTTGATGATAACGGAGCCTTCCACACCTGCGTTGTCAGCGATGAAGTACAGCGGTGACTCCAGTGCCTTTAAGATCACGTTTGCACCGGTGCGCTCGTCGCCCTCCAGGCTCGCCGCGAAATCCGCAACGATCTTTGCAGCATGGATATAAGCGGAACCACCGCCGGAGATGATGCCCTCCTCGACTGCCGCGCGGGTTGCGTTGAGTGCATCCTCCATGCGAAGCTTTGCTTCCTTCATCTCGGTCTCGGTAGCCGCACCGACACGGATCACAGCGACACCGCCTGCCAGCTTTGCAAGGCGCTCCTGTAATTTCTCTTTGTCAAACTCGGAGGTTGTCTCCTCAATCTGTGCGCGGATCTGGTTGACACGGGACTCAATGGCAGCCTTGTCGCCTGCGCCGTCCACGATGACCGTGTTCTCCTTCTGAACCTTTACGGATTTTGCACGTCCGAGCATATCCATAGTAGTCTCTTTCAGCTCCATGCCAAGCTCGGAGGAGATTACCTGTCCGCCGGTAAGGATCGCGATATCCTCAAGCATTGCTTTTCTTCTGTCGCCGTAGCCGGGAGCCTTCACTGCCACTACGTTAAAGGTTCCGCGCAGCTTATTCAGGATCAGTGTGGTCAGTGCCTCACCCTCAACATCCTCAGCGATGATGAGCAGTCTCGCACCGGACTGTACGATCTGCTCTAAAACGGGAAGCAGATCCTGAATGTTGCTGATCTTCTTGTCGGTGATCAAGATGTAGGGATCGTCTAAAATGGCCTCCATCTTATCCATATCGGTTGCCATATAAGCGGAAATATAACCGCGGTCGAACTGCATACCTTCTACCAGATCCAGCTCGGTCTGCATCGTCTTGCTCTCCTCGATGGTGATGACACCGTCCTTGGAAACCTTCTCCATCGCATCTGCAACAAGGTTTCCGACCTCCTCCTCACCTGCGGAGATTGCCGCAACCTTTGCGATCTGGTCCTTGCCGTCAACTGCCTTGCTCATATTTGCAAGCGCCTCAACAGCCTTGTCGGTTGCCTTCTTCATACCTCTTCTTAAGATGATGGGGTTTGCGCCCGCCGCAAGGTTCTTGATACCTTCCTTGATCATCGCCTGTGCCAGTACGGTTGCAGTCGTTGTTCCGTCGCCGGCCACGTCGTTGGTCTTGGTCGCAACCTCCTTTACGAGCTGCGCACCCATGTTCTCGAATGCGTCCTCAAGCTCGATCTCCTTTGCGATGGTCACACCGTCGTTGGTGATCAAAGGAGCGCCGTAGGATTTGTCTAATACAACGTTGCGTCCTTTGGGTCCAAGCGTCACACGGACGGTATTTGCTAATTTATCTACACCTGCCTCTAAGGCTGTACGCGCCTCTGCGCCATATTTGATTTCCTTTGCCATGATCTTTCATTCTCCTTTTCTCTCAATAACTCAATAATATGAAATCATACGAACTACATAATCCCTCTTTCTGCCATCGCCGGCCCGCGGGCTTACCCTTCCCCGGCAATAACAAAAACTACTCTACGATCGCCAGGATATCGTTCTGACGGACAATGATGAACTCCTCGCCGTCCAGCTTTACCTCGGTGCCCGCATACTTGGAGTAGATCACCTTCTGTCCCTCCTTCACCTGCATGGTCACTTCCTTGCCGTCAACCACACCGCCGGGTCCTACTGCGACAACCTCTGCCTCCTGCGGCTTCTCCTGTGCGGAGCTTGCAAGGATGATGCCCGATTTTGTCTTTTCTTCTGCTTCTAACTGCCTGATAACAACTCTGTCTAATAACGGTACTAACTTCATGTGAATTGCCTCCTTATAATAAATTCTGTTTTCTGTTAGCACTCATTTATCCCGAGTGCTAATCGCTAATCCATATAATATTGTTTTCGTCTGTAATGTGCAACCGAAAAAAGAATGCATTTTCCGCATATTATCTAACTTATTCTATCATTTACTCTATTTATCTCTCATTTTCTCACTTTTTCAAATTTTATACATTTTTTCTCAATCGTCCCCGCACATGATGTGGTATAATAAGAGCACCTGGCGAGGTGCTGTCGGGCCTGGTGCAGGTTATACCCAGGCACTTAGCGAATGCAGACCGCAGGCGCAGCATGTGGTTCATGGCTGCCCTCCCACAGAACAGACAAAGGAGATAAACATGATCCAGGAAATATTTGACGAGCGCTATTATGTCGCCGACGAAGCCATATATGATGCTTTCTTCCTGCTTCTGAAGGAAAAGGATTTAAATAAGATTACCGTATCAGATATCATAAAAAGAGCCGGAGTGGTCCGCAGTACCTTTTACAATCACTACGAAAACATTCCGGCTCTTGTAACCGCCATCGAGGACAAAACCATCGACGATATTTTTGCCCTCATGGAAACCTTTCACCTGGAAAATGACCATGACATGTGCCGGTCATTTTTCCTGACCATATGTAATTATACGCAGACAAATCCATTCCTGGCAAATCTGCTGCGCAGTCCCAGAGGCGATACGTTTTTTGAAAAATCCATCACCATGCTCCACCGCTATGTGGCAAAGGTCACGCAGAATACGGATGCCTCCCGCCACAGCAGGGAGGAGGTATCCTATATGATCGCCTGCACCATCGGCGCCACGATCGGCGTGCTCCACAAATGGAGCCGGGAGCATTTTCAGACCCCTGCGCCGGTCATTGCGGATATCCTCACCCAGGCTTTTATCTCGGGTATGCTTCCCTACATGTCCTGACCTGCGGCACGGCGAGGGAAATATGCATTATTCCGCAGGGGGTTCGTCAATCAAAACCTCCTGCCGCTTGATTTTCCTGGTTGAGCTTTTGTTAAACGGATATTTCCTGACGACCAGCCCCGTGATCTGACGGTAGCCGGGCTGCTTCTTATTATATTTATCCAGAAATGCCTGCAGCTCGCTGCGGATCTTTTCCTCATTCATCCGCTTTGCAGACACAGCATCCGGATCCGGATAAATCCTGGCAGTCAGGCCGTTATCCTCACCGGTCACGATCACCTCGCCCACCAGCTTTCCGAGCGCAAGCTTATTCTCGATCTCCTCGGGGGAGACATTCTCGCCGTTGGAAAGGATGATGAGATTTTTCACCCGTCCGTTGATGAACAAAAATCCGTCCTCGTCCAGATAGCCCTTATCCCCCGTATGCAGCCAGCCGTCCCGCAGCGTTTCCGCGGTCTCCTCCGGCATCTCGTAATAGCCCTTCATCACGCTGCTGCCCTTCACCAAAATCTCGCCGTCCGCAAAGGACAGCTCCACGTTGGACAAAGGTCTGCCGATGGAGCCTGCCTTGTGGTCCTCCGGCAGATTGCAGCTGATTACCGGGGAGCACTCCGACATGCCGTAGCCCTCCAAAACCTCCACGCCGTAATCCGCAAACTTATCAATATAAAACGGGTCCAGATGCGCGCCGCCGGTAAAAATAATCTTCAGATTTCCGCCGAATACCTTTGCCGCCAAAAGCTTTTTGGGGATCAGCGGCCCCGCCGCCGAGAGCTTTTTATAGATCGTCTCCAGCATTAACGGAACCATGAGCATCACGTCCGGCTGGAACACACTCATGTTCTTCACCATGTGAAGCAGGGAATCATTGATGCACACCGTCGCGCCCAGAGAAAAGCCCTTCAGCCAGTCCATCACCAGGCAGAACGCATGGTGAATCGGAAGGACGCTGAGCATGACCGTTCCCGGCTCTCTCGTATAATTTACGGCGGCAACATTCTCCGCCAGATTTCCCTGTGTCAGCATGACACCCTTGCTCTTTCCGGTCGTCCCGGAGGTAAAAATAATCGTTGCCACGTCATCGTAAGCGGGCGGCAGGGAATCGTCAGCACTGTGCTTCCCCGCAGCCATCAGCGATGCAAAGGGCGAAACCCGCTCGTCCGACGCCACCGGCTGCTCCTGCAGCATCCATATTTTTTTCAGCTTCGGGCATGAGGCTAAAATCTCCTCCAGAAACGCCCCCTGCTTCGCGCCCAAAAAGAGCGCGGCTGCATTCGAGCGGTTGATCAGGTCCGTCAAATCCTCACACGGCAGACCCGCATCCAGCGGCACGGCAACATTTTTTCCCGTGATTATGCCAAGATAGCTCTCGATCCACTCGACGCTGCTCGCCCCGATCAACGCAATGTGCGCCCCCTCAAAGCCCTCCGCAAGCAGGCCCCTGCGCACGAGCCTTACATGCTCCATCAGCTCGCCGTAGCTCTCCTCGAGGACCTCCTTCTTTTTCAGCCACTTTACGGCCTTAATCTGAGAATACTTCCCTTCGCTTTCCTCTAAAATATCTCTGATCAGCATTTTCTACGCTTCCTCCTGTAACCGCTCCATCAGCGCAAGCGCCTCCGAAACCGTCAAAATCTGCACCAGATCTTCCTCCTCCAGCTCAACATCAAAGGTATCCTCCAGCTCTCCCAGAAACGACATAAAGTCCAGGGAGCTAAACCCCAGGTCCTCCCGAAATCTCATCTCATTGGTGATGTTCTCCGGCTCTACCTCACAATACTGCGCCACGATTTTTTTAAACTGCATTTCCTTTGTCATATTTTTCCTCCTGAATCTCATGCGGCAGCTGCGCCGCTGCCGGTTCCCTCTATTTTAAGAAAGTCATTCAGTATAAAAGCATTCTATTTTTTATAGAAAGCTTAAACCTGCTCCATAATTTCTCCGATCGTCATATCCGGCTCTGCAATCCCCTTGAACAGGATGCGCATCATAAAGTAATACAAAAGCTCCATGTCATGCTCCTGCAGATGGGCCGTCTGATAATGAAACGAGAAATTCATCCCGCCTTCCGCTGTGTGGGATACGGTTAGATACATCTTCTTTGTCGCCGCACCGTTTGCAAACCATTTGGAGTGCTGCCTGATGTTTGCAAGATGGGGATTATCCATCTTTACCGGCATCGGCTGATAGGTCAGATAGCAGCTCTCATAGGTCGTGTGCTCCGGCGTGTGATAACGCTTTCTCATTTCCTCCTGAATCAGGGCCGGGTCGTAATTGCTGTGCATGTAGATCCGGTTCTGTACGTTCTGGATCTCATAAGCTGCCGCCAGAAATTCCGTGTCCGCGGAAATCACCGTCCGGCAGGGAAACATGATCGTCCGGCTGCCGCCCGAGGTCCACTCGTCATGGGTGGAGCGCCGGGAAATAAAATTCTCGATCGTG
This sequence comes from uncultured Eubacterium sp., assembly GCA_910589045.1. Taxonomy (GTDB): domain Bacteria; phylum Bacillota; class Clostridia; order Lachnospirales; family Lachnospiraceae; genus W0P33-017. The sequence goes on from CAJUSH010000005.1 coordinate 74,386, forward strand.
ATGTCCTCCTGGCCGTCATTGACCTTTGACAGATACGTCCGGATTCCAAGCAGCAGCAGATTCGTCATGGAGAGCTGGTGGTTCATACAAAAATCGATGAGATTTTTTGTCGGCTCCGGCTCGAGGACATAATCCTTTACCTCTACAAACAGGTTTTTCAGCTCGATGTCGGCGGCCCGCAGCTTTTTGTTCCCATGCCGCTTTCTTGCCTCCTTCAGAACGGACGTCCCCTGAATGTCGGAATAGAGCGGCTCCCCGAGCACATCCAGCTGATCGTCCCAGAACTTCTTGTCCTTCGCGAAGCGCTTCTCGTTGTTTGCCCGCTTCAGATCCTTTTCCAGCACCGTTTCAAAATCCGCCAGGTCTGCCGGGTATTCGGACTGAAATTTATAATGTGTGTAAAGCTGCATCAGGTCGTTGATCATCACAACCAGGCCGCAGGAATCGATCAGTCTGTGGTCCATGTGGATAAAAAAGCCGTTATACCCCTCCGGGAGCTTCAGCATCGTCACATTGCACATCGGGATATCATCCCCGTCAAGCGTCTCATAAGCCCACTGCTGCATCAGGTGATCCGCCTCCGCAAGGCTCATGCCGGACAGATCCTTTAAGGGTATGTCCCTTGAATCCTTTGCCGCGATGTACTGCTTTACCGTTCCCTTTGCATCGGGCTTTGTAAAGCGCAGCCGCATACAGCCGTAGCGCTCAAATTCCAATTGGATGCATTTCTTCAAAAGCCCAAAATCCAGGGCTGCCTGCAAGGATGCCACAACGCTGACACCTGATACCTGCTGTGTCTGATAGGTCAGAATCCAATCATGATGCATCCTCTGCGCCGCTGTTAATGGGTAATATTTTTTCATAGCTAACCTCCCATGGTAACCGTTTTTTGTCTGGCTACCGCTCTTTTCCTTCCGGTTCCTTCCTGCAACGTTATCACATTCTATTTTTGATTTCTACCCTCCGGGGGACTTAACAGACATTTTATCAAAAAGTAACCAAGACATAGCATTTCCCATATCCGTGTTTTTATCATCCCGGAAATTCAGGGGGATTTTTATGCGAAAACAAAGCGGATGCACCGCTCATTTTTAATGCAAAAAAACGCCAGCCTCTCAGGCTGACGCTGTCTCTTTCGCGAGCTTTGATACCGGCTCGGCGGCCTCTGCCGCTTTCCCGGACACCGGGCAATCATCGTACATCTCAAAAAAGTCCATCAATTTCTGCCGGTACAGCTCGGGCGCTTCATATGCACTGCACAGATGCCGCGCCTCCGGCACGATGACCAGCTCCTTCGGTGCGCGGCACAAATTATAATTATGGAGCGAGTTTCCCGCCTCCACATAGGTATCCTTTTCCCCATGGAAAAATAAAACCGGCCTCCGGTTCACCTTCAAAGACTCCGTCGTATCCGCATCCCCCATGCAAAATCCGGCCAGAAGCCTGCAGAACAAATCCACACGGAACAAAAGCAGCTCGACCCGGGGCAGATGGAACCAGTTCGCCGCGATATCCGTAAGCTCCCCCTTCATGGAGCGAAAGCCGCAGTCCGCGATCAGTCCCCGAACCTCCCCCGGCAGTGCGCGTCCCGATGCCATGAGCACCGCTGCCGCTCCCATAGATTCCCCGTAAAGGTAGATCGGAAGCTTCCGTGCATTTCTTCTGGCAAGATAATACGCCCACCGCTGCACGTCATACTGCTCCTTCGCCCCGAAGGTGATATACTTCCCCTCGCTCTGCCCGCAGCACCTCTGGTCAATAAAGAGCAGGCTGCACCGGTTCTCGTGGAGGAACCTGGCAATATACGCAAAATCCCCGAAGCAGCTGGCCCTGTATCCGTGGCTCAGAAGAACCACGCGCTTCGCATCCGCCGCCGGGAGGTAGCAGGCATGGAGCCGCAGCCCGTCCGCACTTTTCACGTAGCAGTCCTGCATGTCCTGGCTCCTGCACCAGGCCTTGCCCTCCTCGTATTCCTTTTCAAATTTGTTCCTCGGATGGTTAATCCTGATATGGGACAGACCAAACCACTTCTTTTTCGTCTGATTCCGTTTCGACCTGCAGTGAACCATCAGCTCAAAAAAAGACCATCCGACAGACATAAAAATACCGACTGCCGCCGGTGCGGCAGTCAAAACCTTCATCGATTTTTTCATTTTCTACTACTGCTTTCCTTTACGCTTCCATCAGTCCAAAATGCGCCATCGCACGGTAAACGCCGTCGTCGTAAAGCGCGTCCGTCACATAGTCCGCCGCCCGCTTTACCTGCCAATCCGCATTTCCCATCGCGATCCCGACACCCGCATAGCTTAACATCTCCAGATCATTAACACTGTCCCCCACTGCAAAGGTATCCGCTCTGTCAATCCCAAAATATGCACAGACCTTCATGATGCCGGTTGCCTTTGTATGCCCCTTTGGAACCAGCTCCACAACGTCGCTGTTGTGGATGAGATACGTGTAATGCTCCGAAAGTGCCGCAAAGCCTCCTTCCCGGTTTGCATGATCCGTGGCGCACGAGAGCTTATTGATCCTCCATTCTCCGTAATGCTCGCGAATCCCCACCAGATGATCCCCAAGCTCCCGCATCACCTTCTGTCCAAACGGCTCGTGTGCAAAATCCTCCGCATCCATATACAGATACTCCGGACCCTCCAGAATCGGGCGGAAGCCGTACCTTCTGACGGTCTCCACCGTATGTACCGCGAGCGCACGGTCGATGATCTTTTCATAAAGGATCTTCCCGCCGATCTCCACATGCGTCCCGCAGCCCGCCAGAACCCCGTCAAAGCCGATGGCAAAAAGCGTGGGATGCTGAATATAGGCGCGGGCGCGTCCGCTGCACAAAAATGCGTAATGTCCCCGGGCGCGCAGCGCCCGGATCGCCGTCACGGTGCTTTCCGGGATGCGGTTTGCAGAATCCCACAGCGTGCCGTCAATATCAAAAAATACTGCCTTTCTCACAATTTCATCTCCAATAGCTTTGCCTTCAGCTCGTTTTCCATCGACTGAAGCTCCGTCTCTGCCGCCGCGCGCTTCGCCCGGCCCTCCGTCTGTATTTTCATCACCTCGTCCAGCGTCGAGATCAGTGACTCGTTTGTATGCTTTAACGTCTCGATATCCACAATGCCCCGCTCGGATGCCTTCGCCGCCTCGATGGTAGCTGTTTTCAGCTTATCCGCATTTTTCCGCAGAAGCTCGTTGGTCATATCCGTCACGGCCCGCTGGGCGGCTGCCGCCTGCGTGCTGTGCTCCACGCCAAGAGCGATAACCATCTGGCTCTTCCAGAGGGGGATCGTATTCACAAGCGTGGACTGAATCTTTTCCGCCATCACCGTATCGCTGCTCTGCACAAGCCGAATCTGCGGCGCCGTCTGCAGCGCCACCGTCCGGGTCAGCTCCAGGTCGTGCAGCTTCTTTTCAAAGCGGTCGATCAGCCCCTCGTAGTCCTTCGCCGCCTGCGCATCCTCCGGCAAGCCGCTGCTCAATGCCTTTGCGCGAAGCTCCGCCAGCTCCTTGCCGCGCGCCAGCTCGACCTTTTTCCTGCCCGCGATGATGTACATGGAAAGCTCTTTGAAATAGGTAAGGTTCATATCGTACATCTTGTCCAGCATCTGTGCGTCCCGGATGAGCTGGATCTGGTGCTTTTCCAGCGCATCGGTGATTTTTTCCACATTTGCCTCCGTCCGGTCATACTTTACCTTCATCGCCGTGAGCTTGTTCGCCTTTTTCTTGAAAAAAGCGCCAAAGCCCTTTTCATCCTCCTCGACGTCGAAGCTTTTGAGCTCCACCACAAGCGAAGTGATCATATCGCCGATCTCACCCATGTCCTTTGTCCTGACATTTTCCAGGGCGCGCTCGGAAAAATCCGCCATCTTCTTCTGTGTGCCCGCGCCGTACTGCAGCACCGCGTTGGAATTGCGCAGATCGATTTTCTCCACAAAATCCGCCACCATCTGCTTCTCCTCGGCGGACAGCATTGAGTCGTCGGCCGCTGTCTTCGGTGCCGGGATCGCTTCCACCGCAGGCGACGGCGCCTTTGGCTCCTCCTTCGGTGCGTCAAATGCGCCGAAATCCAGGGAGGGTGCCTCCGCCGTCAGTGTATCAAAATCTGTCATCTCATTCTCCTCCGTGTTCTTAAATGTATAAAAATCCGGTCAGGGCATGTGCCGTAATGCGCGGCATACACCGTAAATCATCCGAAATCCTTATTTCCGGTCAGCCCCTCCTGCTGCAGCATGACCTTCATCGTCGATATGTCGGCAGAGATATCCCATGCCGTCTCCTCAAACAGGCTGTCAAACAAGTTTACAAACGCCTCATTGATCATGTCAAGCGTCGCCTCGATCTCCTTTTTCGTGTTTGCAACGTTTGTGCCGTACGCCGGCTGTTCGTCCAGATCCCGGTACGCATCGATGAGCTTTGTCGTCGTAGGCAGATAATAGGTCATAAACTTGTGCAGATCGCCCGCACTCTCCGGCTGCTTTTTCACCTGCGCAAAAATCCGGCGCATAATATCCTCCAGCTTCTCCAGCTTTTCGCTCATAGCCTCACCCGAAATCGCATCGTTGCACGCGTGGACGTGCCGGATGTACGCCTCGCCCTCGGTAAGGATCCGATGCACCTCATCCGTATATACCGCTTCCTCCTGCCGTACCTGTTCCGTCCTTTCCTGCTGCACGCGCGCTTCCTCCTGCGCCCGCCGCAGGCGCTCCTCCTCTGCCTGCGTATACTGCCGGAACGTTTCATGATCCACGATGAGCGTTGTTTCCTCCCGGTCGAGATGCCCCTCGAGAAAATAGCCCCGCCGAAGCATGTCCTGCAAATCCTTCCGCACGTACTCCTTTTTTCTTCCGGCGGCACGGGCCAGCTCCTCGATGGCGCAGTAGCCCCGATCCCCGATGGCACGCACATAATTCCGAAACCGGTGATTGCGCCCGTTCATACCGGCACCCCGGGTGATCATCCAGATAAAGGGTGCCATCGCGATACAAAAGCCCACGGGCAGGCCGTAAAGGGCGCGCTCAACCATGCACGCGATCAGGCTGAGCAGCGCCGCAATGCCGAACATGCTTGTCCCGACGATACCCACCGCAAGAAGCGCCGGGCCTGCCGCCTGCCCCGGCAAAAACCGCTTGTAGCGCGCCGGAAACTGGCTTCCGGCAGGCAGAACCCGCCCGGGGCGGCGCATATCCTGCCGGTTACTGCGCTGCTCCTGCCCCTGCATGTTCTGCTCCGTCTGTCTGCCCGGATCGATCCGCCCGGACGGCTGCCGGCTGCCTCTGCCCGTCCACACGCCCGCAGCTCCCGTCGTATCCATGCCGCGCGCCTTTGCCTGACGCTCGATTTCCTTTCCCACCTGATTCATACCGCGCCCGATGCTGTCCACCGTCTCGCCGATCACGTCTCCCACACTTTTGCTCAGTCCGGTGAAGTCCCCCGATTCCACTGCATGCAGCACGGAATCCATGACCTCCTGACCGACCTCGCTCCATCTGCCTGTACTCATTTTATCTACTTCCCTGCCTCGTTCCCATTTTTAGCGATATCTGTATTCTATCAAATACACCCGAAAAGAACAACCTTTTGTGAAGAATTTGTAGCTCGTGAAGAAGCCGTTCGTTCCTGTTTTCTCCTGCGGTCATCGTTCATATCGACATTTGTCCGGCTGCGGCCCCGGAAAGCATCGCCGCCGATCCGTTGATCGCCGCGAACGCAAAGGAAGCCCTCTCCGCCTTATGGAAAAGAGCCTCCGCATATGATTTTTTGGATTGGAAAAAACAGATTGATTTATGGAAACCGGTGCAGCCCGTTACAGATAGGAATAGCCCATCAGGCTCTCATCCACCTCGCGGGCCACCTCACGGCCCTCACGGATGGCCCAGACCACCAGCGACTGGCCCCGGCGCATATCCCCCGCAGCGTAGACCCGCTCCACGCTCGTCTTATATCCGCCCGGCCCGGTTACGGCGTTTGTGCGCTCGTTTAAGCTGACGCCGAACGCCTTTGCGATATAGTGCTCACAGCCAAGGAATCCCGCCGCGATGAGCACGACATCCGCAGGCAGCTTTTTCTCGCTCCCGGCGACCTCACGCATCACCGTGCGCCCGCCCTCATCCTTTTTCGATTCGAGCTGTACGGTCACAAGCTCCCTGACATTGCCGTTTTTATCCTTCAAAAATTCCTTGACCGTCGTTTTATAAATGCGGGGATCGTGCCCGAAGAGCGCGATCGCCTCCTCCTGCCCGTAATCCACCTTGCAGACCTTCGGCCACTGGGGCCACGGGTTATCCTCCGCCCGCACATCCGGTGCCTTTTCCATCATCTCAAGCTGTGTCACGGACGCAGCGCCAAGGCGGATGCAGCTTCCCACGCAGTCGTTTCCGGTATCTCCGCCGCCGATGATGACGACGCGCTTCCCCTTCACGTCCACAGACTTTTTATCCTTTAAGCCGGAGTCGAGCAGGCTTTTTGTCACGCCGCTTAAAAAGTCAACCGCAAAATAAATGCCCTTCGCATCCCTTCCCGGCGCCTTGATATCCCGGGGATTTTTTGCGCCGCAGGTGAGGATTACGCGGTCAAACTCCTTTAAAAGCTTCGCGGGCTTTACGTCCTTCCCCACATCCGATCCGGTGACAAAGGTCACGCCCTCCTGCTCCATGACCCGGATCTTCCGCTCAATCACCTGCTTTTCCAGCTTCATATTCGGAATGCCGTACATGAGCAGCCCGCCGACACGGTCGTCCCGCTCATACACCGTCACCGTATGCCCCCGCTTGTTGAGCTGGTCGGCGGCGGCAAGCCCCGCCGGGCCGGAGCCGACGATGGCCACCCGCTTTCCGGTGCGCACCTTCGGCGGTTTTGCATCTGCATAACCGTTTGCATATGCATACTCGATGATGCCGTGCTCGTTCTCCTTCGTCGTTACGCTCTCGTCATAGTGTCCGCACGTACACGCCGCCTCACAGAGCGCCGGGCATACCCGGGACGTAAACTCCGGGAAATTGTTCGTCTTTTTCAGACGCTGGTACGCCTGCTCCCAGTTGCCCCGGTACACAAGGTCGTTCCACTCCGGCACAAGGTTGTGCAGCGGACAGCCGCTGGTCATGCCCAGGATCGTCATCCCCGCCTGACAGAAGGGCACGCCGCAGGACATACAGCGGGCGCCCTGCACCTGCTGCTCCTTTAAGGACAGCGGAATATGAAATTCACGGAAATTTTTTATGCGCTCCTTCGGCTCGACTGCACGCGCAGTCTTTCTCTCATACTCTAAAAAACCGGTTGGTTTTCCCATTTTACCTTTCCTCCTTTAAGGTAGCGGCACGCGCCGCTTCGCGTCACCTGCCATGTCGTCGGAAGGTATTTAAAAAAAATGCTTCGCATTTTACCTTCCTCCTCTATTTTTTTGCAGTTGCATAGAAGGCTTCTATCTGTGCCTGCTCGGAGCTTAGTCCCTTCTCCTCCATCTGCACAATCGCCATCATCATGCGGTTGTAGTCGTAGGGCACGATCTTCTTGAATTTCGGCAGATAGTCCGCAAAATGGTCAAGAATCTCCTTGCCCTTCTCGGAGTTGGTACAGGTCACGTGCTCCCCGATCAGCTCCTTTAACTCCAGCACATCATATTTATTTGTCAGCTCCCCGGTAAACACCATTTCCTTGTTGATGCGCGTGTAGAGGTCGTTGTCCTCGTCCAGCACGTAGGCGATACCGCCGCTCATGCCCGCCGCAAAGTTTTTCCCGGTCTTTCCGAGCACCACCACGCGCCCGCCGGTCATATACTCACAGCCGTGGTCGCCGACGCCCTCGACGACTGCGACAGCGCCGGAATTGCGGACGCAGAAGCGCTCCCCCGCAACGCCGTTAATAAACGCCTTTCCGCTTGTAGCGCCGTAGAGCGCCACGTTCCCGATGATGATGTTTTCATCCTTTTTATAGGTCACGCCCGCGGGCGGATAAACGATCAGCCGCCCTCCGGATAAGCCCTTGCCAAAATAATCGTTGGAATCTCCCACCAGCTCAAGGGTGAGCCCCTTCGGGATAAACGCCCCGAAGCTCTGCCCGCCGGCACCCCTGCACTTCACCACAAAGGTATCGTCCTTGAGCGCACTCCCGCATTTCTCCGTAATCTCGGAGCCGAAAATCGTGCCGAGGGAACGGTCGGTGTTCGTGACCTCCAGCTCTATCATGCGTTTTTTCCCTTCGGCAAGCGCGCCTGAGAGCTGACGCAGCAGCACCGTCTCGTCCTTCGTCCTTTCCAGCTCAAAATCGTACACCTTTTTCGGGTTAAAGGTGAATTTCTCCTTTGTTCCCACGTAAGGGTTATATAAAAGATGAGACAAATCGACCTTTTTCTGCTTTTCGTTCAGATCGCCGCGCACGCGCAGAAGGTCACTTCTGCCCACCAGCTCATCCACCGTGCGCACCCCAAGGCGCGCCATATGCTCCCGCAGATCCTGCGCGATAAACCGCATAAAATTGACCACATACTCCGGCTTGCCCGCAAAGCGCCTGCGAAGCTCAGGGTTCTGGGTCGCCACGCCCGCCGGGCAGGTGTCCAGGTTGCAGACACGCATCATGATACAGCCCATCGTAACGAGCGGGGCCGTCGCAAACCCGAATTCCTCCGCGCCCAGCGCCGCCGCAACCGCCACATCGCGCCCGGTCATGAGCTTCCCGTCCGTCTCCACGCGCACCTTCTCCCGCAGGCCGTTTAAGATCAGCGTCTGGTGCGTCTCCGCAAGGCCAAGCTCCCAGGGAAGCCCCGCATTGTGGATGGAGCTGCGCGGCGCGGCACCGGTTCCGCCGTCATAGCCGGAGATCAGAATGACCTGCGCCCCCGCTTTCGCCACGCCCGCTGCGACGGTTCCGACCCCCGCCTCGGAAACGAGCTTCACGGAAATGCGCGCCCTCCGATTCGCATTTTTCAGATCGTAAATGAGCTGTTCCAAATCCTCGATGGAGTAAATATCGTGATGCGGCGGCGGTGAAATCAGCGACACGCCGGGCGTGGAATGCCGCGTCTTTGCAATCCACGGGTAAACCTTTGCTCCGGGCAGATGCCCGCCCTCGCCGGGCTTTGCGCCCTGTGCCATCTTGATCTGGATTTCCTTCGCACTCACAAGATAAGTGCTGGTCACGCCGAAGCGTCCGCTGGCCACCTGCTTGATGGCGGAGCAGCGGTTTTTCCCGTCCGTTCCGACAACCAGGCGCTCGAGACTCTCGCCGCCCTCACCGGTATTTGACTTTCCGTGAATCTGATTCATTGCAATCGCCAGCGTCTCGTGGGCCTCCTGTGAAATGGAGCCGTAGCTCATAGCGCCCGTCTTAAAGCGGGTCACGATGGAATCCACGCTCTCCACCTCCTCGATGGGCACGCCCTTTTTGGGGTAAGAAAAATCCAGCATCCCGCGGATGTAGTTGCGGTTTTCCATGTCGTTGACCGCTTTTTCATACTCCTGAAACATGGCATAATCGCCCCGCTTCGTGGACTCCTGCAGCAGATGAATCGTCAGCGGGTTGTACAGATGCTCCTCCGCACCGCTGCGCATACAGTGGCGGCCCACGGAATCCAGCGTCAAATCGTTCTCTAAGCCCAGCGGGTCGTACGCCTCGGAGTGCAGGAAGTTTACCTGCTCCTCGATATCCTTCAGGGTAATGCCGCCGATGCGGCTCACCGTGTTCGTAAAGTATTTGTCAATGACCGCCCTGTCAATGCCGATTGCCTCAAAAATCTTTGCGCCCTGATAGGACTGAATCGTGGAGATTCCCATTTTCGCCGCAATCTTTACAATGCCGCCGATGATGGCCTGATTGTAGTCCTCGATGGCCGCATAGTAATCCTTATCCAAAAGGTGCTCGTCTACAAGCTGCTTCACCGTATCCTGCGCCAGGTACGGGTTCACCGCACAGGCACCGTAGCCCAGCAGCGTCGCAAAGTGGTGCACCTCGTGGGGCTCGCCGGACTCCAGAATAATCGCCAGCGCCGTCCGCTTTTTCGTCACGACGAGATGCTCATGGAGCGCCGCCACCGCCAGCAGCGACGGGATGGCCACATGATTTTCATCCACGCCCCGGTCAGACAAAATGAGGATGTTCGCGCCGTCGCGGTACGCCCGGTCCGCCTCCACAAACAGCCGGTCAATCGCCTTTTCCAGACTCGTGTTTTTATAGTAGGTAATCGGTATCTCGCTCACAAAAAAGCCTTCTTTATCCATCGCCTTGATCTTCATCAGATCCGTGTTCGTCAGAATCGGGTTGTTCACCTTGATCACATGGCAGTTCTCGGGCTTCTCCAATAAAAGATTTCCGTCCTCGCCGATGTAAATCGTCGTGGAGGTCACAATCTTCTCCCGGATGGAATCAATGGGCGGGTTCGTCACCTGCGCAAAGAGCTGCTTAAAATAGTTGAACAGCGGCTGATACTTTTCATCCAGCACAGCCAGCGGGATATCCATGCCCATGGCGCTGGTGGACTCCCCGCCATTTAAGGCCATCGGCAGAATCACCTCCTTGAGTGATTCGTATGAATAGCCAAATGCCTTCATCATGCGCTGGCGCTCCTCGTAGCTGTACTCCGGCACGCGCTTGTTCGGAATGCGAAGCTCCTTTAGCGAAACAAGATTGCGGTCAAGCCACTCGCCGTAGGGCTGCCGGCCTGCATAATAATTTTTCAGCTCCTCATCATCAATGATGCGCCCCTCCACGGTATCGACCAGAAGCATTTTTCCGGGACGCAGGCGGTCCTTTTTGACGATGTGCGCGGGGTCGATGTCCAAAACCCCAACCTCGGAGGAGAGAATGAGCTGGCCGTTATCCAGCACGTAATAGCGCGACGGGCGCAGGCCGTTTCGATCCAACACCGCACCCATCACATCCCCGTCCGAAAACAGGATGGAGGCGGGGCCGTCCCACGGCTCCATCATCGTCGCATAATACTGGTAAAAATCCTTTTTCTTCTGGCTCATCAGGTGGTTGTTCGCCCACGGCTCCGGAATCATAATCATGACCGCCAGCGGCAGCGGCATCCCGTTCATGACGAGAAATTCCAGCGTGTTGTCCGTCATCGCGGAATCTGAGCCCTCCGTGTTGATGACCGGAAGCACCTTTGTGAGCGCATCGTGCAGCTTCCCGGAGCGCATCGTCTCCTCTCTGGCAAGCATCTTGTCCGCATTGCCCCGGATGGTGTTGATCTCCCCGTTGTGCACGATCAGACGGTTCGGATGCGCCCGCTCCCAGCTGGGGTTTGTGTTTGTGCTGAAGCGCGAGTGCACGGTAGCAATCGCCGACTCATAATCCGGATCCTGCAGGTCGTCAAAAAACAGCCGAAGCTGATCCACCAGAAACATACCCTTGTAGACGATCGTGCGGCTCGAGAGCGACGCGACGTAGGTCACCTCGTTGCTCTGTTCAAACACCCGGCGCACGATGTAGAGCATCCGGTCAAAATCCAGTCCCTTTGCCACATGCTCCGGGCGCTTGATAAACGCCTGCATAATACAGGGCATGCAGTCCCTCGCCTTCTGCCCGAGCACGCTCCGCTGGGTGGGAACCTCGCGCCAGCCTAACAGCGCCAGCCCTTCCTTTTCCACGATGACCTCGAACATCTTCTTCGCCTGGTTGCGCCGCAGCTCATCCTGCGGGAAGAAAAACATGCCCACGCCAAAATCCCGCTCCCCGCCAAGCGCAAAGCCAAGCGGCCTGACCGCCTTGGAGAAAAATTTATGCGACACCTGCAGGAGAATACCGACGCCGTCCCCGGTCTTTCCCTCCGCGTCCTTTCCTGCCCGGTGCTTCAAGTTTTCCACAATCTTTAGCGCCTGCTCCACGGTCGAGTGGCTCTTTCGTCCTCTGACGTCCACCACCGCGCCGATTCCGCAATTATCGTGCTCAAACGCCGGGTCGTAAAGTCCCTGCGCCTGCGTCCTGCCCTCGTCTGTTACATGCTCTCTCATATGCCATTCCCCTTTCCAGGTTTAAATTTCTTCCATCCGGTCCCCACGGCTTTACATGGTATACGGGCTGCCGCCTCCCATTCACCGGTTGAACGATATCTGAACTGTAATAAATATACTGCAAAAAAAAGCTTCCGTCCATCCTGCGTTTCGCCAAAATTGTCTGATTGTTTCTAAATTTCGTATATTTTCTATTATTGTCTGACTTCTAATAGAATTGTCGCTCTCATATTGAGTTATACGCACAATTCAAAGCCCGAACACCGGAAAAAACCGAAGAAAATTAAGTGCGGCCAACTACCGATTGCCGGATAGTCATTCGTCATGCTTCCATAGACACGGCACCGCAGGGCGGCCTCTTTGCTGAATGCTGAAAAAAAGCATATTCTTCCCCATGAATCACTTGTTTTTTGAAATATCACAAAATTATGACATTTCAGGGCAGTTTACATATTAGCTGTGACATTTCTGTGACCATTGCCCTTTATAATCAAGTCATCACAAGAAAGGATGGTGTTCTCTATGAGCATTTTAGAAGCAAAGGACCTGAAAAAATACTATGGCGCCGGGCCGAATATCACAAAAGCTCTGGATGGTGTATCTCTCACTGTCGAACCGGGAGAATTTGTTGCCATTGTTGGCACTTCCGGCAGCGGAAAATCCACATTGCTCAATATGATGGGCGGCCTGGATATTCCCTCTTCCGGTAATGTAAAGGTCAAGGGAAAGGATTTGTCAGCGCTGAACGATGAACAGCTTACCATTTTCCGCAGACGCAGTATCGGTTTTATTTTCCAGAACTATAACCTTGTCCCCGTTCTCAATGTATATGAAAACATTGTTTTACCCGTAGAATTGGATGGCGATACCGTAGATAAAAATTTCATGGATGAAGTTGTGCAAATGCTGGCACTCGGGGATAAGCTGCAAAATATGCCGAACAACTTATCCGGCGGTCAGCAACAGCGTGTAGCGATCGCCCGTGCCCTTGTATCAAAGCCTGCCATCATATTAGCCGATGAACCAACGGGCAACCTCGACAGCAGAACAAGCAGCGATGTTTTGGGACTGCTGAAAGCAACGAGCCAGAAGTTTCATCAAACGATTGTAATGATTACCCACAATAGCGAAATCGCCCAGCTTGCAGACCGTATTGTCCGCATTGAGGATGGAAGAATTTCCGAATGAAGGGAACGAAAACTATGAATGACATTTTATTTGGCAATAACAACAGGGCTGTCATCAAAAAGCTGGCAAACCGCTGTTTCCAACGAAATAAATTAAGAAATGGAATTGCAGTTTTCGCGATCTTCCTGACAGCACTTTTAATCTGTACCGTTTTTTCGATTGGCGGTAATTATGTCAATTCCTGGAAACTTCAGCAGGAGCAAACCAGGGGAACAAATGGTCATGCGGCACTAAATGCTCCATCAGCACAGCAATATGAATATTTATCAGTGTCAGAAGAAATAAAAGATATCGGCATGCGAGCCGATGTGTTTTTACTGAGCTTTGTAAGGGCTGACTTTGATACAAACAATTCAAACCTTTCTATTGGCTTTAGATTTTACAATTCGTCTGAATGGGAAAAACATCGTACTCCCGTCCTGGACAATATCAGCGGCAGCTACCCCGGCAGTGCGAATGAAATCATGGTTCCTCTTTGGGTTTTAGAAAAATGGAACATAACAAAGCCCTATATAGGAATGGAATTGCCCTTTACCTGCCGCACTGGTTCCATGCTTGAGTTACAGAAGACTTTTCGCTTGTCCGGCTGGTTTGACGAATATGATTATATTGGAGATGGAAACATCGCCTACTTATTGGTATCAGAAGCGTTTTGCGACGAAGTGAATTTTGATATTTGGAACAACCCTCAAACAACGGCGGATATGCGTTTTTCTGATACGCGAAATGTTCTCGAAGCTGTTTTGGCACTGGAAAATGGCATGAACCTTGAGCATGGTCAGGAACTTTCGGTTAATCCCGATTTGTCGGATGGCAGCTCTCATCTGCAGGCATTCGTTCTTTGCATCGCTCTTGGCTTTTGCATTGCGCTGTGTGGGTATCTTTTGATTTATAACATTTTTTATATTTCAATATCAAATGATATTCAGTTTTACGGACAGCTGCGTACCCTTGGAACAACTTCTGCGCAGATCAGTAAAATCATCTCAAAACAAGCTATAAAACTTGCCTGCCTGGGAATTGCAGCCGGATTACTAGCAAGCTATATTTTGTCCCATTTCATCATCCCGGCGGCACTTCGTACCTTAACGGAAGCAGACAGTGGTATTACAGTCGTCCATCAGCCTGCTATTTATCTCGGAGCAGCAGTTTTTTCACTGATAATGGTTTTTCTCTCTGTTCTAAAGCCTGCGCAAATTGCCAAAAAGGTTTCTCCGGTAACTGCCTTACATTATCAGAGTGAGACAGGCAAAGGCAAGTCACAGTTAAAAAGCAGACATTTTTCTGCGTGGCGAATGGCTCTGCGAAACATACAAAGAAGAAAAGCATTCTCACTGTTTTATCTATTTTTTTAGGAATTACCTCCTGTTTGACAGTGACACTTTTCATCCAAAGTATGCGTACCGATAACTTTGTAGATTATGAGATGGAATATGATATTGAGCTTACAAATCAGACATTAACACTCGGATATAACGGGAAGCAAAGTCAGCCTTTTGACGAAAAATTTATAAGTGAACTGACTTCTATTGATGGTGTCAGCAAAATCAGTTTCCAAAAAGAACAGACAATCATGCCGGAGTACTCCAGGGATGTGTTCTATCCATATATTCAAGACAAATACCGGTCACAGGGAATGGAAGCTCCAGACACAAATTATTACGAACAATACCCAACCCGTTTCTATACCCAGCTGGTCTGTATTGGTGCTGACAGGCTAAAAGACTATATAACAGAAAAGGGACTGGACTATGAGGGATTTTGTCAAGGTAAATACGGTCTGATAGCCTGTGATAATCCAGATTTGTTTCCGGATAATATGACACTTCATTTTCAAGCCGGTCAGTTAAGCCAATATGAGGTTATTCCAAATGATCAATCAATGGAAATTCCGATTGGCGGTTTTCTTCCCGGCAGTTATTACGGCGGATTAAGCTCTGATGCGCCTTATGTCTTTGTCAGTGATGCCGGTATGGAAAAGCTTGCTCCCGAAGCATATATTTCTTCACTTGGAATTGATGTCGCTTCACCTGACGAAAATATGGTGCTTTCTGATATTCGTGAACTGTGCACTCCGTCGAGCGAAATCTCTATCATTTCAAAAGCTGAATTGATAGAGGGGCTGCATTCCGCCAAAATCACACTCTATACCTTAGGCGGTGGAATGGCTTTCGTTCTGGCTTTTATCGGCGTTCTTAATTTTGCAAACATTATGTTCACAAACATCGAAGCGCGAAAGTATGAGCTGTATGCTATGGAGCGTATCGGTATGACAAAAAAGCAATGTCGTCGGATGCTTCAAATGGAAGGACTTTGCTACGCCCTTATTTCACTTGCCCTATGCCTAACATGTGGAAATGCACTGCTGTTTCTTGTGTATCAAGCCTTTGCCGGAATGGTCGAATATGCAGTTTTTAGTTACCCGGTTTGGATGCTGTTTATCATTATAGTTGTTCTGACTGCTTTTTGTTGGTTGGTTCCCTCACTATTTGTAAATCGTATGATGAAGAAATCATTGCATCCGCATTACTGCAAAGCGGATTCCTATTAGTTCGGGCGGCTGCCTGCCACCTTCCCAATCGCCTGCAGCAGGCTCCTGCTTTTGCTTGCAGTATCCATGGTCAGCTCCCAGATCATAATGCCGCCCAGGTTCTTTTTGGCATAGCGTGCCTTTTTCTTTATCGTGCCGACACCGTTGTAATACACCTCCATGCCGTTGTAGCTCACATGGTCTTTTTTGTTTGCGCCGGGCACGGCCTTTAAGATCGTCCCATAATCCGCCCAGCCCGGCCGCGCGTAGAAGGGAACGCCCAGCACTACCTTATGCGCGGGCAGCCCCCGCGTCTCTTTCCAGTATTTTGCACAATTCACGGCAAAACGGTAGGACGAATGACGTTCCCCGTCACCGCCGTCATAAGCCATGACATTGATAAAATCCACCTCGTTTAAGACGGCATTCGTCTGCGCCGCGGCATCGTAATAAATGTTTCCGTCGGGCGTCGCCCCGCTTAACACCGCCGCTGTCAGAAGCAGGTTCTGCGCATGAAGCTTTTTAGACAAAAGCAGCATCGTCGCCTCATACCGTTTCGCGCTCCCGCCGTCTGCCCGCGGATGCTCCCAGTCCATGTCCACACCGTCAAAGCCGTATTTTTTGCACATTGCAACAATATTTTTCACCAAACGCTTCCGCTTTGCCCCGGTAGCGGCAGCCTCCATAAACACACCCTCCAGAGGTGTGCCGTTATAATCCCAGCCGCCCACCGATAAGAGCACCTTCGCCCCGTTTTTATGGGCAGAACGAATCAGGGCTCTTGCCGTTTTCGGATTTTCCAGAGCCCGCAGCGTCCCGTCCGCCTTTGGAACAGCAAAGGCATAGCAGACGTGAGTCACAATATTAAAATCTACACTGGAGAGCTTGTCCGGCTTCCAGCTGGGAAAATAGCCCACCACCTTAAAATCCGTCAGATCGGTATCCTTTGGCACGGACGCATCCACCGGCACATTTTTCACACCCTCCGGCTGCTGCGCTCCCCCGTCAGGCTGCACTCCTGCTTCGTTCTCCGACACACCCAGTCTTTCCCACACGTCGCTCTTTCCCGGCTCCTCGCCCTGCGTCCACCACTTCGCACGATAAGCCTGACCCTGATAGCTCACGGTATCGCCCCCGGTATAGACCGCTGTGCGCTCCCACTTTTCATATGTCTGCGCGGCTCCCGGAAGAGCCGCCCGCTCCTGCACGTTTTCATCCGGCCCGCCAGCCTGCACTGCCATCCCGCTGCCAAACAGCCAGATCAGCAAAACAAAAAGGACACCAGCCGCAAAGCCTGCCAGCATACCGTACCATTGTTTTCTTCGCTCCATCCCATTCCCTCCACAGCTCAAACGCCTAAGGGGCATCTTCGCGTCTCATGCGCCACACATACCAGAGTGTCAGACCCGCCGTGACGGCCAGAGCCGCCAGCGTGACGGCCCAGTAAACCCCGCTCCCCTTTTCCAGCCCCGAAAAAAGACCGAGCTCACTGCGCAGCACCGATAGCAGATTCGCCGCGATGTGCCCGCACACGGCAATGCCGACATTTCCGTAATACTCCATCAGAATGCCGAGCAAAATTCCAAGCCCGGAAGCGTAGAGCATCTGCACCAGGTTCATATGCATCACTCCAAAGAGCAGCGCGCTCCCCAAAACCGCGCCCCACCGCCCAATCCAGCTGCGAAGCCCGCAAAAAACAATCCTGCGGTACAAAAGCTCCTCCGCAATCGGGGTAAGGATACACAGCACCGCAATCTCCCATACCAGACGCGACGAATAAAAAGACTGCTCCACAAACTGATAGCTGTCTGAACGCTCAATCAAATCCGTCAAAGCAATGAGGTTATTCAGAGCAAAGCTCCCGCAGCCCAGCAGAAGCGCCGCGATAAAAAAGCCGAAAAGCTGTCCGCCTGACACACCTGCTTCAGCATATGCCCCGCTCTCTTTGAGCTCACCTGCGGCACGAGTACCCGCGATGCGTGTTTTTTCGCTCCCGTCTCCCGCAGAAGCAGAAACGCCGCGCCACATTTCACCCGACCGCCCATTTTTTAAAAAGCCGGCATACAGGACAAGCAGACCCCCGAGGGTATCCACGCCCTGGCGCATGACCGCATCCTGGCTTGCCATAAATGGCAGCATCTGCTGTACAACATCCAAAAGCTGGCTCACCGCAAAATATAGAAATACCGGATAAATCACTGACCACAGCCGCATGCCCCTCGTGTACTGTCTCACTGCCATTTAGTAAACCCTCCCTGCTGCCTGTCGCCGTCTATGTACATTAGCGCGAGGCATCCAGATATTCCTCCACCTCCGCCATCGTGTCAAACACCGCAACGGCTCCGGACTCCAAAAGCTCCTCTCTCGTGCCAAAGCCGAAGGTCACGCCCACACAGTCGATGCCCGCTGCCTTTGCGCCTAGCGCATCGTACTTTGTATCACCGATCAGCACAGCGTCCTTTAAATCCGTCACACCCATCCGCCGAAATGCCTCCTGCAAAACAAGCACCTTTTCCCTGCGCTCCGGCCCGCGTGTGGCACCGACAATATAGTCAAAATAATCTGCCACGCCGAGATTTTTCAAAATGCCCTCGCAGTTGTGCTCCGGCTTTGAGGATGCAAGGGCAATGGTGTGCCCTTTCTCCCGCAGATGCTGCAAAATCTCCCGCACGCCCGGATAAAGCGCGCACTCATTCATGCCGGTTGCGTCATAGTACTCCCGGTATTTGTCAATGATCGGCTCGATATGCTCCTTTGGAATCCGGTACTTTGCGTCAAACATGAGCGCAAGCGGCGGCCCGATAAAGCAGCGCAGCGACTCCAGATCCGGCTCCTCGATTCCCATATATTCGCGGAGTGCATACTGCACGCCCTTCGTGATTCCCTCCTGGGAATTAACCAGTGTCCCGTCTAAATCAAACAATACCTTTTTCATCAGCGCTTTACTCCCTTTGTATCCCGATTGCAGACGTGCAGACGGTTTAATGCCACCTGCCCGTCCTTTCCTCCGTACCGCATTTCATTGTCCCCGGCGCCCAGACAGTAGATCGCAGCCAGCTCGTCTCCCGCGGCCAGACGCATACCCCGGACACCGATTGCCGTCTTCTTCTTCTCCGGCACCGTATCGATGGAAATCCGCAGGAACACACTCTTTGCCGACTCCATCACAAGGGTTGCATCCGGCTCCGCAACACCGATAAAGATCAGCTCGTCCTCCGCAGCCAGCTTCGTCGCCGCGGTTGTGCGCTTTCCGACCTCAAATTCTGCACCGTCCACCAGCTTAAGCATAGCCATCTTTGTTCCGAAAATCAATTTTTTATTTAACAAATCACTCATTACCGATAAATAGATGAGCTGCTCTGTGCTGCTGTCGTAGTTGCTCAGATTATCGACAGGCGTTCCCTTGTCCCGGAACCTGCCGAAGGGAAGATCAAGCACCTTCAGCAAATGCATATTCCCCCGGTTTGTAAACATGCATAGCTTATCTGTATTTTTACACATAAATATATAGCGGTTCTCACCGTCCGCAGCTTCCTTATAGCGCTCGTAGGTCGCCACATCCACCGCCTTCGCGTAGCCGAAGCGGTCCATGAGCACGACCACGTCCATCTCCTCCAGCTTCGGCTCCGCAATGACAGCCTCCGCCACATTGTCGATGGTAGTGCGCCGCTCTCTGCCGTAGGCCTTTCGGTAGCCCTCCAGCTCCTTGATGATAACCTTTGCCATCACCCCGCGGTTTCCGAGAATCTTTTCGTACTCGGCAATGTTTTTCATCGTCTGCTCATGCTCCTTAAGAAGCGCCTCTATCTCCAGGCCGATGAGCCTGTAAAGGCGCATCTCCAGAATCGCCGTCGCCTGACGCTCCGTGAAGCGCAGCAGCTTCGCATCCTTTTCTGATTCCTTATGTTTAAATTTTATTTTCGATGTATCTCCTGAGGTCAGGCATGCCTTCGCGTCCTTCACATTTTTGCTGCCCCGCAGAATCTCAATGATCAGATCGATCACGTCGCAGGCCTTGATGAGTCCCTCCTGCACCTCCTGCTTTTCCAGCTCCTTCGCAAGCAGCGTTTTATACTTCCGCGTGGCTAGCTCATACTGAAAATCCACATGGTGGCGGATCATCGGCACCAGCCCCATCGTCTCGGGCTTTCCGTCTGCCACCGCCAGCATGTTCACGCCGAAGGTATCCTCGAGCTTTGTCTTTTTATACAGAAGGTTGCACAGATTTTCCACATCCGCGCCCTTTCTCAGCTCGATCACGATGCGGATGCCCTCCTTGGAGGACTGGTTGGAAATGTCCACGATATCGTTCGTGAGCTTCTTTTCCACCAGACCGTACACATCGTTCAAAAACTTTCCGATGCCCGCTCCGATCATCGTGTATGGAATCTCTGTGACAACGATACACTCCTTGCCGCCCTTTAGCTTTTCGGTCTCGACCCTGCCCCGGACCTTGATCTTCCCCACGCCGGTAGAATAAATACCCAGCAGCTCGTCCTGGTTTGTGACGATGCCGCCGGTTGGAAAGTCCGGCCCCTTGATGTAGCCCATCATCTGCTCCGTGTTGATATCCGGATTTTTCATGTACGCCTTGACACCCTCGATCACCTCGGCAAAATTATGCGGCGGGATAGATGTCGCCATGCCGACCGCAATGCCCTCCGCGCCGTTGATGAGAATATTCGGCACCTTCACCGGAAGCACCTCCGGCTCCTTCTCCGTCTCGTCAAAATTCGGGACAAAATCCACAACATCCTTGTCCAGATCCGCCAGATACGCCTCCTGCGTAATCCTTTGCAGGCGCGCCTCGGTGTAACGCATCGCCGCCGCGCCGTCCCCCTCGATGGAACCGAAATTGCCATGACCGTCTATGAGCGGCAGACCCTTTTTAAAATCCTGGGACATGACCACCAGGGCGTCATAGATGGAGCTGTCGCCGTGCGGGTGGTATTTACCCATCGTATCGCCCACGATACGGGCGCTCTTGCGGTAAGGCCGGTCATAGCGGATGCCCAGCTCATACATATCATAGAGCGTCCTGCGCTGCACCGGCTTTAAACCGTCCCGCACGTCCGGCAGCGCCCGGGCGATAATGACACTCATGGCGTAATCAATATATGATTTCTGCATGACCTCCGAGTACTCGGTCCGTATCAGTCTTTCCTGTTCATCCATTTATGAAATCTCTCCTAATTCTTCTATTCCGTTATGCCGTTTTCATTGCTGTCTGCTTCGGGACTCTTCCCCGGAAAGCTCCTTCCCGCCGGTTTTTGGTCAGCTCCTTCCCGGATCCGGTTATATATCCAGCTCCGCATCCCGCGCGTGCTCGTAGATAAACGCCTTGCGGGGCGGCACATCCGTCCCCATAAGCATCGCGGTCACGTCGCCGGCCATACGCCCGTCCTCAATCTCCACCTTTTTTAACAGCCGTGTCTCCGGGTTCAGGGTCGTCTCCCAGAGCTGGTCCGCATCCATCTCGCCAAGTCCCTTGTAGCGCTGCAGCGTAAAGCTTCCGGTGTGCTTTTTCCGGTATTTTTCCAGCGCGGCATCGTCGTAAAGATATTCCTCCGGGCCTTTTTTCGGCATCGCCTTATACAGCGGAGGCATCGCAATGTAGACGTGCCCCTCAAAAATCAGCTCCGGCATAAACCGGTAAAAGAGCGTGAGCAGAAGCGTTGAGATGTGTGCGCCGTCCACGTCGGCATCCGCCATAATAATAATCTTGTCGTAGCGCAGCTTTGAAATATCAAAGTCGTTGCCGTACCCCTCGGAAAAGCCGCAGCCAAAGGCGTTGATCATCGTCTTGATCTCCGCGTTCGCCAGCACCTTGTCAATCGACGCCTTCTCAACGTTCAAAATCTTGCCCCGAATCGGCATGATCGCCTGGTACATCCGGTTTCTGGCCATTTTTGCGGAGCCTCCCGCAGAATCTCCCTCCACGATAAAAATCTCACATTTGGAGGCATCCCGGGACTCGCAGTTCGCCAGCTTTCCGTTGGAATCAAAGGAAAACTTCTGCTTTGTGAGCAGGTTTGTCTTTGCCCGCTCCTCGGTCTTTCGAATTTTCGCCGCCTTTAAGGCGCACTCAATCACCGCCTTCAACGTCTCTATATGCTTGTCAAAAAAGAGCTGTATCTCGTCTCCCGTGACCTTTGCCGTCACCTTCGCCGCATCCTGGTTGTCCAGCTTCGTCTTTGTCTGCCCCTCAAAGCGGGGGTCCGGATGCTTGATGGAAATCACTGCCGTCATGCCGTTGCGCACGTCGGTTCCGGTAAAGTTTGCATCCTTCTCCTTCAAAATGCCAAGCTCCCTCGCGTACTGGTTGATCACCGTCGTAAACACGGTCTTAAAGCCTGTGATATGCGCGCCGCCCTCCGCATTGTAGATATTGTTGCAGAAGCCTAAAATATTTTCATGAAACTCATTTGTATACTGAAATGCCGCCTCCACGCCGATACCGTCGCTCTCGCCCTTAAAATAGACCACATCGTGGATCGTCTCGATGCTTTTGTTGATGTCACGGACAAAGCCCCGGATGCCATCCGGCTCGTGAAACACGATCTGCTCGTCCTTCCCGTCCCGCTTATCCGCATAAATGATCGTCAGCTCCGGATTCAGGTACGCCGTCTCATGCATCCGGCTTTTCACATCGTCGCTCTTAAAGCGGGTTTTTTCGAAAATCTCCGGGTCAGGCAGAAAGTTTATCTTCGTTCCGGTTTTCCTGCTCTTGCCAATGACCGGAAGCAGCCCGTCCTCCAAAGCAATCACCGGGTTGCCCCGCTCGTAGCGGTCGTGGTGAATACGCCCCTCCCGGCTGATCTGCACGTCCATACAGGTAGAGAGCGCATTTACCACCGAGGAGCCGACGCCGTGCAGGCCGCCGCTGGTCTTGTATGCACTGCTGTCAAATTTTCCGCCCGCGTGGAGCGTCGTAAAGACAAGTCGGGCCGCAGACACGCCCTTCTCATGCATCCCCACCGGAATCCCCCGTCCGTTGTCCTCCACCGTGCAGGAGCCGTCCGCCTCCAGCGTTACATGAATCGTATCGCAAAACCCTGCCAGATGCTCGTCCACGGAATTATCCACAATCTCGTAAATTAAATGGTTCAGACCCTTTCTCGATACGCTGCCGATGTACATGCCCGGCCGCTTTCGGACCGCTTCAAGTCCTTCTAAGACCGATATACTCCCGGCGTCATAGCTGTCCTTTGCCATTGTGATGTCCCTCTTTCTACATATTTTCAGCGCAGCTTCCCATTTCCCGGCCCGCGCCGCA